>JBFWXB010000039.1:0-51062 GCA_050187875.1 Variibacter sp.
CTTCGCCAAGATCAAGCACTGGATGCGGATAGCGCAAAAACGCACAATCCCCGACACTTGGCGTCACATCGGTGATCTCGTCGCCGCAATCGAACCCCACGAATGCAGCAACTACTTCGCCAACGCCAGATATGCTTCCGTCAAAATGTGAAAGACTCTAGGCGGCTTCGGCGTTCAGAAAGCGTTCCGCGTAGTGGCAGGCCACAAGCCGCTCATCGAGCGGGCGCAACGGCGGGCGTTCCGCGCGGCAGCGGTCCGTCACGTAAGGGCAGCGTGTCGAAAACACGCAGCCCTTCGGCGGATCGAGCGGCGAGGGGAGCTCGCCTTTGAGCACGATGCGTTCGCGCTTGACGCCCAAAATGCCCGGCGTCGCTGCGAGCAGCGCCTGCGTATAGGGATGGAGCGGGCGCGCGAAGATACGGTCATTGCGGCCCTGCTCGACGGCGTGCCCGAGATACATCACGAGCACGTCGTGGGCGATATGGCGCACGACGCCGAGGTCGTGCGAGATGAAGAGATAGGCGAGACCCAACTCCTGCTGCAGGTCAGCGAGAAGATTGAGCACCTGCGCCTGAATCGAGACATCGAGCGCGGACACGGGTTCGTCGGCGACGAGGAGCTTCGGTGAGAGCATCAGCGCGCGGGCGATGGCGATGCGCTGGCGCTGGCCGCCGGAGAACATGTGCGGATAGCGGCTATAGTGCTCCGGCCGCAAGCCGACCTTCGCCATCATGGCGCGTGCGCGCGCTTCGCGCTCGGCCTTGGGAAGGTCCGTATTGATCGCCAGCGGCTCCTCGAGGATCGCGCCGATCTTCTTGCGCGGATTGAGCGAGCCGTAAGGATTCTGAAAGACAAGTTGTACGGTGCGGCGCAGGCGCTTGCGTTCGCCAGCCGGCGGCGAAACGGCGTCGACGCCATCAAGCATCAAGCGCCCGGAGGTCGGCTGCTCGATGAGCGTCACCATGCGGGCGAGGGTCGACTTGCCGCAACCGGATTCTCCGACGACCGCCAGGGTGCGTCCGGCATCGACTGAAAACGAGATGCCGTTGACGGCATGCAGGCGGGCCGGCTCACGCAGCATGCCGCGCGAGATCGGATAGATCTGCGTGAGCTTTTCGGCTTCGACGACCTTGCTCATGACGCCGCCTCCGCGCCAACGGGCGCGTCGGCCGCCATCGCGCGCTCGCGATGCGGGTCGCCGAGAGGATAATGGCAGCGGATCTGGCCGCCATGCCAGGGCCGCAGCGCCGGGCGCACCTCGCGCGAATGTTCCGTGGCGTAAGTGCAGCGCGGGCTGAAGAGGCAGCCGCGCGGCCGGTCGAACAGGCCGGGCACGACGCCGGGGATGGTGGCGAGGCGCTGTCCGCTGGCGCTGCGCTCCGGAAGCGCCGAGAGAAGGGCGGCCGTATAGGGATGCTGCGGCGCCTGGAAGAGGGACGCGGCGTCGCGTTCCTCCATGATCTGTCCCGCATACATCACCATGACGCGCTGCGCGGTCTCGGCGACGACGCCCATATTGTGGGTGATGAGGACGAGCGCCATGCCGCGCTCGCGCTGCAACGAGAGAAGAAGATCGAGGATCTGCGCCTGGATGGTGACGTCGAGCGCGGTCGTCGGCTCGTCGGCGATAAGAAGCTTCGGATTGCAGGCAATCGCCATGGCGATCATGACGCGCTGGTTCATGCCGCCGGAGAGCTGATGCGGAAAGCTCTTGAGGCGGCTTTCCGGTGCTGGAATGCCGACCTGCTCGAGGAGCGCGATCGAGCGGCGACGCGCCGCCTTCGCGTCCATGCCCTCATGTAAGCGCAGCGTCTCCGCGAGCTGAAAGCCGATCGTGAAGCACGGATTGAGGCTCGTTGTCGGCTCCTGGAAGATCATGGCGACGTCTTTGCCCGTCAGCTTTCGCCGCTCGCCATCGGAGATCGCGAGAAGATCGCGTCCGCCAAAGGCGAGCCGGTCGGCCTTGACGTGGCCGGGATAGGCGACGAGGCCCATCAGCGCGAGCATGGTGACGCTCTTGCCCGAGCCCGACTCGCCGACGACGCCAAGGACCTCGCCCTCTTCGAGCTTCAAGCTCACGCCGTCGACGGCCTGCAGCACGCCGCTGGCGGTCGGGAATTCGACGGACAGGTTTTGGACGTCGAGGAGCGGCATGGTCAGCGCTTCAGCTTCGGATCGAAGGCGTCGCGCAAGCCGTCGCCCAGGAGGTTGAAGGCGAGCACCGTGATCAGGATGGCGAGGCCGGGAAAGGTCACGACCCACCAGGCGCGCAGCACGAACTCGCGCGCGTCGGCGAGCATCGTGCCCCATTCCGGCGCCGGCGGCTGCGCGCCGAGGCCGAGGAAACCCAGCGCCGCCGCGTCGAGGATGGCGGTCGAGACGCCGAGCGAGGCTTGCACGATCAGCGGCGCGGCGCAGTTCGGCAGCACCTCCTTGAACATCAGGCGCAAGGTTCCAGCCCCGCTCACCCGCGCCGCCGTGACATAATCCTTCGAGGTTTCGGCAATCACCGCCGCGCGCGTAATGCGGACGTAATGCGGCAGCACGACCACGGCGACGGCGAGCATCGCATTCATGATGCCGGGCCCGAGGATGGCGACGATGACGATCGCGAGGAGGAGGCTCGGCAGCGTGAGGATGATGTCCATCGTCCGCATGATGGCGATCTCGGTCACGCCCTTGGCGAAGCCGGCGACGAGACCGAGCACGATGCCGACCGCAATCGACAAGGCCACGACCGCGACGCCGATGAGGAGCGAAAGGCGCGCGCCGTAGATCAGGCGCGAGAGGATGTCGCGGCCGATGGCGTCGGTGCCGAGCGGGTAGGTCAGCGAGCCGCCCTCCTGCCAGGCCGGCGGCTTGAGAAAGGCGCTGCTGTCGGTGAGCACGGGCGAATGCGGCGCGATGACGTCGGCGAGAGCCGCGATCGCGACGACGGCGATAATCGTCACCAAGCCCGCGACCGCGCCTTTGTTCGCTGAAAAATAGCTCCAGAATTCACGCAAGGCGTGCGGCGCCGTCGCGGTTGGAGCGGCGGCCGTCGGCGCGTCAAGGACTTCCGTTGTCATCGCGTGTGCCTGATGCGCGGGTTGATGAGGCCGTAAGTCAGATCGACGAGGAGGTTCACGCTCATCACGACCGCGCCGATGAGCAGCGTTCCGCCTTGCAGCACCGGATAGTCACGCCGGTTGATCGCCTCGATTAGCCATTTGCCGACGCCGGGCCAGGAGAAGATCGTCTCAGTGAGGATGGCGCCGGTGAAGAGCACGCCGACCTGGAGGCCGATCACGGTTACGACCGGGATCAGCGCGTTGCGCAGCGCATGCACGGAGATGACACGCAGCGGCGAAAGGCCTTTGGCGCGCGCGGTGCGGATATAGTCCTCGCCGAGCACTTCAAGCATCGCCGAGCGGGTCATGCGGGCGATCACCGCGAGCGGCACAGTCCCGAGCACGATCGCCGGCAGGAGAAGGTGCGACAGCGCCGAGAGGAACGCGCCCTTGTCGTCGGAGAAGAGGCTATCGATGAGAAGAAAGCCGGTCACCGGCTCCACATAATATTGGACAGCGATGCGGCCGGAGACCGGTGTCCATCCCAACTGCACCGAAAAGAGAAGGATGAGGAGGAGTCCCCACCAGAAGATCGGCATGGAATAGCCGGTGAGGGAAGCGCCCATCACGCCGTGATCGAAAATGGAATTGCGGCGCACCGCCGCAAGAATGCCGGCCGGTAAGCCGATGATCAGCGCGAACAGGATGGCGCTGACAGCGAGCTCGATCGTCGCGGGGAAAAGCGACTTGAATTCGGTCAGGACGGATTCGCTGGTGACGATCGATTTCCCGAGATCGCCGTGCAACAGGCGGCCGATATAGACCGCGTATTGCACCAGGATCGGGCGATCGAAGCCGTATTCGTGCCGCAGCGCTTCGTGGCGGGCGGGGTCGATCCCGCGCTCGCCCGCCATGGTCTCGATCGGATCACCCGGAACGAGACGGATCAGGAAGAAGGCAACGAGCGTGATCCCGATGAACGTCGGGATGATCAAACTGACCCGGGTGAGGATGAAGCGGATCATGCCGACACGTTAATACCGCGGGCGAAAAGGACAACCGTCGCTAGCAGCGGAGTGCGCGCAGGTGTCCGATCTGGGCGTAGTCCAACAATGCGCGATCGCGGGTGATCAAACGATAGTCGCCTTCGCGGGCCGTTGCCGCGATAATGCGATCCGCGGGGTCTCGCGGCGGATCGCCGGGAAGAAAACTGGACGAGATAAGAATTGATGGAGACATCGGAGCGAGCGTCACTCCGCCGAGATCGAGTAGCCGATTGAACCAATCGAACGGAGAGATCGCAAGGCTGATACGTTTTCGTGCGACCAGCATCCCAATCTCCCAAGCCGTAATGGGTGAGACAGACACGGGCCAGCCTTCGTCATTCGCCTTTTGCAGAAAGTCGGCAGCCTCCGGATCGATCGGCTCACCGTTGGCGATCCAGTACGCAGCGTGTGTGTCGAGCAGCAATCCAGCCTCAGTCATGGGCCTGGCCCCAGTCCGGATCGACAGGCTCGGTCAAATCCACACCGGGAGCCGTTTTGCCGAGACCGGCGAGAACCCCGAATAGAGGGTGGGTCGTTCCGTTATTCCGACCCGATGAACGAGGAGACCGCAGGTCCGAGGCGGACTTGAATGCTTTTGGCTGATTTCGCACATGCGCAGCGCGTCGAAATACGAGTCGGCGCGCTGCGAGGTCGACGCGTTCCGTCTTATAACCAGCCGCGAGCCAGGCTTTGGTCATCACGCTGTTGGACGCATTGTTGCTCCACCATGCACGATGTTGCTGTGACTTTTCAGGGAGTTTGAAGCCGAGCACGCGTTCGATCTCTGAGAAGGTCATCGGCACCTCCTCAAAGCGACGGCTTTCTAGGTATTGCTTCAAGGGATCGTATTTCGACACGTGCGCCTCCTGCCGCCAAGTTTCTGTATATAAACACAGTGTGTAACTATGTCTAGATAAAAAGAGAGAGGCTGATGGCCTCTCTCGATTTCTTGCGATCCCGTTATTTCATGTCCACGCCGTAGAACGTGTGCCGGCTGAAGGGCGAGAGCTTGAAGTCGATGACTTCCTTGCGCACCGGCTTCAACTGCACGGCATGGGCGATCGTGAACCACGGCGCCTGCTCTTTGAAGACGACCTGCGCCTTCTTATAGAGCTCGGTGCGCGCCGCCTGATCGCTGATCACCTTCGCCTTCGTCACGAGATCGTCGAACGTCTTGTCACACCATTTCGCGACGTTGCCGCCGCCCGGCTGCGCGGCGTCGCAGCCGAGGAGGGTGTGCAGAAAGTTGTCCGGGTCGCCGTTGTCGCCGGTCCAGCCGAACATTGCGGTCTGGTGCTCGCCGTTCTGCAGGCGCTTGCGATATTCGCCCCATTCGTAGCTCTTGATCTCGGCCTTGACGCCGATCTTGGCGAGGTCGGCCTGCATCAGCTCGGCGATGCGCCGCGCATTCGGATTGTACGGCCGCTGAACCGGCATCGCCCAGATGTCGGTCTCGAGGCCATTCGGGAATCCAGCTTCGGCGAGGAGCTTCTTCGCAGCCTCCGGATCGTAAGGGTCGTCCTTCACCGCGTCGTTGTACGACCAGATCGAGGGCGGGATGGGATTGATCGCGGCGACGCCGGTCGAGAGATAGACCGCGTCAATGATGGCCTTCTTGTTGATCACCATGTTGAAGGCCTTGCGGACGCGCAAGTCGTCGAACGGCTTCTTCTTCGTGTTGTAGGCGAGATAGCCGATGTTGAGGCCTGGCTGTTCGAGCAACTGGACGTTCGGATCCTTGCGGATGGCGTCGAGGTCAGCCGGGTTCGGGTAGGGCATCACGTGGCATTCGCCCTTCTGCAGCTTTGCCCAGCGAACCGACGCGTCCGGCGTGATCGCGAAGACGAGGTCGTCGATCTTCGCCTTGCCGGCCCAGTAATTCGGGAAGGCCTTGTAGCGGATGATCGCGTCCTTCTGGTATTGCACGAGATAGAACGGTCCGGTGCCGATCGGGTCCTGGTCGATCTTTTCGGGCGTTCCGGCCTTGAGCATCGCGTCGGCATATTCCTTTGACTGGATGCCGGCATATTCCATCGCGAGGTCGGAGAGGAACGGCGCCTCCGGCCGGTTCAGCGTGAACTTCACCGTGTAGTCGTCGACCTTGTCGAGCGAAGCGATGAGCTTCGGCATCCCCATGTCGTTGAAGTAGGTGTGGTTCGAGCTCGTCACCTTGAAATAGGGGTTCGACTCCTTCCACTGCCGCTCGATCGAGAAGATGATGTCGTCGGCGTTGAAGTCGCGCGTCGGTTTGAAGTTCTTGTTGGTGTTGTGCCACTTCACGCCCTTGCGCAGGTGGAACGTGTAGGTCTTGCCGTCCTCAGAGATGTCCCATTTCTCGGCGAGCGCCGGCACCACCTTGGTGCCGCCGCGCTCGAATTCCACGATCTTATTGTAGATCTGGTGATTGGCGTCGAAGGACGTTCCGGTCGTATTGATGGCTGGATAGAAGTTCTCGGGGCTGCCTTCGGAACAATAGACGAGCGTCTTGGCCGATGCGCTTGCCGCCGCGAGGAGCGCCGGCGCGCAAACGGCGGCGACGAGGAGGTGACGGTTCATGGAGACATTCCTTCCCTGAGGCGCGTTCTGGTTTCGAGCGCCTTGAATCCCGCCCAATCTAGCTAAAGGCGCGGGAATCGGAAACTGGCGCCGGCGACGGCCGGGCGCCCGTCTCTTCAAAGCTGTGACCGTCATTCGCGCTTGTGAACGATCCGATTGACTTGCCCATCCGATTGACCCAGCATGCGAAAAATCGGTGGGCCAATTGATGCGACGGGTCGGGCAGACGGCAGGAATGGGATTTCGCGCGCGCACCCGCCTGCGCATTCGTCGGCGTCGGCTCGCGGATCGGCCAAGCGTCCTCCAGGCCGATGGCCGCTGACGTCCCTGTTGCGGTCGTCACCGGTGCCGCGCGCGGCATCGGCCGCGCCTCCGCAGTCGCCTTGGCGAAGCGGGGCTTCGCGATTGTCCTGGCCGACCGCCTGCGCGAGGAGCTCACGGCGACGGAAGCCGAAATCCGTGCGCTCGGGAACGAGACCATGACGTTGCCGGGGAGCGTCGCCGATTTTCAAGGCGTCCTCGCCGGCGGACAAGCGGTGCTCGACAGGTTCGGCCGCATCGACGTGCTGGTGAACAACGCCGGCGTGTCGCAGCCCAAGACGCTCGTCGACATCTCCGAGCAGGAATACGACGAGACCATCGCCATCAACCTCAAGGGCGTCTTCGCCTGGTGCAAGGCGGTCGCGCCGGCGATGCTCGCGCGCAAGAGCGGGCGCATCGTCAACATCTCCTCGGTCAGCGCGCATATGGGCGCGAGCCCGAATGCGGTCAGCCGCTTCGCTTATGTGACGGCGAAAGCGGGCGTTCTGGGCCTGACGCGCGCGCTCTGCAAGGAGCTCGCACCGCACGTCACGGTCAATGCGATCTGTCCCGGCTCGATCCGCACGGCGCTCACCAGCAAGCTGTTCGACAGCCGCGAGAAGGAAATTCTTGATGCCATCCCGCTGGGGCGCATTGGCGCGCCCGAGGACATCGCTGAAGTCGTCGTGTTCCTTGCGACGGTGTCGCCGAACTTCATTACCGGCGAAGTCATCGACGTCGACGGCGGTCAATACGTGAACTGATTGTGCAGCGCGGCTGCGCCGGCCGCGATCTGGAACTGTGAAGAAGGCCGAGCCTGAATGAGTATGTTGACGGCGCAGGAGACCGCGATCGAGCGGCCGGAGCGGCGTGATTGGTCGCCGTTGCTGTTGGCGGCGCCGAACGTCGTATGGCTGCTGCTGTTCATGGCGGGTGCGCTTGGCGTACTCGGCGCCATGAGCCTTCACGGCTACGAAGCGGGCGGACGCGGCATCCTGCCGACATGGGAGGTGACGCATTATCGCTCGTTCCTGACCGATCCTTTCTTCCTCGATATTCTCGCGCGGTCGCTCCTGATGTCGCTTTATGTGACGTTCTGGTGCCTCGTTCTCGGCTTCCCGTTCGCTTATGCGCTGTCGCGACTGCGGGGATGGAAGCGGGCGGTCCTCTATTTCGTCGTTCTCGTGCCGCTGCTGACGAGCGCAGTCGTGCGCACCTTCGGGTGGATGATCCTTCTTTCGAACAACGGCTTCATCAACAAGACGCTGCTCGCGATGGGCCTCGTCGAGAGCCCGATCCCGATGATGTACCGCATGACCGGGATTGTGATTGCGCTCGTTCAGGTGCTGCTGCCGTTCATGATTCTCGCGCTCGATGCGGCACTACTCAATATCGACCGCCAGCTCTACGACGCCGCGCGCAATCTCGGGGCGGGCGCCGCGCGCATCTTCTTCCAGGTGACACTGCCACTCTCGCTACCCGGAATCGCGTCGGGATCGATCCTCGTCTTCACGCTCGCGATCTCCGCCTTCGTCACGCCGTCGCTGATCGGCGGCCCGCGCATTCCGGTGATGGCGACGCTGATCTACCAGCAGGGCATTGCGCTCTTGAACTGGCCGTTCGGCGCGGCGATCTCATTCGTGCTGCTCGTCGTTCTTTTGGGCATCTTGGGCATCGTGCTCGGTCTTGCGGGCCGGTCGACAAGGGGCGCGCGATGATCCTGCTTATCGTCAACCTGCTGGTCGGCTTGTTCCTTCTGGCGCCGATGATCATCGTCGTGGCAACGGCCTTCACGACAACGAATTATCCCGTCTTCCCGCCCGTCGGCTTCACGTTCCGCTGGTTCCATCAGTTCCTGACGAGCAGCGACTTCACCGAAGCGACGCAGCGCAGCGCCATGCTCGCGATCGCCAGCACGAGCGTTGCGACGATCCTCGGCACTTCGAGCGCGCTCGCCCTGACGCGCTGGCGCGGCCGTGGCCAGCAAGCGCTGACCATGGTCATGCTGTCGCCGATCCTGTTCCCGACGATCGTGCTTGGCCTTGCGCTGCTGGTGTTCTACAGCCGCGTCGGGCTATCCGGCACGTTCATCGGTCTCGTCATCGCGCATAGCGTCGTGACAACGCCCTTCGTGATCCGCCTTGTGATGGCCGGCCTCTCCGAATTCGACCCGGCGGTCGAGGAAGCAGCCCGCAATCTTGGCGCCGGGTGGTGGCGTACATTCTTTCAGGTCACGCTGCCGCTGATCCGCCCCGGCGTGCTTGCCGGCGCCGTTTTCGCTTTCATCCTCTCGTTCGATGAGCTTGTGATCACGCTGTTTCTCGCCGGGCCGGGCATGCAGACCTTGCCGATTCGCATCTACACCTTCGTCGAATATTCCAGTGCGCCGACCATCTCAGCCATCGCGACGCTGCTGATCGTCGCCTGGATGGTCGTCGGCGTTCCGGTCTATGCGCGCTTCCTCTCCATTCGGCACAAGTGAAACGATGAGCGATCTTCAACTTCGAGGACTGCGCAAGGCCTATGGCGCGACCGTCGCCGTCGAGAACCTCGATCTCGACGTGCGCGATGGCGAGATGGTCGCATTTCTCGGACCGTCGGGCTGCGGGAAGACGACGACGCTGCGGATGGTTGCGGGATTTGTCGCGCCGACGGCCGGCACCATCAGTGTCGGCGGCCGCGATATCACCGACCTTCCGCCCAACCGCCGCGACATGGGCATGGTCTTCCAGAGCTACGCCTTGTTTCCGCACATGACTGTGCGCGGCAATGTCGCGTTCGGCCTCAAAGCACGCCATGTGCCGGCAATGGAGATTCCCTCGCGTATTGCCGGCGCCTTGAAACTCGTCGGACTTTCGGGATTCGAGGAGCGCTATCCGCGCGAGCTTTCCGGCGGGCAGCAGCAGCGCGTCGCGCTGGCGCGCGTTCTGGCGCTGCGGCCGAAGCTCCTCCTGTTCGATGAGCCGCTCTCCAATCTCGATGCCAAGCTGCGCGTGCAGATGCGTCACGAGATCCGCAGCCTGCAGAAGGACGTCGGCATCACCTCGCTTTTCGTCACCCACGATCAGGAGGAGGCGATGACGATCGCCGACCGGATCGTCGTGATGAACGAGGGGCGCATCGAGCAAAGCGGCGCGCCGACCGAGATTTACGATGCGCCGCGGACCCGCTTCGTCGCCGACTTCATCGGCACCGCGAACCTCATTGCGGGGCGCGTGGTGGACGGGCGCTTTCGCTCGTCGCGCGGCTTCGATTTTCCATTGCCGGATGGGCCGGTACCGCAGGGAAGCGAGATCGTGCTGTCGTTGCGGCCCGAGAAGATCGACATCGCATCCGCCGAGCGCGCGGATGGGATCACGGCCAAAGTCGCGCGCGTCACGAAGCTCGGCAGTCTCGTCGAATATCTGGTGACGCTGCCGTCGGGCGACAGTCTGGTGGTGCAGAGGCCGAACCGCGCCGGAAGCGGTGAATACGCCGAAGGAGAGCGCGTCGGCCTCTCCTGGCTGCGGCAGGACGCGCGCTTGCTGCCATAGGTTTCCGATGTTTGTTTGGGGGAAACAAGAGAGGAGGATGATATGTTTGCTAAGCGATGCGCCGCGGCGCTGGCCGCTATTTTCGCCTGCACATTGAGCACGGGCGTGGCGTTGGCTCAAACCGAGCTGACCGTCATCGTCTATGGCGGCTCATTCGAGGAGGGCTGGAAGAAGAGCGTCATCGAGCCCTTCGAGAAAGCCAATCCCGGCATCAAGGTGAAGATCGCAACCGGTCTGACGATGCAGACCGTGGCGATGATGCGGGCGCAGAAGGACGACGTGAAGATCGACGTCATCATGATGGATGAAGTCGGCGCGGCGCAGGCCAATGCGGAAGGCCTTTACGCTCCGCTCAATGTCTCCGCGATCCCGAACATGGAGAAGCTTTATCCGCAGTTCCGGATCAAAGGCGACCCCTACACCAAGTTCATGTATGTCGCGCAGGCGCTCGTTTACAACAAGGACGTCGTCAAGCAGAAGCCGGATTCCTGGAGGGTGATGTGGGATCCGAAGTACAAGGGCAAGATCGCATGCCCTGATATCACGACCTCGCACGGCGCGTTCTTCCTGCTTACCGCCGCCGACATGGCCGGCGGCAACGTGAAGAACGTCGATCCGGGCTTCGATCTCCTCAAGAAGCTCAAGCCGAATATCCTCACGTTCTACACACAGCACGCCCAGCTTGCGCAGCTCTTCACGCAAGGTGACGTGGTGATGGCGAGCTGGACGTCCGATCGCGGCCAGGCCGCCATCGACGGCGGCGCGCCGCTCGCGTGGACGATCCCGAAGGAGAGCGCCTACATCATCGACTCGACCATCGGCATCGCCAAGGGCACGAAGAACCTCGAGGCCGCGCAGAAATACGTCAACTTCGTGCTCAGCGCCGAAGCGCAGGCGGCGAACGCGCGCTACACCTATCTTGCGCCCGTCAACAAGGAGGTGAAGTTGCCTCCGGACGTTGCGGCCAAGCTGCCCGTAGGCGAGGGCGTGCTCGAGAAGCTCAAGCCGGCCGACTGGGATTACGTCACGACGGTGCGTCCGCAGTGGACGCAGCGCTGGACCCGCGAAATCACGTCTCCATAAGGTGGTTCTATCAATGAACAATACAAAAGGACCGGTCGCCATCGTAACTGGGGCCGGACGCAGCCTCGGCCGCGCCACGGCCGAGCGGCTTCATGGCGACGGCTATGCCGTCGCTGTGACCGACCGCGACAGTCAGGCGGCACAAGCGGTCGCGCAGGCGCTGGATGCGAAGGGAACGACCGCGCGGGCCTATACGCTTGACGTCTCTTCGGCCGACGACGTGGTCAGGGTTTTCGCGGCCGTCGCCGGCGATCTCGGCCTGCCCGAGGTGCTGGTCAACAATGCCGGCGTCTATCCGGACCACGCGCTCCTCGATATGCCGGTCGAGGCCTGGGACACGGTGATGGCGGTTAATCTTCGCGGCACCTTCCTGTGCACGCAGGTGTTTGCGCGCCTGCGCGGCGAAGCGGGTGGCGGGGCGATCGTCAATCTCGCCTCTGCCGCGGCCTTTTCAGCGCGCGTCGGGGCTTCGCACTACAGCACCTCGAAGGCTGGCGTCGTGATGTTCACGAAAGCGGCGGCGCAAGAGCTCGGCCCGCTCGGCATTCGCGTGAATGCCGTCGCGCCGGGATTGATCGAAGTGCGCAAGGATCAAGTGTCGGACGCTTATCGCGACCACTACCTCACGATGATCCCGCGCGGACGGACCGGACGAGCGCCAGATATCGCCGGCACCATCGCGTTCCTCGTTTCGAAGGATGCCGACTTCATCAATGGCGAGTGCATCGCCGTCGACGGTGGATTCCTGACGGGGCGTCCGCTCATCCGCTCCGAAAGCCGGTGACGGACTCACGGCGTTGTTCTTTGCAGAGGTCGTTATGAGGAAGAAGAGGTTGTTATGAGGCAGAAGACATGGCCGATCGCGTACTGATCTGGGGCGCCGGCGCGATCGGCGGCACCGTCGGCGCATATCTTGCGCGAGCGGGGCACGACATCACGCTGGTCGATATCGTCCCCGAACACGTCGCGCGGATCAGGGACAAGGGCCTGCAGATCACAGGTCCGGTGGATGCTTTCACGGTCAAAGTGCCGGCGTTCCTGCCGCAGGACGTGACAGGAACGTGGTCACACATCTATCTTGCCGTGAAGTCCCAGCACACGGCGGACGCGATCGCCAAGCTGACGCCGCATCTCGCCGGCGATGGTTATGTCTTGTCGCTGCAGAACGGCCTGTGCGAGCTTGAGATCGAACAAGCCTTGGGACATCGGCATACCATGGGCGCGTTCATCAATTTCGGCGCGGATTGGCATGGGCCCGGCGAGATTCTCTATGGCAACCGCGGCGCCGTCGTCCTCGGCGAACTCGACGGCAAGATCACGCCGCGCCTCGAGGCGCTGCACAAGGTCTTCCAGGACTTCGAGCCGGAGGCGATCGTCACCGACCGGATATTTTCTTATCTCTGGGGCAAGCTCGCCTATGCCTCGCTCCTCTTCGCGCAGGCGCTCGGGCAGCTCGGTATCGCCGATTGCCTCGCGCGCCCGGAACTCTTGCCGTTGTGGCGGCGGCTTGCCGGCGAGACGCTACGTGTCGCGGCCGCGCAAAACATCGAACCGCTCGGATTCAACGGATTCGATCCGGCCGCCTTCATGGGTGACGCGACGGAAAGCGATGCACGGCGCAGCGTCGATGCCATGGTCACCTTCAATCGGCCGAATGCCAAGACGCATTCGGGCATCTGGCGTGATCTCGCCGTGCGCAAGCGGCCGACCGAAGTCGATTTTCAGATCGCGCCGATCGTTCAAATCGGCGCGCGCTATGGTGTCGCCTGTCCGACGCTGAAGCGTCTGGTGGAGATGATCCACGAGATCGAAGACGGAAAGCGGCCGCTCGACGACGCCAATCTCGATCTCTTGTTGAAGGCTTAGGTATGGAGACGTTCCGTTAGATCAACTTCATCGCCGCTCGTCCCCGCGAAAGCGGGGACCCAGGGCCAAGGCACTCTGGATTCCCGCTTGCGCGGGAATGAGCGGAGCAAGGGGCGCGATTGGTGTTAAGGCGACACTTTCAAGAAAAGTGGCGAAGCGGCGCTGCACCGCGGCTGCGGGTCAGACGAGGCTTTCGAGCTTCTCGTTGATACGACCGGCCGTTGCGAGCAGCTCGTCGATGATGGCTTGGCGGTTCGCAAGGAAATGCGCGGTCACGCAACCGATGTTCAAGGCGCCGAGAACATCGCCACGCTGATTCAAGAGCGGCGCCGCAACCGAGGACGCGCCTTGAATGTGCTCCTCGATATTGATGGCGTAGCCTTCCTCGCGCACGCCGGTAAGGATTTCGCGGATCGCTGCGGCGTCCGTGACGGTATTCTCCGTGCATTTCGGCATTGCCGCCGTGCGCAGATAATGATCGACAAGGGCGGGATCGGAGAAGCCGAGGATGGCGCGGCCGATCGCCGTGCAATAGGCGGGATAGGGGACGCCGACCTCGATGTCGTAGCGCACCTGGCGGGGGCTGCGGACCTTTTCGATGATGTGGATGTCGATCGCCGGCGTGAGCGCGCCGATGACGACGGTTTCCTGCACCGTCTTTCCGAGCTCTTCCATCAGCGGACGGGCAATCCGCCGCAGGACGGCGAGACGTCCGCCCACCCAATCGTTGTTGGAGGCGCGGTAAGCGCGGTCGAGCCGATAGCGGCCGTCCGCTTCGCGTTCGACGTAGTGCTTGGCGACGAGAGTGCGCAGCAGCATCAAGGCGCTGCTCTTGGGGATGCGCAGCTCGGTCACAACCTCGGCGAGGCCGATCGACGTGTTCTTCGCCGCGATGAGTTCGATGAGGTCGAGGATGCGCGCGCCCGACTTTACCGATTGAACGTCAACGCCGCTCGTCAGCCCCGCCATGAATCCGTCCTGAACAATCCTTCCGGCCTCGAACGCCGAAACCTTCAACCGGCTGCAACTTGCAGAGGAGCGATCCCGCGCCTATCGATTTCTAGCGGTGGTAGCATTGGTTCGCCAAGCACTGCATGGTACGCATACATGAATTATGTTCAAGATCATGAATTCGTGACGAACGCCGATTTCGCTTGTTGAAGGCGCGGGTCAAACTGGGCATCAGTTCGACGGGCTTTGGGGTAAAAGGGGACTGAGGGTCGTGCAGCGCCTGAACATCACCGCCGGATCGTTCTCTTTCGTCGCGCAGCTGGAGACGAAAGCGGCGCCGAAGACGTGTGCGGCCTTTGTGCGCTCGCTCCCGTTCATCAGCGAACTCGTGCATGTGCGCTGGAGCGGAGAGGCGGTGTGGATGCCGCTGGGCGATCTCGACTTCGGTGTCGGTTATGAGAATGCGACGAGCTATCCCGCGCCCGGACAGATCATCCTTTATCCCGGGGGCGTCAGCGAAACGGAAATCCTGCTGGCTTACGGGCCGACCTGTTTCGCGAGCAAGGCCGGTCAATTGGCCGGCAATCACTTCCTGACGATCGTGTCCGGTGCGGAGCGCGTCTATGAGCTCGGGCGCGCCGTACTCTACAAGGGCGCACACCCGATCCGCTTCGAGGCGGCGGACTAGATTGCAGTGAGTCTCTCACTTAGCTCCGTCATGCCCGGCCTTGTGCCGGGCATCCACGTCTTGCTTCAATAACTCAAGAAAGACGTGGATGGCCGGGACAAAAGGGCGTTCACGCCCGTCTTCGACGGGCTATGCCCGGCCATGACAAAAAAGATTCATCCATTTTGATCTGGCGATGAGGACGGAAGCTACAAGTGCGGCTTCTCGCGCGCAATGTAGGCACCCGCGCCTTTCGCGCCGACAAGCGCGCCGTCTTTCACGACGAATTTCCCGCGCACCATCGTCGAGGTCGGCCAGCCGGTGACGGCGATGCCCTCATAGGGGGTGTAGTCGGCGCCGTGGTGCAGCAGCGATTGGCTGATCGTCACCTTCCGCTCGGGATCCCAGATCGCAAGGTCGGCGTCGGCGCCGATCGCGAGCGTGCCTTTGCGCGGATAGAGGCCGTACATCTTGGCATGGTTGGTCGCCGTGAATGCGACGAAATCGTTGAGGCTGATGCGTCCCTTCTTCACGCCTTCTGAAAACAGGATCGGCAGCCGGGTCTCGACGCCGGGAATGCCGTTCGGCACCCAGCGAAAGCTCGTGCGCCCTTTCGGCGTCAGCTTGCCCTGCGGATCGTCGTAGCGGAACGGACAATGATCCGACGAGAAGACCGAGAACACGCGCTGCTGGATGCCCTCCCAGCACGCCTCTTGGCTCGCCTTGTCGCGCGGCGGCGGCGAGCAGACATATTTCGCGCCCTCCATGTTCAAGCCTTCGAGGTCCTTCTCGGTGAGTACGAGGTATTGCGGGCAGGTTTCGCCGAAGACTTTCAGGCCGCGCTGCTGTGCGCGCCTGATCTCCTCCATCGACTCGCGATTGGAGACGTGGACGACCATCACCGGCACGTCGACAAGCTCGGCGAGCGAGATGGCGCGGTGCGTCGCCTCGCGCTCCACGGGAATCGGCCGTGACGTGGCGTGGTATTGCGGCGCGGTCTTGCCGGCGCGCTCGAGACGATCGGTCAGAAAGCGGATCGCGTCGTAGTTCTCCGCATGCACCATGACGAGCGCGCCGGTCTCGCGCGCGACCGACATCACGTTCAGCATTTCGAGGTCGGAAAGGGCGAGGCCGTCATAGGTCATGAAGACTTTGAAGGAGGTGTAGCCGTCCTCGACCAGCGCAGGCAGCTCCTGGCCGATCACCTGCTCGGTCGGATCGGCGATGATGAGGTGGAACGAAACGTCGGTGTAGCAGGCGCCGTCGGCTTGCGCATGATAGGCCTTGACGACCTCGCGCAGCGATTGGCCCTTCTCCTGCAGCGCGAAGGGGAGCACCATCGTGTTGCCGCCGAATGCGGCGGCGCGTGTCGCCGAGGCGAAATCGTCGGCCATGACGATGCCGGGACCCGAAGGCTGCGAGATATGCACGTGGCTGTCGATGCCGCCTGGCATGACGAGCTTGCCCGCTGCGTCGACCGTCTCGCGCGCGGCGCCGAGGTCGCGGCCGATGGCGGCGATTTTCCCATCGGCAATGGCGATATCGGCGGCGAATGTGTCGGCGGCGGTCGCCAATGTTCCGCCGCGGATGATGACGTCAAAGGTTTTGGTCGCGTTCATTAAGTCACAGCCTGTCGTGAGAATGAGCGAACGATAGCACGGTTCATCGCGCGATCACGCCATTATGCGGGCGTGCGTCGGCGTGCCGCGACGGCCTGCTTGGCCGCCGTGATGCCGGTGAGGTAAGCGCCATGGGCGGTCGAGAAATCATGCTCCGAGCACGCTTCGCCGGCGAAGAACAGCCGCTCGTCCACCGGCGCGGCGAGGACCGCGCGGGCGCCGGCCTGTCCCGCCCGCGCATAGGAGTAGGCGCCGCGGGCGAAAGGGTCCTGGCCCCAGAGGTGCATCCTGATCGGGGCGATGCGCTTTGCGAAATCCGCGCCGAATAGATCGACCAATTGGCGCGTCGCGAAATCGACGAAGGCGGAGACGCCGTCCTTCTCCAGTTCGGCCGCCAGCGTACCGCCGAAATAGCCCTCGATCTGCGCGCGTCCGAAGGGACGCAGATGATATGCGCCGGTCGCGACGCTATCCGTGCGGCCGAACACGCGGCTGTCCTTCTCGAAGTCTTCGGCGCCGTCGAGCGAGAGAAACAGCTTGTCGGCGAGGCCGAGAGGAAGACCGCCGGCGGCCTCCGCCTTGTCCGGTAGCGCGGGATGAAAGGCGATCGCGCCGGCGGCGAGCAATGCTGTTGGAACCGTGACGATGACCGCGTTCGCGGAGACGGCGCCGCGTGCGGTCTCGATGTTGATCCGCCGCCCGCTATGGTCGATGCGTGTGACGGGGCAGTCGAACACGACCGGGACGGGCTGCGCGTGATCCGCAATCGCCGTGCCGTAGCCCTCGACGACGCGCCAATTCACGCCGCTGTCGTCGTAGTTGATGAAGTCGCGCGCCGAGACGCGGTCGAGTTCGGCGCCGCTGACGAACGTGCCGATCGCGTTGATGAGCGGGTTCCAGCGATCGCCGACGTTGAGAAAATCCGCGGTCGGAACGTCGCGGGTCAAGCCCGTGTTCGCATCCAGGCGCTCGTAAAAATCCGTCATCGCCTGCAGGAAATCGGCTTGCCCGCCGCTTGGAAAGCCGACGCTGCTGGAGCGGCGGCGCCATGGCGGCGGCGTCTTGTCGATGGCGAAGCCGCGCGCTGCGGCAAGATCGCTCCAGGGGTTGCGATCGGCCGAATGCAGCCATCCGCAGCCGAGATCGATACGGCAACCCGGCGCGGCTTCGACGCTCCATGCGCGTCCGCCGAGCCGTGGGCGTGCTTCGAGGATGAGGCAATCGAGGCCGGCGTCATGCAGATAGCGGCCGGCGGCAATGCCCGCCGCGCCGCCGCCGATCACGGCCACGTCCGCTTCGCCTTTCACCATCGAGTTCCTATCCGGAGCGCGAAATCGAGCTTGGCCCATGCCACCGCTGCGGCCGTGAAGTCAACGCGTTGCAAGCGCCGCGTGAGGCGCGCATCCCGATTGGGCGCGTGGTATGCGGGTTCCACGTCTTGCGCTTGCGCGGGTCGCCCGCAATAATCGTCATACAATCCGCTAGTGGTCCGATTCTAACATTTGCATCCCGTTGCGGCAGGCGCTCTTGCAAATGTTAGAATCAAAGGACCACTAGCAAATATGAGCTGCTAGTGGAGTTTTGAATTTGACATTCGCTTGCCGGAGTTGCTGCGAAGCAGGTAGCGAATGTCAAATTCACTCCGCTAGCTCCTTTTGCCTATGGCCGCCGGTGTCGCGCCCTTCGGCAACGGCGTCATAGCGGCGTCGGCGCAAGCGAAGCTTACGCCGGTGTCATTTCGATGGACGTCGCGAGGAGCCGGACTGTGACGACCTTACGTGTGATCCGCTCGATCGTGTCCCTCAAGAAGCAGGTCGTCGAGGCTCTGCGCGCGGCCATTTTTGACGGGCGCTTCAAGCCCGGCGATCGCCTGGTCGAGCGAGAGATCTGCGAACTTCTCGACGTCAGCCGCACGCTCCTGCGGGAGGCGCTGAGCCAGCTCGAGGCCGAAGGCATTATCCGGATCATCCCGCATCGCGGGCCGATCGTCGCGAGCTATACGCCGGAGGAGGCGAGGGCGATCTACGAGCTGCGCGCCGTTCTCGAAGAGACGGCCGGGCGCCTTTTCGTCGAGCGCGCGAGCGAGGAGGAGCGCAAGGCGCTGGACACGGCCTTTGCCGATCTCAAGCGCGCCTATAAGGGGCGGCAGCAAAAGAACCGGCTGGCGGTGAAGACGGCGTTCTATGCCGCATTGTGCGCCGGCGCGCACAATCCCGTTCTCGTCGAGATGCTGCGGGTCATCCACGGGCGCGTGACCATGCTGCGCGCCAAAACCTTGGCGGAACCCGGCCGCCTCGCGCTCAGCGTCGCCGAGCTGCGCGACATCGTCCTGGCGGTGAAGCGGCGCGACGCGGATGCCGCCGCCGCAGCCTGCCGGCGTCATGTGATGAATGCCGCCGCCGTCGCCGCCAAGCTCATGGTCGAGGAGCAAACGCCGGCCCCTCAGAGGCGCATCGCCCGCTGAGCATCGCAGATGCGCTTGCTGCATGGATGGGCAGTGCGGCCCTCTGCGGCTCTTCACGAAAGGATCACGTCATGAAGATCGGCTTCATAGGTCTCGGCGCGATGGGCGGGCCGATCGCCGGACATCTTATCGATGCCGGACACACCTTGCACGTCCATACGCGCAGCCGCGAATCCGCGGCCGCGACGGTTGCACGGGGCGCGACCTGGGTGGCGACGCCGCGTGAAGTGGCCGCCCCGTCCGATCTCGTCTTCACGGTGCTGCCCGGCCCGCCCGAGGTCGACGCCGTGATGCACGGCGAGCAGGGGCTTCTCGCCGGTCTTCGTCGTGGCGCAACGTGCATCGACATGACGACGAATTCGCCCGATCTCGTGCGGCGACTCGCTGGCGAGCTGAAAGCCGTTGGCGTTTCCATGCTCGACGCGCCGGTGAGCGGCGGCCCGAAGGGCGCGGCGTCGAAGAAGCTGGCGATCTGGGTCAGTGGCGAACGTGCGGCGTTCGATGCGCATGCGGCGGTGCTCAAGCAGGTCGGCGATCAGGTCCGTTTTCTCGGAGCCATCGGCAGCGCGACGGTCGCGAAGCTCGTCCACAACTGCGCGAACTACGGCATCCAGATGGTGCTGGCGGAAGTGTTCACGCTCGGCGTGAAAGCGGGCGTCGATCCGCTGACCTTGTTCGGCGCGGTGCGGCAAGGCTCCCTCGGCCGGCAGAATGTCGTCGATCGCCTGGCCGATCATTTTCTTCCCGGCGACTTCGATACGCCGGCCTTCAAGCTCGAATTGGCGCAGAAGGACGTCATGCTCGCGACGGCGCTTGGCCGCGAAAGCGGCGTGCCCATGCGCTTTGCCAGCCTGACGATTGCCGAGATGACGGAAGCGCGGAACCGCGGGTGGGGTCAGCGCGACTCCCGCGCCACGATGCTGCTGCAGCAAGAGCGCGCGGGCGTCGACATCAAGGTCCCGCGCGAAAAGCTCCAGGCCTTGCTCAAAGCCGAGCCGCGCTGAGGCCGCGCGATCGCTATTCGATAGTGACGTATCGGTCTCTCGCCTAGTGCCGTCATGCCCGGCCTTGTGCCGGGCATCCACGTCTTACTTCAATGACGCAAGAAAGACGTGGATGGCCGGGACAATCCCCGGATCAAGTCCGGGGACGGCCATGACGAAGGAGGGGCTGCCGATTGAACCTTGTTCGGCGAAGCAACCACTCATGATTCCTATCGCAGGGTGAAGCCGTTCCGACGGGAGGAAGACCGGTCGAGAAAAATGAAGGCGTCATGCGCGGGCTTGACCCGCGCATCCATCGTTCAAAAAACTCTTTGCCAAAATGGATGGATTGCCGGGTCAAGCCCGGCAATGACGAGGAACGTGCCGCCCTCGAACATTGCCAGCCCGAACCAGTCGACCCAGCTCGAGCCAAGCGTGACACATGATCCTGATGTCCGACCGCTTTAAATACGCAGCGCTCGCGGTGATGCTGCTGGCGATATTGCTCGCGTATTACAAGGGACGACGCGCGGTCTCCGCAGACGGTCGGTCGCTCGCCTGGACGCATGTTCCTCTGATTGCGTTCTTGATCGTTTCCATCGGCCCAAGCGTGGTCGCTACACTTATCTACCTTGGCTACAAATCCGGTCTGTTACAGCCCGGGCCATCCGGATATCGATTTTCGTCATTCATTTTTCAGCTCCCCCTCGATTTCGCGGTCATGAACTGGGGATTTGTTGCTCTGTACGTGGCTTGCCGGCTGTCACCGAACTCGGGATCGGCTCGGTCCGCGATGTGGCTTTCCGCGATCGCGATGTCTTTTGTCAACGTGCCGCTGTTCTTCCTGGCTCCCGAGACGGTTTCCAATGTCTTCGATGCGGGGCAAGGCATCGGCGTTATTCAGGCCATGCTCAGCATGCCGCTCTGGTTCGGCCCCTATCCGAGTTTTCTTGATCCCGACTCTGCCATTGCTCTTCTTCTCTTTGCGCCGCTCGCACCCATACCGTTCTCGGGTTTGGTCGGCTGGATCGCTGGACGATTCCTCGGATGGTCGGACAACTCTCCAAAAGGGAAAGCGGCGCGGTCGTAGCGCGTCGGACGCAATTGTCGCCGCCGGCCTGGTTCGTCCGCATGTGACTTGCTCGGACCTCCAGGCATGTCCGCTTTCTCAATCTCGTCGCGCCGAAGCCCTTCCTTGACAGGTCCGGCAAGGATTGTCGTACAATCCTACGGACCGGCCGACACGCACGATCTCGGCTTTGGCGTTCAAAAAAGCACATGCGGAGGAAGGAATGACGCGGCTTCTGAAGCTCCTGATTGTCGGTTTATCTCTCCTTGTTGTTCCCGCCTCGGCCCAGACCGGCGCGCTGGAAAAGAAAAAGCTCGTCATCTCCGTCGGCGGCTCCATCAGCCAGATGAACAAGGTCGCGTTCGTCGTGGCGCTGCATAAGAAGTTTTTCGAGGAGGAAGGGTTGGAGGTCGAGGCGGTGCCGTTCGCGTCGGGCACGGCCGGATTGCAGGCGTTGATCGGCGGAAATTCCGACGTTTCGGAAGGCGCGTTCGAGCATACGCTGCGCATGCAGGCCAAGGGCATCAACATCACCTGCATCGCGACCTTCGGCCGCTACGCCGGAAACGTGCTGGTCGTCACCAAGGCGAATGCGGGCAAGGTCAAGAGCGTCGCCGACCTCAAGGGCAAGAAGATCGGCGTTTCGGCGCCAGGCTCGGCCACGCATAATTTCGTCGCGTCGCTGATGGAGCGCGCCGGCGTGCCGTGGAAAGAGGCGAGCTACATCTCGATCGGAACGGGGCCTTCGGCGGTCGCCGCGGTCCGCTCGGGCGGTGAACTCGACGCGCTCGTCAATCTCGACCCGGCGATCAGCGCGCTCGTCAACGCCGGCGAAGCGAAAGTGCTGGTCGACAGCCGCAATGAGGAAGGAACCAAGGCGGCCTTCGGCGGCGACTATCTTGCCGACTGCCTGTTCGCCAAGACCGAGTTCGTGAAAGCCAATCCGAACACGACGCAAGCGGTCGCCAACGCGATCGTTCACGCGATGCAGTGGCTCAAGACCGCCTCCATCGACGACATCATCGCGACCCTTCCGCCGGAATACTACAAGGCCGACGAGGCGCTGTATCGTCAGTCGCTCAAGACGAATATCGCCGCCTTCACTTGGGACGGCATCGTGAGCAACGAGGCCGTCAAGAATGTCGCCGACGCCATCTCGGTGCTCGATCCCGCATTCAAGAGCGCGAAGTTCAATTTCGACCGCACGCATGACAATGCGCTGATCGAAAAGGCGCTCAAGAAATATGGCGGCCACTCGTAATCGCGAGAGTCTGGATCAATCAATTGCGTTTTCTCAGCTAGCGTCATGCCCGCACTTGTTGCGGGCATCTACGTCTTTGCTTCAATTGCACAAGAATGACGTGGACGGCGGGGACAAAAGGGCGTCCACACCCGTCTTCGACGGGCTGCGCCCGGCCATGACGGAATGAATCGTTTTTTCTGGCTCTTGTGCGCTGCGCCGCGCATGATGCCGCCTCGCCGCATCACATAGGGAGGCAAGGGGTGGCAGACGGATTTCTCGCGCGCGTGTTCGGTCTCGACGGCGCCGTGGCGGTCGTCACCGGCGGCGCGTCGGGCATCGGCCTTGCGACCGTGCGCGCGCTCGCGGCTGCCGGCGCGAGCGTGACCGTGTTCGATCAAGCCGATCTTCCCTCCGACGCGCCTGCGGGCGTCACGGCGCTTGCGATCGACATCGCCGACGACGCGGCCGTGGCGGAGGCCTTTCGCGGCGTGCACAAGGCGCGCGGCCGGCTCGATGTTCTCGTCAATTGCGCCGGCACCGCGATCCGCCGGCCGGCCTTGGACGTCACGCGCGCCGAGTGGGATCGGGTCGTCGCGGTCAATATGACCGGCAGCTTTCTCTGCGCGCGCGAGGCGGCGCGCGTGATGATCGCGACCGGGCGAGCGGGATCGATCATCAATGTCGCGTCGATCATGGGGCTCTCAGGCGGCGGCCTCTACCCCAATATTTCCTATCAGACGACCAAGGGTGCGATCGTCAACATGACGCGGGCGCTGGCGGTCGAGTGGGCGGCGCACCGCATCCGCGTCAACGCCGTCGCGCCGACCTATGTCGCAACGCCGTTCATCGCACCGCTGCTCGAACAGCCGGAGCTCGTCGAGCGGATCAAGGCGATGACGCCGCTCGGCCGCCTCGCGACGGCAGACGAAATTGCCGCCGCAATCCTCTATCTTGCGAGCGGCGCGTCAGCCATGGTGACGGGGCACACGCTTCCCGTGGACGGCGGTTTCCTGGCGCAGTAAGCGCGACAGATCAGCGAGCACACGATGCCTCTCAAGCACATCCTTGGCCTCGATCACGTCGTCATCAACGTCCGCGATCTCGACCGGGCCGCGCATGATTGGAAAATGCTCGGCTTTACGGTGTCGCCGCGCGGCGTGCATTCGGCGCATCTGGGCTCCGGCAACTACACCATCGTGTTCGAGCACGACTATCTCGAGCTGCTCGGCGTGCTCGCCGAGACGGAGCATCTCAAGCCTACCATTGCGTTCCTCAAGGAACGCGAGGGGATCGAGCGCGCGGCGTTCACCACCGACGACGCGCAGGCGGGCGCCGACGAGGTGAGAGCCCGCGGCCTCACCCCGCTCGGCCCCGTGCATTTCGGGCGCCCGGTGGACTTGCCGGACGAGGGCCGGAGCGAAGCGAAGTTCAACGTATTCCGTTGGCCGCTCATCGAAACGCCGGGCGGCTTGCGGATTTTCGCCTGCCAGCATCTCACGCGGGAGAACGTTTGGGTGCCCGAGCTGCAGCGCCACGCGAATGGCGCGACGCGGATCGTGCGGCTCGAGATTCTCGCGGCGAACACGAAGGCGGCGGCCGAGCATCTGTCCCGGCTCATCGACGAGCCGGTGACACGCATACCGGAAGGTTTCCGCGTGCCCTCGGGTGGCAACCGGGCCGACTTCCTGTTCTACGCTCCGGCGAGTTTCGCCGCGCTCTACCCGCAAGCGGTGCGGGCGGGCGCGACGCGCGAGGGCGCGGCCGCGATCGTGCTCGCGACACGCGACCTCGAAGCGGCGCGGACTTACAGCCGCGCTTTGCCGGTCGGAGCGGGACGCGCCTGTGTGCCCGCCGAAGCGGCGAACGGCGTCATCCTGACGTTTGTAGAGGAATAGGCTGCGTCAGGCGGCGCCGGCGCTCTCGAGCGCCGGGTCGCGGAAGCGCTCGCCTTTCGCGAGCATCACGCCACGCGTGCAGGCGATGCCGAGCTCGAGGCTTTCGGCGATCCGATGCGCGCGTTCCATGAAGTGATCGGCCGCGCGCGGCGGGCAAAGCTCGCGCGCCGTCGCCTCGAATAAAGCGAGCCAGCGGTCGAAGTGGCGGGCATCGACCGGCAGCGGCAGATGCTTCTGCATCGGCTGCCCGTGATAGACGCCGCTCATCAGGGCGACCGAGGACCAGAAGGCGCACATCTGCTGAAGGTGGGGCTCCCAGTCCTTGATCCGCGCCGCGAAGATCGGGCCGAGCAGGGCGTCGTCGCGGATCCGGCCGTAAAAGGCGCGCACGAGCGAATCGATCATGGCTTCGTCGATGCCGGTCTCGGTGCGCAGCGCCGTGCTGAGGCGCTCGCGCCGCTCCCTGTGCGCGGTCTCGGTCTCGGTCATCGGGGCAGGTCTTCGGAAATGCTGATTTTACTGCGGTTATCTGTATCCTGCGGACGCGAAATGCAAGCATGGCCGGCGCTCCCGCCGCGGCCCATCGGGCCGTCGCTTGAAAGGTTGCCGAACAGGCGCTTTCGCGTAGGCTACCGGCCCATTCCCGAGGCACGCCAGAGCCGCGGAATGCGGTCCCTCGGGGCCGGGATTTTGGCACTTTCCAAGGGACCCGCAGGGTGACGCCCGTCTCCAACCGCTTCCGCCATGCCCCGTAGACACGCCTGGGAATCGCTCTCCGACGACGCGTTGCTGAAGCTGCGCTTCAAGGACCTCAAGGTCACCTGGCGAAACACCTGGCTCGCGGACATGCTCGAGGCGCTCCATGACGAGCTCGAGCAGCGGAACCTGCGCGTGCGCCCGCATGCGTGGCTTTCGGACGAGTGGTTCAGCCCCGTCGGCGCGCCCGGCATCGCGTTTCCTTTCTATCTCGCGCATCCGCGGCTGATGCGGCTCGAGCGCAAGATGATCATCGACGTCGAAGGCGGCACGCGCGCGGAGTGCATGCGCATCCTTCGCCACGAGGCGGGACATGTGGTGCAGAACTCGTTTCAGCTGCATCGCCGGCGGCGATGGCAGCAATTGTTCGGCCGCTCGTCGACGCGCTATCCGACCCACTATCGTCCCAATCCGGCGAGCCGCAACTACGTTCAGCACTTGCGCCTCTGGTACGCGCAAAGCCATCCGGATGAAGATTTCGCCGAGACGTTCGCCGTGTGGCTGCGGCCGCGTTCGACCTGGCGCAAGCGCTATGCCGATTGGCCGGCGCTCGCGAAGCTCGAATATGTCGACGAGCTGATGACGGAGATCGCTGGCGAGAAACCCATTCTCATTAACCGTGAAGAGATCGATCCGCTCAGCCGATTGGAAAGAACGCTCGGCCAGCATTACAAAAGGAAGCAATCGCATTACGCGATCGATGTGCCGAAAGTTTACGATAACGACCTGCGCCGTATCTTCTCGGACAATCCGCGTCACAACCATGCTCTGGCGGCGTCGACATTTCTGCGGCACAATCGCACCCGCATTCGGCAGATTGTTTCGAAATGGACGGGCGAGTATCAGTTAACGCTTGATGCTGTATTCGACGATATGATTGTACGAAGTCGGGATTTGAAATTGCGCGCCGTCGGTTCCGAGCGCCAGTTGCTGATGGATTTCACCGTATTGCTGACCGCCAAGACGGTGCACTCGCTTCACGGTTCAACGCGTGGAAAGTGGCTTGCGCTGTGAAACGTCTCCGCGTCCTCGTGCTTTTGAACAGCCATCAGGTTCCGCCGGATTCGCTCAAGGGCCATTCCGAGCAGGAGATTCTTGCGTGGCGCACGGGCTACGATGTGATCCGCGCGCTGCGCTCGCGCAGGCACGAGGTGCAGGTTCTCGGTCTCGAAGATACGCTGCGGCCGATCCGCGAAGCGATCGAGAGCTTCAAGCCGGACGTCGTATTCAATCTCTTGGAAGAGTTTCACGGCGAGACGGCTTACGACCAGAACGTCGCGAGCTATCTTCAGCTGCTGCGTATTCCCTACACCGGCTGCAACCCGCGCGGCCTGATGCTGGCGCGGGGCAAAGATCTCTCGAAGAAGCTCCTCGCTTATCACCGCATCCCGGTGCCGAGCTTCGCGGTCTTTCCGACCGGGCGTAAAATCCAACGCCCGGCGCGGCTGAACTTTCCGCTCATCGTGAAAAGCTTGAGCGAGGACTCCTCCCGCGGAATCGCGCAGGCGTCCGTCGTGAACACCGACGAGAAGCTTGCCGAACGCGTCACCTTCATTCACGAACGGGTCGGTACCGCCGCGATCGCTGAGCAGTATATCGAGGGCCGCGAGTTCTATGTCGGCGTGATCGGAAACAACCGGCTGCGCTCCTTGCCGATTTGGGAGCTGGAATTCGGCGACCTCGGCGAGGGCTCGAACCGGATTGCGACGGAGAAAGTCAAATTCGACGTCGACTATCAGGAGCGGCGCGGTATCCTGCAAGGCTATGCCGAAGACCTCGCGCCGGAGCTTTATGCGCGTATCCAGCGGATCGCCAAGCGCATCTGCAAGACGCTCGAACTTGACGGCTATGCGCGCGTCGACTTCCGCCTCGCGGCCGATGGCACGCCGTATTTTCTCGAGGCCAATCCCAACCCGGATATCGCGCGCTATGAGGTCTTCGCCGACTCGGCGGCGCATGACGGGTTCAAGTATCCCGCGCTCCTCGACCGCATTATGGCCTTGGGCCTCTCGCGCGCCCGCGCGTCGACGTGAGGCTGGCTCAAAGCGATGCTCTCTCAACTGTCACCGTCATGCGCGGGCTTGACCCGCGCATCCATCTTCTTACGAAAAGGATGGATTGCCGGGTCAAGCCCGGCAATGACGAAAAAGGAAGGAAATGACATCCATGCCACCGAGGATCGTTCTCGTGCCGCCGTCCGCCGAAATCAGCGCGATCGCGAAGGACATGGCGCCGGCGGGGTTCGATCTCGTCCTGGCGCGCGGCGAGGGCATCGAGAACGAGGCGGCGCTCGCCTCCGCCGAGTATATGGTCTGTTATCCGAACGTCGCGATGAAGGATGCGTTTTTCCGCGCCGCGCCGAAGCTGAAGCTCGTGCAGCTGCTCAGCGCCGGTTACGACAATGTCGACCTCGGCGCGTTGCGGCGCGCCAAGGTGCCGTTGTCGAACAACGGCGGCGCCAACGCGATCTCGGTCGCCGAGCATGCGCTGATGCTGATGCTCACGGTCGCGCGCAAAGTCGTGTGGCAGCATGCGAGCGTCTCGGCGGGCCGCTGGCGCGGCAACGGCCCGGCGCCGCGCATGTACGAGCTCCACAACAAGACGCTCGGCATCGTCGGTCTCGGCACCATCGGCAAGAAAGTGGCGCGGCTCGCCGGCGCCTTCGGCATGCGCGTGCAATATTTCGACATCGCGCGCCTGAGCGAAGATCAAGAGGACGCGCTCGGCGCGAAGTTCCGTCTCCTGCGCGAGCTCATCCGCACGTCCGACATCGTGTCGCTGCACGTCCCGCTCAACGACTCGACGCGGCATCTCATCGGTGCGGAGGAGCTGGCGCAAATGAAGCCGGAGGCGATCGTCGTCAACACCTCGCGCGGCCCGGTGATCGACGAGGCCGCGCTGCATGCGGCGCTGAGCCAGCACAAGATTTTCGGCGCGGGGCTCGACGTGTTCGATCAGGAGCCGCCGCCCGCCGACAATCCGCTCCTCAAGCTCGACAATGTCGTCCTCACCGCGCACTTCGCCGGGCCGACCTGGGACAACCATGTCGCGCGCTTCCGCAACGCCTTCGACAATGTGCAGCGCGTGAATCGCGGCGAGGCGCCGCTCTGGGTTGTGCCGGAGCTCGCGGATTTGGTGGGGCGCTGAAGGCAAGTCGTCGAAGCGAGCCGACGGACTCCTGTGTGTCGTCCCCGCGCAAGCGGGGAGGTGGATTCACATTCGAAGTGCAACACCTGGAAGAAAGTCTCGGCTGGGGTTCTCCAGTCAAGGCATTTTCTGGGGGTATGTTTGTAGGCAGCCAGCAGGTTTAGGAAGCGACGTTTGGGGAGCAGGACGAGATCGGTCTTGCGCGGGAGGAACCGGCGCATGCGACCGATGGCGTTCTCGATGCCGCCCTTCTGCCAGGGCGCGTGCGGATCGCAGAAGAAGGTCAGCAGGTCGAGCTCGTGCAGCCGCCGATGATGGGCGAACTCGGTGCCGTTGTCGAAGGTGATGGTTCGGCGCAGTTGCTCCGGCAGACGTTCGAAGATGTCGTAGAGCTGCTGCGCGATCGGGTCTGCGGCTTTGCTGGCAGGGCGTGTGGCGCGGAGCAGACGCGAGTGGCGCTCATGCAAGGTGAGCACGGCCTGGCCGTACTTGGAGAACAGCATCAGGTCGGCTTCCCAATGGCCCGGCGTCTGTCGATCGGTCGCTTCGGTCGGCCGTTCGGATAAGGGAATCCGGCCCCTGAATGAAGCTCGCCGAACTGCCGCCTTTACGGCCGCGGAAGCCGCGTTTGGACTTGGCACGCGGCAGATACTGCCGCCAGCCGTAGTCCTTCGTGCGCGCGATCTGAGCGTAGATAAAGCGGTAGATGCTCTCGTAGCGGATGCGCTTTGTCGCCCGCTCGCGAGCGAGGCGGCCGGCGACCTGCTCGGGAGACCAGCCTTGCGTGAGGTGCTCGAGCACGGCGCGGCGCAGGGCGGGGTCCCGGTCCAAGCGAGACCCCGCCCAGCGCCGCGCTCGCGTCTGTTCCTGAGCGAAGCTTGGTTTGTCGCCGCCGCGGCCGCGATTGCGCTTTACCTCGCGAGCAATGCTCGATGGCGCGCGATGAAGAGCTGCAGCGATTTGCCGGAGCGAGGCGCCATCGGCTTGTAGACGGGCAATCTCGCGGCGGTCTTCCAACGAGAGCTGTTCGTACCGCCGGTCCATGGCAACACCTCCCCATCAAGGTGTTGCACTTCGTTTGTGAACTCAGGGGACCCAGTACGCCGTGTGCTCTCGAAATCAATGCAGGGCGGTGGCTACTGGATGCCCGCTGGAGCTTGTACTCGGGCTGGCCGAAGGCCAGGCCCGGGTGCGGGCATGACACTCGGAGGTTATCCCACCCGCGGAACCCGGCCCTCGATCGGATAGGCGGGGTCGTTATAGCCCGGCGTCGCCGGATGGCCGGTGATGACGAGGCCGTCGATGAAGGCCTCGTCATCCTTGGTGAGCTTGACGTTGAGCGCCGCGAGGTAATCGTCCCATTGGGCCTCCGTGCGCGGGCCGCCGATCGTCGCCGTCACCAGCCGGTTGTTGAGCACCCAGGCGATGGCGAAGTGGTTCGGCGTCATGCCCCGCTTTTCGGCGTACGCCTTGATCGTCTGTGCGACGCGCAGCGACGTGACGTGCCATTCCGTCTGCATCATGCGCTTGTCCTGGCGGGCGGCGCGTGTGCCCTCGGGAGCCGGCGCGTCGGGATCGTATTTGCCGGTGAGGACACCGCGCGCGAGCGGGCTATAGGTAACGACACCCAGGCCGAAATATTGGCACGCGGGCAGGTGCTCGACTTCGATCGTGCGGTAGAGCGCGTGATAATAGGGCTGGCTTGCGACGGGGCGGTCGATGCCGAGCGCGTCGCAGATGCGGCAGATTTCCGCGACGCGCCAAGCGCGATAATTGGACACCCCGAAATAGCGGATCTTGCCCTGGTGCACGAGATCGGCCATGGCGCGCACCGTTTCGGCAAGCGGCGTCGCGAGATCCTCTTTGTGCAGATAATAAATGTCGATGTAGTCGGTACCGAGACGGCGCAAGCTCGCTTCGACCGCGCGCATCACCCATTTGCGCGAGAGGCCTTCGCCGTTCGGGTCCTGCGCCATCGGGTTGGCGAGCTTGGTCGCAAGCACCCAGGACTCGCGATGCGGCGCGATCAAACGGCCGGTGACCTCCTCCGAACGCCCATCCGTGTAGGCGTCGGCGGTGTCGATGAAATTGATGCCGGCGTCGCGCGCCTTGCCGACGATATTCGCCGCCGTCTTTTCGTCGGCCGGCCCCCCGAACATCATGGTGCCGAGGCAGAGCGGCGCGACCTTCAGGCCGCTGCGGCCGAGATTGCGATAGTCCATTGAGAGCTCCGGATTTCGAGGGGAAAGGCGGGCCGCGGCGCAGAAGGACGCGATGCTGCCGGATTGTAGGATGGGGTCTAGCCAGGAAAGATGGCGCGTGACGCATGCATGCATCCGCGAGAGACTCAATCCCTCCCCGGAGGGGTGGGTGGCTCGCGAGCATGGCGAGCGAGTCGGGTGGGGACGGTTACGATGTCCCCACCCGCCCTCGCTTCGCTCGGGCACCCTCCCCTCCGGGGAGGGACGATCGGAAACGGAGAGCGCATGATGGCGGGCTCGACACGCTGGAAGCGGCGGCCGCACGGATCGACTTGGGGCGACTTCGGCCCCGACGACCAACTCGGGCGGCTGAACCTGCTGACGCCGGAGAAGGTGAAGCAGGGCGTCGCGGAAGTGCGCGAGGGCCTCACCTTTTGCCTCAGCCTGCCGCTCGATTATCCCGGCGGCAATCTCCTCAATCCGCGCCGCTTTCCCCCCGTTCTGCGCCCGACGATCCGCAACGGGCGGCCGAACATGGTCTTCGTCGCCGACGATCCGAGCGTGAGCGACGTCATCAACGACGATGTCGCGATCATCCACCTGCAATATTCGTCGCAGTGGGACAGCCTCGCGCATGTCGGCTCGATGTTCGACGCCGACGGCGACGGCAAGCCGGAGCCGGTCTTCTACAACGGCTATCGCGGCGGCGAGGCGATCGTAGGCCCGAGCGACGTCAAGGATGCCGGCGGCATCGACACCGTCGAAGCGCGTTCGACCTCGCATGCGCACGCGCTCGGCGTCGAGAACATGGCTGCCAAATGCATCCAGGGACGTGGCGTGATGATCGATCTTGCCGCGCATTTCGGCCGCGAGCGCAAGGTGGTCGGTTACGACGACCTGATGCGCGTCATGGAGGCGGACAAGGTCGTCGTAGAGGAGGGCGATCTCGTCTGCCTGCACACGGGCTTCAGCGAGATGCTGCTCGAGAAGGAGGGGCATCCGAGCGAGCACGATCTGCATCACACCTGCCCGGTCCTCAACGGCCGCGACTACAAGCTCCTCGACTTGATTACGCAAAGCGGCCTCGTCTGCCTCATCGCCGACAACTATGCCGTCGAGGCGCATCCGTCGCTTCCCGGCGAAGGCTGCTGCGCGAGCCTGCCGCTGCACGAGCATTGTCTCTTCAAGCTCGGCGTCAATCTCGGCGAGCTCTGGCTTCTCACGCCGCTCGCGCAATGGCTGCGCGCGCATGGCCGCAACCGCTTCCTCCTCACCGCGCCGCCGCTGCGGCTCCCGGGCGCCGTCGGCTCGCCCGCCAACCCGATCGCGACGGTCTGATGAGTAAGGAAATCATTTGGCGCGGGATGACGCGCGCGCAACTCGATGCGGCCTACAACAACGGTCTCGCCGTGCCCAACAGTCCGGCGATCGTTGCGGATTGGGAAGCCCGCAGCGGCCGGTTGCGGGCGCGGCTGCCGCAGCATCTCGACCTGCGGTACGGGCCGCGGCCGCGCAACCGCATCGACCTCTTCAAATGCGGCGCGTCGGGTGCGCCGCTTCTCGTCTTCATTCACGGCGGCTATTGGCAGCACCGCGCCAAGGAAACCTTCTCCTTCATCGCGGGAGGACCGATGGCGCACGGCTTCGACGTGGCGCTCGTCGGCTATACGCTCGCGCCCGACGTCACCGTCACCGAGATCGCCGACGAGACGCAGCGCGCCATCCGCTGGCTGCGTCAGGAGAGTGCGACGCTCGGTGCGGGGGGCGGGCGGCTGATCGTCGCCGGCTGGTCGGCGGGCGGGCACCTCACGGCGCTCGCCATGGAGCTTGCCGAGGTCGACGCCGGGCTTTCCATCAGCGGCATCTTCGACCTCGAGCCCTGCCGGCTGAACTATTTGAACGAAAAGCTGAAGCTGACGCCGGCGGAGGTGGCGCAGATCAGCCCGATCCATCGTTTGCCGGCGCGCGCCAATCCGTTCCTCATCGCCTACGGATTGGGCGAATTGCCCGAATTGCAGCGCCAATCGGTCGATTATCACGCGGCGCGGGCGGCTCGCGGTTTGCCGGGCGGGATTTTACCCCTGAACGGGGACGATCATTTCTCAATCATGGAGAAATTGGCCGATCCTGGAGGCGAACTGGCAACCGTGTTGACCCGGCTGGTTTGATGCGATGCGGTGAGGTTCGCATGTGCGCCCGCATCGGTGTCGACGTGCCGCTTGTGCGGAAAGGCGTTCACGACTATTTTTGCGGATCGAAGTTTCGGCCGGACGCTTGGCCAATGCTCTAGGCTCTGCTTGGTGCTTGACTGACGACCTCTTCCTAAACCTCGAGACAGCCGCCTCTATTGTATCGGGGCTATACGCTTACACGATCGTCAAAGGAACTACATGAGCACCGGAACTGTGAAATGGTTCAACGCGCAAAAGGGCTACGGATTTATCCAGCCCGATGATGGCAGCAAGGATGTGTTCGTTCACATCAGTGCCGTTGAACGTGCCGGAATGTCCAACCTGCGCGAAGGGCAGAAGCTGTCCTACGAGCTGACGCAGGATCGCCGGACCGGCAAGAGCTCGGCCGATCAGCTCCGCGAGGTCTGATCGTCGACGAGAAAGCCCGCCATACGGCGGGCTTTCTTTTTCAAGGCGCCTCTGCGGAGGCGCCTTTTGTTTTTGTCGAGAGAATGCGCTTCATCATCGTCATGCGCGGGCTTGACCCGCGCATCCATCCTCCGAAAAGGGCCTTTGCGAAAATGGATGGATTGCCGGGTCAAGCCCCCGGCAATGACGAGTGCAGCTAGCGTTTGCGGAACTGCGGACGCGGCGGCGGGCGCCGCGCCGGCCCTGCTGCAGCCGCGCGCTCGTCCTTGTGGCGGAAGATCAAGCGCCCCTTGCCGAGATCGTAAGGGGAGACCTCGACGGTGACGCGGTCGCCCGCCAATGTCTTGATGCGGTTCTTCTTCATCCGGCCCGCCGTGTAGGCGATGATATCGTGACCGCTGTCGAGCTGCACGCGATAGCGGGCATCTGGCAGGATTTCGAGAACGAGGCCCTCGAACTCAATCAGTTCTTCCTTCGCCATCGTGTCTTTCCCGTTGGTCAGCGCTGTGAGTGTTGATCGTGTTGTCCGCGCGTGCGTCCCCCGCGTTGGCGGACGTGGTGGGCGGCACCATCTTTCGCCGCCGCGCGATGTTCAACCGGTTTTTGACCTTGCGCACCGCCATTGCGGCGTCGCCGGCGGCGGCCCGGTCGGCCCGCAGAGGCAGCCTCGCCCTTCTGGATGGGCGATGTCCGCGGGTCGGGGCGCGCAGCCTTATGATGGCCGTGCGCCGGTCCCGAGCGCTGGTCTGTCGCCGGAATGGTCTGGCGGATCAGCTTCTCGATGCCGCGCAGATAGGGAGCTTCGTCGTTTGTGCAAAGCGAGATTGCGATGCCGTCAGCGCCGGCGCGCGCGGTGCGGCCGATGCGATGCACATAGCTCTCCGGCACGTTCGGCAGGTCGTAGTTGACGACATGCGAGACGCCCTCGACGTCGATGCCGCGGGCGGCGATATCGGTCGCGACAAGAATGCGCACGCGCCCCTGCCGGAACGCGGCGAGGACTCGCTCGCGCTGGTTCTGCGACTTGTTGCCGTGGATCGCCTCGGCGGTGACGTTCGCCCGCGCGAGATTGCGCACGACCTTGTCGGCGCCGTGCTTGGTGCGGGTAAAGACGAGAGCGCGGTCGATCGCCTCTTCTTTCAGGATCTTCGCGAGCGTCGCGGGCTTCGCCGCATGGTCGACATGCACGACCCGCTGCGCGATCCGCTCTGCCGTCGTCGCGACTGGCGTGACGGCGACCTGCGCCGGGTCACGCAGCATCTGCTTCGCGAGCTGCGCGATCGCCTGCGGCATCGTCGCGGAGAAGAACAAGGTCTGCCGCTCGGCGGGGAGCTTCGCGACCACTTGGCGGATATCGTGGATGAAGCCCATGTCGAGCATGCGGTCGGCCTCGTCGAGGACGAGGAAGTCGACCTTGTTCAGCCGCACCGCGTTGCCGCGCATGAGGTCAAGGAGCCGGCCGGGCGTTGCGACCAGCACCTCGACGCCGCCCATCAGCGCGCGGACCTGCCGGCCCATCGGCACGCCGCCGATCGCGAGCGCGATGCTGACATTGAGGTGGCGGCCATAGGCCTTGAAGCTGTCGACGATCTGGCCAGAGAGTTCGCGCGTGGGGCTGAGCACCAGCACGCGGCATGTCTTCTTCTCCGGCGCGCGCCGGTGTTTGAAGATCTGGTGCAGGATCGGCAGCGCGAAGGCGGCCGTCTTGCCTGTCCCGGTCTGGGCGATGCCGATGACGTCGCGCCCCGCCATAGCGAGGGGAACGGTTTGGGCCTGAATGGGAGTGGGGGTGACGTATTTTTCGTCGCGCAGCGCGCGAGCAATCGGTTCGGCAAGGCCGAAACCATCAAAGGAAGTCAAAGGGAAGCTTTCTGCATAAACGAAGCGCTCGGCGGCTTTCCGCCGGAGCATGATTCGCGGTGATGAAGACACCCCGCGCGGGCTGGGCTGCCGGTTAATGGAACGGATGGGGCCGGGTCTTATTGCGACCCGTTCACGCGGCCCAAGGGGACCGGCCAGCGCCGGTCATCCGCTCGTCGCAGCGCATATGGCGCAGAATCGCGGTTTTTTCAAGCCGCATCGGCGCGGGCGGGCCTTTGGGCGAATTCCGCCGGCGGCGATTGTAGGCTAGGGATCACATCGTTAACCGTGCGAGGCGAGGCATTTTCGTGTTCCAGCTCACCGAGGACCAGCGAGCCTTTCAGGAGACGGCGCGTAACTTTGCGCAGGAAGAGCTTCTGCCGCATGCTGCGCACTGGGACGAGACCGGCACGTTCCCGGTCGAGGCGCTGCGGGCGGCCGCCGCCAATGGCTTCGCCGGCATCTATGTGCGCGAGGACGTCGGCGGCTCGGCCCTGACCCGGCTCGACGCGGCGATCATTTTCGAGGAACTCGCGGCGGCCGACCCGTCGACGGCGGCCTATATCTCGATCCACAACATGGCGTCGTGGATGATCGACACTTTCGGCAGCGACGAACAGCGCCACCGCTTCCTGCCGAAGCTCACGACCATGGAACACTTCGCGAGCTATTGTCTGACTGAGCCGAGCGCCGGCTCCGACGCCGGATCGCTACGCTCGCGCGCGGAGCGCGATGGTGACCATTACGTCATCAACGGGGAGAAGGCTTTCATCTCCGGTGGCGGCGCGAGCGACGTTTATGTCTGCATGCTGCGCACTGGCGAGGAGGGGCCGAGCGGCATCTCCTGCATTGTGGTCGAGAAGGGCACGCCTGGGCTCTCCTTCGGCAAGAAGGAGAAGAAGCTCGGCTGGAACAGCCAGCCGACGGCGGCCGTGATCTTCGAGAATTGCCGCGTGCCGGTGACGAACCGGATCGGCGCGGAGGGCGAGGGCTTCAAGATCGCGATGAAGGGCCTTGACGGCGGGCGCATCAACATCGCCGCGTGCTCGCTCGGTGGGGCGCGCGCCTCGCTCGAGGCGGCGCTCGCGCATCTCGGCACGCGCAAGCAGTTCGGTAAGGTTTTGGCCGAGTTCCAGGCGCTGCAGTTCCGCGTCGCCGACATGGCGACGGAGCTCGATGCGGCCCGGCTGATGGTCCACCGTGCGGCCGCTGCCCTCGACGCCGCCGACCCGCAGGCGACGACCTATTGTGCGATGGCGAAGCGCTTCGCGACGGACATCTGCTTCGACGTGTGCAACGCGGCGCTGCAGCTCCACGGCGGCTACGGCTATATCAAGGAGTTCCCGGTCGAACGCTATCTCCGCGACCTTCGCGTGCACCAGATCCTCGAGGGCACGAACGAGATCATGCGCGTCGTCATCGCGCGGCGGCTGCTGAAGGGGAATTAGGGGGCGCGAACATCTTGGGAATGTGTAGGATGGGTTGAGCGGCAGCGAAACCCATCAACCCCAAGATGACGAACTATCGGCGTAACCGAACCGCAGGTGCGACGTATTTTTTCACTGTGAATCTTTGGAATCGAAGACAATCGCTCCTGACCGAAAATATAAATGCCCTTCGCGTCGCGTTTCGCGAGGTGCGCACCCGTCATCCGTTTCGGATCGACGGCATCGTGGTGCTTCCTGACCACCTCCATACGATCTGGACGCTTTTCGAGGGTGATGCCGACTATCCAAAGCGGTGGCGCCTCATCAAAGCAAATTTTTCGAGGTGCCTGCCCCCTGGCGAACGAACGTCATCGAGCCGCGACAGAAAGGGCGAGAGAGGGATTTGGCAGCGGCGTTATTGGGAGCGCACGATCCGCGACGACGGGGATTTCGCCGTTCACATGGATTACATCCACTACAATCCGGTGAAGCACGGATTGGTGTCGCGTCCGAGCGACTGGCCGTACTCGTCGTTTCATCGGTTGATCAGGCTTGGCGTCTATCCCCACGATTGGGCCGGTGACGTTTCCAAACCAGAGCTAAGCTTCGGCGAACGATGATGGGTTTCGCTGCGCTCAACCCATCCTACGACGCCTAGCCCGTCAAAACTGCCCCGGGAAATGGCATGCGGCGAAGTGGCCGTCGCGGTGTGCGATGAGCGGCGGCGGGACCTCGGCGCATATCTTTTGCGCGATCGGGCAGCGCGTGCGGAAGCGGCAGCCGGACGGCGGATCGATGGAGCTCGGCGGCTCGCCGGTGAGCGGAAGGCGCGCGCGGCGCTTCTCGGCGTCGGCGTCGGGGATCGGCACGGCCGAGATCAGATAGCGCGTATAGGGATGCAGCGGCGCCTGGAACAGCGCCTCCGCCGGCGCCACTTCCGCGACCTTGCCGAGGTAGAGCACGACGATGCGGTCGGAGATGTGGCGCACCACCGCGAGGTCGTGCGCGATGAAGAGGTAGGTGAGCCCGAACTTCTCGCGCAGGTCGATGAGCAGATTGATGATCTGCGCTTGGATGTTCACGTCGAGCGCGGAGATCGGCTCGTCGGCGATGACGAAATCGGGGCGCACCGCGAGCGCGCGGGCGATCGAGATGCGCTGGCGCTGACCGCCGGAGAATTCGTGCGGGAAGCGCTCGGCGGATTTCGCGGCAAGCCCGACCGTCGTCAGCAATTCGCCGATGCGCGCGCGCGTCTCGGCGCCGGTCTTGGTGATGCCGTGGAAGCGCAGCGGCTCGGCGAGGATGTCCGCGACGGTCATGCGCGGATTGAGCGAGCTGTACGGGTCCTGGAACACCATCTGCATGCGCCGGCGTAAGGGGCGGATCGCCGACTGCGGCGCTGTCGCGATGTCGGTGCCTTCGAAACGGATCACGCCGGCAGTCGGCTCGTGGATGCGAGCGACGAGGCGGGCGAGCGTCGACTTGCCGCAGCCGGATTCGCCGACGAGGCCAACCGTTTCGCCGCGTGCGAGCTCGAGATCGACATCGTCGACCGCATGCACCACGCGCTGCGAGCCGAAGAAGGTGTCGCGCGGCAGCGCGAAATGCTTCACGAGCCCGCGCACTTCGAGGATGGGTTCGGCCGCGATTTGAGCGGTGCTATCAAGATTTTGCGTTGCCGCGGGGCTCGGACGGACTCCCTCTCCCATAGGGAGAGGGTTGGGGTGAGGGGTTATAGACTCTCGAGAAGCTCTTGCCCCCTCACCCGACGCGCTGCGCGCGTCGACCTCTCCCCGCTGGGGAGAGGCGGCGGAGAGGCTCGTTTCCGCGATTGGTTCGCTATCCTGCGGCCGACTTTCCGGCAGCGCATCCTGCGCCGTCTTCGGCGCCGGCAACGCTTCGCCGGCTTGCGTCACCCAACAGCGCGTGAAGCGGCCGGGCGCGATCTCGCGAAGCTCCGGATGCTCGTCGCACTTGGCGATGCGGAACGGGCAGCGCGCGGCGAACCGGCAGCCGGCCGGGTAGGCGAGGGGGTCGGGCGGCACGCCCTCGATCGTCACCAGGCGCTTCTCGCCGGCGACGTGGCGATCGATGCGCGGCACGGCGTTGATCAGCGCCCAGGTGTAAGGGTGGCGCGGGTCGGAGAGGATCGATTGCGTCGGTCCTTCCTCCACCACCTCGCCCGCGTACATCACGATGACGCGCGTGCACACGCTCGCGATAGCGCCGAGGTTGTGGCTGATGAGCACGATCGCCGCGCCGAAGTCGCGGTTGAGCTCGGCGATGAGGTCGAGGATCTGCGCCTGGATCGTCACGTCGAGCGCGGTCGTCGGCTCGTCGGCGAGGAGGAGCACCGGCTCGTTGCTGAAGCCCATGGCGAGCATCACGCGCTGACGCATGCCGCCGGAGAACTGGTGCGGATAGCTCTGGATCGCCCGCTCCGGCGCCGTGATGCCCATGCGGCCGAGCAGCGAGACGGAGCGCGCGAGCGCCTGGGTTTCGTCGAGCTTGCCGTGCACGACCATGGTCTCGGCGAGCTGCTTGGCGATGCGCAGCACCGGATTGAGCGCGCTCATCGGGTCCTGGAAGACCATGGCGATGCCGTCGCCGCGAAGCGCGCGCAGCTCCTTGTCGCTCATCTTGACGACGTCGCGGCCTTGGAAGAGCACCTCGCCGGCGACAATGCGCGCCGGGTCCTCGAGAAGACGCATCAGCGACATCGCCGTGATGGTCTTGCCCGATCCGGACTCGCCGACGATGCCGAGCGTTTCGCCGGCGCTGACGCTGAAGCTGACCCCGTCGACTGCGCGCACGATCCCCGCGTCGGTGAAAAACTGGGTCTTCAGCCCACGCACGTCGAGCACCGTCTTCGTCGTGGCCGGCGTTGGCGTATTCGCAGCAGATGCGAGCGTCTCGGTCATGTCAGCGCCGCCTCGATTTCGGGTCGAGCCAGTCGCGCACGCCGTCACCGAAGAAGTTGAAGCCAAGCACGATGGTCAGGATCGCGAGGCCGGGGAAGGTTGCCACCCACCATTGATCCACGAGCTCGCGCCCTTCCGCGACCATCGAGCCCCATTCCGGCGTCGGCGGCACGACGCCGAGGCCAAGGAAGGAGAGACCGGCGAAGGTGATGATGGCGTTGCCGACATCGAGCGTGACGAGAACGATCAGCGGTCCGACCGAATTCGGAATGATGTGGCGCAGCAGGATACGTGACGGCTTCAAGCCGACGACGATCGCCGCTTCGACATATTCCTGTGAGCGCTGCACGATGACCAGGCTGCGCGCGAGGCGCGCGAATTTCGGCCACCAGACGACGAGCATGGCGATGATCGTGTTGGTAGTGCCGATGCCGAGCGCAGCGGCGATGGCGAGCGCAAGGATAATCGGCGGAAAGCACAGCACCAGGTCGGTCGCCCGCATGATTAGCTCTTCGGTGCGGCCGCGCGCGTAGGCCGCGATGCCGCCGACCAGCGTGCCGATGGCGCCACCGACGAGGACGACGACGAAGCCCGTGAACAGCGAGACGCGCGATCCGTAAAGGAGACGGGAATACACGTCGCGACCGAGCGAATCCGTGCCAAGCCAATGCTGCGCGGACGGCGGCTTCAGCCGCTTGGTGACGTCGACAATGTCGGGCGCATAAGGCGCAAGCAGCGGCGCGCAGATCGCAACCAGGATCCAGATGAGCACGATCCCGAGGCCGAGACCGGGCAGGAAATAACGGCGCAACTGGCGGCGCAGCTTCGTGGGCGGCGGCTTCACGCCGGGCACGGCCGAGACCGCGACGCCTTGATCGATCGCCGTCATCGCACCACCCGCGGGTCGAGGATGGCGTAGCTGATATCGATCAGGAGATTGATCACGAGATAAGTGATGGCGACGACGAGGGTGATCCCCATGATCGCCGGGAAGTCGAGCGCCGCGGCGCTGCGGAAGGTGTAGCGGCCAAGCCCCGGCCACGAAAAGATCGTTTCGGTAAGCACCGCGCCGGTGAGCAATTGCGCATAGGCGAGGCCGCCCAGCGTCACCACCGGGATCAATGCGTTCGGCAGCACGTGCCCGACGACGATGCGCTGCTCCTTCAATCCCTTGGCGCGGGCGACGCGCACATATTCTTGGGCGAGGCTGTCGAGCATCGCGGCGCGGGTGGTGCGCGTCACGAGCCCGAGCGTTGCCGCCGCGAGCACGATCGACGGCAAGACGAGATGCGCGGCCGCATCGCGCAGCGTCGCCCAGTCGCCGGTGATCACGCAGTCGATCAGCAGGAGCCCGGTGATCGGCTGCGGGGCGATGGCGATCGCGTCGAGCCGCCCGGGGCCGGGCGCAATCTGCAACTCGCCATAGAACAGCGCGAGCATGATGAAGGCGAGCCAGAACGTCGGCGAGGAGACGCCGATCAGCGAGATGAAACGCGCGGCGTGGTCGATCCAGCTGTCGCGCTTCACCGCCGCCATGATGCCGAGCGGTACACCGATCAGGATTGAGAGGATGAAGGAGACGCTGGCGAGCTCGATAGTCGCCGGCGCATAATTGCGGATGTCCTCGAGCACTGGGCGCTGCGAGGAGATGGAGATGCCGAGGTCGCCCTGAAAGAGGCCCTTGAGGAAGATGAGATAGCGCTCCCAGAGCGGAAGATCGAGGCCCCATTTCGCGCGCCACTCGGCGAGGAACTCCTTGTTGGACGCGGCGATGTCGCCGAGCTGCGCCAGCACCGGATCGCCCGGGACGGTATTGGCGATCAGGAAAACGACGAGCGTCGCAAGGATCGCCATCACGAACGCAAGGCCGATGCGCGAGACGATGTACCGCGTCATGCGTCAGCGGCTTTCTCGATTGCGGCGCGTGGCCTGCGCGCCGCGGGCCTTGCGAGTCTGAGCATGCTCCTCCGAAAAGCTTTTGCTTCTGTTCTTGCCGCACTCTCTGGTGTGTCGTCCCCGCGAAAGCGGGGGCCCAGTACGCCCGGTCTCGCGTAGTTAGCGAGGCCGGTGGTTACTGGATGCCCGCCTTCGCGGGCATGACAATTTTGTTGTCGTGGTGGGCGCGGCGCAAGCCTGCCGACCTTCCCACAAGGGGGCAGGCGTGCCGCCTCCCTAAGCCGGCGTCACGCCGTAAAGATCGAGCATCCAGCCGGCGGCTGTGAGCGGCAGGTTCTTGATCGTGTCGCGCACCGCGATCTGGTAGACCGGCTGGAACAGGATGAAATGGTTGGCCTGGTCGACCAGCTTCTCCTGCCATTGCACCCAAAGCTCGGCCTGCTTCTTCGGATCGCTCTCCTGCGAGGCGTCGGCGGTAAGCTTGCGGATGTCGTCCGGCACCGTCCAATGCACGCGCTTGGCGACGCGGTTGATGACCGCCGACGCCCACAGCTGGTTCTCGACTGCCGGCGGGTTCCAGAATGTGAGCACGCCGCCTTTCGATTTGCCGGTGGTGTATTCGGTGCGCAGGTTCACCTGGTCCATCGGCTTCAGGTTCACCTTGATGCCGATCTTGGAAAGGTCGGACTGAATCTTCTGCCCGAGCTCCTGATAGGTCACGCCCTGCACCGCGGCGTTGCCATAGGCGATCTCGAATTCGAAGCCGTCGGGGAAGCCTGCCTTGGCCAGCAACTCCTTCGCCTTCTTCGGATCGTGCTTGAAGCCGATCTTGGCGGCGATCTCCTTGGTCGAACCGCTCACCCCGATCGGCAGGAAGTGCGCGGGGCGCAGCGCCGCGCCGCCGAGCATCGCGTTGATGATGCCATCATAGTCGATACCGTAGCCGATCGCTTGGCGTGCTTCCTTCACCGCCAGAGCCTTATTGAACTCGGGCTCCTGTGTCAGCGCCATATAGACGAAGTCGAGGCTCTCGAGCGGCGCGAGACGCACGTTCTTCTCTTCCTTGAGCGAGGCGATCTGCTCGGGGATGAGGTTGAACGCGAGATCGATGTCGCCGCGGCGCACGGCGAGAAGCTGCGCGGCGCCATCGCTGATGTGGCGGATGACGATGCGCTCGAAGGGCGGTTTGCCCTGCCAATAGTGGTCGTTGCGCACGAGCTGGATCTGCGCGTTACGTTCCCAGGCGGTGATGCGGTAGGCACCGGTGCCGCAGGAATTGCTGTTGAGCCATTGCGCGGCCTTATCCGCCGTCTTCGCGTCCTTGGCCGCCGTGCCGCCGTGCTGCTCGAGCACCTTGCGTTCGAACACGACGAATTCCGGTGCGGCGAGGATCGTCAGCAGCGGCTCCTTCGGTTCCTTCATGATGATGTCGAGCGTCGACTTGTCGACGATCTCGACGCGATCGACATGGGCGATGTATTGCGAGGGCTGATCGCCGAGATTGAGGAGGCGGTCGAACGACCACTTCACATCCTCGACCGTCATCACGTTGCCGCTGGAGAATTTCACGCCGTCGCGCAGCGTGAAGCGCCAGCCCTTGCCGTCCGGGGTGCGCGCCCATTTGGTCGCGAGCGACGGCGCGACATTGATGTATTCTCCGGGCTTCATGGTGACGAGGGCATCGTAGGCTGCCGCGACGGTCATCGGCGAGGTGTATTGCGCAAGACGCGCCGGATCGAGCGTGATCGTGTCACTGATATCGATGCCGATCACGAGCGTGTTCTTGTGCGCCTGCGCGTAGACGCGCTCGGGCAAGAAGTTCGCAAACGCCCCTGCGCTGCCGGCGATTCCCATCAGCTTGAGGGCGTCGCGCCGGCTCATCCAGCCTGACTTCCGATGTCCCATGTCCTCGTCCTCCCAAAAATGTTTGTCGTTTGAACTCGCTTTGGCTTTGGGCCGCTCGGCGTGGCGTCGCGATCCCTGCCAGTGTGCACGCTTCCCGCGTGGGCGTCAGCACTCTTTGTCATTCGCCAAGCCTTCTGATGCCGATGCCCTTGCGCCTCCCCTCTTTTACCTCAATAGATACGATGTCTGACAACTCTCGCACCTACCTGACCATCTGCCGCGCTCTTGCGCAATAGCGTCCGGTGCGGCTTTTGCGGACAAAAGGCGCTTGTCGCCGGGGTGGGCGCGTCGGGCGGCGTGTGCTACAGGCTGGCGCCATCCCGGTGCGCGCATGCGCTGCTGTTTCGCGCGCTGCGTGCAGAGCCGGGTTTTCTCCAGGAATCGGAAACGTTTGGCTTTGCCACCGAACCCATGATCCTCGCGCTCGGCGTTCTCACCCTCGGTATCTGGCTCTATCTTGTGCTCGCGCGCGGCGCCTTTTGGCGCAACGGCGAGGACGATACCGGCCAGCCAATGGCGCCGCGGCGCTGGCCGCGGGTCGTGGCGGTGGTGCCGGCGCGCGACGAAGCCGACGGGATCGGGGCGACGGTGCGCTCGCTCCTCGGCCAGCGCTACGGCGGGACATTCACGCTCGTTCTGGTCGATGACAACAGCACCGACGGCACAGCGGCGATCGCGCGCGCGGCGGCGACGGATATCGGGCAGGCGGATCAACTGGTGATCATCTCCGGCAGCCCGCCGCCGGCCGGCTGGACCGGCAAGATGTGGGCGGTCAACCAAGGCGTCGCGGCCGCACTCGAGCTTGCGCGGCCGGTCGACTATCTCCTTCTCACCGACGCCGACATCACGCATGCGCCCGACACATTGTCCTGGCTCGTCGCGCAAGCCGAGCGTGGCGGTCTCGTCCTCACGTCGTTGATGGCAAAACTGCGCTGCGAGGCGCTCGCCGAGCGCATGCATGTGCCGGCCTTCATCTATTTCTTCCAGATGCTCTATCCGTTCCCTTGGGTGAATGCGCCGAAGAGCGCGACGACGGCCGCGGCAGGCGGCTGCATGCTGGTGCGTGCGGACGCGCTTGCCGCCGCGGGCGGGATCGCCGCGATCCGCGGCGCGCTGATCGACGACTGCGCGCTGGCGCGCGTAATGAAGAGGCAAGGGCCGATCTGGCTCGGCGTCACCGAGCGCGTGCGCAGCATCCGGCCGTATCCAAGGCTCGACGACTTCCGCCGCATGGTGGCGCGCTCGGCCTATGCACAGCTCAACTATTCACCGTTGCTGCTCGCGGGCACCACGCTCGGCATGGCGCTGACGTATATCGCGCCGCCGGCGCTAACTTTGTTCGCCGACGGCATTGCGCAGTGGTGCGGCCTTGCGGCATGGCTCCTCATGGCCCTGTCGTTTCAGCCGATGCTGCGCTTCTACAAGCTGTCGCCGTTGTGGGGCGTCGCGCTCCCTGTCACCGCATTTCTTTATATGCTCTACACGCTCGATTCCGGCTTCAAGTACATGTCCGGACGCGGCGGCCAATGGAAGGGGCGCGTGCAGGCCAACGTGTCGTCGCGCGGATGACGCAGGCACAAGAGCTCAGGTCAGGGAAGGGGCATCGCGACGAGAACTTTCCGGTCGCCTCCCACCTCATCCATCCGCGCCATCGGCCGGCGATCCTCGCGTTCTATAATTTCGTGCGCACGGCCGACGACGTCGCCGACCATGCGACGCTCTCCGCCGACGAGAAGCTCGCGCTTCTCGATCACCTCGAGGACAATCTCATCGGCGACAACAGCTCCGACGCAAGCGGCGTCGCACTGCGTCTTGCGCTCGCGGAGCGCGCGCTCGACACACAGCATGCGCAGGATCTGCTCACGGCCTTCCGCATGGATGTGACGAAACTGCGCTACGCCAATTGGGACGAGCTGATCGAATATTGCCGCTATTCGGCGATGCCGGTCGGGCGCTTCGTGCTCGATGTGCATGGCGAGGATCGGGCGATCTGGCCGGCGAACGACGCGCTCTGCGCGGCGCTGCAAATCATCAACCACCTGCAGGACTGCGCGAAGGATTATCGCAATCTCGACCGCGTCTACATCCCGCTCGACGCCCTCGAAGCCGCGGGCGCCAAGGTCGAGGATCTCGGTGCGCCGCAGGCGTCGCCGGCGCTGCGCGCCTGCATTACGGGGCTGGCGCAGCGCACGGCCGGGCTGCTGCAGGAAAGCCGGCCCTTTTCCTCGCGCATCAAGGATGTACGCCTCGCGGTCGAAGTCGCCGTGATCCAGCGGGTGGCCGAGCGCCTCACGGCGATGCTGATCGAGCGTGACCCTTTGAGCGAGCGCGTGCATCTCGGCAAAGGCGGCTTCTTGGGCTATGGGCTCCTCGGCGCGATGCGCGGCCTCGCCGCCCGTGCCGGCGGACGATGAAAGCGAACAGGATCGTGGCGGTTTCCGACAATCAGACGACAGAGGTCGCACAGGTCGCGTCCGGCAGCTCGTTCTATGCAGCGATGCGCATCCTGCCGCGTGCGCAACGCGAGGGCATGTTCGAGATTTATCGCTTCTGCCGCCGCGTCGACGACATCGCCGATTCCGATCTTCCGCGCGACGAGCGCGTGCGCCGTCTCGCCGCCTGGCGGCGCGATATCGACGCGATATTCGCGGGCGAAGCGCCGGCCGGACTCGAAGGACTTGCCCGCGTGACGAAGCAGTTCGGGTTGCGGCGCGAAGATTTCCTCGCGGTGATCGACGGCATGGAGATGGACGCGCACGAGGATATCCTTGCGCCCGATTTCGCGACGCTCGATCTCTATTGCGATCGCGTGGCGAGCGCGGTCGGGCGGCTTTCGGTGCGCGTGTTCGGCATGCCGGAAGAGCCGGGCCGCGAGCTCGCGTATCATCTCGGCCGCGCGCTGCAGCTCACCAACATCCTGCGCGACATCGACGAGGATGCGGAGATCGGCCGGCTCTATCTGCCGCGCGAGGCGCTGCAGGGCGCGGGCATCACCAGCATCGATCCCGTCGCTGTGACGAAAGAGCCCGATCTTGGAAAGGCGTGCGCGATGGTCGTCGAGCGCGCATTCGCGCATTTCGACAAGGCCTATACCATCCTGCGCACGAGCGAACGCCGCGCGGTGCGCGCGCCGCGCATCATGGCCGAGGTCTATCGCCGCATCCTCGACGGCATGGTGGCGCGCGGCTTTGCGCCGCCGCGCGAGCGCGTGCGTGTCGGCAAGGCGACCCTGCTCGCGATCCTCATCCGTTACGCGATCATCTGAAATGTCGGGAACCACCCACATCATCGGCGCCGGGCTGTCCGGGTTGTCGGCCGCCGTGAGGCTTGCCGGCAGCGGCCGCAAGGTCGTCGTGCATGAGGCGACCGCACAGGCCGGCGGACGCTGCCGGTCGTATCACGATCCGTTCATCGGCATGGTTATCGACAACGGCAACCACCTGCTTCTCTCGGGCAATCATGAGGCGCTGGCGTTCCTGCGCACGATCGGCGGCGAGAGCCACATGGTTGGGCCGCCGGACGCGGCTTTTCCTTTCATCGATCTCGCGAGCGGCGCACGCTGGACCCTCAATCTCGGCCGGTCGCGTTTACCGTGGTGGATCTTCAAGCCGGGCGCACGGGTTCCGAATACCACTGTCAGTGACTATCTGAGGCTCGGCGGGCTGCTCTGGGCCAAGGCCGGAGAAACGGTCGGCGGCCGTATAAGGTGTGACGGTGTCCTCTACAACAACCTGGTGCGGCCGCTCTTGATCGCGGCTCTCAATATCGAACCGAAGGACGGTTCGGCCGCGCTCGCCGGTACGATCGTGCGCGAGACGCTGCTCGCCGGCGGCGAGGCCTGCCGGCCGCTGATTGCGCGCGACGGGCTGACGGAAGCCTTTGTCGGGCCGGCGCTTGCCTATGTGCGCGGGAAGGGTGGGGACGTTCGCTTCGGCCGCCAGCTGCGGCGTGTGACGTTTGAAACCGAGCGTGCGAGCGCACTCGACTTCGGCGACGAGACGATTGCGCTTGCGCACGACGATACAGTGATCGTCGCGGTGCCGCCTTGGACCGCGCGCACGCTCCTGCCAGAGGTCAGCGTGCCGACGAAGTTCCGGCCGATCCTCAATGCGCATTTCAAGATCGATCCGCCGAAGGACTTTCCGGCGCTCATCGGTGTTGTCAATGCGACCGTCGAGTGGGTGTTTGCGTTTCCGGGCCGCCTCTCGGTGACGATCAGCGATGCGGGCCGCTTGATGGATCAACCGCGCGAGCAGGTGGCCGAAACCATCTGGCGCGAGGTCGCCGCCATCGCGAAGCTCGACGGCACGCCGTTGCCGCCCTGGCAGATCGTGCGTGAGCGCCGCGCCACGTTCGAAGCGACGCCGGAGGAAAACGCCAAGCGCCCCGGGCCGGCGACGGCCTGGCGCAACCTGTTCCTCGCCGGCGATTGGACGGCGACGGGGCTACCCGCAACCATCGAGGGTTCCGTCCGATCCGGCCATCGCGCCGCCGAACTTGTGTCTAGAACAGTCGCATGAACGAGATTTCGACCATCGCCGCCAGCGCGCCGCTCCGCGCCGCTTCTGAACCATCCACCGCCGCGCTGGAGGAGCATATCGCCGGCGCGACCGAGGGCCTGCTCAAGCTGCAGCAAGCGGACGGCCATTGGGTTTTCGAGCTCGAGGCGGACGTAACGATCCCCGCCGAATACGTGCTGCTCAAGCACTATCTTGCCGAACCCGTCGACAAGGATCTCGAGGCGAAGATCGCCGCCTATATCCGCCGCATCCAGGGTGCGCATGGCGGCTGGCCGCTGTTCCATGACGGCGACTTCGACATGAGCGCGACGGTGAAAGGCTATTTCGCGCTCAAGATGATCGGCGACGACATCCACGCACTGCATATGAAGCGGGCGCGCGAAGCCGTGCTCGCGCGCGGCGGCGCAGTGAACTCCAATGTGTTCACGCGGGCGCTGCTCGCGCTCTACGGCCAGGTGCCGTGGCGCGCCGTGCCGGTGATGCCAGTCGAGATCATGCTGCTGCCGAAGTGGTTTCCATTCCACCTCGACAAGGTGTCGTATTGGGCGCGTACGGTGATCGTGCCGTTGCTCGTGCTCCAGGCGCTCAAGCCGCGCGCGAAGAATCCGCTCGGCGTGCGCATCGACGAACTGTTCCTGCAACCGACCGAGAGCGTGGGCCCGCCGCACAAGGCGCCGCACCAGAAGGCGAGCTGGTTCTACGGCTTCGCCGCGATCGACGCCGTGCTGCGCGCGGCCGAGCCGTTCTTCCCGAAAGCGCTGCGCAAACGTGCGATCGACAGGGCCGTCGCGTTCGTGAAGGAACGCCTCAACGGCGAGGATGGCCTCGGCGCCATCTACCCGGCGATGGCGAACAGCGTGATGATGTACGATGTGCTCGGCTATCCGCCGGAGCATCCCGATCGCGCCATCGCGCGCAAGTCGCTCGACAAGCTGCTCATCATCAAGGACGGCGAAGCCTATTGCCAGCCCTGCCTTTCGCCGGTGTGGGACACCGCGCTGACAGCACATACGCTTCTTGAGGTCGGCGGCGAGCGCTCCGAGACCGCGGCCGGCGCGGGCCTCGATTGGCTCAAGCCCCTGCAGGTTCTCGATGTGAAAGGCGACTGGTCGGTGCAGCGGCCGGACGTGCGGCCCGGCGGTTGGGCGTTCCAGTACGCGAACCCGCATTATCCCGACCTCGACGACACGGCCGTGGTCGCGATGGCGATGGATCGCGCGTCGAATTTCAAGCCGGGCGCCTATGACGGGTCCATCGCGCGGGCGCGTGAATGGGTCGAGGGATTGCAGAGCAAGGACGGCGGCTGGGCGGCGTTCGACGCCGACAACATGTACTACTATCTCAACAACATCCCCTTCGCCGATCACGGCGCGCTGCTCGACCCGCCGACGGAGGATGTCGCGGCGCGCTGCGTGTCGATGCTGGCGCAGCTTGGTGAGACGGCGGAGACAAGCCCGCGTCTTGCGCGCGGCATCGCCTATCTCAAGAAGACGCAGCTCGCCGACGGCAGCTGGTATGGCCGCTGGGGCTTGAACTACATCTACGGCACCTGGTCGGTGCTGTGCGCGCTGAACGCTGCGCATGTCGATCCGCAATCGCCGGTGGTGCGCAAGGCGGCGGCGTGGCTCACCAAGATCCAGAACGAGGACGGTGGCTGGGGCGAAGACGGCGCGAGCTACAAGCTCGACTATCGTGGTTATGAGAAGGCGCCGAGCACCGCCTCGCAGACGGCCTGGGCGCTGCTGGCGCTGATGGCGGCAGGCGAGGTGGACAGCCCGGCGGTGAAGAAAGGCGTAGCCTATCTCTGCGCGACTCAGGCTAAGGATGGCTTGTGGGACGAGGAGCGCTATACCGCGACCGGGTTTCCGCGCGTCTTCTATCTTCGATACCACGGCTACCGGAAGTTTTTCCCGCTGTGGGCGTTAGCACGGTTCAGAAATTTGAAACGCGCCAATGCGAGGACCGTATCTTACGGCATGTAACCAGAACCTGCGCGCGCCATGCTTGATGTCACATCCTCCGATCCGAGACCCGTCCTTGCGGTGACCGGGCTGGCGCGCGAAGCGCGTATCGCGTCGGGACCCGGCGTGATCACGGTCTGCAGCGGCGGCGATCCGCAGCGGCTGCGCTCGCTGTTGGCGGCCGTTGACGGGCGGGCCTTGCGCGCAGTTGTGAGCTTCGGTCTGGCGGGCGGGCTCGATCCGACCCTGCGGCCGGGCGACCTCGTCGTCGCGACCGAGGTCGCCTCGCGCGCGCGGCGCTGGAAAAGCCATCCCGGGCTTGTCGAGTCGCTTGCCGTTTCGCTGCAGAAACATACTGGCGTCGCGACACTTGCGCGCCTGGCCGGTGTCGAAGCGGTCGTGCTCGATGCTATCATGAAGGCGGAGCTGCGCAACGCGACCGGCGCTGCGGCCGTTGACATGGAATCGCACGTCACGGCGGAATTCGCGGCGGCGCATAAGCTGCCGATCGTCGCGCTGCGGGCGATCTGCGATCCCGCCTCGCGCGCTCTGCCGCCGCTTGCGCAACACACGCTCAAGCCGAACGGCAAAGTCAACCTGGCCGCCGTCTTCGGCGGCCTTGCCGGTGATCCGGTTCAGATGATTGCGTTGATGCGGGCGGCGCGGGACAGCGCCGCCGCCTTCGGCTCGTTACGCCGCGGACGCCGTCTTCTCGGCGCCGGCTTTGGTTTTCTCGATCGCCGCGAGCTCGCGTTCGACGTGGCGTGAGAAGACGTATTCCGCCGGACGCTGGTTCTCCAACGAGATCTCGGGCGCCATCTCGCCTTCGGTCTTGATGCCGCGCAGCGCGACCTTGAGACCTTCGAACGGGTTCGAGATCATGGCGTGGGCGGCCGTCGGCTCATAGCCGCAATGCGCCATGCAGTTCGCGCATTTCTCGTAGCGGCCGGTGCCATAGGCATCCCAGTTCGTGGTCTCCATCAATTCCTTGAACGTCTTGGCGTAGCCTTCGCCGAGCAGGTAGCAGGGCTTCTGCCAGCCGAAGATGTTGCGTGTCGGCATGCCCCACGGCGTGCAGTGATATTCCTGATTGCCGGCCAGGAAGTCGAGGAACAGGCCGGAGTGCATGAAGTTCCAGCCCTTGCCCTTGCCGAGCGCGAAGACCTTGCGAAACAACTCCTTCGTCTTGCGGCGGGCGAGGAAGTGCTGCTGGTCCGGCGCGCGCTCGTAAGCGTAGCCAGGCGAGATCGAGACGCCGACACCGAGCTCCTTCGTGAGGTCGAGAAACGCGGCAATGTCTTCCGCGGCGTGGCCGTCGAAGATCGTCGCATTCACGTTGACCGTGAAGCCGCGCGCCTTCGCCGCCTTGATCGCGGAAATCGCCTTGTCGAACACGCCCTCCTGGCACACCGACTTGTCGTGGTGCGCCTTGAGGCCGTCGAGATGCACGGAGAAGAACAGGTACGGAGACGGCTCGAACAGATCGAGCTTCTTCTCAAGCAGCAGCGCATTGGTGCACAGAGACACGAACTTCTTGCGCGCC
>JBFWXB010000040.1:0-49685 GCA_050187875.1 Variibacter sp.
AAAAACGCACAATCCCCGACACTTGGCGTCACATCGGTGATCTCGTCGCCGCAATCGAACCCCACGAATGCAGCAACTACTTCGCCAACGCCGGATATGCTTCCGTCAAAATGTGAAAGACTCTAGGACTTGGGCTATTTCTTAAACGGGTGGAAGAACTGAAATGTGCTGGGTCGTCGATGATCCTTCCAAGCGCAATCGACCATTGCCCATTCAAGTCCCTTCGGGTTCGCGCTTCCCGGCCGCACGTCGCGCTCTTTCAAACAGCCTCGTGAATTTAGCCAATTCACGATCTCGCTGAGCTCGAGATAATTCTTGAACCAGCTACGAAAGACGGCGGCAACAACAAAATACTCGCGCCGGCCTTTCTGCTCGATCCAACAGCCGCCGTCGGAAACCGATACATTTTTGGGTGGTTGGCCTTTCTTAAACTTGAAGGAAGCTAACCGCTTTCAAAGTCGCTTCTTTGCTTTCTCCAAGGCGTTGTCGTACTTGTCGACCTCGTCAACAGCGGCGTCGAAGCATTGCACTACGGCCGCTCGAAGATCTTTTCTATTCCACGGGAGAATACCTGCGGCTATCGCAAGTCGTCCGCCGGCGTAGATCAAAGCAAAATATTGCGCAGCATGCTGTAGTGCACCGTCAAGGGTGGAGGTATCGTAAGCCTTGTAAAATCCCTCCATGTGCTTTTGGATCTGTCCCTTCAGGTCGGAATGCTTCAGCAGATAGTCGATGTACGCCTTGATGGGCCGACCACGATGACGTTCACATGCTAACCGAAGATTGACCAGGAGCTTTCTTGCGGCGGCGCGTTTCATCGATTCCCCGTTTTTCTCCGTATCACGATCGAAAATGGTCGACGCCTTAGACCCCGTAGCCGGCACGTCGAGGCACCTCGCATACTCGCCTCCAGAACGCTCTCTTTCGCCTGAGCGACTTGCGTAATCATTAAACGAGTATTCGGCCGTCGAAACGAAAATACCACTCCAGACGGACTCCGCCGTATTTGATGCATACTGTGAGGCCGAGTGGCGGGCCTTTTCCTTCCCCTCCGCAAACTGATAGATCAAGGCGCGGATTTTGGGATACGCGTCTGATCTCCTACCCGCCAACAAACCAACTTCGTTCGCAGCGAGAATTGAATCGTTGAACACCTTCGCCGACTCTCCGAAGGAAGCGGCACTCGCGTTCCAGTTTGTCAACATCGACTCGCGACCAATTCCGATAATCGACGTCGCGGCCAGCAATGCTGTCGTCTTGCCTACTTCGGACTCTCCGAAAAGATTTATTCCAAACGGCTGCAGCCCCATAATGCGAACGAGGGGCGCTGCAAATGCTGCCGAAACGGTAAGCATCAGACGGGTGGATTTTGCGCATGGTCTAGCAACCGAATTCTTCCACTTTTCGAGGCTGCCACTCTCACCTTCCGCAAGCTGATGCAGAATTTTGCGTTATATTGCGCGCCTATATTGAACTTTCGGCCGATCTCAGCGTCAAACGATCGCAACGGCCGAAAAGCCTGCAGTATTCGTTGGCGCAGCGGCCGCGATCGGCAATGCGATTGCCGTTGCAGACGTCGGCCTCGCCCTGCGCGCAAAACCGCCAGATTGCATTCTGCACCAGGCGTGGGAAGACGGCAGGATTGGCCGCTCCGAATTCGCGGGCGTCGATGCGCTCGGCGAGCCACTGCACCACATCGGCGCATCCGCTCGCCGCGTAGCAACCTGCGCCATAGAGATGCGGCCGGCCATGGCGGGTGAGAACGCCGGTACGAGCGAGGAAGTTGTGCACCAGCGTGTCGACCGCGATCATGCCGGCGCCGACCGCAAGCCAGCGTGGCTTGGTCGGACCGATGCCGATGAAGAGTTCGGCGAGCGTCATGTTGAGGACCTTGTCGGCCAAACCATGCACGTGACCGAGCGGGCCGATCACCGAGGCTCGCATCCGCTCGATCTGCTGCGGCCCGCCGTCGTCGGCCTCGTCCATCTGCCGGTCAATCCAGCCGACCAAGTCGCCGCCGGCGACGTCACGAACGAACAGGTAGAGGCTGTAGGCCGTCTGGTTGAGGCGGCCGTTGCGCAAATCGTGCGTCGGCAAGGGACAGCGCGGCAGCCGCAAGGGTTCCGTGCAGGTAGCCGCGGCCTTGCGATAGCCGCAGCCATAGAAGGCCCAATAACTGCCGAGCTTGGGGCAGGCTTGCGGCCGCCGCTTTTGCCTTAGGGCGATGTCGTTGTAGCGTGGCGGCCCATGGTCGCGCATGTAGCGCAGCGCCACAGCGTCGGAGATGCCCTGCAGGCTGACGATCGCCGCTATCCAATCGAATAGCGCCGCCGTGTCGTGGCGCCGGACGGCGCGCACGATGCCGGCGCGGCGCAGCCGAGCTTGGGCATTCTCGACGTAGTCGTAAGGCGCCGCCAGACGGCAGACCGACTGCACCAGGGCGATTGCGTAGGCTCTGTCGCCGGCGTCCGCAAAAGCAGCGGCTAAACGCGAGGCCATTGCCGCTTCGCGTCAGATCAGCGCCACCAGGCGCCGTTGCGCGTCGGTGTCGCCCTCGATGTAGCGTTGCGTCATGTCGATCGACTGGTGGCCGGCGAGAATCTGCACGTCGCGCAGCGAGCCGCCGGTGACATGAACCTTGCGTGCCGCCCGCGTGATGAAGGTGCGGCGGCCGGAATGCGAGGAGCAGCCGGCCAGTCCGATCGCCCGGAAGGCGCGGGCAAACCAATGCACGACGTTGACCGGCAACATTGGCCCGCCGCGCTCGGAGACGATCACCGCGCCGCCAAGATCGGCGTCGATTGCAAGGCTGCGCAAGGCCGTAGTGAGGTCCGGATGGATCGGAACGACGCGCCCACGGCCGCCCTTCGTCGCCGTGTCGGAAAGCTCGATCGCCGTTGCGACCTCGCCGCCCGCGCCCAAGACCATGCGCCACGTCAGCGCCGCGATCTCCTTCGCCCGTAGGCCCGCCTTCACCGACAGCAGAACCATCACGTCGTTGCGCAGTGGATGGCGCGAGTTCCACGCATAGACGCGCAGCGCATCGATCTCGCCATCGCTCAATATCTTCGCCCGCTTGATTGCCATCGGCAGCCTCGTTTGTCTCGAGAACGACGATAGAAGTCAGGCAAAGGCGCGCAATAAGTATCCGATCGATGTCGTGCAGAATTTTTTAACTCGTGGGCCCCTCGAAGCGGTGCTTGAAACGCGATGAGGTCAATGAGTTTCAGCAGAGAAGGCTTCAAAAGCTAATTTCTTGATGACTCGCATTTTGCTTCAGTCGCGATCAACAGCGAAGCCTATCGCTACAGCATTCCGCAAGAGCCGGTGCCCTACAGCTCGGTAGATCAGAAGTGCAGCACGCCCCCGACGTAGCTCGCCATTTGCGGCCTTCTGCGAGTTCCGTCTTTAGGTCGGAGCAACGCGGATTGATCGCATCCAGGAAATCATCGAGTGGCGCTTTGGAATTGATTATAGTTTCCATGCGCCTTGCCGACATCGTCGAATTGGATAACAGTTCTCTATGCGCATTGGAGAGCTGAATGTCACTGATTGTGGACGGTCTCGTTATTTCTAAATGGGACCGCAAGGTCTTCGAGGACATGCGCGCCGGCGGCCTCGTCGCAGCAAATTGCACATGTTCAATCTGGGAAGACATGCCGGCGACGATGCGAAACATCGCAACATGGAAAGCGATGTTTCGCGACAATGCCGACCTCATTTCGCAAGTCTACAATGTCGAGGACATCGAGATCGCGCACAGCCAAGGAAAGGTCGGCGTATATCTCGGCTGGCAGAACTCCACGGGCTTCGGCGACTATCTTCCCTTCGTTGAAGTTTTCCATGCGCTCGGCATCCGTGTCGTCCAACTCACCTACAACACAGCCAACATGGCGGGCTTCGGATGTTACGAAAGCAACGACGGAGGATTGACCGATTTTGGCCGTGAGCTCGTTCACGAGATGAACCGCGTCGGCATTCTCGTCGACCTGAGCCACGTTGGTGCGCGAACGGCCCATGACGTCATCGTAACGGCCAAACGCCCCGTCGCCTACACGCACTGCTGCCCTTCGGCGATGTTCGCGCACCCGCGCAACAAGAGCGACGAGGACCTGAGATTCATTGCCGATCACGGAGGCTTCGTTGGCGTTGCGGGCGTCCCTTCTTTCTTGCGGCGAAAGATGGAGTCGACAGTGGACGATTACGTCGACGCCATTCTGCACGTCATCGACGTGATCGGTGAGGACCGCGTAGGACTTGGGACGGATATCACGCAGGGGCACGGGCAAGACTTCTTCGACTGGATTGCGAGCGACAAAGGATATGGCCGAACGCTCGTCGACATGGGGGGCATCCCCGTTCTCGGCGGACTCGCGACCCTGCGCGATTACGGCAATCTCGTCGCGGCGATGGAAAAGCGCATCAAGCCAGCGACGATGGACAAGGTTCTCGGCAAGAATTGGATGTCGTTCCTGCGCGAGGTCTGGGTGTAGCCGAGCGCATCAGGCGGCACGCGATTTGCGATACTGGGAGACTATTTGCGAACGAAAAAATTCATCCCGTGAAATTCAAGCAAACAGATGGGAGCGCCAGAGTCATGAGAAACCTTGCGAAATCTGCCGTACTGATTGCCTGTGCGTGGCTGCTCACGTTCGGATTCGGGCAGGCGCAAACAGAAGACAAGTCGCCGTTGGTGCTCCTCAGCACGGGCGGCCCGACCGATACCATCACGCGTGACGCGATCGCCAATGCGTTCACGAAGGAAACGGGCGTCGAGGTCGTCATTCGCCCGCAATCGGACGCGATGATCAGCACGGTCCTGGCGCAGAAGGACAACCCTCAATACGATCTTATCCTGACCGGCTTCGACTCCTATACCTATCTCCAGCAGAACGGCGCGTTGGACAAGGTCGACTACGGGCAGGTTCCCAACACGGCGAACCTCTATCCGCTGGCTCGATCGAGTCATGGGATTGGCACGTCCTTCACGGGCGTGACGCTGGTCTACAACACCGACAAGATCCGCACGCCACCGACATCTTGGGCGGATATCTGGAACCCGGCATACAAGGGCCACGTCATCATCCCGGTCGTGCCGATCACATATGGCCTGGACTTCCTGGTCATGGCGGCACGGACCTTCGGCGGTGACGAGCACAACATCGACGTCGGATTTCAGAAGCTGAAGGAGCTGGCGCCGAACGTCAGCGGAATCTACGAGACGTCGTCGAACGCCGCGCAGATGTTCCAGCTCGGCGGCGCGTGGATCGCACCCTGGTTTGCCGGCCGTGTCCCGCCGACGCGTGCTGCCGGCGTTCCCGTCGCCGCGGCGAAATTGAAGGAAGGTCAGGTCGTCTACATCACGATGCTGGCGCCGCTGAAGGGGAAGTTCAGCAAGAAGGTCGCACACTTCATGAACATGTACTTGACCAAGGAAGCGCAAATTGCCTTTGCAAAAGGCATCGGACAAGGGCCTGCGCGGACCGACGTCGAGCTCCCCCCTGAGCTTGCGGCAACAGTTCCTTACGGCGCCGATCAAGTGAAGGCGCTTATTCAGCCTGACTGGAACGTGATTGTGAGCAAGCGCAACGAATGGGCGGAGCGGTTCCAGCGCGAAATCGTTCCGCTGGTTGGCAAGAAGTAGATATTGCGCGACGATCGCACGGAAGACGCTGACCTCACGGACGCCCGAACGGCCAGCGTCTCTCGGTCGCAAGGGGTGCATTGCAGAGGCCCATGACTAACGCGGCATCCGCCATCGTTCAGACGCCGCCGGTCGGGAACCGGAACGCCCTCGCGCAACGCGAGAGTGACATCGCACTTCGCATCGCGGGGCTGTCAAAGCGCTATCCGGGAACGAAGGAGTGGGCCGTCAGCGCGTTCGATCTCGCCGTCCCGCGTGGCGACTTCGTCGCGTTGCTTGGGCCCAGCGGCTGCGGCAAGACGACGACCCTGCGGATGCTTGCGGGGCTAGTGGATCCGACCGGCGGTGAAATCTTTCTCGAGAGTAAGACGCTGAGCAAGACGCCCGCCCATAAGCGGAACATCGGCCTGGTTTTTCAACACTACGCGCTTTTTCCGCTGATGAGCGTGTTTGAAAACGTCGCCTATGGGTTGCGTGAGCGCCGGGTGCCGAATCCAGAGATCAAGCAGCGGGTCGCCGACGCACTGAGCATGGTACATCTTTCCAACTTGAGTCAGAGAAAGCCCAAGGAGCTGAGCGGCGGCCAGCAACAGCGCGTCGCGCTGGCGCGCGCGCTCGTCATCAATCCGAGCCTTCTCCTTCTTGACGAGCCTCTGAGCAATCTCGACGCCAAGCTTCGCCATCAGGTGCGGGCGGAGATCAAGCGCCTGCAGGAGAAGCTCGGAATCACGACGCTGTTCGTCACCCACGACCAGGAAGAAGCGTTGAGCATGGCGCATACGGTCGTCGTCATGCGCGACGGCGTGATCGAGCAGGTCGGCACGCCGGAAGAAATCTATCAGCGGCCCGCCACAGCGTTCGTCGCGAGCTTCGTCGGCTCCTGCAATTTCATCAAGACGAAGGTCGAGAGCCGAGAGGCCGGCGTCATCCTCTGTGGCGTTGAGAACAGTCCTCTCAAGCTCAAAGTCTCGGCGACGGAATCCGCGGCGCCGCTCGGCACCCCCTTGACGCTCGCCATCCGGCCGGAACGAGTGGACGTCACCGCACAAGGCACGCCTTCGCGCGACGCGTGGCCCGGCACCGTCATCGACGCGACCTATCTCGGCGCCGTGACCAGCTACGAGATCGAAGTGGGTCCGCAACTGCGAATGATGGCGACTGTCGTCAACAAGGAGGCCCCGCCGTTTGAAAAGGGAAGCGCCGTGAGCGTTTCCTGGACGGACGAAGCATGGCGCGTGCTCGCGTGATGCCGGCCTCTCGCAGCGGCGCCGCGTCATGAGAAAAGCATCGGGTTGGGTTCTGCTTCCGGCGCTGGCCGTACTTCTTGGATTTTTCGTTCTGCCGATGTTTTTCGTCGTCGTCGCGTCCGTTCAATCGGGCACGGGAACAGGCGCGGGCTTGCAGCGCTATGCGGCCTTTCTCAGCGATCCGTTCCGTCGCGAGATCCTGCTGCGGACGCTCGGCGTCTCTTTCGCCGTCGTGTTCTTCACACTTCTCCTCGGATATCCCGTCGCCTACTGGCTGGTGCGGACCGAGAGCCGGTTTCGGATGCTCTTTCGCGCGCTCGTCTTCTTTCCGCTCATCACCAGTTCGATCGTGCGCACGTTCGGATGGATCATTCTGCTCAGCAACAACGGTTTCTTGAACAACGTTTTGAGCATGCTGGGATTCGAGGAGACCCAATTCCTCTACCGGTCACATGGGATCATCATCGGGCTGACGCATGTGCTGCTTCCCTTCATGATCCTGACGCTGATGGGCGCGCTCGGCAACATCAACCCCGCGCTCGAGCAGGCGTCGCGCAGCCTCGGCGCTTCGCCGTGGCGCTCGTTCCGCCGCATCGTCCTGCCCATGAGCATTCCCGGCATCGTTGCCGGAAGTCTTCTTGTCTTCGCGCTATCCGCCAGTGCGTTCGTCACACCCGCGCTCCTCGGTGGCGTTCAGACGCCTGTGATGGCGACGCTGGTCTATCGCCAAGCCGTCGTTTCCTACGACGTGCCCGGCGCGGCGGCGACATCGATGCTCCTTCTGATCATCACGCTCGTGCTTGTGACTTTGTATTATCGCGTCGCCCGCCCCCTTCCCACGGGCGGCGGCGGAACTAAGGGATAGGAGGGCATCGTGGGCGAATCGATCGGGCGGTTCGCCCTACGCCTTGTGGTCTTCCTGACCTTCGCGTTTCTGCTCGGACCAACCGCCGTCATCGTCCTCTTTTCCTTTTATCCGTCGGCTTACATCACCTTTCCTCCGCCGGGACTGACCGTTCACTGGTACGCCGAAGCATTCCGCGAGCAGTCGTTGTTCATACATCCGCTTTTCACCAGCCTTCAGATTTCGCTCATCGCCACCGCAATATCGGCAGTCGTCGGAACACTCGCCGCCTTCGGCGTCGTGCGCCATCGCGTGAGATTCCAGTCGTTCCTGAACGCTTTTCTGGTAGCTCCGCTGCTCGTTCCGACATTGATCGTCGGCTTCGCGGGCATGCTGTTTCTCATCGCGATCGGCATGCTGGGAACCTATGTGGGGCTGATCGCTGGCCACGTCGTCGTCACGCTCGCCTTCATCATCCAATCGGTCTCGGTCAGCCTGGCTACCCTCGACACGTCGGTCGAAGAAGCGGCGACCTCTTTGGGCTCAAGCCCCTGGCGCGTGCTCCGGCGTGTCACGCTGCCGATGATCATGCCCGGCCTTTTTTCCGGCGCCGTGTTCGCGTGGGTTACGTCGTTCGATGAGCTTCCGTTGACGCTCTTGCTCTCTACGCCGAAAACGTTGACCCTTCCGGTACAACTCTACGGATACCTGCAGCAACGCTCTGACCCGACTTTTGCGGCCGTCTCGGTCCTCCTGATCACGATAAGCTTCGTTCTGCTGCTGGTGCTGCAGAAGGTTGGCGGCCTCGACAAGCGCATCTACTGAATCGCGAGCGATGTAGGGACGTGCATGCCCGCATGATCGAGCTCAAACACCTTCGTGCCTTCATCGCGGTCGCCGAGGAGCGCCACTTTCGCCGGGCGGCGGAGCGGCTCAATACGTCGCAATCTGCGGTCAGCAAGCTCATCACAAACCTAGAAGCTGCGGTCGGCGTGCCGCTCCTGCTGCGCAGCAGCCGACGCGTTGAAATCGCTCCGGGAGGCAAAGAGCTTCTGCGCAGTGCCACCGACATCCTGCGCAAGGTCGACGATGCCATCAAAGATACGCGGCGCGCCGCAGCGGGCGTACGCGGACACCTGACCGTCGGCTATATGGACGTCGCCATTATCGGGCAACTCCCCGCGCTGATCTCCGAGTTTTGCGCGGCCTACCCCGATGTCGCGATCGACCTCGTTTATCTATGGACGGACCTGCAACGGACCATGCTGCTCGCCGGCGATCTGGACTTCGGGTTTCTTCACGGCCCATTTGACGCGGAGGATATTGAAAGCGAGCTGTTCCTCCGGGACGGATTTGTCGTGGTGCTGCCCGAAGGACATCGGCTGGCCGGGCGGAAGCGCATCGGCATGAAGGAGCTTGCGGACGAGCCCTTCGTAATCGGGCTCCGTGACAAATGGCGGCCATTGATCGAACAGATCACCCGCATGTGCGCCCAGGCAGGTTTTCAGCCGAAGATCGTGCAGGAGGTGCACCTGCGCGAAGCCATCTTCGGATTTGTCGCGGCGGGGCTCGGTGTCACCATCTATCCTCAGTCCGCCAGAAACGTGCCGAGAAAAGGCGTGAAATTCGTAGACCTCCACGGTACGCCGGAGCGCGCTGAAATATTCGTCGCCTGGAAGAAGACCAACACTAATCCCTCGCTGCCTCTGCTCGTAGACTTTATCCGCGGCTTCAATGCCGAGACCGCGGCGTGAACACCGCCCGCGCGCCGATCGCGCTTCCGTCGCAGATTGATGACAATGCACGATCAATTCGTGACGGATCGGTATTGGACTTGACCGCGCCCGTTGCCTAACTTGCCACCCGTCCGACAGCAAGGGCGCGGCCACGCAAAGACAGGAGTGAAGGATGTCCGTTGATCCCATGACCCAGGACTGGAGCGAGGTCGAGGCCGCTTTAGAGAAAGCGTTCAGCGCGGCGATGCAGCTTTACAACGACCGAGGCTTCGCCGGTCAGTTCGGATTCGGACGGCGCCCGGCCGTGATCACGATCGATTTGGCAAACGCGTGGACGCGGCCCGGCAACGTCTTCACTTGCGATCAGCGCAAGATGAATGAAGAGATCATTCCCGGCGTCCAGCGCCTGCAGAAGGCGGCTCGCGCCAACGGCCATCCCGTCATCCATGTGACGACCGCGTATCAGAACACAAACCCGAAGGATCCCAACTCCGATCTGGGAATATGGCCCGCGAAAAGCCCGCTGCTGGAAATGAAGCAGAGTGACGACAACGAATTATGGAAGATTGACTCGCGCATCGCGCCCGTCGACGGCGAGCGCGTGATCATCAAGAAAAACGCCAGCGGCTTCGCGGGAACTGACCTCCACAATTACCTGACGTCTATCGGCGTCGATACCGTGCTGATCACCGGCGTAACAGCCTCATGCTGCGTCCGCGCGACCGTGCAGGATGCGCTCGCCAATGGATTCCGTCCCGTTGCTGTCAAGGAGTGCGTCGGAGATCGAATCCCGGCTGCTGTGCAGTACAATTTATTCGACATCAACGCCAAGCTTGGCGATGTGCGAACTGTCGATGAGTGCGTGAATTACCTCTCAACGATCAATACACGAAACATCTAGTCTGCGCCTTCTATCGCAGCAGAACTCAGCATGCGGCCTTCATTCGACTGCACAAGAAAGAACACTTAGTTGTGCAGTTTGTCAGTGCCTCCGCAATGTATCGATCGGCGGCGCTGATGGAAGTCCCGCTGCGGCGACCTGATCGACCGTGACGAAGACGACCGTAAGCTTTGCGCCAGGGTAGATGCCCTGCGTGAGCCCCTCCTGCGCGAGACATGAACTTACAACGTCAACCGGGCCACCAGACATCAACGACCACGCGGCTCTTGCGGCATCTGCTCCGTAGGCCGTTCTTGAGCTCTTCAGATCAACTAATGCCGGTGATTTGTAAGAGCGATCGGCAAACGCTGCAGAATTCCTCGGGAAGTTCGGCGCTCTAGTCCTTTTCCGGCCCCAATAGCGTCGCCGAATCGCCGCGGAGGCGGGTCGGCCAGTTGGTGCGCGCCACGTGTTTGGGGATGAGAGAAAATCGGCCGCTCATCGAGCACTCCCTACGCCGACCTCACAGAAACTTTGTGCGGAAGTCGCCTGTTCGCAAAAATAACTTTCTGCACGCCGTGTTTTTCCGAATCTTCTTCGCCAGTGTCCGCGTAATCAGAAGATAGCCGAAGATCGATGGAGCCTAGGTAATGACGATCAGCAAAGGACCTCAGGCATTCCCCCGGGCGGAATACCTGCGACGGCTTGCCGTTGTGAAATCCGAAATGGCGCGCCGCCAACTCGATGCGCTGGTCGTCAACAACGCTTCCAACATCACCTATCTGACCGGTTACACAGCCCTCTCGGGGTACGTCCCGCAAGCTTTGGTCGTCTCGGCCCAGAAGGAGGAACCGACGTTCATCCTGCGTCGTCAAGACGCGCCGGCGGCCGTCCACCAGACGTTTCTGGAACGCGCCAATGTCATCGGCTACGCGGAAGACCTGATCGGCAATCCGGATAAAGACGGCTACGATACGGTCATCGAATTTCTCCATGACCTTGACCATTCGAACAAGGGCGTAGGGCTCGAACTGGGTAATCTCTCGGCGCAGGCGGGAGAAAAATTCAAAACGCGGCTGCCAAAAGCGACGATTGTCGATTGCACGAAAGCCGTCGCTTGGATCCGAGGGGTCAAGTCCGATCTGGAGATCGCCGTCATGCGGGAGGCAGCCGCCATTTCCGATGCCGCCATGAAACGTGCTGCAGAGGTCATCCGTCCCGGAGTTCGCGAAGCTGACGCCGTGGCCGAAATCGTGGGCACTCTGGTGCGCGGCGCCAATGGCAAAGCAGGGACGATCTTTCGCTCCTTGTATTTGTGCTCGTCACCCCGGACCGGCACCTGCCATATTATGTACAGCCAGGACGTTTTCCGCGATGGCTCCCAGATCAATCTGGAGTTGGGCGGAATTCGTCATGGTTATGCGGCCGGATTGATGCGGACCTTCTCGATCGGTGCACCCTCCGACCGTCTGCGTCGGCTGCATGAGGCGGAAGTCGAGGGCATGGAGGCTGCGCTCGGCACAGTCCGGCCGGGCGCTACCTGTAGCGACGTCGCGAATGCTTTCTATCGGACCATCGAAAAGCGCGGCTTCAAGAAAGATTCCCGCTGTGGCTACGCGATCGGGATTGATTGGCTTGAGCCGACGGCAAGCCTGAAGGACGGCGACACCACGGAATTGAAGCCGAACATGACCTTTCATCTGATGCTGGGCAATTGGATCGACGAAGATTTCGGCTACGTCATCAGCGAGACGTTTCGGGTCACTCCGTCCGGCGCCGATGTCTTGACGAACACTCCGCGGAAAATTTTCGAGCTATAGGGTCACAGCTTGAGAGCGATGCAATAGTGCTAACCATTCCCACAGCGAGGTGACCGAATGCGGATCCTGAATTTCACAGAAGCCGAATATCGGAGCCGTCTGGCGGACGTGAAGCAGCGCATGCAATCGGCTGGCATCGACGTGCTCGTCGTCACCGAGCCCGCGAACATCTATTATCTGTCTGGCTACGACGCATGGTCGTTCTACACGGTTCAAGCACTCCTCGTCTTCCAGGATCAGGACTTGCCGATCTGGGTCGGTCGTCTGATCGACGTACAGTCGGCGCATGTCACGACTTATCTTCCGGAGCACTGCATCCTCCCTTATCCGGATATCTACGTTCAAAGCGCCGATAGACATGCGTCCCAGTTCATCGCGGACCTCATTCTCCGAAAATCGCCTTCGGCGAAGATCGTGGGCGTCGAGATGGGCGCCTATTACTACACAGCGCGCGACCACGCCGAGTTCGTGAGAGCGATGCCGAATGTGCGCTTCCAAGACGCGGAACTTCTCGTCAACTGGATCCGTTTCATCAAGAGCGACCAGGAAGTGGCCTATATGCGGGAGGCGGGCCAAATCACCGACCGGATGATGGCCCACGCCGTCGAGCTCGCGGCTCCGAACGTCAGGGAATGCGACGTGGCCGGGGCCATCTACAATGCGATGATGACGGGAACTGAAAGCTTCGGCGGGCTCCCCAGCACGAGCCCCCCACATCTGGGATTCGGCGCTCGCGCACGCGAGCCGCATCCGATCTTCACCGAACGTCGCATCGACGCGAACTCGGTCGCGAACATAGAGATTTCAGGCTGCCGGTTGCGTTATCACGCGCCGATGAGCCGCACGATCTACTTCGGCAGTCCACCGCAAAGCTACCGGGACCTCGCCTCTCATCTGATCGAAGGACTGACCGGCGCGCTCGACACGATTCGGCCGGGCGTCACCTGCGAGGACATCGAGTTGAGCTGGCGGAAAATCATGAGCACTCATGGGATAGAGAAAGAAGCCAGGCTCGGCTATTCGATCGGTATTGGCTACACCCCGACGTGGGGCGAGCGAACAGCGAGCCTCCGTCCGAAAGACCGCACCGTTTTGGTGCCAGGCGCCGCGTTCCACTTGATGGCAGGCCTGTGGCTCGAGAACACCGGCATCACCATTACGCAATCCTTTGTCGTCACCCAGAGCGGCTACGAGGCGCTCACCCGCACGCCGCGCGAGCTGATCGTCAAGAACTGATGATGGTGACTCTAGCCGACATACTCGCTGCGCGAGAACGCACCAGAGGGGTGGCGATCGAAACGCCTCTGAAGCGATCAAGTCACCTCGGCGGCGGGCTAGAGCAGGATGTCTACCTCAAAATCGAGACCACACAGCCGAGCGGAAGTTTCAAGCTTCGCGGAGCCACCAACAAGATGCTTTCGCTTGGTCCGGACGAAAAGCAAAGAGGCGTCATAACCGCATCGACCGGAAATCACGGCCGCGCCGTCGCCTACGCAGCCCGGCACCTCGGTATCCGGTGTGTGATCTGTCTGTCGAAGTTGGTGCCCGCAAACGAGGCTGCGAGGAAATCAAAAAGTTTCCATGAGCTGCCATCGGACCGCCTGCAAAAAGTCGAGTATGTCGAAAGGCGATGAGACCGAGTAATCAATTAGCCAATCTCTTCTTACAAGTATAACAACTTCCGCGGTGACTTGCGATTGGCGCGTTGGGCGCGCATGCGCTCGTCAAAGATTTTGCATTGCTGGTCAATCCTCCGGCAAGCGAGCCGGCTCAGATGGGCCTGGAAAGGCAAAGCCAAGCGCGTCCATTGCGACCTGTGCTGCAACGGTTGCGGTTATTCCGGACGTGTCGAGCATCGGGTTCACCTCGACGAGGTCGAAACCGACGAGCCGATTGCGCTCGATCGCGGCCTGAAGCAGCGCGCGCGCTTGTTCGTAATTCAGACCACCGGTCTCTATCGTTCCGGTGCCGGGCGCGAACGCCGGATCGAGAGAATCGATATCGAACGTCACATATATGTTCTCGTCGCGCGGCAGAATGTCCGCGATTGCGTTCACTCCATCACGATGGATCTCAGCGGCGGTTGCAACGATGCAACCGTCCTCCTTCATCGCGCGCATGTCGGCCGGGTCGGTTCGAATAGCGCGAATGCCCAACGAGACGCTACGGGTTACGAACGGCAATTCAAGGCTTCTTCGAATAACCTGAGCGTGCCCGATTGTTTGACCGCCGACTTCGTGTCTGTAATCGGTATGGGCGTCGAAGTGGATTATGGTGATCGGCCCGGAGTCCTTGAGGCCGCGCAACACGGGCTCAGTGATGGAGTGATCTCCGCCGATGACGAAGGGTAGCGCCCCGCCAGAAACAATGCGTGTGACGGCCTTGGTGATGTTCTCATATGTCGTCGCGTAATCGAGCGGAATGACATCGATATCGCCAGCATCGACGACGCGCTTCTGAGCGCGCCACGTCTCCGTGCGCATATCCCAGAAGCCAGTTCCTTTCTGGAAAAATGCGTAGCGAAGCGATGCGTCACGCACTGCCCGTGAGCCGAACCGCGTGCCCGGCCGAAACGTCACGGCCTGGTCGAACGGAACGCCGATGACGACGACGTCAGCCTCCCACTCCTGCGCCAGATCAATGAGAGGCGCTTTGCCGAATGTCGGGACGCCAAAGGCCGAACGATTAGGATTCACATACATCGCAGTTCACTCACATTTCCATCAGTGATTGATCATCTCGAGAAACTTCCGCGTCCGTTCATGCCGCGGTCGCGTGAAAAGCTCCTCCGTTGTTCCGAACTCAACAATGGCGCCGTCATCCATAACGATGAGCTCGCTCGCCGCCCGCCGGGCGAATTGGAGTGCGTGCGTGACCGCCAGCATCGTCACGCCCCGCGTGGCGAGCTTCAGAAGCACCTCGAGCACCTCGACAGTGAGCTCGGCGTCAAGAGCGGCCGTCGGCTCGTCGAGGAGCAGGAGCGCCGGATCCATTGCCAGGCCGCGCGCAATTGCGACGCGTTGTTGCTGGCCGCCTGAAAGCTGATGCGGGTAAGACTCGAGACGATGAGCGAGCCCAACGTCCTCAAGATGGGCTCTCGCTTTCTCCCGCGCCTCGCGTGGATCGCGGCCAAGTACGATCCGCGGCCCCAAGCTGACATTCTCAAGCGCGGTCAGGTGAGGAAAGAGATTGAAATTCTGAAATACGAACGCGAGATTCGGTCGCTGTCGGACGAGTTTGCTCGCGAAAGCGCCGGAACGACTGCCGCGGTCTTGGGCTCTCCAGGAGCAGTCCACGCCTTCGATCGCGACGTTCCCGCCATTGACCGGCTCGAGCAGGCCGAGGCATCGCAGAAGCGTACTTTTACCCGAACCCGACGGGCCCAGGATGACCTTTATGTCGCCGCGGTTGAGCTCGAGCGACACACCTTTCAGGACTTCCACCGACGCGTAGCTCTTGTGGATGTTCTGCGCGGAAAGCAGCGCCGTCATCGCCGCTCTCCAACAGTTGCGACTTTGCCGGTGACATGCCTCGCGGTGGCGCTTTCGCCGCGCTTCATCCAATTCAGCGCGGTTTCGACGCGATGCTGAATGACCATCAGAACCGACACGGCGGCCATGTAATAAACGAGAGCCGCGGCGTAGAGCTCCATGTATTTGTAGGTGACTGCAATACTTTGCGACGTGACCGCCAAGAGTTCCTGCAGCGAGATGACCGACGCGAGCGAAGTGACTTTCAGCAGCGTAATGAACTCATTTCCGGTCGGTGGGATGCCAACACGCAGAGCCTGAGGAAGCGTGACATATCGAAAGGCCTGCCACCGGGTCATGCCTATCGAAAGCGACGCCAATCGTTGCCCGACGTCGACCGAGCTCAAAGCGGATCGGGTGATCTCCGCTTGATACGCCGCTTCGTTCAAGCTCAGGGCGAGCCACGCAGCAAGAAACGGGCTGAACCAATCAGCCCTCAGTGCTGGGAACAACTGTGGCAGGGCGTTCCAGACGAACAGAAGCTGCAGAAGGGTCGGCGCACCTCGAAACAACCAGATGTAGCTGGCGGCGGCCCAACGTAGGAGCCGCACCTCGCTCAATCCCGCGATCGCGAGCGGGAAGCCCATGAGAATGGCCGTGATGTGTGCCACGACCGCGAGGGTCAGAGTGATCAGCGCGCCTCGCATGAAGGCATGCGAAACAAGCGCTTCGTAGAAGACGGTAAAGTCGAATGTCATGGCTGCAATCGAAATCGAGACGACGCCGACATCCCGCTACGGCGAGATATCGGCGTTTGCCTCAGGCATTCCCCATTTCGTTGCGAGGGCTTTGATGGCGTTGCTGCTCCGCAGCTTTGCCAATGTGCTGTCCAGAGCGGTTTTTGTCTGCGGGCTGGGCTTGAAATAGATGCCGAAAACTTCCCGCTCCGGAAACGTATACGCCGTCACGAAAGCGCCCGGCGACAGGGTTGCCCGGTATGCGATCTCCGTCTCGTTGGTGATGACGGCGTCGGCACGCCCGTTTCGGAGTTGCTCGAAGACCTCCGTCGCCTTCGGATATGGTTGAACGTTCAAGCCGGGTTTGCCAGCCTGTTTCAACTTCTCGTCGATCGACTTCGCGACGTCGACGAAGGACGTTCCGGTCTGGATCGCGACTGTGCGGCCGCTCAAATCGTCCGGCGACTTGATATCAGCCGCCTTGTCCTTACGAACGAGAATGGCGCGGCCAGTTTTCAGATAGGGAACGGCCGGAAGAACTTTGGTTCGTTTTTCCTGAACCGTCGCGCCGCTGATCAGCATATCGCAGCGGCCGGCCTGCACGGCGGGGAGGAGACCTGCGAAGTCCATCTTCATCAATCGCAGGCTGAGTCCCCATTCTTTCGCAAGTGCCGTGGCAAGGTCGACATCGAAGCCGACCGGGTCCGCATCTCCTGTCGCTTTAAAAAACTCCATCGGCGGATAAGTAGGATCCATGCAAACAGTGAGCGTCGAGGGGGTGACGAGCCCCGCGGGTCCCTCAGCGCGCGCCGTGGCGGGTAAGGTCACGGCAAGCGCGAGCATGAGAGTTGCAAGTGCGAAATGTCGATTTCGCAAGAGAAACTTATTTCCGGTGGCGTTTTGCACCCGTTCCATTGTTCTTCCTCCTGAGTTGGTCCCGTGCCGTTCGATTGGTTGGCGTCTTTCGCTTCGATACTCGGTCAAGCGGGCGCGTCGCCATGGTGCGTTTTCCTCCCAGCAGCATCGTCGCTTCGCGCGCGGCTGCGATGAGGTTTGGAAGCTGCGCAACAAACCAAGACCGTTGGCGCCTCGCCATGGGGGCCGAGATAGTCAACGATCCGACGAGCTGATTGCCGGCACCGAAAATAGGCGCGGCCGCACTGCCGATGCCGGTACGCCGTTCGCCGAAGCTCAACACGTATCCAGAGTCTTTGATCTTCTCGTCCTCTGCACCTTCCGGCGCCACATAGGCGCGCAGCATCCGGCCGCCGCCCCCTCGCCCGAGCGGGAGACTGTCGCCGAGCTCGACGTGATCACGGAGCGCGTGCGGCGAGTTGACGCGTAGGATGCAAACTCGCGTCGGTGGCGCGGGGCTTAGGACAGGAACATAGACCGAGATGCTCTCTTCGGTCTTGGCGCCGAGTTCATGAACAAGCGGCGCAAGCCGATCTTGGATTTCGACCGCACGTGTGAAGAGGACGCCGACCCGCCAGGCGTTGGGCCCAATACGGAAACGACCGGCGTTATCTCGCTCCATGAACGAGAAGTGCAATAGCGACCGCATCAGACGCAAAATCGTGCTCTTGTAGAGCCCGGTCCGGCTGGCGAGATCACTCAAACTCAGCGACGCGTCAGTCTCCGAAAACGCGAGCAAAAGCGAAATTGCGCGATCGACCGCGGCAACGCCTGCGTCAGTGAAGGAGCGAGGGACTTGCCGCTCGGTGCTGGCTTGTACGTCCATTATGTTCTGTCAGACAGAATGATGTTCTGCATAACAGTACGTCGCCGCCAGAGGCTGTCAACTCGCAGGCAAGACCACACCACGAAAATTTAAGCGGCCGCGAACCCGACGAATTCAAGACGCATGGCTCTCATTAATAGCCTGCTGTAGGATTGTTCGAGCATAGCCGCTAACAAAAGCCGACCTTTTCAATTGGGGATGATCGTTGCGCAAACGCTCTCGGACGAGTGAAGCAACAATTCGCGAAGTTGCCAGGGTCGCTGGCGTTTCGATGATGACCGTCTCAAACGTTCTCAATGGACGGTTTAACCAAATGAGCGGCAAAACTCGACTATCCGTCGAGCAGGCGATTACAAATCTCAATTATCGGCCGCACCAGATGGCGCGCAATCTACGCCGGTCGGAGCATCTCTCGATCGGGCTCTTGTTCATCGATGATGAGTCAACATTCATCACTCATCCTGGTCATTCCTATGTCATGTCCGGGCTGAGCGGCCTCCTGAACAGCCGCGGTTATTCGCTCACTCTACAAGGACTGGATCCTAAACGCCTCTCCGATGCTTTGCCGATAAAGTCGTTCGGCACGGATGCGTTGTGCATCGTTCAGTCCGGTCCGCGCCAACGGCGATTGAAGATCGTGAGGGCCATCTCGGCTCTGTCCCAACCATGCGTGCTCATTCACGAGACGAACGCGCCGCCGGACGGAGATTTTTGTTGTATCCGCGAAGCGGATGAATCGGGTGGCCGGATGATCGCGGAGCACCTGATCGACCGGGGCTGCCGGTCTTTGCTGTTGCTGCTTCCGCAGACGATATGGGCCTCCATGGAGGCGCGGGCGCGTGGCGCAAGGGCGGCCTGTCGTCGACGCAATGTTCCCGTCCAGGAGGTCCGAGCTGCGACGCCTAAGGTCGAGGACGCCTACCGCGTGCTCGATGAATACTTGTCTGCGCACGAGCTGCCCGATGGGATCCTAGCAGGCAACGATCATCTTGGGATCGGGGCACTGCAATTTCTGTCGAAAGAAGGCATATCGGTTCCTTCGCGCGTTCGCGTGACCGGCTTCAATGCATTCGAATTCTGGAAGTATAGCGACCCTCTTTTGACAACCGTTCGCACTCCCGCCGAACAACTCGGTGTGCGCGCCGGCGAGGAGCTGATTCAGCGTCTCACGACGGGTCGCTTTTCGGCGCCGAGCATCGTGCTTCCCGTCGAGCTGGTCATCGGCGCGTCCACGTGACGAATTTTGCCGCTTTACTTTAACGTTAAAGAACAAAACGCTGAGGGCTCCGGATCGTAAGGAGCTAGCCGTGCCGTTTACCGAAGTACGTTCCACGAAACTTGCCACCTCACCGGCGCCATTCTCGATGGCGACGCTGACATCGTCAGCGCGTCTTTTGCACATCTCAGGGCAAGTCCCCCAAGATGCTTCGGGAAAGACGGTCAGCCCCGGCGACGTCGCCGCTCAAACGGCACACGTGATCGAAAATATTAAAGCGCTGTTGGCGGAACAGAACGGCACGCTCGCTGACCTGTGCAAGGTGACGATTTTCCTCACCTCTCGCGACCACCTTCCAGCCGTGATGGATGTGCGTCGGCGCTATTTCAAAAAGCCATATCCCGCGACGTCCGCAGTCATCGTTGCCGGGCTCGCGAATGCCGACTGGATGATCGAAATCGAAGGCCTTGCGGCCCTGCCGTAATGAGCACAGTCATGACCGCGAGCCGAATTGCCGTCGATCCTTTGGTCGACCTGATCGCGACAAATGTCGACGGGCTGATCAATCTCGACGTCGGTGGATACGGTGTCATCTCGCATATCCACCGCGCCGCGCGGGCGCTGCATGACCGACCTTTGACCTTGGTCGCGGCGCAGCGCCTCCGTGACCTCTTTGCCGATGGCGGCACGATTTTCGTCACGTCCGGGTGGATCATGCCCGGCACCTATCCCTATGGCGAGACCGACGGGCCCATTGGCGCGGCAACACTCGGACGGGCGTTAGCCGTCGCCTTCGGCGTTCGGATGGTCGTCCTGACAGAAGAAAAGATGCTGGAATGCACGACGGCGGCATGTCGGGCCGCTGGCATCAACGTTCTCACGGAGAACGAGCTCGCGGAAGCACCTCGGCCGCCGCACGAGCGCTACGTTCACTGCGTGGTTGCGCCCTTCCCGATCGACGATAACGCAGCACAGCGAGAGGCGAAGCGGCTGTTCGATACATTCAAGCCAAAAGCGCTTGTCGCGATCGAGAAGAACGGACCCAATCAACACGGGCGCTACTGCATGGTCGATGGGTCGGACAACTCCGATTGCGTCGCCAAGGCCGCACGATTGTTCGAAGAAGCAAAGCGCCGCGACATCTTCACGATCGGCATCGGTGACCGCGGCAATGAGATCGGCTTCGGGCAGATCGCCGAGGTGCCACGTAAGGTTCTGCCGTTCGGTGAGAACGCCACGGATGCGACCGTTGTCGATCTTCTGGTGACGGCTGCCGTTTCCAATTGGGGGGCGAGTGGCATCGCGGCTATGCTGGCGGCGTTGCTCAAGCGTCCCGAAGTCCTTCACGACATGGCGACTGAGAGCCGGATGCTTCATCGCTGCATCGATGCTGGCGCGATCGACGGCTTTACCTGCCGGCCCGTTCCGATGTCGGACGGGATGCAAGAATCGACGCATGTCGCGATTTGCGCGTTGCTCAACGAACTTGTGCGTGCGCCGGCCATCACCGGCGGCGGACTCTTCTCGACTCCCCTTCTACGAAAATGACACCACGACACAGGGAGATGACAGATGATCAAGCGACGTTCAGTCTTGGCCGCACTTGTTGCCGGTTCGATACTGCAGGTGCCGACCGTTGGCGCCGCCGAGTTCACCGCGAAGCTCGCCTATGTCGCGCAGCCCTCCAACCCATTTCACAAGGGCATGGAGATCTTTGCGCAAAAGGTCGCGGAGAAGACCGGCGGGAAAGTCGAAATCAAACTTTTTCACAGCCAGCAACTTGGCGGTGAGCGCGACTATATCGAGGGGCTTCAGCTAGGCTCCGTGGAAATGGCAGCGACCAGCATCGGTCCTCTTGTCGCATTCGAAAAGCAAATGGGGCTGTTCACGCTCCCCTTCCTCTTCCGCTCGTCCCAGCACTTGGATGCCGTGCTTGACGGATCGATCGGAAAATCCGTTGCCGAGCGACTTACCCCTAAAGGCATTCGGGTTCTCGGCTATACCGAGCTCGGCGCACGCTATCTCATGGATTCGCAGCGCCCGATCCGCACCCCTGACGACATGAAGGGCCTGAAATTCCGCGCCATCGAAAATCCCATCCACCTTGCCACCTATCGCGCCTTGGGTGCTCGCGCGATCCCGATGGCGAGGCCGGAAGTCTACAGTGCGCTCAAGCAAGGCGTCCTCGATGGACTTGATAACGGTCTCGCATTCTACCAATCGATGGGAGATTACGAGGTCGCCAAATATCTCACGCTCGGTGTTCAGCTTTTCCAGACGCCGGGCGCACTGATGATCAGTGAAAGATTCTTCCAGCGCCTCCCCGCAGATTTGCGGCAGGCCGTAGTTGCGGCGGCGAGCGAAAGCGTGGTCGAGCAACGCAAGATCTTTCGGGCAGCGGATGGTGAAATCCTCGAGCAACTTAAGGGCAAAGGCGTGGTCGTGACTCAGGCCGACCCGAAGCCGTTCGCCGACGCCGCAAAAAACGTGTGGGAAACGTTCGCGGCGGACGTCGGCGGCCGCGAGCAGATCGACGCTGCCTCGAACACAAAGTAGCTGGTGCAGTCATGAACCAGCGGCTGGGGATATTGGAATGGTCCGTCGCAGCCTGTTTGACCGTGCTCGTCGTGATCGTCTTCGGCCAGGTGCTCCTTCGCTATCTGACCTACCAGCCGCTGGCGTGGACTGAGGAAGTCGCGCGCTATTTCTTCGTCTGGCTCTCGCTTCTCGGCGCAGCCGTTGCCGCCCGACGGGGGCAGCATTTCGCGGTCGACGCGATCCAAAAATCTTTGAGTCCACGGCTCGCGAAGGCGCTAGCGACGGCAATTCATATTATCGAGGCCAGCTTTTATGCGTTGCTCGCGTTTGCCGGCCTGAGAACCGCTCTTCTTGTGCACGGGCAGAGTTCGCCCACTCTCGACTTGCCAATGAGCCTTCCATATCTCGCCATCCCGGTGGGCGCACTGATGATGACGGCAATCGCGCTGCGGCGCGCGTGGGCCCTGTGGGTCCATCCGGGCATGTGAGTTCGCGATGGCCATTACCCTCATCGTCCTTCTGCTGCTTGGCATCTTTATCGGCATTCCAATCGCTGTAGCGCTGGGCGGCGCATCGACCATCGCCTTGATCCTGTTTAGCGACCTTCCATATTCTCTGATCGTCCAACGCATCTATGTCGGGCTGGATTCCTTTCCGCTCCTTGCGGCTCCCCTTTTCCTCCTCGCGGGCGGACTGATGGAAACGGGTGGGATTTCGCTTCGCATCACCAATCTTGCCAGTGCGCTGATCGGACACGTCCGCGGCGGCCTCGGCATGGTCGTCGTTTTGGGCACGATGATCTTTTCTGGCATCTCTGGCTCGTCGACTGCCGACACGGCTGCGATCGGCTCGGTGATGATCCCGAATATGGTTCGTCGCGGATATTCGCCCGCTTTCGCCACAGCGGTCGTCGCCGCCGCTGGCGGCATGGGCATCCTCATCCCACCGTGCATCATCATGGTGATCTACGGATTGCTGACCAACACGTCGGTCGCGGCGCTTTTTCTGGGCGGCGTCGTTCCCGGCCTCGTCATGGGCGGCACCATGATGGTGATGGTGTGGTGGATGGCAAAACGCCAAGGCCTTCCTGTTGAAAGGCAGTTCTCCGTCGGCGACGTCGTATCGACCGCATCCCGGGCCGGATGGGCACTCATGATGCCGGTCATCATCTTGGGCGGCATTCTTCTCGGATGGTTCACGGTCACCGAGGCCGCGGTCGTCGCTGTCGTCTACGGCGCGTTCGTTGCGTTGTTCGTTTATCGCGAACTGAAATGGTCAGATCTTCCGCGCATCCTTGTTGAGAGCGGGGCAACGACTGGCGCCGTCATGATCGTGATCGGCATGGCCGCGGTATTTGCTTGGCTGCTCACGAGCCAGCAAGTCCCACTTCAGGTCGCGCAGTGGCTTGCTGGCATCTCCACGCAGACCTGGTTCTTTCTGCTGCTGATCAATATTGCCTTTCTTCTGATCGGCGCCGTATTTGAGGTCACCGCGGCGCTCATCATGACGGTGCCCATCCTCATGCCGCTCGTCGCCCAATACAACGTTGATCCGGTTCATTTCGGGGTTCTGCTGACGGCCAATCTCGGGATAGGCATGGTGACACCACCAGTCGGCGTATGCCTCTACGTGGCATGCGGAATCAGCAAAGCGCCCCTCGAATCCGTGATCAAACCGCTGGCGCCTCTGCTTGGCATGATGATCGCGACGCTGATCCTGATCACTTATATTCCCGAGATCACGCTGTATCTGCCTAAGCTCATGTTAGGCTACACACCTTCAAGATGAGCATCGCGGGTTGCTGTTTACTCGATCCTCAAGAGCGGTTCGAGGCAAGTCGCGGCAGATCAGGTTTGATAGCTCTGCTACACCGCGATAGAGGAAGTACGGATTGTTAGGATGATGCCTTCATCTGCAAAGTGCTTGCGTTGCCACAGCATAGTGTTCGCGAAAGCATTAAGGTTGCGGCATCGCAACTGACGTCCCTCGCCGGAAGATGTGCGGCAAGGCAACTGCACAAGAAAGCGTAATTAGCTGTGCAGTTGGTCGGCGAAAGCGCGCAGAGTCGACTTATTCGAAATCGTGCAACGGCATCGCCGACGAGCTAAACCCGGGAATCAAGTGGAATCTCCAAGCGCCTGCAGTGCGAGCCTTTGCCACGACAGGCGATTCTGCTCGATCATTTCTGCCTCAATCAACAGCAATTATCGGCGCAGATCAGGGGGGGCGCGATCAAACTTCCCAGGAGCCCCCGTCGTGTATCTTACTGATAACATCGGCGGCGGAGCCACCGCTACATCCATCCAGAGCCAGTCCCGCTAAACAGGAGAATTGCCATGGCGGACGAGATGAGTGCTGGATGCGCGGGTAAGCCCGACGGCACCCCATGCGGTCATGGCGGCAAATGCATCGGCGGAGAATGCTGGTATGCGGTCAACATGATCGCCGGTGTCGGCGAAGGCTGCGCCGGCAAGCCGGATGGCACAATGCTCTCTTCGAATCCTGCCAGTTGATCGGCTCGAAATAGGCTGCCGGGGTGGCACCTGCACATAGTCCCCGGCGGGGACGTAGAAGGCGCGGTTGCCGCCGATGCGGAAGTGGACGCCGGTCGCCTTGATCAGCGTCTCAACCCGTGGCTTGATCATGCTGGGAGGTGGTGGCGGCGCGGCGGTCGCGATTTCGTCCGGCAGTTCGTCGCACTGATCGGTATTGAAGACCGTGAAGCGCTTCAGGAACGGAATTGCCTTGGCTTCCTCGCCGTTCTCGGCCGCGTGCTTATTCTCGTCATCGGGAATGAAACGGTCGGCATAGACGACGGTTATGCCGCGCTCGCCCTTGCGGACGTGTCCACCAAGCGAGAGCGCCCGGCGGAAGTCAACCAGCTCTGGCCGGTGAATCCCTGCTCAATCCCCGCTCCCCAGAGAATCAACACGTTTATGCCGCTGTTGTGTCTGCTCGTTGAGGCGTTCCTGGGCATGGCGAGCTGCGCTTTCGCCGCCGCCATCCCCCAAGGCTGAACCCACGGCACGCGACCATCCTCAAGCTCGGCGATGTCGGTGATTTCGTCATAAAGACTCGCCCGGTCCTGGCCAGCGCGCGCGCGGAAAGCATGTCTCGGCATCGCGGGTCTCCGCGACGGGCGCCGCGAGCCTCTCTCGCGACTTCCAACCCGTCACGGCCAACCCGACCAGCACTCTCACTTTGCTATTGCGCCCACCCGAGTTCCAACGTTTTCACCACAAGCCCGTCCTGTGGGGCGCGATGACGCTTAGCGCACACGCCCCTCCGGGCGGCAACGCCGCAGACGATCACCAAACCTGGGTCGCTCCGCAGCGCCGTCGCAAAGGTTCGCTCGACCGGCTGGGCAACCAGTAGGGATGAATTCGCGGTAGATGTCATCGGCTGCGCTGTTCCGATTCGCGCCCCCGACGGACATCTGATTGCCGGATTAGGCATCTCCGTTCCAGATGCCAGAGTGAAGTTCAAAGAACTCGAGAGGTTTCGCCATCCACTGGAGAGGGCGGCAAATGTGCTTTCCAATGAAATCCTCGTCTAGAATCGAGCAGCCAACCAGGAAGGAAGCCCATGAATGATGCGAGCAACCTTCTGATAGCCGCAGATAAACCTTGTCAACTTTCAACCTCTTTATAAGCTCTCAACGTTCACGTTGTCACAAGGATCGCCGTGCCATAGGCCACCGATTTTCCCGCCAGTATCATGCGGCGTTTCACGACCATTGCTGGCCCACCAGGAAAACTCTACGTCACTCACTCCAGAGATTCTTTCGACAGATTGAGCAACATCATGAAGAGCAGCCTGCCCCGAACGCTCGCCAAGCTTCAAGCTTATGCATTGCTGCGCCAGCGAGAGCGCGATATGGAGGCCGGATTGGAAAGCTTTGGTGACCTCTTGAGGCGCGAGGCGCGGCGCTTGAGCTTCGATGATCAGCCCAGCGATTTTCGCGCCGTGCAGATGAAGAGCGTCGCCGATGAGTGACGCGCTTTGTGATCTCGATCTCTCAACGATCGCGCGCTTGATCCGCAGCCGAAAAGTCACCTCCGTCGAAGTGACAAAAGCTTGCCTCGCGCGCATCGAGAAGTGGCAACCCAAAATCAACGCCTTTATCGCGGTGGACCACGAGTGCGCGCTGAAGCAAGCGCGTGTGTGCGACCGCGCACTGTCCCGTAGCGCGAACGTCGGCGCGCTGCATGGCGTGCCGCTGGCACACAAGGATATGTTCTACGCGCCTGGGCAGGTCTCCTCCGCGGGCTCGTCCATTCGGCGCCGTTGGAAGGCGAGCGCGCATGCGACAGTGCTGCGCAAACTCAGCGCCGCCGGAGCAGTGACGCTGGGGCGGCTGAATATGTCGGAATTTGCCGCCGATCCGTTGGGCAAAAACGAGCACTTCGGAACGTGCTGGAACCCCTGGCAGCCCGGCCACGCCGCCGGCGGCTCCTCGAGCGGATCGGGCGCCGCCGTGGCCGCGCGGCTTGTCTTCGGCGCATTGGGCTCCGACACCGGCGGATCGATCCGCGTGCCTGCCGCTCTGAACGGCATTTGCGGATTGATGCCGACATACGGTCGCGTCAGCCGCTATGGCGCGATGGGGCGCTCCTGGTCACTTGATCACATTGGTCCTCTCGCGCGAACGGTTGCTGATTGCGCCACGCTGTTCAACGTTATCGCCGGATACGATCCGCAGGATGGCAATTCGGCCAACGCTCCCTTCACTCCCATCCGCAATCTGCAGGCCACAATCAAAGGGCTGCGTGTCGGCGTGCCTCGTCTTCCGAAAGGGACATCTCTTGCGCCCGCGGTTCGCAAAGGTTTGCAGGAGAGCCGGGCGATCTTGCGTGAGCTCGGCGCAACCTTGGTTCCCGTCCGCCTGCCCAATCTCGCAGCCCTCTTCCAATTGTGCGAATTGATCGTACGCAGCGAAGCCGCGAGCATGCACGGCGCCTGGATGCGCGAGCGCTGCAAGGATTACTCGAACTATATGCGCGGGCGCATCGAAGGCGGATTCTTCGTTCCCGCAACCTGGTACATCGATGCGTTACGTCATCGCGCGCGTGCGCTCGATGCCTTCTTGTCCGATGTCTTTTCCCGCTGCGACGTCGTGCATTTACCGACGACGCCGATCTCTGCGCCGCGGATTGCTGATCGCGCGGCGGTCCCTGCCGCGAACCAGGCGGCATTGAGCAGAATGGCCGACTTCACCCGGCCATTCAACTTCTTGGGCTTGCCCTGCCTCAGCATTCCGTGCGGGTTCGAGGCTGACGGCCTGCCGGTCGCCTTCCAGCTCGTCGGCCGGCCGTTTGCCGAAGGCACCGTGTTGCGGGTCGGCGCGCACTACCAGCGCGCAACCGACTGGACCGCACGAGCCCCTTCCTTGGCGGCATGGGAGGAAGCGGACGCTCCCGCCTCCTCCCAACGCCCTACTCGACGCTGATCTGCGTGTAGTCGAGGTTCCAGCTGATCGCAGGCTTGAAGCCTTTCACGCGCGGCGACATCGCGTGAAGGTTGATGTCATGAACGACGAAAAGCCAATACGCATTGTCGACCACGATCTTGTGCGCCTTGCGCATGAGCTCGTCCTGCTCGGTCCGGTCGAATGTGACGAGGATTTTCTTGATCAGCGCGTCAAGCTCGGGATCGTTGACGCCCCAGTTCACGCCGGCCGGCGCCGTCTTCCATGAAGCGAAAAGCGACTCCATGCCGATCGCCGGGTTGGATGTCTCCCAGCTGTTGTTCACGGCGTGAATCTCGACATTGCTTGGGTCGAGCGGCCCTTTGTTGCGCATGGTGCGCAGCGTCTGCCATTCCACAACCTTGAACGTCAGGTCGACGCCGATCGCCTTGAGATTTTGCTGGATGAACTCGTTCATCGGCAACGGTTGCATCTGCCCGGAGCCGCCGGGCGAGATCAGCGCCGTGAACTTCAGCGGGTTGCTCGGCCCGTAACCCGCTTCCTGCAAAAGCTTCTTGGCTTCGTCAGGCGCGTAACGGATCTTGAAGTCGACGGTGCCGAACCAAGAACTTTCGGGAAGCATCAGCCCTTTCGCCGGCAAGGCATTGCCTCCCAAAAGCTTCACCATGCCGTCGCGATCGACGGCGAGATTGATGGCTTTGCGAACCCGTACATCCTTGAACGGCGTCGCGTCGCCCGCGACGCGGAGGATATACGGCCAGATGTGCGGATAGCGGTTGCGCACGATCTGCATGCCGGAAGACTGCAGCCGCGGCAGCATATCCGGCGGAGGCGACTCGATGAAATCGACTTGACCGGAGAGAAGGGCGGCCGTGCGCGTGTTGTGGTCGGCGATCGGAAGAAGCTCCATTCGCTCGACCTTCGGCAGACGCTCCTTGTTCCAGTAGGCGTCGTTGCGCACGAGCACGGCACGCTGGCCGGGCGTCACCTCCGCGACTTTGAATGGGCCCGTCCCGGACGGATGCTTCTCGAAGGCGTCCCAGCTTCCGAGCTTCTTCCACTGCGTGGGGCTGGCGATCCGGAACCAGGGCAAACGATAGGGCAGCATGGCGTTCGGCGTGCCCGTATCAATCTCAACCGTGTAGTCGTCGATCTTGGTCCAGCCCTTCACGTCCATCATGCAGCAGGACGTGGCGCTGATCTGCTTCACGTCGTATTGCGGCGCATCTTTCTTGAAGAGCTTCTCGAGATTCCAGATCACCGCGTCGGCGTTGAAGTCCGAGCCGTCGTGGAACTTCACGCCGCGGCGCAGCTTGAAGACCCACTTCGATTTGTCGTCCGGCTTTGGGTAATATTCTTCGGCGAGATAAGGCTTCTCGACGGGAATATGATCGTCCTGGTTGATGTCCCAGTAGACGAGCGAGTCAAAGACCGTCCACCCCGTCCATCGGAAGCCGGTTCCGCCCTGCGTCGGCTGACCGGTCAAGGTCGGAAGCTCCGCGGCGTTGATGCCGACGCGAAGCACGCCTTTCTTCGTTTGCGCGACCGACGCACTCGACCAGCCGAGCGATGCGGCCAGCACTAGAACCGCAAGCGTGATCCATCGAATGGGAGACCATCGTCCTTCCTGCTTCGTCATGTTTTCTCTCCTCTGACGCATTTTCCTTATAGACTTGCCTACATTGCATCGGGCAGCGAGCCGACGCGGCAACAGCGCACGGTGCGGCCATCCGCCAGTGGCACCAACGACGGGTCCGCGGCCGTGCAAAAATCCATGCGATAGACGCAGCGCTCCGCGAACCGGCATCCGTGCAGTGGTCGGCTCAGGTCGGGCGGGCTGCCCTTGAGCACATTCAACGGTCGGCCGCGCACGCCCGGCCGCAGGGTCGCCCCCAAAAGTGCGCGCGTGTAGGGATGGGCTGGCGCGGTCAGCACGTCGCTGGCGGGTCCCGATTCCATGATCTGGCCGCCATACATAATGGCGACGCGATCGGAAATCTCCGCCGCGACGCCGATGTCATGCGTTACGACGATCGCCGCCATGCCAAGCTCGCTTTGCAGCTTTCTCAACAGCAGAAGGATTTGGATCTGAACCGTGGCGTCGAGCGCCGTCGTCGGTTCGTCGGCGAGGAGGAGCAAGGGCTTGCAAACGATCGCGAGCGCAATCATCGCGCGCTGACGCAAGCCCCCCGACAGTTCATGCGGATAGGAATCGATCCGCCGGCCGGCCATGGGAATCTGCACGAGGTCGAGAAGCTCTTTCGCACGCGCCCGCGCGGCGGCCCGCGATAGACCCTCGTGGACGATCAGGACCTCGGCGATCTGGTTGCCGATCGTCGCGACCGGATCGAGGGCGGTCAGCGGCTCCTGGAAGATCATGGCCACCTTCGGCCCGCGCGTACGCCGGAGCGTGTCGGGAGATGCGGACAAGATATCGAGTCCGTCGATACGGATGCGGCCGTCGATCGTGGTACCGCGCTCCGGCAGCAGCTTCATGATGCTGCGCAGCGTCACGCTCTTGCCGCAACCGGACTCGCCGAGAAGCCCGAGCATCTCGCCTTTCTCCACGCTGAGATCCACGCCCGCGACGGCTTGCGTGATCCGCTCGCGCCGCGAGAAACGGACACGAAGGTCGGCAACCTCAAGGAGCGGCATGAGCCATCCCCGGCGTTGTCGCGCCGATCCTGTCGGCAAAATGGCAAGCGGCGCTATGGTTTGCCGCGCCGGAAATTGGCGCGAGCGGCGGCTCCTGTTCGGCGCAGATCGGCTGTGCGATCGGACAGCGCGTCCGAAACCGGCAACCGGACGGAGGATCGATCGGGCTTGGCGGATCGCCGGCGAGAGGCGCGACGGCCGTCCTCGTCCGCGGATCGAAGGACGGACGAGAGGCGAGCAGCGCCTGCGTGTAAGGATGTCGCGTGTCCTCATAGACGGCGCCGATCTCTCCCGACTCGACGACCTTGCCGAGATACATCACGACGACGCGGTCGCAGAGATAATTGATGACGTTGAGATCGTGCGAAATGAAAAGATACGTCAACGAAAGCTCACGCTTTAGCTCCCCGATCAGCGTCAGCACTTGCGCTTCGACCGTCTTATCGAGAGCGGAGACCGCTTCGTCGAAAATGACGAGGCGCGGCTCAAGCACGAGTGCGCGGGCAATGTTGACGCGTTGGCGCTGGCCGCCGGAAATCTCGTGCGGGAAAGCGGACACGAAGCGTTCCTGATCGAGGCCCACCATCGTCAGCGCGCGCCGCGCCTTCGTCATCGCCTCGCGTCGACCGGCGCCGTGGGCGCGCAGCCCAAAAGCAACGCTGTCGACGACCGCAAGCCGCGGGTTGAGTGAAGCATGCGAATCCTGAAACACCATCTGCGCTTGCCGCCGAAAGGCTTTCAGCGGCAGCGCGGCGGTGCCGACCGCCGCGCCTTCGAAGCGAATCTCACCGTCGTCAGGCCGGATGAGATTCATGATCAAGCGCGCCGTCGTCGACTTGCCGCACCCTGACTCGCCAACGATACCGACGATTTCTCCCGCACGGACCGAAAACGAGACGCCGTCCACGGCGCGGACGGCAGAGCCGCGCCCCGCGGGAAAGGTCTTACGCAAGCCCTGCACTCGGAGAAGAACATCGCCTTCGGCTGCGCCCATCACGTCATCATTCCTTGATATCGAGCGCGCCGCGCAGACCGTCGCTCAACTGGCTGAAGCTGAACGAGGTCAGAAAGATCATGGCGCCCGGCAAAATCGCAACCAGAGGATTGATCCAGATCGACTGCCGCAAGGTGTTGAGCATCAAGCCCCAGTCCGGCGTCGGCGGCTGCACGCCGAAGCCAAGGAAATTCAATCCCGCCGAGATGATCAGGCTGACGCTGACGAGGCTTGTCGCGAAGACCAGGATCGGCCCGAGCACGTTGCGCAGCACATGATGACGCATGATCATCAAGCCGCTCGCGCCGCTGGCGCGCGCAGCTTCGACGAACCCATGCGAGCGGACCTGTGTCGTGGCGCTTTCCGCCACACGCGCGATCTGCGGCGTCAGCACCGCCGTGACCGCGACGAGCAGATTGCGTGGGCCGGCGCCAAGCGCGCCCGAGAGGCCAATCGCGAGAAGGACGGACGGAAATGCGTAGAAGACGTCCATCGTCCGCATGATGGCCATATTGACGAAGCCTCCGGCGTAGCCGGCCAAAACGCCAAGACTGCCGCCGATAAGCAAAGCGAGGCCGACGGGACCAACGCCGAGTAACAGGGACGTTCGCCCTCCATGCAACAGCCGCGAGAGCATGTCGCGGCCGAGCTCGTCCGTTCCCAATAGATGTCCTGGCGTGCCGACAGGCGCCAAACGCCGCAGAGCGCTGCCAGCGTCGGGATCCGCCGGAGAAAGCCAGGGCGCGAAAAGCGCGGACGCAAGAATGCAAACGACAACGACGAAAAAGAACGTGGCGAGCCGGTCGCGGAACAGGCGTCGTCCAACGAAGAGCCAATATCCCTGACCGTCGGCGCTCACGTTCGCTGAATCCTCGGGTCGAGCCAGGCCTGCAAAATGTCCACCGCGAGATTGATCAGGACGAACATCAGCGCGATCACCACCAGCGTTCCCTGCAGGACCGGAAGATCGCGCTTGAAGATGGATTGAAAAAGCAAAAGGCCGGACCCGGGCCAGGAAAAGATCGTCTCGACGAGAATCGAGCCGCCGAGCATCTGGCCGAACTGCAAGCCGCAAACGGCAAGGACTGTGGGCGCAGCATTGCGCAAAACGTGCAACAAAACGCGCCAGTACGGCAGGCCGCGCGCATGCAGCGCCTCGACGTATTCTTGCGATAGGATTTCCAGCACCGATGCACGCGCCGTCCTGGCAATGACGCCGGCCGGAATGACCGCAATCGCGATGGCTGGAAGGATCAGGAAGCGTGCGTGCTCGAGGTCCCAGGTCCACGCCTCGCTCGGCCCCATTCCCATGGCCGGCAGCCAGTTCAACTCCACCGAGAAAATGATGACGAGCACGATTCCGAGCCAATAGCTCGGAATGCTGATGGCGATAGACGAGATCGCCGTCAGCACGCGGTCGAGCCACGTTCGATGCCAAACCGCCGATGCAACTCCAAGACCAAAGGCGACGACAAAGCACGCCAAGGTCGCGACGGCCGCCAATCGAAACGTGTTGATCAAGGCCGGCAGCAGCAATTCCAGAACGGGCCGCCCCGTTTGCAGCGACACGCCGAAGTCGCCGGTCATCACCCGATGCAACCATGTGAGGTATTGAATCGGTATTGGTCGATCGAAACCGTAGGCGTGCCGCAGCATCGCAATCTGTTCGGCCGTGGCGTCGTCCGGCGTGATCGCGGTGATCGGATCGACGGGACCGAGATAGATCAGCGCGAAAGAAAAGATCGTGACGCCGATCACGATTGGCGGGACGGAGAGAAAGCGGTGCAGCAAATACCGCCCGCTCATTGCGACCCGATCTCTTGTCCGTCGCGTCCCTTCAGCAAAGGAAACCTCCTACGCGACCGTAACGCTATTTCGTGGTTGTATCAAAGTACAATTCACCAACCAAGACTTCGGCCGAGGCGAAGTGGCTTATGTGTCGGGGGCAAATTTACGCTTGACGGCGGTCGGATAGCACTATTGTCTTATACGACAATGCGCGCAACCGCCATCAAATCGCAAAAAATGAACGAGCGAACCCGGCCGCCCAAAGCGCGATCGCGCGCGAGAAAGCGCGCGCCGGCTTCGCGCGAAACGCTCGGGCCCCGTGTCAGGCGATTGCGAAAAGACGCCGGGCTGACGTTGAAGCAGTTGGCGGCCCGAACCGGCCTTGCGTTCTCGACCATCGCCAAAGTCGAGACGAGCAAGATATCGCCGACCTATGAGAACATTCTCCGCTTGGCGCACGGATTGAACGTGGACGTCACGGAACTCTTCGCGTCGCAGACGACGGAGATGACGTCCGGCCGCAGGACGTGGACGCGCGCCGGCGAAGGTGCGAAGCACATCTCGCCGCAATATGAATATCAAATGCTGTGCGTCGATATCGCGCGCAAAAAATTCATCCCCCTGCTCACGACGATCCGCGCGCACGACATTGCGCAATTTCCCCAGTTGCTGCGGCACCAAGGCGAAGAATTCATCTTCGTGATTTCAGGCGAGATCGACGTCTTCACCGAGCAATACGAGCCGCTACGATTGCGGCCTGGTGACAGTTGTTATTTCGACAGCACCATGGGGCACGCCTGCGTGTCCGCAGGAAAAATCGACGCGGTCATCCTTTGGGTGTGCTCGCGTATCGATCCGCCGCTCGATGGCGTCGTGCCGCCGATACGGATCGGCAACAGCGATGCGTCGCCGACCCAGCTGCTTTCAAATGGCAAACACCCGACCCGCGGGGCAAGGGAGAAAGCCGCAACAAGGAACCCTAAGGAGGAGAAAACCTTCCGGGCGAACCGTCTTCGGTCGTGACGGCGCTGCCGGGCTCAAGCCAAAATACGTTCGGAGTCCATTTGCCAGAGCGAGATCAATGAAGATATGGATTGTGTCAGTCGTCGCTGCTGCGTCGTCTTTCGTTGTGACTACAGCCGGCGCTCAGAACGGCTCGAAACAAAACTACATCTGTCGCCCGAATAGCATCTCGCGATGTATCAGCGCTTACTCTTCTCGTGGCGGTCAGGCGCGAAAATGTCCGCGATGGTGTGAGGATCAGAAGCGGCAACGCTGCCGCTAGTTGCTTGCCGTCCTAAGTACGTCGCGACTCACGACACCCTCTGATGCCTATGCGAGATTGCGTCGATTGGGAAGGCTAAAAATCACATCGTTCTCAGCTTTGGTCGGACGACTGATCTCCCGTTCGTGCTCTAGCATGCGTGGCCAACTGAAACGGCCGAGCGCTAGAACGAAGAGCACCAGGGCGATTAGCTCCATAAGTTCGATGCGCTGGTCTGATGAGAACGTTACCGCTCAAATCGAACGTCAGCAGAACAGCCGGTGATGACGATCGTGATTTTAATGGCCGCAAGCGGAAGTGAGACCGTGTAAACCCCCGTTCACCTACCGTTATCCATGCTGTCCGCTTCTCTGGAACCTCAAGGCGTTTGAAGCAATTTTGGTGCAACGCGAGATTGCTCAGTCGTCGAGGAGTGCGCCATGCGCGACTTAAACGATGGCCCCGCAATTCTTTATTGGACGAGCCGATGGCCGCGACGTTACCGCGATTTGAAGCGAATGCGGTTCACCTGCCTGGGGGACGCGCTTGTCTATGTCGTCGACACTCTAGAGGACTTGCGGTTGGCGGCGTGGATTGAGACGCCGAATGGCGAGGTCTTAAGCAGCGAAATGGGCCGCATCTATCAGGCAGACTATGCTCGATGGAAAAGCGAGCGAGATGTACATCGGAATGCCATGATCAGCGCTTGCACGAGCGCCGAGGCGATAACCCGATAGTGCTTTCTGCGCGCCTTATCGCTTTGGGCGGAGGATGCAGGAGCCCTTGCGCGCCGTAGTGCACGCGTCCCAAGAAATTACGCCGCTAAAAGCAACCTTTTCACGCGTAACAGCCGCCCTGCGCCTGGTCGTCAACCGCTTTCGTGGCGCGGCGAGGCGTTACCCTTTGAAACCTTTTCCGGCTTTCCTAGTTTTTCGGCGCCGAGGCCACAGACGGGCTTGGCTCATAGGGCGCCGCGGGTGTCCGTCGGCGTCATCCCATGTTGCTCAAATTGGAGGATATGGCATGAGATACGACTTCTCCCCCTTCTATCGCTCGATGGTCGGCTTCGACCACCTGTTCGAGTTGCTCGACGAGGCCGGTCGCACCGAGCCCGGCAGCTGGCCGCCTTACAACACCGAGAAATCGGGCGACGAGCGCTATCGCATCACTATGGCGGTGGCGGGCTTCTCGCCGGATGAGATCGAGCTGGTCCAACGCGAGAATGAACTGCTCATCACCGGCAAGAAGGCGCCGGAGCCGGCCGAAGTGCAGATGCTGCATCGCGGTATCGCGACCCGCGCGTTCAAGCAGAGCTTCAAGTTGGCCGACCATGTCAAAGTGACATCGGCTGCGCTGGAGAACAGTCTGTTGCGGATCGAGCTGTTGCGCAAGGTGCCAGATGCTTTGAAGCCGCGGCGCATCGTGATTGGCGGCAGCGACACGCGGCGCATCGAGCAAGCCAAGGCCGCGTAAGCAAACATGGCTATGCCGCCCGATCCATCGCGGGCGGCATGGCGTCGCGGCCAACGCGCCGCATAACCCATCAATTGCCGTCTAGAGGTACGACGAAGATGACTGAACTGCAGAACACCCTGATCGTAGCGCGACGACAGAATATCGCCCGCTACAACCGCTTGCTCCACACCAAGCTGACGGAGGCAGAGCGCCGCTATGTCCGCAAGCGCATCGCGCAAGAGCGCGCCGAGCTCGAGCATCTGAAGCGCCAAGCCGCACAAATGGCCGATATGGCCCCGGTAATCGCCGCGCAGGCCGGACCGCGTGGGGTTACTCCGTCCCACGCGTGAGCCCAACAGCCAGCATCGCAGGAGATGAAGTCATGACTCATAACTGGGACAATGCCTTCGACCTCGACGCGCTCTTGCACCCGAGCGAAAGACGCCGAGCGGATGCCTAGCTCGCCGTGAAGGTGAAGGCGTCGGACAGGGCGCTTGCGGTCGGGACACAGAACCTCATTCTTCCTCGATCGCGGCGATGAAGGAGACGTTGCGGCCGAGCCCCTCATTCAGCTCGTGGGCAATGCGACGGCGTAGCCAATTAAGAGCGCTCGGCTTTGTGCGAGCTTGGCCTTCGATGTCCCTTCGCGGGTCTTCATCCCACCGAAGATTCAAGGTGAAGCTGTAGACGCTTCCCTGCGACACCAACGCTGCATGCAGATACTCGACCTTGAGCTTGTCTGTGATCTCACGCCACTCGTCGGGTATGCGATGCTGACGTAGCAGCGGGGTCGGGCCTTTCCAGCGTTCACTCCAATGAGGGAAGCGCTTTGGCTTGGTAGGGGGTGTCAGGGGTGAAGGAGGGGATGAGTGTGAGGGGGAGGGTGAGGAAGTAGAAGAGGCTTTGACTGAAGTCCCGCCGGACCCGCCCAAATGCGAGGGTGCAAGAAGCGCTTGGCGCGCGCGGACAAATGCCGCGTCCCTTGAAAGGAAGTCGCGGCCAACGCAAACAGAACCAAAAGAGCGGCGGACGGAAGAACGCAGGCTCTCTCTCGCGCGTTTCGGCGCCGGACGTGGAAGCAACAATCATTGCCTTTGCCAAGGAGCAGATGCCGGGGAATCGGGAATCAGGACGTGTTCAAAGCGACGATCGTGACATTTTGAATCGTGTTGATCGAATAGTTGTCCATCCGAAGACATTAGACGTATCGCTACCAGCAGGTAAGGACAGCGTCTCAAAAGTCGTTTCAGTCGATTGGGCGCCGAACAACCCGACGCGCAAACGGGCCATCATGCTGCCAGCAGGACGAGATGGGCGATTCAGCGCGACATATCCGTTCGGAAACCCGCGCCCGTCTCGTTGAGGCGATCGCAAAGGGGCGGCAATGGATGCACGAGCTGGTTTCCGGTCAGATCCGCGGCACTTCCGAGATTGCGCTCCGGAGGGTTGCAGCGAGCAGTCGGCGCGCACGATGATCAGCTCGGCGTTTTTGAATCTGCGGCTTGTGAACGAAGCGCATGCGGGTACTTTACGCACAGCGTCGGTGTTGCATATCTTATCGATCTTCCGATGGACTGGCAGGCACAAATGGACATCGTGAAGGACGCCGTCGGCCAAGTGTAAATAGACCCTCGAATGAGACTCAAATTACCGGCTCATAATCTCTGACGGGCAAGAAAGACGTGAATGGCCGCGAGAAGCTCGACCATGACGAAAAAAGATTCATCTTTAGCCGGTTAGAACACGTCCTGAAAACATTGCCTGCATCCTTCCGCCAGGCACTCAGGCGAGGCCATGTGCACCGCTGATTATCTTATCCCGAAACGCGGGGCACGACTTTCTTGAGTTTTCAAGGCGCGCTAGGGTCCCGTGGTAAGCTACAACTGCCGGGCTATTGCATGCGGGAGCATTCATGATCACGCTGGTTCGCAATGTTGGCTTGGTTCTGTTCGCGCTGTGCATTGTCGCACCATCCGCTCACGGCGCCAGCCAGACAGTTCCGATCGGCGGTACGGGTGGCGGACCGTTCCGCATCCTATGTCCCGATCGTCAGGTCCTCGTCGGGTTCTCTATGAGACTGGGCAGCGCAATGGACGCGATTGGGCCGATCTGCGCGCGGATGCGAAAGAGCGGCAAGACGCTGAGGCCAACGACAGTGCCGGCGTTCACAGGCGGCGGTGGCGGAGCAGGACAGGTCGTAGCGTGTCCGTTCAACAGCTTCGTCCACAATTTGAATGTGTTCGTCGACCGCTACGAGATTGTCAATCACGTCGAAATTAGATGCCGCAATCTCAAGAACAGCGCGCCGTTTGCGAAATGGCGCAGCACCCCCCATGGCGGCACTCCCGCGCGCAATTATGAAGTGCACTGCCAAGTAAACCAAATCCCTAACGGAATTCATGGCAAGAGCGGCGGACTGGTCGACAGCCTTGGGATGCTGTGCGATCTGCCAAGTCTTATTGTCAGATAAATTCGGCGACAGATTGCGGCTAACCAAGTCAGCTAATGTTCTAGCGCCTGGTGTCTTCTGAGTGAGGTTCACGCGATGACAACGGAAAAAAGACGATGACCAAGCGACCGCAATTTCCTGCAGAGGCCGTGGGCTACGACGCTCCGGTCAGAAATAACGGCGTCTACCGCATCCTCGTCGACATGGTACCTGGCGAGAGCTTGGCCGCCTTGGCTCCGTTCCGGCTTGATTACTGCTGCATGCCACAGGCGCAAGCCTCAAGCCGTCCGATCCAGCGCCTTCACGCGTTTGCGGGCGGCGCAACCGTCGAGGCGATGCGCAAAGCCGGTCGAAACGTTGAAATCCTCGCCGATGCCGAAGCGGAGTCGCGCACTGCGATTAGCGAACTCCGCCTGGCCGACGAGGATCGTTTCGCGAGCGGTTCGCTTCCGCCGACAGTTGGACGATTAATCTGAAGTCTATGCACAAGGACGACTTCGATGGCGCAGTTGCTCACGCTTCCTAAGATTAACTCCCTGCTTGCCAACTTCGAAAAGACGTACGCGGACCTCTGTCACCGGATCGAGCTGCCTCATAAGACTTATGAGAACCGCACTTCTTATGCGCTCCACATGGGACTCCCGAACGATCGCGCCAACAGAGCCAGCCTCATCCTTGGCGGCGTGCATGCACGTGAATGGGGCGGCCCGGATATCGTTGTCGCATTCGCAGGCGACCTTCTACGCGCCTATACGGATGGCAAAGGTCTTCAGTACAATCAGCAAACGTTTTCGGCCGAAGACATCAAACGCATTTTTGAGGAATCGACCATCGTCATATTCCCGTGCGTCAATCCCGATGGCTTTGAGTATTCTCGGACCAAATCCACGTTCTGGCGGAAGAACCGTAATCCGGACTCATCGGGTGGTGACCCGAAGAAGGTCGGTGTCGATATCAATAGGAACTATGACTTCCTGTGGGACTACAAAAAGCATTTTCACAAAACGGCCTGGGTGAGCTCGCTTGCATCGGACGATGAAAGCGTTGAGACGTTCCACGGCACCGAGCCGTTCTCGGAGCCCGAGACGCGCAACGTCAAATGGCTCATGGACGCGTATCCGGGCTTGCGCTGGTTTATGGATGTTCACTCGTTCGCAGGCGACGTGCTTTTCAGCTGGGGCGACGATAGCAACCAGAGCCAGCAGGTCAGCATGTCGTTTACGAACCCGGCCTACGATGGCCTGCGTGGCCACACGCGGCCCTTCCTTCCGGGTAACCAGCCGGTTCCCGACGGCCTCATTTGGAGCGAGCATCCGGACGAGTATGGAGAGTATGTCACGAGAGGGGATGGAGCGATTTTGCGCGGATCCGCCGAGATCATTCGCGACGCGATGAATGCCGTCTGGGGCCGACCGTACATTGCCAAGCAATCCATTGGCCTCTATCCGACCTCGGGAGCGAGCGACGATTACGCTTTCTCCCGCCACGTCACGGGCGACGCTGAAAAAACGTATGCGTTCACCATTGAGTTCAATTTCGGCGATCCACACAACCGCGACAACTTCATCGCTACCCGCGATCCGGACGTTCTCGATAAAACTTTGAAGGAAGTCGTGCCCGGGTTGATCGCGTTTGCGAGACTCGCTACAAAGCCGCCGACCGTGACTCACACGCCGGTCGCGCCTCATGGTGACATTTCATACGTCAACGTTTTCACTGGCGATTCGTGGTCAATCGGACCAGGAGGCATAATCCATCATCCTTCCGTGCCAGATCCCTACGTCACCGACTTGGGCCGCGAAATTGGGCGACTTCTCGGTGCGCACGAAACGTTAAGCCGAACGCCGGGCAAGGCAGGAGAGGTTGCCCGCGCCGCCATTCTTGAAGGCATTGCAAAACTGGCGCAGGGCAAGAATTCCTGACCGGCGGGAACACTTCAGCCGCCCCCCCTTGGATTTGCAAACCGGGTTCGGTTGGACCGGCGCTTATGATGTTGCGTCGCCGACAAATCGCTCGATTTCGAATTCTGGCAATGATTTCCATGCAGGAACGCCGCTGGCACAGGCGTTGAGTTGCGACTCCTTTAACTGGCGTTGGGTGCCGCTCATGGACAGGCCAGAGGGCAAGGTCATTAATCTCGCCGATGAACTGGCGCTTCGCGCGCTGCTGCTCTCTGCGCATGATTTGCTTTGGCAATGGCTATCACGTTCGGATGGACCGAACGATGAGGTGACGGTCGCCTTGCTGCGCGCGTTGTTCTCCAACGAAGGAAGCCGCCTAGCAGGCGGATCGACGCGGCTTTGCAAGGTCATCGAGATTCTGGACAGAGATGAGGCAGCGCCGAGCGCGACGATCAACGCTTTATGGACGGAATCCGCGATCGACGCACCATGGCTTCGCCAGAAGCTCAACGTCCCGAAACTCTGTAGTCTAAGCGGTGGCGAAGCAACGCGGGCCCTTCTCATGGTCCACGATCTGTTTTCTAGCGTCCACCGAACAGGTTTCCGCGAGGGCGCAAGATATTGCGTCGTTGCCGCGCGCCCTGCCCTGGCTCGGCTTTTCACACGGTTCGGCTTCCAGCCCGCCGACGGTTTTTCAAAGATGACGTCGCTGGCGAGATGTCGATCCTTATTCTCCACGCCTACGACGCAGCGGGCGCCGGCTTATTCTCCGCGTGGGACGCTGCGTCAGCGCTTGGCGCCGAACCGCCACCGACGCAGCTTCCCCACCCCGATGACGTGCTCATCGACGAGAAAGGTGTTCGCATCGTCGGTCCGACGGACGAGGAGGGATTGCGTAAGTTCGAGACGGTCTCGCGATGCCGAGATGCGTATGTCGCAGGCGGCCCGGGGCGAACGTTCGACAGCGCCTCTTTCGGATTCTTTATTCGTGACCTGACCGAGATAGACAATCCCGAGCGCGTGTTTCCGATCACCGCGGAGGAAATCAACCGGATCAATCCCAACAGTGGAACCGCGCCTATTTTCCGCTCCGGGCGGGACAAGGAGATAACGTCCGGCATCTATGCCCGCTTGCCTGTGCTGGTTGGTCGTGAATTTGGCGATGCTGTTTGGCCAGTCCGCTATGTACGTATACTGGATATGGCCATGGCGAGATCGTCGTCGGTAGCGTGGGCGCCGGCCTTTACGCCATGCTTCTTTTTATTGTGATCACGATTTTCGTCGCCGGGCTGATGGTGGGTCGCACGCCCGAATATGTCGGTAAGAAAATTGAGGCGCGCGACGTCAAGATGGCGATGCTTCTTCCCCGACTATCGCGCGCCGATCGTACGCAATGGCGCCGACGGTGAGCGCGAACTCGTCATAGCGCGTTGAGTATGCCATCGCCGCCGAGTGTTTGATGGAAGCGACGAAGCGCCGTGCGCAGAAGCTGGAAGCGAAAGGCCAGGTGGTTGATTTCAAGCAGTTACTACCGCTCACACGCTTCGCAGGCACCTGGACGCTGTGGAGCGGGCGGAAAAATTGCGCGCACCGGTGCAGCGGCTAGCTGATCGAATGGCGGGTCATCTCGTTTATTTTGCCCTTGGGGCGGCGGCACTTACCTTCCTCATCACACGAGATATGCGCTCGACCATTTCAGTCGTCATCGTGGCCGGCGCACGCGGCATCGCAGCTGGCACGCCGCTCGCCATTCTTGGCGCGATCGGTCGCGCCGCCCGCTTGGGCGCGATCATCAAAGGCGGCGTGCATCTGGAGACTCTCGGAGGGGTCATGCTCGATAAAACCGGAACGCTTACCCTCGGCAAACCGGACGTGCAGAAAGTCTGCCGGCCGCAGGCGTATCGCGAGAAGCCGTCCTGGCCAGTGCCGCGGCAGCCGAACTCCGCTCCGAGCACCCGCTGGGCAAGGCCATCGTTGCCTATGCACGTCATCAAAAATGCGACGTCGCTGAACCGGGCAACTTTGGCTACACACTCGGACGTGGCATCAGCGCAGATATCAGGGGACACAACGTTTGCGCGCGCGCGCTTTCGCTGGGGCGGCCACTGCACCAAATTTCCCCAGACTAAACCTAAGACTAAACGGAAATTTTAGTCTGGGGTTCGATTTGGATCGATCCGGAAATTGATTGTGCTTCAGGAGGATAGCTGGCGCGCCCGAACAGATCCTGGACCCCCAGATTCGTAGTTTGAAGGCCTGCCCGCCACCCTACGACCGGCTGAACTCCGAACTGCACAACAAATTGCTCAAAGTTGTGCGGCTGCTCGATACGGCCGCAACGATATCGATCGCCGCGACAGCCGTGATGAAGTACCAGGGCGGCAACGCCCTGTCGTGTTCGTCGCGCTCGCTCTTCACGAGCATCCCGATGCTGCAGCGGCGCGGCGGAGTGTCAACAAGCGTTATCATGACGCTTTTTCTCTGGAGGTGCGGCGTTTCTACCCGTTTTTTCCATTCATCGGTGGACGCGTGAAAGAGCCCTTCGCCTGGTAGGCGCATTACTTTGCGGTCGGCGATTGGGTACATCTTGATCTGTATGGGGACGAACCACCACCCGCGCATTTGGCAAAGATCCTGATGCGTTCCGTCCAGAACGCTTCCTCTCGCGAACGCCGACATTGTTTGAATTCATTCCTCAAGGTGAAAGCTTCCGAGACTCATCGCTGCCCAGGCGAGGGGGCAACCGTCGCACTGATGAAGATGGCGGCCCAGCTTCTCATCGCGACGAGAACGAGATACCCGAGCAGGATCTCTTGATTGACCTCGACAAAATACCGATCGGCTCCGTTGCGCGCGTCCGAAAGCCGGAACTCCAGGACGCCGAACTGTAATGATGTGTGGCGCCCGAAAAGCGGGCACTGCACGTGAGTATTAGCTGCTCTGCACAGAGGCGCGCGCTTTCCACGCCTGCATCAGATCGATCGGGAATGGAAACACGATCGTTGAACTGCGTTCGCCCGCAATGTCGAAGAGCGTGGCAAGGTAGCGAAGCTGCATCGCCTGGGGTACTGGCTCCAAGACGCGGGCGGCTTCGAGCAACTTTTGTGCAGCCTGCTGCTCGCCCTCGGCATTGATGATCTTAGCGCGACGCGTGCGCTCGGCCTCGGCTTGGCGGGCGATGGCGCGGATCATGTTCTCGTTGAGATCGATGCGTTTGATCTCCACGTTCGAGACTTTGATGCCCCAGGCTTCGGTCTGCTTGTCGAGCACGTCCTGAATATCGGCGTTGAGCTTGTCCCGTTCGGCCAACATGGAATCGAGGTCGTGTTTGCCCAACACCCACCGCAGTGTCGTCTGAGCAAGCTGGCTCGTTGCGGCGAGATAGTCCCTCACCTGGATCACTGACCGCTCGGCATCGACGACACGGAAATAGATGACGGCGTTGACCTTGACGGACACGTTATCGCGCGAGATCACATCCTGTGGCGGGACCTCGTCGACAACGACGCGAAGATCGATCCTTACCATCTGCTGTATGAAAGGCACGAGTAGGAAGAGGCCCGGCCCCTTGGTGCCGGTATAGCGGCCCAGAGTGAAGACGACGCCGCGCTCGTATTCACGCAGAATGCGGACGCTCGAGTACAGGAGCCCCAAGACGATAACTGCGACGATGACGATAGTTGCAGCGGAGGACATGGCTCTACTCCTTTTTGGTGAATGACTGGATCCTCAAATGCTTTCGACACGCAACGTCAGGCCGTCCCAACCGACGACCTTGATCCGATCGCAGTCTACAAGCTCGGTTCGTGCGCGCGCCCGCCAAATCTCGCCGGCGATTCGAACCTTCCCCTCCGTGCCGCTCCACTCAACAACCTCGCCCGTAAGGCCGAGCAATGCTTCCTTGCCGATGACAGGCGGCCGCCGGCGCGAGCGCAGCAGCATCGAGACGCCCAGAAGGAAAAAGGCAGCCGTTGCGAGGGTGGCAGTCGCGAGAACCGAAGTGGAGAGGCTGAATCCCGGCGCGCCGGAGGGAAACAGCATGATCGCACCGATGACGAAGGCGATCATGCCGGCAAGGCCGACCACTCCGAACGTACCGATGTGGGCCTCGGCAACCATCAAGCCGATACCGAGCAGGACAAGTCCGGCCCCAGCGTAATTGATCGGAAGGAGATTGAGTGCAAACAGCGCCGTCAGCAGGCTGATGCCGCCGATAAAACCGGGAGCGATTGCACCGGGGCTAAGGAACTCGAAGATCAAACCATAAATGCCAATGAGCATCAGGATGAAGGCGATGTTCGGATTGGTGATGACCGCGAGGAATTCCGTGCGCCAGCCGGGTGGCACGGCTACTGCTTCGAGGCTGGCTGTCGCCAGGCTTTGATGCTTGCCGGCGACCAGTGCGGTCCGGCCATCAAGCTTGCGCAGAAGGTCCGGGAGGTCATCGGCGATGACATCGATGACGTGAAGCCGCAGCGCCTCGGACGCAGGCAAGCTCGCCGCGCCGCGGACCGCGTCAGCTGCCCAGTCCACATTGCGGCCGTTGAGCTCAGCCAGACCGCGGATGTAGGCGATGGCATCGTTCACGGCCTTGCGGGTTTCAGCATCGCCCGGTTCGGCCGGCTTCGGGTTGGCGTCTGGAAGCCAGGGCGATCGCCCGAGTTGGACCGGCGTCGCCGCACCGAGATTGGTGCCTGGAGCCATTGCAGCAGCGGCACTCGCATAAGCGATATATGTGCCGGCGCTCGCAGCGCGCGCGCCGCTGGGCGCGACATAGGTAACGACCGGCACCGGCGACGACAGGATGGCACCGATGATATCGCGCATCGATGTGTCGAGCCCTCCTGGCGTATTCGTGCGCAGGATGACGAGACCGGTTTCGCTTGTCTTCGCGTTGCGGAGCTCTCGCTTGACGTAATCGGCAATGGCCGGACCGATCACGCCGTCGATATCGAGGACCACGGCGCGTTCCGCTTTAGCAGCCCCGGATGCAATCGCCAGTCCGCCGATCACAATCGCAAGCAGCGCGCCCGTCCATCTGGCCAAAGGCAATAGTGCGAAGTGTGCTGCATATGTCGTGGCGTGATCCTCATGGTTTGCGCTGGACGATGACCTCCGACTGCGCCGCGTCATCGAATCGGGTTATGAACGCTGCCGGGCGGCCTCCGTAAGCGAATGGTGCCGATCGGGCGCGCATCTAGCGCGCCGATGGCATCCCCGATCGTGTCGAGGACCCGGATTTTCAGCTGCTCCACGGCTGCGTCGCTGAGGTCCGCAAAGCACACCCACTCGACGAAGCCGGCCCAGGCCACAACCAGGATCGTTTGCCGAAATGTGGTGTTGGTCGATCAGCTGGTCAAACCGAACGAGGCCGCGCTTCGGGTGGAGACCCCGGCCCGGCAATTCCGGTCGTTCGCTACGTCGGTGGGACGGGACCTGGCGGGTACAGCGGCCTGGCGAATAAGCCACTCGTCGCAGCAGTGACCGTACTTTTTCTCTGACTGCAATTTTCGGCTCTTCGCGCGAAATTCCTCCGACATTTCAAAGGCGAAATCTGCCCAACCGGACCACCAGTTCGAATCCCTTTTGGTCCTCCAGCCGTAAGCTATTGATATTGCAAGAGTTTTTAGGAAACAACCCTCGGTACGGTTTGAGTTTTTTGCGCTGTGAAATTCTCTGTTAGACCGCGTAAGCGTCTTTTCGAAGCGACGTGGTGGCAGCTCAGACGCCAATTCTCCGCCGGCATTTTGCGTGGTCCGGTTCGCGGCCGTGTGGCGCGCTAAAAGCACTCCAAACCGAAGCTTGTGATCCGAACAGCAACCGTCTCGTCGCGCGTTCGACAGAGCGGCGCTTCTCGATACTGGCGCGCTCGACAAAAGTCGCCATTCATGGTCCGGCCGAAGAAATCGCTGCGGACTTCCGTCGGACGGACAACGCATGCTGTTGCTGAGGATGAAAAAGCTAGCGCGCCATTCTCAATGTGGTGCCGAGTGGTTAGCGGATCGTGCGATGGATGCGGGGTAGCAAGTCACATCAGGCGTCCGCGTATATAGGCCTGTCGCATGCGATGTTCGAGGATGGAGGGGGCGAAGACGCTGAGGCGCTGATCGCAGAATGGCTTCCGGGCTATGATCGTTCCGGCATCCTGCATGGCCATATTGCATGGGATGCCGCGCTCTCTGCGCTAGAGCGAGACGATCCACAGCGTGCGCTCAAAATCTACGCCGAGCACGTTCAGCCTTCCGTTACGCGAGGTATGCCGATCAATGTGGTCAGTGACACAGTCTCTGGCTGTTCTGCCTTGGCACCTTCTTCGGTGGCGCATATGCCGCGGTCGTGCTCTCGTTTCGCTTCGCGGCCGCCAGGCGGGCCAGCACGGTTACGTCTCGCGCGGAATCGTCGCGCGGACGCGCCCGATCAATTGTCGTCAGATTTGCCGGTGAACCCCGCCCCACTGTCACGCCCCTTACTTCCCAAGCGTTTCGGCATGACGGCGTGGGTGGGGCGAGAAGTCGAGACAACTGTCTCCGCCGTCCGCAAATAAAGCCGTTGACTTCCCCGCATGCAGACGCTCGAGGCCGAGAGCGAGAATCCGGCCGATTTCGGCGAAACGTTCCACTGAAGTCATGCGCGCAGGATCAAGCGCATTCGGGCCGGCAGCACTTGTTCGCATTGGCGAAAGAGATCGTCCGCAAAATTGATCTTGGTTGCGAACGTAAAGCGCAACTGGGGGGCCGCCCAATCAGAATCGGCGAGCCGTCGCAGCGGCGAGAAAACAAAGGAAATCGAGCGAACCCAGTGTTGCCCGTGTTGAGCTGAATCGACCGTCGAGACTCGCCTCTGAGCAACGTCTCACGATCACCGGCAACCGGCCACCCTCATGCGATATCTCGGCGCTCGATCTGCCGCGCCGCCGCGCCGATGAGCATGACGCCTGCGCCGCATAGGGCGATCGCGATGATCGCCCCCCAGCGGGCACTGAACTCCGGATGCCAAACCAACGTGTTCGGAAAGACGGCGGTGGCGCGCAGCATCGGCGCACCCTCGAATACGTCGGGTCGGTACATGTAGATGACGCCCGGAAGGATCGACGCTAACAGGGGAATGAAAGCCACGACCAGAGCGGAGTAGGTGTCGCGAACTGCAAGAATTGCGAGATTTACAATTGCGAGCAGGCAAACCGTCCAGCCCAGAACTGCCGCCGCGGCACCAAAATAGACCAGCAATGGAAATTTGAGCCCGGCAGCAATTAGCGCTAGCCAATGCGCGATAGCAGAAAGCACCCCCAAGCCGAGCACGATGATCACGATGGGGATAATGCGCGCCAGCATGTAGTCGCGCCGGGAGAGCGGTTTAGATAGGTACAAGTCGAGGTAACGCTCCTCCAGTGGCACGACGTAGATGGCGAGAATGTCGAATGACCCGACCCAGTAAACGAAGAAGAATAATCCCGTCAGATCGTTTGCGACCACGATCTCCGGCCAGTCCGGCAGCTGGAAGATGCGCTCGAAGAAGCGATGAACGCTTTCAGGGAACTGCGGGAGCCAAAACGCAAGCGCGACTCCCATCAGTGAGGTCGCAATCAACGCGAGCGCGTGGCGGGCGGTGAGGATTCGGCTGGTCTCAAGGCGCAGAAGAGTCTTGAGCGGCGTCGAAGAGGGGATGATTTCCAGCTTATCGACCGCCACCACAACTCATTCTCCTTGTAGCGAGCGCGTCGCGCGCTGCCGCCCTAGCAGCCAGAAGCCGAGATTAAAGACGATCAACAGCAGCACCGGGAGCGCCACGTCGCCGGCTCGAATGTGCCCGATGCTCCCGATAAGGAACACGCCATCGAAGAATGGATTGACGAAGCTGACAGTGCGATAGGCGGGATAATAGAAGCCTAAGAAAGCTATACCGACGAGGACTCCAAGAACCGCGACGCTGACTAGCATGCCGGTAAGCCGACGCTCGAAGAAGGTCGCCACGGCGCCCGCAAAACTGGCTGAAAAGATCGCAGCGAAAAGGTGAACGGCGCTCAGCGCAGTAACATCGACGACATCGAAACCGTCCACGCGCCACGGGAACGTCACGGCAGCGACGAGGCAGGCCGCCAAATAAAACGTCGCGAGGGCAGAGCCCGCAGCCGCAAGCTTGATGGTGTAGTAGGTCTGTGGGCTGACCGGCTTCGCGGCGAACAGATCGAGAGTGCCGTGGGCGCGTTCATCGGCGATGATACCGCCGGCAAGGGCTGGCCCTAAGATGATTGCCAGCTTGTTCATCGCCGCATCGACCCACATGAACAAGAGCAACTTGCCATGTGCGTCTTCCCTGCCAAGCCAGTCCTCGATGAACCCAAGCAGTTCGGGCGGGGGCTTCGCCATCAGGAAAGGCAAAGCCACGACTGCGTAAGCGATGACAGCCCAGATAAGCCAAGCCAAGCGGCTCCGCATGATGCGCAGGTACTCCTGCATAAGGAATGCCCGCAGGCCGTAACGTGGGATCAACGAAATGCCGTATGTTGTAGCGAGCGTCATCCGGCGCCTTTGACCAGAGACAGATAGAGATCGTCCATTTGATCCGTACCGTGCGTGCGCCTCAGTTCGGCGAGATCGCCATACGCGATCAAGCGCCCATAGTGGAGAACGGCAACACGCGCGCAAACGCGTTCGATGTCGTTGAGGATGTGGGTTGAAAAGAGGATGGTCACGCCGTTCTCCTGCGCCAAACTCGTGATCAATTCGAGCGTATCGCGTCGGCCCATCGGATCGAGTCCGGATGTGGGCTCATCCAGAAGCAGAACACGGGGGGAGTTAAGCAGTGCCTGCGCCAGTCCGACCTTCTGAGTCATGCCCGACGAGAAGGTACCCAAACGGCGATCAGCGGCGTCGGAGAGCTCGAATTGCATCAGGAGTTCATCGATACGCTTCTCAAGACCCTTGCCGCTGAAGCCAAACATGGCACCGATGTAGCGCAGGAACTGGCGAGCGGTCATTTCTCGCGGCAAAGCGTAATCGCCTGGCAAGAATCCAGTCACGCGGCGAACAGATAGGCTCTCCTCGACGATGTCGTGGCCCAGGACAGTCGCGCGTCCGCTGGTCGGCCGCAAAAGGCCCATCAGCATGCGGAGCGTGGTCGTCTTGCCTGCTCCGTTATGGCCCATGAAGCCAAACACCTCGCCGCGACGGACAGCAAAGGTGATGTCATCGACCGCTGTTGTGGCTGTGAAGACCTTCGAAAGGCCTTTCGTTTCGACCGCGGGGCCATCCTTCATCGCGGTACGTCCATCTTGGCCATCGCGAAAGCCACCAACCAACTTCTGCAGGCTGTTTCAATCTTCAAAACATCATCGCACGGTAGAAACTCGCCGCATCCGGGGCGCGACGCAGATCGCGAACCGAATTTGATTCCCTAAGTCGACGAGCTACAGCCGCCAGCGCATTAAGTTGCTCGCCCGCAGGTGTCGCAGGCAACAGTAGCAGGAAAACGATATCGACTGGCTCGCCGTCGATTGAGTTGAAGTCAATAGGTTTGCGCAGCCGGGCCAGGATCCCGAAAGGCTCCTTCAAATCCTGGATGCGGGCATGCGGAATTGCCACGCCGCCTCCGATCCCGGTCGAGCCGAGTTCCTCGCGTTTGAAAATATCGGTGGTGATACGCTGCGCATCGATCTTGAGAACCGTCGCCGCCCGAGTGCAAAGGTCCTTCAGTAGACGCGTCTTATCGGATGCGCGGACGTTTAAGATCGCATCGTCGGGTGAAAGAAAGCTACTGATATCCATGGCTTTTCAGCTCGTTCACGGAAACACGCCGCGACGGGATGGTGTTTAGTCAGGCGCGCGCAGCCGGTATCCGATACCCGTTTCCGTGAGAATGTACTGTGGCCGCTCCGGATC
>JBFWXB010000041.1:0-46979 GCA_050187875.1 Variibacter sp.
CCCAGATGGCGTCGAACTCATCCTTAAGGTGCTGTCGGGTTGGATAAAAATCATAATCGACCTTCGGACCAGTCGACGTGTAGCGCGCCCGGACACCTTCTCGCTTCTGGTGTCGTTTCCAGAGAAACTCTCCCAGTGTTCGGCTGCTAGTCTCAGCTATCATCTCGGCAAGATGTTTTGCGGCGATCTTGATCGCTCCTTTTTGTTTCTCGTCTGAGTCCGTTTTGCGATTCGATTCAAAGCCGCGGCGCTGGTTCAGATGAAAGATCGCCCGACCGAGATGATGCAAAGGCAACTTCTCATCGAGCGCCTGCGCCCGCAGTTGATAGGGGTCGAGGTTTTCCAGCTTTTTGCGTTCGGCGATGTCAGACGGCATCAGCCCGTAACGAACGAGCTTCGACATCACGGTTTTCTGCCGCATCAAAAAACGATCGCGGCGTTTGCGTGCACTGCGGGCAGTCCGGCGCTCTGCGGCCTTCGACGACTTCGACTTTGGGAGGCGCCCATCGGAGAAAATGCGGACGCCCCCTGGACCGATAGCGCTAGGCTCATGCCGCTTAAGTTTGGCATCCCAACGTAGCCAGACAATGAACCATCCAAGGGAATTGGTCCCTAAATCCAATCCCAAGCGATATGGTCGCTGAACCTGATCAGTCATTTGTCCTGCCCCGGCCTTGACAGGAATATTTCATCACAGCACAATCAAAACGTGCAAGCGTGTTATCGGCTGGTTACGCCAACTTAGCGGTCTGGTGATTGAGGGCCTCCCGTTAACAAGCGATTTTTCGCACAAAATGGGGCTCCCTTCGGGGAGCCCCTTCCTTTTTGATCGTCTCCCCTCGGCAGCGTTTGAGCCTCACGCGCAACTGCCTCGCGTAAAACGTTCATCCGGGGAAAATACGCGCATTTCGACGTATTTCAGATTGACACTCGCAATGATTGTGGTCAACGTTCTCGACGCAACCGGGAGGTGTTGTGTCGATCTCTCCACAACCACGCAGGCCGCGTCTCGAGCTCACCTGGGTGGGCAAGGAGGCGCGTCAGCCGCTTGAGGCGCGGATCTTCCGCGAGGACGCTGCGCTCGGCTGCTTCGCGGTACGCAGCCGCTCAGGGTCGGCGCTTTCGGACAATCGCCTCATCTTCGGCGACAACCTGCTGGCGCTCAAGGCGCTGGAGCAAGACTTCGCAGGACGGGTGAAATGCACGTTCATCGACCCGCCCTACAACACCGGCAGCGCCTTTGCGCAGTATGACGACGGCCTCGAGCATTCGCTCTGGCTATCCTTGATACGGGATCGACTCGAGATCATTCACGGGCTTCTCAGTTTCGATGGCTCCTTATGGATCTCGATCGACGACAATGAAGCGCACTATCTGAAAGTGCTTTGCGACGAAATCTTCGGCCGGGCGAATTTCGTCGCCAACGTCGTTTGGCAGAAGCGTACGTCGTCCGACGCGCGGCTACGTCTCGGCGACGCGCACGATCACATCCTGGTCTATGCCAAAGATCGCGCGCGGCTCGCCCTCAACAAGATCTCGCCGTCTGCGGACCAGCTGAAGGGTTACAAAAACCCGGACAACGATCCGCGCGGCGCTTGGGCGTCGAGCGACTTCACCGCGCAAGGTTGGCGGCCGAACCAGATGTACGCGATCAAGACGCCGGGCGGCGCGCGCTTCGAGCCGCCGCCGGCGCGCTGCTGGGCGAATATCGAGGCCGTGTTCGAGGCACTGAAGGCCGATGGCCGCATCTGGTTCGGCAAGCAGCAGCGGTCGCGCCCGCGCGTGAAGACGTTTCTGCGCGAGCACGAAGGCATCAGCGCGTGGTCGTGGTGGCCGCATCACGAGGTCGGGCACAATCAGGAAGCCAAAAAGGAGAGCATCGCGCTCTTCGGCGCCGACGATGCTTTCGCGACGCCGAAGCCGGAGCGGCTTGTGCGACGCATCTTGGAAATCGCCACCAACCCCGGCGATCTGGTTCTCGACAGCTTTGCCGGCTCCGGCACGACCGGGGCCGTCGCGCACAAGATGGGGCGGCGCTGGATCATGGTGGAGCTCGGTGAGCACTGCCACACTCATATCATCCCGCGCCTGAAGAAGGTCGTCTCCGGCGAAGACCAAGGCGGCATCAGTGAGGCTGTTGGCTGGAAGGGCGGCGGGGGCTTCCGTTATTTCCGTCTGGCGCCGCCTTTACTGCGCCTGGACGCCAACGGCCGCGAGGTGATCAACACCGCGGACTATAATCCGGAAATGCTGGCGGAAGCGCTTTGCAAGCTCAAAGCCTTTCGCTACGCGCCGAGCCCTACGGTCTATTGGCAGCAGGGCTATTCGACCGAGCGCGACTTCATCTACGTCACCACGCAGACGCTGAATCATCAGCAGCTCGCCGCGCTCAGCGAGGAGGTGGGGCCGGACCGCACGCTGCTCGTGCTTTGCCTCGCATTCCGTGGCAACGCGGCGGCGTTCGCCAATCTTACTGTGCAGAAAATTCCCGAGACCATCCGCAAGCAATGCGAATTCGCCCGCAGCGATTATAGCCACGACGTCGTCAGCCGCGTGCGCCAGTCGGCGACGCGGACGCGCGTCGCGGCGGTATCGGCCAAGACTCAGCGGCGGCGCTCGCCGAAGGTCACCGTGAAGCCGAAAATGGCGAAGCGTCGGCGCGGGGCGCGAACCTGAGCCATGCGCCAGCACGTCGACGCCATTGCAAGCCGCCTCAGCCTCCGGCCGCCGCAGCGGCGTTCGCTCGAGATTCTCGCGCGCGTCACTGACAGTATCCCGCTTGAGAAGGGGGGCGATCTTACCACCGCCCTGGCCGCGATCCAGTCGGACTTTCCAACCGTCACGGATTTCGAACGCGACTTTCCCTCACTCACCTTCGCGCTGGCGACGGGCGTCGGCAAGACGCGTCTCATGGGCGCGTTCGTCGCATATCTGCACGTCGCGCATGGCATCAATAATTTCTTTGTGCTGGCGCCCAACCTGACGATCTACAGGAAGCTGATCGACGATTTCACGCCGAACGCACCGAAATATGTCCTTCCGGGGATTCCAGAATTTGCCACGACGCCGCCAACCATCACGACCGGGGAAAATTACGAACGGCAGATTGCGCGCGGCGGACAGTTCTTTCCGACGACGATCAACATCTTCAATATCTCGAAAATAAACGCCGAGGTGCAGGGCGGACGTTCGCCGCGCATCCGCAGCTTTCGCGAGGAGATCGGAGAGAGCTATTTCGACTATCTCGCGAACCTCGACGATCTCGTGCTTCTCATGGACGAGTCGCACCATTATCGCGCGACCGCGGGTCTGCGCGCCATCAATGAGCTCAAGCCCGTCCTCGGTTTGGAGTTGACCGCGACGCCGTTCATGGAAGGCGCTCGTGGCGCGCACGTCCCGTTCAAGAACGTCGTCTTCGAATACACTTTAGGTCGGGCGATCGCAGACGGTTACGTTAAGGAGCCGGCCGTCGTCACGCGCGAGAATTTCGTGCCTACCGATCATGGCCCTGCGGCGATCGAGCAGATCAAACTCGAAGATGGCGTGCGGCTGCATGAAAGTGTGAAGGTCGACTTGGAAACTTATGCGCGCCAAACCAATCAGCACATCATCAAGCCATTCATGCTTGTGATTGCGCGGGACACGAGCCACGCCGCGGATTTGATGGCGCTGATCAGGTCGCCTGCCTTTTTTGACGGGCGCTACACCGAGAAGGTGATACAGATCGATTCATCGACGGTGAACAATGAGGAAGAGACGGTCGCGCGCCTCCTCAAGATCGAACACGGCGACGAGCCGACCGAAATCGTCATCCACGTCAACATGCTCAAGGAGGGGTGGGACGTCACCAACCTGTACACCATCGTGCCGCTGCGCCCGGCCGATGCGCGGACACTTGTCGTGCAATCCGTCGGGCGCGGTCTGCGTCTCCCTTATGGCTGGCGCACTGGCGTCAAGGCGATCGATCGGCTCAACATCGTCGCACACGATCGCTTCCAGGAGATCGTCGATGAAGCACGCCGCTCCGATTTTCCTCTCCGCATGCAGCCAATGGTGCTGTCGGACGAGGCGCTCGACCATCGCATGGAGACGATCGTGTCAGTGCCGCGCTATCTCCAAGAGCTCGGGCTGGCGGATACTACATCGAGCGAAGACGATTTTCGTGAAGTCGGCGAGCGCGACCAAGCCGCCTATGGTGCTGATGATCTGCCCGCCGTCAAACTGGCATATGACGCGATCCAGCGGCTTGAGTCGCAGCCCGAGCGGCTGCCCGATCTCAGCCTTCTCACGCGCCCGGACGTGCAAGACGCGCTGCGTCGTGAGGTCGAAGGTGTGTTCATTTCAAAAACAGATGCCGATGCGACAACGGTCGTGGCACCGGATATCGCGGGACTCATTGCGACGACGGCAACCATCGTGGCGCGCGGCTCCATCAGCATTCCGCAGATCTTGGTGAGACCGAAAGACGAAGTTCGCTCCGGCTTTCGCCCCTTCACGTTGGATTTATCGAGCTTGCGCTATCCGCCGCCAAGCGACGTGTTGTGGGCGACATATCTGCAGAACGGCGAATTCGAGCGTATCGGCGTCGGCGGTGGTGCGATCGAGACACAGCGACTAGAAGACTATGTCGTGAGTGGCCTCGTCGCTTTCGACGACGTCGCCTACGAGCAGCACACCGAACTTCTATACGATCTCGCCGGCCAGGTGACTCGCCACCTTTCGGCTTATCTATCCGACGACGATGTGCGCCGGGTATTGCGGATGCATCAGCATGCGATTGTCGAGTTCGTCCATGCGCAGATGCAGGCTCATTTCTGGCAAGACTCCGATGTCGAATATGATGTCCGCGTAACAAGGGGTTTCACCCTCTTGCGAGGGAGTGCGCATACGAAACGCAAGGACGAGCCGATTTTCGACCTTCGCTTGCCGCCGCCTGATTTGAACAACATCGCGCGCTTCGTCTTCGGTGGGTACGAGCACTGTCTTTTTGAGACGCAGAAGTTCGCTTCCGATGCGGAACGCAAGCTTGCGATCATCCTCGAGCGGGAGGGCGTGAAATGGTTCAAGCCTGCGCGTGGCCAGCTCCAGATCTATTACCGCGCTGTTCGCGGCGATCAGGAGTATCAACCTGATTTTGTCGCCGAAACGGAAAGCCGGATTCTGATGCTGGAACCGAAGGCTGCCAATCAGATGCGCGACACTGAGGTGCTGGCCAAGAAAAAGGCCGCTGAAACGTGGTGCGAGCACGCATCGGCTCACACCGCGCGCCACGGCGGCAAGCCGTGGCACTATGTCCTCATTCCGCATACGCGCATCGTGGAGAACACGACGCTTGCGGGCTTGATCGAGGCCGTCACAGCTATGCCCGAAAGTGCTGCAGCGGCGCCCGAAACTGGGCCGCAGCCGTAATCTTATCGCGCCGCGCGCGTTGCGACATTCGCGATATGCGTCGGTACGCCGAACTCCTTGCGGCATACTTCGGCGAGCAGAGCCACACCCTCACGCAGCTCCTGTTGGGAGGGGCTTGCGAAACAGATGCGCAGCCGGCTCTGTCCGTGGCTCTTGTTCGTCGACCACTCGGGTCCGGGATTGATCGCGACGCCGGCGGCGAGCGCAGCCTGATAGAGCTTCTGCGTGTCGACGGTGTCGGGCAGCCTGACCCAGAGGAAGATGCCGCCCTTCGGCTCCTCGAATTCGGCGGTGGTGCCGAAATTCTCGGCGAGCGCTTCCATCAACGTGTCGAGCTTCGCGCGTAGCCCGCGCGTCAGCGCCGGAACGTGCGTGGTGAAATGCTTCGCGCAATATTCGGCAAGCACCATCTGCTCGAGCGCGCCCGAGCCGGCATCCGTCTTCAGCGGCAGGATGCGTGAAAGGAGCTCCCACGGCGCGACGATGTAGCCGACGCGCAGCGCCGGTGCGATCGACTTCGAGAACGAGCCGACGTGAACGACCCCGCCTTGCGTGCTCATCGCGTAGATCGCCGGCGGTCGCTTGCCGTCCCAGATCAGGTCCGCGTAGCAGTCGTCCTCGAAGATCGGCACGTCGTACTGCGCCGCGAGCTTAATGAGCGTGCGCCGGCGCTCCTCGTCCATGATCGTGCCGGTCGGGTTCTGCACGGTCGGAATGACGTAGACGTATTTCGGCTTGGTGCCGCGGCGCTTGAGGTCCTCGAGCGCATTAGCGAGCGCATCCATACGCATGCCGCCGTCGTCGAGCGGGATGCCGACTGGCGTCACACCGAGCCGCGCAAAACGCGTCAGGCAGCCGCCATAGGTTTCCTGCTCGATGATCACGGTGTCGCCGCGCGAGAGGAAAGCGCCGTTGACGAGGTCGATCGCCTGCAGTGACCCCGACGTGACGAGGATATCGTCGGCGGCGCAGGCGATGCTGGCGTCGCGCCTGAGCTTGGCGACGAGGAAGTCGCGCAACGGCCGATAGCCGAGCGGTCCGCTATTGAGGCCATAGGTCGCGAGCGTCGGCCCTTCGCGCTTGAGCACGGCGGTCGAGGCGGTGACCAGGTCGTCGACCGGCACATGCGCCGCGTCGTTGTTGCCGCCGACGAAATTGTATTTGGGGAAGCCGCCCCATTTGACGGCGGCGGGCGGAAGGTCGCGGGCGAGCGAGGGGCCGAAATCGAACATGGCAGGGGACATGGAATCTCTTCAGGCTAGGGCGGGGCAGGGTGGCGGCGCCGATCTCGAAGGAAAGAGGCCGGCGCGCATGGCTGCAAGCTTAGCGCATAAGGCCCGACCTCTGACAATGCCGCAGGAGCAAGGCCCTACGGCGCCGTCAGCATTTGTTCGGCGAAATGGCAGCGCACCAGGCGCCCATCGAGCGTGCGCAGCTCCGGCACCTCCTGCGCGCATCGCGGCTGCGCGATCGGGCAGCGCGTATGAAAGCGGCAGCCGGACGGCGGGTTGATCGGGCTCGGCACGTCGCCGCGCAGCATCGGCGCGGCTTTCGTCTTGTCGCGCCCGATCTCTGGTGTCGCAGCGAATAGGGCGCGTGAGTAGGGGTGCAGGAGGTTGCGCCGCATCTCGCTCGCCGGCCCGATCTCGACGATCTGCCCGAGATACATCACCGCTATCCGGTCCGAGATATGGCGCACCAACGCAAGATTGTGCGAGATGAAGAGGTAGGCGATGCCGAGCGCCTTCTGGATCTCCTTCAGAAGATTGATGATCTGCGCCTGGATCGAGACATCGAGCGCGGAGACCGGCTCGTCGCAGACCATCAGGCGCGGCTGCACGGCGAGCGCCCGCGCGATGGCGACTCGCTGACGCTGCCCGCCCGAAAGCTCATGCGGATAACGGCTGAGATAGTCGGCGGAAAGCCCGACACGCTCGAGCAGCCCGGTGACCGCGGCGCGCTGCGCCTTCGGCGCGCAGAGCCGATGCAAGCGCAAGGCATCGCCGATCGATTGTTGGATCGTGCAGCGCGGATTGAGGCTCGCGTAAGGGTCCTGAAACACAATCTGGATCATGCGTCGGAAGCGCAGCGGCTCGGCGCGTAGGAGGTCGTGTGCGTCCTCGCCGTCGACCGCGAGCGTCCCTGCGGTCAGTTCGGTGAGCGCCGTGACGCAGCGCGCGAGCGTCGATTTCCCGCATCCGGATTCGCCGACGACCGCGAGCGTCTCGCCGGGCTCGATTTCGAAGCTCACATCGCAGAGCGCATGCACCGTGCCGGCGCCGCGCGTGAAGGCGCTGCCGGTGCGGAAGTCTTTCACCAGGTTTTGTGCGTGCAAGAGCGGCGCGGTCATCGCATCGCCTCGGCGAGAAGGCAGGCGGCGTCGTGCCCGGGCGCGATCCGCACGGGCGCGGGCACCGCCGCGGCGCATTGCGCGAAAGCCTGCGGACAGCGCGGCGCGAAGCGGCATCCGGGCGGCATCGCGAAAGCGTTCGGGACGGTGCCGGGAATTTCGACCAGTGGACCCGTCCGGTCTTCCGTCAGACGCGCGGTCTGCAGGAGGCCGCGCGTATAAGGATGGCTCGGACGCTCGAAGACGTCGGCGACCGAGCCTTCCTCCACCTTGCGCGCGGCGTACATGACGACCACGCGCTGCGCCGTCTCCCAGACGACGCCAAGGTCATGGGTGATGAGGAGCACCGCCATGCCGAACTCGGCCTTGAGCGCGTTGATGAGCTCCAGCACCTGCGCCTGCACGGTGACATCGAGCGCGGTCGTCGGCTCGTCGGCGATGAGGAGACTCGGGCGGCAGGCCAGCGCCATCGCGATCATCACCCGCTGACGCATGCCGCCGGAGAGATTGTGCGGGTACTGGTCGATGCGCTGCTCCGGCGCGGGGATTCCGACGCGCTGGAGAAGCTCGATGGTACGCTCGCGCGCGGCGCGCTGCGACAGGCCGAGATGTTGACGCAGCGATTCCGAGATCTGCCATCCGACCGTGAAGATCGGATTGAGCGCCATCATCGGGTCTTGGAAGATCATGCCGATGCGGCCGCCGCGCACCTCGCGCAGCCGCCGCGGCGGAAGGGCGAGAATGTCGGTCCCGTCGAACAGGATGCGACCGGCGGCGATCTGGCCGCCGCCCGGCTCGATGAGGCGCAAGAGCGACAGCGCCGCCGTGCTCTTGCCGGAGCCGGACTCGCCGACCATCGCGACGGTTTCGCCCGGCGAGACCGAAAACGAGAGGTCCTCGACCGCGCGCACCGGCCCGCGATCGGTTGGAAACTGGACCGAAAGGCCTTCAACGTGCAGAAGCGCGCTCATCGCCGCTGCACCCGCGGATTGAGCGCATCGTTGAGGCCCTCGCCGACGAGATTGATGCACAGGACCGTGACGAGGATAGCGATGCCGGGAATGGCCGGCATCCACCAGGCGAGCCGCAGCACCGTGCGGCCGACGCCGATCATGTAGCCCCACGAGATCACGTTCGGGTCGCTGAGGCCGAGGAAGGACAGCCCGGACTCCGTGAGGATCGCGGTCGCGACCAGGAGCGAGGAGACGACGATCACCGGCGGCAGCGCGTTGGGCAGGATCTGCCGCACCATGATCTCGATGTCAGACATGCCGAGCGCGCGGGCGGCGAGCACGTATTCGCGCTCGCGCTGCGCGATGAACTCCGCGCGCACGAGCCGCGCCACCGGCGGCCATGAGACGACGCCGATGGCGATGGTCACGCTCGTCACCGAGGGGCGGAAGATCGCGATGATGACGACGGCGAGCACGAAGGAGGGAATGGTGAGGAAGAAGTCGGTGCAACGCATCAGCACGTTGTCGATGAAGCGCCCGTAAAAGCCGGCGAGCGCCCCGACGATGAGGCCGACGACCGTCGCGCAGGCGCTCGCGGCGATGCCGATCAAGAGCGATACGCGCCCGCCATGGATGATGCCGGCCAGCACGTCGCGGCCGGACACGTCGGTGCCAAGCCAGAATCGCTTGGAGGGTGGTGTCGATGCGCGGCCCATCATCTCGAAGGGGTCGACGGTGTAGAAGAAGGGGCCCACGATCGCAATGAGCGCGATGGCGAGGAGCACGAAAAAGGCGATGAGCGCTGCGCGGTTGCGGCGGAAGCGGCGCCAGAAATGCAGGAAGCCGCTCATCTGTGGACGATGCGTGGATCGAGGAAGCCGTAGATGAGATCGACGGTGAGATTGGCGAGCACGACCACGACGGACGAGATGAACAGAATGCCGAGCAGAAGGTTGAGGTCGCGCTGAAGGAGCGCGTCGAAGACAAGCCGGCCGAGCCCCGGCCATCCGAACACGGTCTCGATCAGGATCGAACCGCCGAGAAGGTGGCCAACCTGCACGCCGGCGAGCGTCACGACCGGGAGGAGGGCGTTGGACGCGGCGTGGACAAGCCCGACGCGCGCTTCGGAGAGCCCCTTGGCGCGCGCGGTGGTGACGAAATCGAAGGTGTAGACCTCGAGCATCGAGGCGCGCATCAGCCGCGCATAAACGGCGACGTAGAACAACGCCAGCGTGAGCGCCGGCAGGACGAGATGCCGGCTGATGTCGAGCGCGCGCTCCCAGGGGTTCATGGTCGTCGCGATCGTCATCATTCCGCCCGAGGGCAGGATGCCGAGCGAGATCGAGAACAGCACGATCAGCATCAGCCCGAGCCAGAACTGCGGCGTCGCATAGACGAGAAGCGCAATCACAGAGACGAGCGAGTCGACCCAGCTGCGATGGCGCATCGCCGAGAGAATGCCGAGCGCAATGCCGATGAGGAGCGCGAAGCCGATGGCAACGACCATGAGGAGAAGCGTTGCCGGCACGCGTTCGGCGATGAGGTCGAACACCGGCCGCTGCTGCACGTTGGAGAAGCCGAGATCGAAGGTGAGCAGCCGGCCGATATAGACGAAGAACTGCTGATAGAGCGGCAGGTCCAGGCCGAACGAGCGGCGCAGCTCCGCCGTAAACTCCGCCGACGCGCCGCCAGACTGGGCGGCGATGATGTCGGCGGCGTCGCCGGGCGCAAGATGCAGCAGGACGAAATTGAGCGCGGCGATGGCGAGCACGACAGGGATGACCTGCAGCGTGCGCCTGATGATGAACCAAAGCGTCGAGGACATGCCGCGCCGTCTACCGCCGAAATCGCGTGAATCCGCCGGTGCGACGGCGCGCCGCCATTCGCGCGCTCAGTCCTTCCACACCGAGTCCCAGCTCGAATACATCGAGATGCCGTTGGTGATCAGGCCGTGCACCCGCTTGTTCCAGACGTGAGTGTACGACAACTCGACCAGGAAGATCACCGGCAAATCGTTGTGGAGGATCACCTGGATCTCGTCGAACTCGGCCTTGCGCGCCTTCGGGTCCATCTCGCGCGCGGCCTTCGCAAACAGCTCGTCGACGCGCGCATTCTTGTAGCCCATCGAGTTGGTGAAGGTTGCGCCCTTCTTGATGTTCGAGGACGTGAACGTGCGCTCCACGCCGATCGACGGATCGGAGTAGTTGTGGCTGAAGGTGCTGGTGATGTTGAAGTTCCAGTCGGTGTAGATGGCCTTCAGCCAGCCGCCGAGATCGAGGCTCTGCGTCTCGACTGCGATGCCGATCTTGCCGAGCTCCTGGCGGACATACTCCGCAAGCCGCACCCAGTTCTCACCATAGGGCAGGAAGTTCTGGGTCATCTTGAAGCGGATGCCATCTGCGCCGCGCTTGTAGCCGGCTTCGTCCAGCAGCGCGTTCGCTTTCTTCGGGTCGTATTCGTAAGGCTTGATCGCCTTATTGAAATAGATCGGGTTGGCGCTGACGATCGGTCCGCGTGCCGGTGTTCCCTGGCCGTACCAGATCACGTCGACGATCTTCTCGCGATCGAGGACGAGGCTGATCGCCTGGCGGACTTTCAGGTCGGCCAGCGGCTTCTCGCGCATATTGACCTCGAGCCACATGTTTGGCCCGAGCGCCTCGGCGCCGGCTTTCGATGTCTCGAGTTGCGGTAGCTTGGAGAGGCGCAGGATCTCCGCTTCGGGCAATCCGCTCATCGGCGCGAGATCGACCTCGCCGTTTTCGACGGCGATAGCGCGCGCCGCGCCGTCAGGCAGAACACGCAGCACCACTTGGTCGAGGCAGGGGTGGCCCTTGTGCCAATAGTCGGGGTTGCGCTCGAGGACGATGTCGCTGCCCTTGCGCCATTCCTTGAAGCGGAACGGGCCCGTGCCGATCGGCTTCTGCATGATGTCGGCTTTGCGCACTGCGCCGGCGGTGCTGAGGTCGACGCCATCGAAGGCGTGCTTCGGCATGATCGGTGCTTCGCCCGGCTGGAACACGTTCATGAAGAATGGCACCGGGTCCTTGAGCTTGAAGACGATCGTGTAGGGATCGGGCGTGTCGATGCTTGCCACGTCGCCGAAATAGACTTTGCCGCGCGAGTGGTAGGGGCGGATGATCTTCTCGACGCTGAACTTCACGTCCTCCGCCGTGAACGGCTTGCCGTCATGCCATTTCACGTCGTGGCGCAGCTTGAACGTGTAGGTGAGCTTGTCGTCGGAGATCGTCCAGGATTCCGCGAGGCTCGGCTTCGGCGTCATTTCCGCGCCTTCGTAGGTCAGCAGGCTCTCGTAGATCTTGGTGGAAATGATCGCGACCGGCACCGCCGAGGTCGCGATGGTCGAGAGCGCCGTCGGCTCTGGGTGATAGACATAGGTGAGCGTGCCGCCGGTCTTGGGGCAGGCCTGCGCGAGCGCCGCGGTGCCTGTCATAAGCGTCAGCGCGGCGGCGAGAAGTGTCGAGTTCACGGACTTGAGCATGGCGAAGTCTCCATCCGATCTACGAGAGAGTTGACGCGTCTTGCCGGGCCGCTCCGGTCGAGACCGGGCGGTCGGCATCTTCATTGCACCAATGCCAGATAAAATCGATGAGATGTTCGATGGACGTGAGATATTCGGTCAGCACGATGTGCTCGTCGGGCTTGTGCGCCTGAGCGATCGTGCCCGGGCCGAAGACGATCGAGGGGATTTTCCCTTGATTGACGATGTGGCGCATGTCGCAGCAGAAGGTGCCGGCATGGATGCCGCCGTCGCCCCCGCGGCGCGACAAGACCTCGCTCATGCGTTTCGCAACGGTCATCCCCGCCGGTTGCGCCGTGCTGTCATCGTGATGCAGGAACTCGAGCTTGGCTGGATGTTGCCGCAGGAAGGGGTGGCGCGTATTTGCCTGCGCAATGGCCTCGCGGAAGCGCTCCATGACCGTGATGACGCTGCCGGCATCGGGCGCGAAATAGGCGCCGCCTTTGAGCACCACCTCACCGGCGGTCACCGTTTCGTAGTGCCCGCCGCTCACCTTGCCCATGACCATTGAAAACGCGGCAGGGCCGTTTCCTTTCGTGTCGGCTTGCTTGCGGTTGTAGGTGCGCTCGACCTCGAGCAGCGCCTCGACGACGGCGGGCAGGAGCTCGATGGCGCTCACGCCATCTTGCGTCGGGCCTTTCCAGCGCGCGCCCGGAGAGCGCGACACGCCGGTCAGCGTCACCTGCCAGTAAAGCCCGCCCGGATGGCTCACCGCGATGGTGTTGTTAGTCGGCTCGAGCACGATGGCGGCGTCGGCGACAAAGCCGCGTCGCACCGCGTCGAGCGTTCCGTTGCCGGCATGCTCCTCATTGACGACGCTATGGAAAACGACATCGCCGCGCAGCGTGACGCCGGCCTCGCGCAGGAACGTCATCGCCATCAAGGCGGCGGTCATTCCCCCCTTCATGTCGGAGGTGCCGCGGCCATACATCAGCCCGTCGACGATCTCGCCGCCGAAGGGATCGCGGGTCCACTGTGCGGCGGGCTCGACGGTGACGGTGTCGATATGCGCGTTCAGGAGAAGCGAGCGGCCGCCGCCGGTTCCCTTCCAGATGCCAAGGACGTTTGGCCGTCCCTTGTAGTTGAGCAGATGCTCAAGGCCGCTCGCCTGCAGCGCCTCATAGGTCGGCAGTTCGGCGTAAGGCAGGATGAGATCGTGCTGCCAGTGCGTGGGGTATTGCGCCACCGTCGGATAGTCTTGGAAGAGCGCGCGTACGTCCGGCTCCGCCGTCGTCACTTCCGCGCCGAGCACGCGAACGAGATTGGCAACCAGGCGCTGCGCTTCACCCTCTTCGCCCGTGAGGCTGCGAGCGCGCACCAACATGCGCAACGTGTCGACGCTGCGAGAATGCTGTTCCTTCGCAAGCGCGAGTGCGTGTTGAAGCCCGTTCACATGGTCCCCCGAATGCGGCGTTCCCCGCGCCGCTCGATGATTTCACGGAGATGGATCGGCAAAAGCAATTTAAAAAAATGCGCTGCCACGATAATATAATTTATAGATCGGGCCGAAGGACTGACACCGCATGCTCTACACCCAGTTGCGCGCCTTCGACGCCGTCGCTCGCGAGGGCAGCTTTTCCCGCGCGGCGACGCTGCTCGGTGTGACGCAGCCCGCCCTGACCATCCAGGTGCGCGCCCTCGAGGCGGCTTACGGAATGAAGCTGTTCGTGCGGCAAGGCCGCGGCATCGCGCTGACCGATGTCGGAGAACGGCTCTACCGGAAGTCACGCCAGCTCGCCGCGCTCGAAGACGAGATCCGCGCGACGCTTGATGCCTCGCAGGGTGCGGAGCGCGGCAGCCTCCGTCTTGCGGTCGACGGCCCGCACATCGTCATGGGCTTGTTCGCGCGATTCTTAGAGCGGTTTCCGGACGTCGCGCTCGCTGTCGCGGCCGGGAACACCAGCTTTGTGCGCCAACAGCTTCTGGACCGGCGCGTCGATCTTGCCATTCTGCCGGGCGTTCAGAAACATCCGCGCATTCACGCCGTGCCGCTTTGGTATCACACCGCCGTGCTGATCGTGCCGAGCACGCATGCTTGGGCTGGACGGCGCGCGATCAATATCGAAGACCTGCACGAGCAGCCGATGATTGCGCGCGAGGAAGGCTCGATGACGCGCCGCCTCGTCAACGAGGCTTTGGCGCGCGCCGGCGTGAAGCCGAAGGTCGTCCTCGAGCTTGGCAGCCGCGAAGCGGTGTGCGAGGCGGTGAGCGCCGGCCTCGGCCACGGCGTCATCTGGGAGATCGAGGCTTATGGCGCCGCGCGCTTTCGGACATTGCCGTTCCGCAACGCCAAGATTCAAAGCACGGATTATGTCGCCTGCCTGAAAAGCGACCGCATGCGTCCACTGGTTAAAGCGCTGTTTCAGGTCGCTGCGGCCCTGCCGGGAAAAAAGACGGACATCCGCGCACTCTGGCGCTGACGAGAGCTGGTGCGGCTTGGGCGCGGAACGTCAGGCCGCGCGCTTTTGCCGCTTCACTTTGCTGCGGGAGCGGCGGGGGCTGGCTGTTTTCTTACGTGGACCTTTGCGCTCGTCGCTCTTGAGGCTCTTCTTCAACGCGTCCATCAGATTGATGACGTTGCCGCGCTCCGCCGGCGCCTCCTCCGGTACTTCGATGGTCTTGCCCGCAGCCTTGCGCTTCACCAGCGACTTCAGCGCAGCTTCGTATTCATCCTTGAACTTCGACGGGTCGAAATGCGCCGCCTTCGAGGAGAGGATGTGCTCGGCGAGTTTCACCATGTCCTTGGTGATGCGCGGCGTGCCGATGTCGTCGAAATAATCGTCGGCATCGCGGATTTCATAAGGGTAGCGCAGCCGCGTGCCGAGGAGGCCTTTATCGAACGGCTCGATGGCCAGCACATGTTCGCGGTTTGCCATGACGATGCGCGCGAGCGCCACGCGATCCTTGTTTTTCATCGCATCGCGGATGACGGCGAAGGCGTCGAGTCCTTCCTTGCCGTCGGGTGCGATGTAGTAAGGTCTCTCGCGATAGCGCGGATCGATTTCGTCCTTCGGCACGAAGCGATCAATGTCGAGCGTGCGGGTGCTCTCGACCTGGATCGCCTTGAGTTCCTCGGGCTCGATCTCGACGTAACGACCTTTGCTGACCTCGTATCCACGGGTCTTCTCATCCTGATCGACGACGTCGCCCGTCTCCTCGTCCACCATCTGCTGGCGGAGGCGGTGCTTGGTCTTGGTGTTGATCTGGTGGAAGTGGGTCTTTGTCGCGATCGTCGATGCCGGATAGAGGACCACCGGGCACGACACCAGCGAGAGTTTCAGGGAGCCTTTCCAATAGGGTCGCGGAGCCATGATCTAGTTCCGAACGCTGTCCGTCGCGATGCGGCTGGGCGACTATTTGCGTTTCGATTTGGATTTCGACTTGGCCGCGGACGATTTGGATGTCCGCTTCTTCGGCACCTTCTTGCCCTTCTTGCGGGCCTCGGAAAGTCCGATGGCGATCGCTTGCTTGCGGCTTTTGACCTTGCCGCCCTTTCCGCCTTTACCGCTTTTCAGCGTGCCCTTCTTCCGTCGCTCCATGGCGCTCTTGACGTCCTTGGACGCACTCTTCGAATATTTTCGAGCCATAATTGGTCCTCGCAATGCGTCTCGTCGGCAAGACTGCCCACGACGCGCGCCGGTCGCCCTCTCGCTAACGCCATGTTCTGCAGGGGGTTCCGCGACAGGCCGGGGCGCCCGCGGGCTGAATTCGCGCATAAGTAGAAACGAGGCTTGGCTGTGCGAATATTCCAAAACGCCATGTATTCGCCGAATGGCGACGAGGAAATGCTTTGTTGAATTCGCGCAAAGCGGCTTGCGTTAGCAAATCGTCAAGAGTCCTCGGCCAACCTGACATTGTTCGAGGATCATGATGAAGCTCAGGACGTACGGAGCACTGGCGCCTGTGCTGCTATTGCTATGTTCGGCGGCCGCTTTCGCCGACGTCGCGTCGCATCGTGTGGCCTGGCGCGCGCAGTACAAGCGGCCGACGGTCGCCGTGCAGTATCCGAAAGAGAATCCCTACACGCCGCAAAAGGCTCATCTCGGTAAGCTTCTTTTCTTCGATCCGCTTCTCTCGGGCTCGCGCTCGCGGTCCTGCGCGACCTGTCACATCCCGTCATTGTCCTGGACGGATGGGCTCTCGCGCGCGCTCAGCGATACGCAGTCGGCCATGCCGCTGCACTCGCCGACGCTGCTCAATGTCGGCACCGTGCCGATCCTCGGATGGGACGGAAAATTCCCGAGCCTCGAGGCGGTGACGTTCGGACCGATCCTCGCGTCGAACAACATGAACTTGACCGAGGCGGAGTTGATCAAGCGGTTGTCCGCCATTCCCGGCTATGTCAGTGCTTTCGAAGGCGCGTTCGGGAAGGACGCCATCAACCGGCGCAACGTCGAACGCGCCGTCGCGACGTTCGAGCGGTCCATCATATCGGGCAAGGCGCCGTTCGACCGTTGGATCGAGGGCGACAAGAAGGCGATCAGCGAACAGGCGAAGCGCGGCTTCGACATCTTCAACGGCAAGGCGAACTGCGCCGCTTGTCATTCCGGCTGGGCGTTCACCGACGGGTCCTTCCACGACATCGGCTCGGCAACGGGCGACGACGTCGGCCGCGGTCAGTTCTTCCCGAAATCGCGGCTGCTGCGTTACGCGTTCAAGACCCCGACCTTGCGCGATGTGGCGCGGCGTGCGCCCTACATGCACGACGGCTCCATCGCGAACTTAGCCGGCGTGATCGATCTCTATGATCGCGGCGGAATTGAGCGGCCCAGCCGCGCTGCTGAAATAAGGCCGTTGTCTTTGACGGCCGCTGAAAAGGCGGATCTCATCGCCTTTTTGGATACGCTAACGGAAGATCCCAAGCCCTTTGCGGTGCCGACGCTGCCGCGCTGAAGCGCATGAGCAGCATCAACAGAAGCAGCATCAGCAGTAGAAGCGCAGGCCGCCGCCGATCATCGCCAATCCGGCGATGAGGAGGGCGCCGCCGCACCACTCCAGGAATTCCGTCCGCTCAGGCAGCATCGGCGCCGAATAGGCCGCGCAAGCGCCCGAGACCAAGCTGATGACGCTGATTGCAGCGACCATTTCCCTTCCTCCCGTTGCGCTCGACCATAGCCGACGCGCTTTAACGCCCCAGCCGCGCTTTGCGCGCAAATCGATTAAAGTTCGTTGCAGGACCGAAACTATTTAGTAACCCTATGCGATCCGCTCGCGCGTTGTTCCCTCTGCGGGCCGAGTGACCGGCGGCCGGGCCGCATTCGTCCAACGCCTTGAGTCTTCAAGGGTAGGTTAACCCCCGCGGCGCCGCAGCATCAACGACCCGCAAGAGTTACTCACAAGCCAACGGTGCATTCGTACCGTTAAGTGGATGATTGTTAACCACACAATCATAATCCGGCAACCTACGGTTACCGAGTTATTAACAAATCAAAATAAATCTGGTAAAAGCTTTCCATCAATACTTAATCGGGGGCCCCGATGGTCGGCCGCGCGGCGATACGGCTGGCAAGCGTTATTCTTTTGGCGCTTGTTGTTTGGATGGTAGGTCTTGGTGGGGAAGCAAGCGCTCACGTTAAATGGTTCTGTGCCTATGACGTCGCGGGGCAGCCTCGGGGGCTGGAAAACGTCCTCTGCCCCGATTTCGAGCAACTCGTTGCCGTTGCAATCCTGACGTTGCTTGCTGGGTGTCTTCTTGAAGGTACCCCGGTGGGGCATGCGATGGTGCGCTCCATCGATCGGGTGACGGCGCCGCTCGTCGACAACGTAGAGTTGACGATCCGCATCGTCTGCGGGTTCTTCTTCGTGTCGTTGTGGGCGATGGGCGGCATTCTGCTGACGCCCGAGCTCAAGACGACCATGCCGCTGGTGCCCTGGCTTCAGCTCGGCATGGCAACCTGTCTCATCTGGCGGCGCACCATGCCGCTGACGGCGCTCGGCATTGTCATCCTGTTCGGCCTCGCCACCAAGGAATACGGCGCGTTCCATCTCGCCGACTATCCGATCTTCCTCGGCGTTGCCGCTTATCTCGCGCTGCGCGGCTTCGACATCGACTTCTTCCGCTGGCGGCCGGTCGACGTGGTCCGCTGGTCGGCGGCGATCACCTTGATGTGGGCGTCGGTGGAGAAGTGGGCCTTCCCGCAGTGGAGCTTTCCGCTCTTCGTCACTCATCCCTCGGTCACGATGGGCTTCGATAGCGAGTTCTTCATGCGCGCCGCAGGCGTCGTGGAGTTCGTGCTCGCCTTCTCGTTGATCTGGACGCCGCTGGTCCGCCGTTTCGCGGCCATCATCCTCACCGCGATGTTCGTGAGCGCGACGTTCGAATTTGGCAAGATCGACGTCTTGGGCCATGCCCCGATCATCGCCGTCCTGCTGGCGATCATTGCCGACCGCGGGCGGCCGGAAGTCGAGTTCAAGCCGCACCCCCTGCTGGCGCCTGCGGCCTTTGCGGCCAGCTTGGCCCTGTTTCTCGCAATCTATTACGGCTCGCACACGATGCTGTACGGCACCTCACTGACGTGAGGTCGCCGCCGTTGGCCCACCGCTACTTGACGTGCACCGTCAGCTTCATCTTCGGATGAATGCCGCAGAGGACGACGAAGTCGCCTTTCGCCGTGAACACGACGTCGGATTTCGAGCCCGGCTCCTGGTCGCCGGTGTCGAAGGTGAATTTCTCGGAGTTGAGATAGGCGTGGTGTAGCAAGTCGCCGTCATCGTTGATGAATTGGACGGTGTCGCCCTGCTTGATGGAGATTTCCGCCGGCTGGAACGCTCTCCCGCGCTGCGTGACCTTGAAGGTGGTGGCAGCAAGCGCCACGCCGGCGAGGCCTCCGCCCACGCCGAAGGCGAGGGCGAGCAGGGCTGTCACCCAGCGCGCTGAGAACTTTGGTCCGTGAAGCTGCCCCATCGCCTGCCTCGCGATAACGCTGGCGTGCGCCAGCCTTAAGAACTCCGACCAAGGTCTGCCCGGCCGGTTAAGAGGGCGTTAACGACTTAAACAATGCCGGCCTCTGCAAGGTCGCCTTAACTCGCCTGTGCCTAGGGTGGGGCCCAGGAGTGCGAGTCCATGCATCGGCTCGCCAGGGACCAGGAGCCGCTCATTCCCCACCGCCCGGCACTTCGGGGTACGATTCGTAGCCGTATATTGATCGCGTTCCTCGTTATGAGCGTGATCACGGCTGCGCTCGGTGGCTATGCGACGTTCGGCATCAACCGCGCCGGCAAGCTCGTCACGAAGACTTTCGACGAGTCGCTGATGTCGATCAATTATGCGCGAGCCGCGGCCGCGGATTTCGCGACGATGCAGGCGGTGCTTGCTCGCCGCACGATGACGACCGATGCGCAAGCGCGTCATCAGCTCGACGAGCGCATCAACACCCTCAATCAGTCGCTGACCGACGATCTTGCGATCTCGGCCGAGCGTTCACAGTCGAGCCGCGCCGCCCACGCCGCCTCCAATGTGCAGCGGGCGGTCACGGCATGGAACAACCTTCGGCTCCTGCTGATCGACAGCAGCGATCCCAAAGGCATGTGGGACACCCTCGACCACTACGCCAATATCGTCGACCAGCAGATCGATCTGCTAATCAACTATACCGCCGGCGACGGCTTCACCTATCGGCAGTCGGCGCGCGCTGCGGTCGCTTCCGACATGCACCTCAATATGGTGGGGACGGCGCTCGCCATCATGCTGTCGGCCTTGGTCACCTGGCTCTTGGCGCGGCGGATCATCGGTCCGGTCGGTGTTGCCTCCGAAGTCGCCGAGCGGATCGCGCACGGCAAGCTCGATGGAGTCATTCCGCGCGGCGGCGCGGACGAGCTTGGCGCACTGCTCTCGTCGATGAGCACGATGCGCGACAATATCAAGATGATGATGGACCGTGAGGTCTCGCAGCGGCAATCCGCGCAGGCGCGCCTTGCCGACGCGCTCGAGAGTTCGCGCGAGGGGATCGTCGTCGTCGACGCGGCGGGGCAGGTGGCTCTCGCCAACTCGCAAGCCGCCGATTTCTTGGGCGACGGCGACGCCGCGCTGCGGCCAGGCGCGCTGGCGTCGGAATTGTCGGTGCCCGCCTGGAGCAAAGCGAACGGCGGCAAGGCGACCACGATCCGTCCCGCCACGAATTCGTCGACGGGGGAAATCCAGCTTCCCGACGGGCGCTGGCTGCGCGTGAGCCGCAGCACGACGCAGGAGGGCGGCTTTATCGTCGTCTGCAGCGACATCAGCGTGCAGAAGGAGCAAGAAGCGCGGTTGACCGAAACCAACCTTCGCCTCGATGCCGCTCTCGACAACATGTCGCAAGGCCTTTGCCTCTACGACGCGGAAAGCAAGCTGCAGGTCGTCAATCGGCGCTTCTGCCAGATTTTCCGCCTGTCTCCCGAGCGCGTGCAGCCGGGCATGACCTTCCGCGAGGTCGTGGCGCTCAGCGTCGCGGCCGGCAATCATGGCGAAAAGCGTGTCGACGACATCGTCACCGAGCAGTCGGCGCTGATGCATCAGCGCGAGACGGAAACGCACTTCCAGAATCTCAGCAACGGTCGCGCCATTGCCGTCGCGCATCGGCGCACGACCGACGGCGGATGGGTTGCGACCTACGAGGATGTGACCGAGCGGCGGCACGCCGAGGCGCAGATCGTGTTCATGGCGCGCCACGACACGCTGACCCGGTTGCCGAACCGTGTGCTGCTCAACGAACGCATCGAGCAGGCGGTCGCGCAGCTCGGCCGCGGCCATGGCCTCGCCGTGCTCTGTATCGACCTCGACAATTTCAAGCAGGTCAACGACACGCTCGGCCATCCGATTGGTGACGCGCTTCTCGTCGCCGTGTCCGAGCGGCTGAACGCCTGCGTGCGCGAGGTCGACACGGTCGCGCGGCTCGGCGGCGACGAATTCGCGATCGTGCAATGCGGGATCGGCGCGCCGGAAGACGCCGCGCTTCTCGCGCGGCGCATCGTGGAGACGCTCAGCGCGCCTTACGAGCTCGACGGGCACCACGTCATGGTCGGCGCGAGCCTCGGCATCTCGGTGGCGCCGGGGGACGGCGTTACCTGCGAGCGCCTCCTCAAGAACGCCGACGTCGCGCTCTATCGCGCCAAGAGCGACGGCCGTGGCACCTGGCGGTTTTTCGAGCCGGAGATGGATGCGCGCCTGCAGGCGCGCCGCAAGCTCGAGCTCGATTTGCGCGATGCACTGGCGAAGGATCAGTTCGACCTCTATTACCAGCCGATCTACGACCTTGAGCTCAATCGCGTCAGCGGCTTCGAGGCGCTGCTGCGCTGGCGGCATCCGACGCGCGGTTTCGTTTCCCCGGCGGAGTTCATCCCGGTCGCCGAGGAGATCGGCCTGATCGTGCCGATCGGCGATTGGGTGCTGGAGCGCGCCTGCGCGCAGGCGAGCCAATGGCCGAGCCACGTGAAAGTCGCGGTGAACGTGTCACCGGCGCAATTCAAAGGGCCGGGCCTGGTGCAGAGCGTTTCGCATGCGCTTGCGGAATCCGGCTTGTCGCCGCAGCGTCTCGAGCTCGAGATCACCGAATCCGTGCTGCTCAACAACAGCGTCGCGACGCTCGCGATCCTGCACGCGCTGCGTGACCGCGGCATCCGCATCTCGATGGACGACTTCGGCACCGGCTACTCGTCATTGAGCTATCTGCGCAGCTTCCCGTTCGACAAGATCAAGATCGATCAGTCCTTCGTCCGCGACGTCGCGGCGGCGGGGGAATCGAGCCTGATCGTTCGCGCCATCATCGGACTGAGCCGCAGCCTCGGCATGCAGACCACCGCTGAAGGCGTCGAGACGGAAGAGCAATTGGCGCGGCTGCGCGCGGAAGGCTGCGACGAGGTCCAAGGCTATCTCTTCGGCATGCCGTCCTTGCCGCGCCACATCCCGAAGCTTTTGAAGCGCAATCTCGTGGTCCGCCCATCGTCCGACGAATCGGACGTCGCGCATATCGCTGTGGCGGGCTGACCGCCGCGCGCGGCTGCGCACGCGCCTCTTCACATTGACACCTGGCCCTCCGGTAGTGCTCTCTTCAGCGCGCCGCCGATGATGCTGGCCGCACCGACGACTGCGTGAGCGGCGCACGATCTGGGAGCTGACGCGCCCGCCTCAGGCGCGATCAAGGCTCTGGAAAAGCGGGCCCTCCATCGGCTATCGTATGATGATCGTACTTCCCGCCGCTTCGACGGTTTTGCGGCCGCGCTCCGGTCGCTGCCGTCCGCAGAGTTTCCCGCTTGACGAGATGTCGCGCCCATGAGCGCGATAGCTGACGAAAGAGTGACGCCATGTCCCGCAAATCGCCGTCCGAACTGAGAAGCGCCCGCTGGTTTGCGCCCGATGATTTGCGCGCCTTCGGGCATCGGTCTCGGGCGATGCAGATGGGCTACGCGCCGGAGGAGTGGAAAGGGCGGCCGGTCATCGCGATCCTCAATACCTGGTCCGATGCGCAGCCGTGCCATATGCATTTCAAGTCGCGCGTCGACGACGTGCGCCGGGGCATCTTGATGGCCGGCGGCTTTCCGATGGAACTGCCGGCGCTGTCGCTGTCGGAATCCTATCTGAAGCCGACGACGATGCTCTATCGCAACCTCCTCGCGATGGATGCGGAGGAACTGCTGCGCGGCCATCCCGTCGACGGCGTCGTGCTGATGGGCGGCTGCGATAAAACGACGCCGGCGCTGCTTCTCGGCGCGACCAGCATGAACATCCCGGCGATCTACCTGCCCGCCGGCCCGATGCTGCGCGGTAATTGGAAAGGCAAGACGCTCGGCTCCGGCTCCGACGCCTGGAAGTTCTGGGACGAACGGCGCGCCGGCAAAATCTCCGATGCCGATTGGGTCGATGTCGAGGGCGGCATTGCGCGCAGTTACGGCACGTGCATGACCATGGGCACCGCCTCGACGATGACCGCGATCGCGGAATCGATCGGCATGACCCTGCCGGGGGCGTCATCGATTCCCGCCGCCGACGCCAATCACATCCGCATGGCGTCGGAATGCGGCCGCCGCATCGTCGAGATGGTGTGGGAAGACCTGACGCCACAGAAGATTCAGACTCGCGCCGCGTTCGAGAACGCGATCACGGTCGCGATGGCGATGGGCTGCTCGACCAACGCGATCATCCACCTGATCGCGCAGGCGCGTCGCGCCGGGCAGGATATCGGCCTCGATGATTTCGAGGCGGCGAGCCGCAAGGTTCCCGTCATCGCTAATGTGCGCCCGTCCGGCGACAAATATCTGATGGAGGATTTCTATTACGCCGGCGGGCTGCCGGGCCTGATGTCGCGTATCAAGGAGCATCTTCACCTCGACGCCATCACCGTCACCGGCAAGACGCTGGGTGAGAACATCGCGCGCGCCGAAGTCTACAACGACGATGTCATCCGCACCGTCGACAAGGCGATTTATGCCGAAGGCGCGCTCGCCGTTCTGAAAGGAAATCTCGCGCCCGATGGTTGCGTCATCAAGCCGTCGGCGTGCGACCCGCGGTTCCTCAAGCACTCCGGCCCGGCGCTCGTGTTCGATGACTATCCGTCGATGAAGAAGGCAATCGACGATCCCCACCTCGACGTCACCGCCGACCACGTGCTGATCCTGCGCAACGCCGGGCCGCAAGGCGGACCCGGCATGCCGGAATGGGGCATGCTGCCGATCCCGACCAAGCTCGTGAAGCAGGGCGTCCGCGATATGGTTCGCCTCTCGGACGCGCGGATGAGCGGTACGAGCTACGGCGCCTGCATCCTGCATGTCGCGCCGGAGGCCTATATCGGCGGGCCGCTGGCGCTGGTGCGAAACGGCGACATGATCACGCTCGACGTCGCCGCGCGCACGATCAATCTCGATGTTCCCCCGGCCGAGCTTGCGGCGCGCCGCGCCGCCTGGAAGCCGCCCGCGACGCGTTTCGAGCGTGGCTACGGCTGGATGTTCACGAAACACATCAAGCAGGCGAACGACGGCTGCGATTTTGATTTCCTCGAGACCTCGTTCGGCGCGCCGGTCGGCGAGCCGGCCATCTTTTGATCTGGGAGAACGGAATGTCCAATCTCAGCGCGGCGACGCGTGACAAGCTCAAGACTGTGAGCACGGCGACGCTCTGCACCGCGCTGTTCAAGCGCGGCTTACGCAATCAGTTCATCCAGGATGTGCATCCGATCAACGCCAAGCACGGCACCATGGTGGGTGAGGCGTTCACGCTGCGCTACATCCCCGCGCGCGAGGACTTGAACCCGATCACCGTGTTCCAAAATCGCGCGCACCCGCAGCGCAAGGCGGTGGAGGAATGTCCCCCCGGCGCGGTGATGGTGATCGACAGCCGCAAGGATGCGCGGGCAGCCTCCGCCGGCGCCATCCTCGTGCGGCGTCTCATGGTCCGCGGTGTCGCCGGCGTCGTCACCGATGGCGGCTTCCGCGACAGCCCGGAGATCGCCGCGCTTGCGATCCCGGCCTACCACCATCGCCCCTCGGCGCCGACGAACCTGACGCTGCATCAGGCGCTCGACATCAACGTGCCGATCGGCTGCGGCGACGTCGCGGTGTGGCCGGGCGACGTGATCGTCGGCGATGGCGAAGGCGTCGTGGTGATCCCCGCGAGCATGGCCGACGAGATCGCGGCCGAGGCCGTCGAGATGACGGCGTTCGAGGATTTCGTCGCCGAAAAAGTGGGCGAGGGCCGTTCGATCCTCGGCCTCTATCCGGCGACGGACCCACAGACGAATGTGGATTTCGCCGCCTGGCGCAAGGCGAAGGGGCGGTAAGGGCGCGACATGCCGTCCACCGGGGGGACGACGAGGACAACGGCAAAATTTCCCCGCCGGTTCGTCGGCTTCATTTGCGGCGATGCATTCATCAGCGGTCTTGTGTTCGTCGGCGCATTTGTGTTTGCGCTCGCTTTTCTCTCTCGCAGCGGTGTCAGCGGATTTTACGAGGTCTATTTCGCTCCGGCTGTGAATTTTGCCTGTACGGGGAATTTTCAAGAGCTTGCCCACGAAGCTCCGCCGCTCGCCGCTCTCAAACAATTCGTCGATCGCAAGGCGGAGACGTTCGATTGCGCAACGCTCCCGCGCGACTTGTCGCCTTATGTTCGCGCGACGGATGTCGTCCAGGACGCGACCGTTTATCTGATCGCGCTCGCGGGCTTGATATGGCGTTGCTTTGGCGTGTCCTGGGCGGCGCTCGTGCCGCTTGGCGCAGCACTCGTCGCTGGATTCGCTCTGTCCCTGTACGCCCTGTCGCGGCTCTTCGTCGGGCGATGGCTCGCGCTCTTTGTCGTCGCCATGGTGATGATTTCACCGCTGCATCTTTCGATGATGCCGGCGCTGCGCGACTATTCGAAAGCACCGTTCATCACCGGAAGCGTGTTTCTCATCGGCGCAGCTTTGCTCGCAGAGATGCGAACGCGCTTGATCGCGTGTTCCATTCTTGCCGGCGCGGTCGCCGGATTGGGTCTCGGATTTCGGTCGGACGCAGCTCTCGTCGTCCCCTTCTTCGCGATTGCGGCGATCGTGGGAGCGATCTTCGCGCGTGAAAAATCCCGCTTCGCATTTGCTGTAGCTTTCGCCGGCTTCGCCGCAGCTTATGCGGTTGCCGGCGCCGTGCCGCTCGTTGCGGGCATCCGTCACGGCGGCATCTTCGGCCACGTCGCTTTGCTCGGCCTGACCACGCCGTTCAACGAACCGCTCGGCGTCACCGCGATGCCCTATGACATCGGCAATCTCTATTCGGATCGCGCGGTCACGCAGTTTGTGAATGGGTTCGAGTCGTTCCGGCAACAATCGTCGTGGCCGAACCTCGCGTTCAACGCGCCGCCCTATAATCGCGCCGCGCTCGATGCTTATCTGACATATGCGCTCAATTTTCCGGCCGACATCCTCGTCCGGAGCTACGCATCAATCCTCCGCGTCGTAAACATCGCTTTGCCCGCCGATGAGCCCGCGCGGTTTTGGCCTTTAATCGTGCTGCGCAACGTTTTGGCAGCGTTCAGTGCGAAGTCGCTGATCGTGATTGGCGCCCTCACGATCCTCGCCGCTCATCGGCTGGGTGCCGCGATGGTCCTGTCTTTCGCTATCATCTGGTTTGCAGGCGCCGTCTCAATTCAATTCCAGACGCGACATGCGTTCCATCTCGAATATGTCTATTGGCTTGCTTTGGCGCTGCTTGCTTCCTCGTTTTCCGGCATCTTCCGCGGCAAGGGCGACGTTCGCGTTCGCATACAACGCTTGTGGCATTGGCGCGCATTTTTGCCCGCAGGCCTATTGGCGTGCATGGCGCTCGGGCTGGTTCTCGTGCGTGCTTATCAATCGCCGCATGTCGCGGCGTTGATGGCTCGTTATGAATCGGCGCCGCGGCTGCCCGTCGAGACTGACCGGCGAACGCAGGAGGCTCACACCATCATCGTGCCGGTTGGGTCGGTTCCGGATTTAGGCGGCGTTCGTGAGACATTCAGCCGTGATCACAGGGCGCAATACTATTTGGTCGCCCTCATCGATCCCGCGCAATGCGGCGGCGAGACCATAGGCTTCACGGCTCAATACCGCGTCAAGCCGGAGTTGATCGGCGTCCTGCCGACCAGCGATTTCACCCGGCGCCTCGCTATCCCGCGCGAGTCCGCGCGCGGGGAGGTCAGGATTTTCATTCCCGTATCGGTCACGCCAGCGTCGGCCTTTGAAGGTTTTCGGATGCGCAGTGACCAGGCCGGATGTCTCCGCGCTGTCGAAGCCGTCGCGCAGACCGACCGTTTGCCGCTGCCGTTATGGATGACCTTGGACTCGAACTGGCGCGCCGCGCCTCGGTATCAGAAATTGGTGCGATTTTAGTTCCAAGCTCGGCGTGGCGTACCGCGTTGCGTTTGGGAAACGGCCCGTGGTCGACGGCAATCGCCGGAGCGTGTAGTTAGCGTCCGTAACGAAGCCCAGCGGGCCCACTTTTTGGATCGTTTATTTCGTGCAGACGGCACCCTTGAGCGAAACGAGATGGACCTGAAGAATCTTAAAGTCGTTATCCTCGCGGGCGGGCTTGGCACGCGCATCGCGGAGGAAACGTCGACGCGGCCGAAACCGATGGTCGAGGTCGGCGGCCGGCCGATCCTTTGGCACATCATGAAAATCTACAGCGCCCACGGGGTGCGCGATTTCATCGTCTGCCTCGGCTACAAGGGCTATATGATCAAGGAGTATTTCGCGAATTACTTCCTGCATATGTCGGACGTCACGTTCCATCTCGCCGAGAACAGGATGGAGGTGCATCGGGAGGCGGCCGAGCCGTGGCGCGTCACACTGGTCGACACGGGTGAAGCGACGCAGACCGGCGGCCGCCTCAAGCGCGTGATGGCGCATGTCGGCGATGCCGAGACTTTCGCGCTGACTTATGGCGACGGCGTCGCCAACCTCGATCTCGCTGCCGAGATGGCGTTCCATAAGTCGCATGGACGCAAGGCGACGGTCACGGCCGTGCGTCCCGCCAAGCGCTTCGGCGCGCTGACGCTGCAGGGCGAGCGCGTCACCTCGTTCGAGGAGAAGCCGCAGGACGACGGCGGCTGGATCAATGGCGGTTTCTTTCTCTTGTCGCCGTCCGTCGCGGATTTGATCGAGGGCGACGAGACGATTTGGGAGCGAAGCCCGATGGAGGCTTTGGCGCGCGCCGATCAGTTGCGCGCCTATCGTCATCCCGGCTTCTGGCATCCAATGGACACGCTGCGTGACCGCACGTTCCTTCAGGAACAGTGGGACGGCGGCGCGCCGCCGTGGAGGGTGTGGTGATCGATGCCGCCTTCTGGCGCGGACGCCCGGTCTTCCTCACCGGTCATACGGGCTTCAAGGGCGCATGGCTTTCTCTGCTTCTGTCACGCCTCGGCGCTGAGGTACACGGCTTTGCGCTGCCGCCCGAACACGACAACGGGCTGTTTCGCGTTGCCGGCGTCGAGGCGCTGACGCGGCACGAAATCGGCGACATTCGCGACCTCGATGCACTGCGATCGGCGATGACGCGCGCGCGCCCCTCGATCGTGATCCACATGGCCGCGCAATCTCTGGTGCGCCGCTCGTATGTCGAGCCGGCAGAAACCTACGCGACCAACGTCATGGGGACCGTCAACGTCCTCGAAGCGCTGCGCACGACGCCAAGCGCCGCGGCGGCGATCATCGTGACCAGCGACAAGTGTTATGAAAACACGAGCACGTCGCGGCCTTACACGGAGGAAGATCGTTTCGGCGGCCACGATCCTTACAGCAACAGCAAGGGCTGCGCAGAGCTCGTGACCGACGCCTATCGCCGGAGCTTCTTTTCCGCCCCGGCTGCATGTCCCGTCGCCTCCGCGCGAGCCGGCAACGTGATCGGCGGCGGCGATTGGGCGCAGGATCGCCTGGTCCCCGACGTCATGCGCGCGTTCATGGACGATCAACCGTTGGTCATCCGCAACCCGCGCTCCATCCGTCCATGGCAGCACGCGCTCGACCCGCTGGTGGGCTATCTCATTCTTGCGCAGCACCTCGTTGCGGAAGGGGGGCGGTTCGCCCAAGGTTGGAATTTCGGCCCGGAGGCCGAGAGCGAGGTTCCGGTGGAAGTGCTGGTCTCGCAACTGGCATCCTTGTGGGGCCACGGCGCGCGCTGGCGCGAGGCCGGCGGGGAGCATCCACATGAAGCGGCGATCCTCCGGCTGGATTGCGCAAAGGCCAAGGCGGGCCTCGGCTGGAGGCCGGTTTTGGGGCTCGGTGGGGCATTGCGATACACTGTGGAGTGGTATACGGCGTACCGCGACGAGGGCGACATACGTGTCGTCACCATGCGTCAAATCGACGACTTTCTCAGTTTAACGACGGCGCAGAAGCACGGCCGCGCGCAGCGGGCTACGCCGTTGTAGGTTCAGAATCGAAATGAATCGCTGATCGACCGCGTCTCGATCGATCAATCAGCAAACACCAGAAAACAGCGTCCCGGATGACCGACCAGAGCAGCTTTCGTCTCTTCATGATTTCAGCGATGTACGAAAACGGTGGCAACACGACCCACCGTTTCCTCGACGGGCATCCGGAACTCTATGTTTATCCCTTCGAGTCGCAGCTCGGGAACAATCGCTGCACGGATTTTCTCTCCTCGCTTTATCCTTTCAAATATCGCTATCCCGATTTTCCGATGGGCGCGTCGGCCGGCGACTATTACGAGATGTTCTTCGACGAGGAGTACAAGACCGTCGCGCGCTCGCCGAAGTCCAGTAAGTTCCGCGACGCCGATTTCAAGATCGACGAGAAGGCGCGCAAGCGCATCTTCTGCGAAATCCTCGAGAAGGAGACGATGACGCGCGGCAACATCGTCGCGGCGTTTTTTGAGTCGACCTTCAGAACGTGGCTCAATCTCAACAACAGCGGAAAAGAGAGCGCCTATGTGGGCTACAGCCCCGTCATCGGTTTCGACGGCGACAGGATTTTGACCGACTTTCCGAAAGGGCACGTCATTCACGTCGTGCGCAATCCCTGGTCGGGTTACGCCGATACGATCAAGCGGCCGTTCCCGCTGTCGGCCGAGCGTTATGGTTGGACCTGGGCGATGATGCAGCATCACGCGCTCGTCTTCGCCAAGCGCTTCCCCGATCGCTTCCACATCTTCCGCTTCGAGGACTTGGTTGCCTCGCCGCGCGACGCCATGGGCGCCTTGGCGAAAAAGCTCGGCATCGCGTGGAACGACGCGCTGCTCCACCCGTCATGGAACGGCAAGAAGATGGAGAGCGTCTACCCTTGGGGCACCATCCGCACGCCGACGACGGAAGCCAATATCGCGACCATGAACGAGCTCAATGCCGAGCAGAAGGCGACGATCAAGGGCGTGACCAGCATCATGCTTCCGCACTTCGGATACGAGGCCATGGCGTGAATGCCATGACAGGCACGCCGACGATCGCGGAGCCTGTCATCGATTGGCCCGCGCCGGTGCGGCGCGGGATCTTCCATTTCAAGACCGACCCACCGTTCACGAACGAGATGCTGCGTGGCTTGCGCGCGCGCGCCGAGCGCGAGGCCGGGGAGCGAACCGCCGCCGTAGAGAAACTTGCGGCGGCGGCTGGCTTTCCCTGCAAAGCCGAGCTTTGCGCCGTCGGGACCTATCATGTTGTCCATCGGCTGCGGCGGGCAGATGCGCCGCCGCTGATGGTGAGGAGCGCGGTCGGCGGCCTCTTCACTGAAGATCGAAGCCTCCTGCTGGACGGTTGGGCGCGTGCCTGGCTTGCCGCCGGCGGGCGAGAGCGACTTGTCCCGCGCACGATGACGGTGCGCTTCGAGAGCGACGGCGTACCATTCGACTTTTCCATCATGGAGGAGGCGCGCGGCGGCCTCTTGCGGGACGAGATGTTGGATGAGGATCCGACGATTCTGCGCGAGATCGGGGCGGCGCTGCGATTGGTTCATGACGTCGCCGGCGATGGCGCCGGGTTGCTGGACCTCTCGTCACGCGCCACGCCGGCTTCGCCGCAAGGGGTGCATGCGCGGTGGAGCGACGCCGTGCTGCTCAATCTGGACGCACACGTCGCGACCTGTCGCGCGGCCGGTTTTGTCGATGCCGCGATCGCCGATAAGATCGGGGCCTTGTTCCGGACGATGCATCGCGCCTTTCAAGACCGGCCGATGCGGCTTCTTCACGGTGATCCCGGAACGCACAACATCGCGATCGACCGCGCCGGTGGAAAGGTGACGGCGCTGCTCGATTGGGAGGACGCGCTCGTCGGCGATCCGCTCTTCGACGTGGCGATGTGGTCGACCTTCCATCCGCCGCGCCGGCTGCCCGGCTTCATGGCCGGCTATGGGCTCGAAACGCCATCCGATGATGTGCAGAGACTCATCGCCGCTTATTTCCTGCGCATCGCGCTCTCGAAGACCGTGCATCGCTTCCGGTTCGGCATCGCCGATCGCCCGGGACGCACGCCGGGCCATCAGCGCATTCATCGCGGTGTCGACGAGCTCGAACGCCTGTTGCGGTAACCTATGCGTATCGTCGTCACCGGCGCCACCGGCTTCCTCGGCTCCTATCTCGCCGCCGATCTGCTCGCGCGCGGCCACGCGGTGGCCGTGCTCGTGCGCCCGCATAGCGACACGTGGCGCCTGCGCGACCTGCTGCCGCGGCTTGAGGTGATGGGCGGATCGGTTGCGGACCTGTCGGCGCTCGCGCCGGCGCTGCGCGCGTTCAAGCCCGACGCGATCGCGCATCTCGCCTGGTCGGGCGTTGCGGGCGCCGACCGGAACGATCCCGCACAGGCCCGCAATATCGCCGAGACGGTCGAGCTTGCCGCCCTCGCGGCGGATGTCGGCGCGTCGGTTTTTGTCGGCGCCGGCTCGCAGGCGGAATATGGGCCCTACGATCGCGCGATCGTCGAAAGCGATGCGACGCATCCGACGACGCTTTACGGGATGGCGAAGCTCGCGGCAGGACGGATGGCGGGAGAACTCGCCGCGCAGCGCGGCCTGCGCTTCGCATGGCTGCGGGTTTTTTCGACCTATGGGCCGAAGGACAATCCGGCGTGGCTCATCCCCAGCACGATTGCGAAGCTGCGCAACGAGAAGCGCATGGCGCTCACCGCTTGCGAGCAGCGGTGGGGATTTCTGCATGCCGCAGATGCCGCCGCCGCCTTTCGCACGGTCATTGAAACGCCGAGCGCGGCTGGCGTCTTCAACCTCGGCAGCGCGGGCGCGCCGGCGTTGTGCGACACGCTGGTGCGCTTGCGTGATCTCGTCGATCCCGCGGCCACGCTCGGCTTCGGCGAAATCCCGTATCGGCCGGACCAGGTGATGCATCTCCAGGCGGATGTGACGCGGCTTGCGGCGCTCGGCTGGACGCCGCAGATTGACTTGGCGCAGGGCCTTCGCGAGACGGTGGCGTGGTATGTCGACAATGAGCGCCGCTAACGTGCGCAACGATCTCGATCCCGCAACCTTCGCCAAGCGCATTCGCGTTCATGCGCTGCGCATGGTGCACGCGGCCAACGCATCGCATATCGGCAGTTGTCTCTCGATGGCCGATATTCTCGCCGTGCTCTATACGTGCTTCTTGCGTCTCGATCCGAACGATCCGCGGCGCGCCGATCGCGATCGGCTCATCGTCAGCAAGGGGCATGCGGCGGCCATCGTTTATGCAGCGCTCGCGGAGCGTGGCTTTTTCTCAGCCGATGAGCTGATGAAATACTGCCAAGCCGGCGCGTCGCTGACAGGGCATGTCAGCCATTCCGTGCCGGGGATCGAAGCCTCGACGGGCTCGCTTGGCCACGGACTGCCGATCGCCGTCGGGCTCGCTTTGGCGGCGAAGGCTGACAAACAAGCATGGCGCAGTGTCTGCATCCTCAGCGATGGCGAGTGCGACGAAGGCTCGAACTGGGAGGCAATCCTGTTCGCGCCGCATCACCGCCTCGACAATCTCGTGGTGATCGTCGACTACAATAAGATTCAGAGCTTCGGCCGTGTCGAGGAGGTGCTCGCGCTCGAGCCGTTCGCCGACAAGTGGCGCGCCTTCGACTGGCATGTGGTCGAATGCGATGGTCATGACCGGGGCGCGCTCGAGCGGGCGCTCGCTGTCGTGCCGGAAATTGCGGGAAAGCCCACGGTCTTGATTGCCCATACCGTGAAGGGAAAGGGCGTCCGCTTCATGGAGGACAAGCTCGCGTGGCACTACAAATCGCCGTCGCCGCAGCAACTCCTTGACGCGATTGCGGAGGTGGAGGCCTCGTGAGGAATACCTTCATCAAGACGCTCACGAAGATTGCGGAGCAGCGGCCAGATGTCTGGCTCGTCTGCGGCGATCTCGGCTATTCGGTGCTGGAGGAATTCGCCACGCGCTTTCCCGAACGCTACATCAATGCCGGCGTCGCCGAGCAGAACATGGCGGGCATGGCGGCGGGCCTCGCCATGGCCGGTAAGACGGTCTTCATCTATTCGATCGGCAATTTCCCGACCTTCCGCTGCCTCGAGCAGGTCCGCAATGATGTCTGCGCGCATCGCGCCAGCGTCAAGATCGTCGCCGTTGGCGCGGGCTATGCCTATGGTCCGCAAGGCTACACGCACCATGCGCTGGAAGACGTTGCCGTCATGGGATCGCTGCCGCATATGGAGGTGTTCGTCCCCTGCGATCCCATCGAGACCGAGGCGGCGACGCACGCCATCGCCGAGAGCGGCGGTCCGGCGTATCTGCGCCTGAGCCGCTCCGGTGAGCCGAAGCTGCACGCGGCTCCGTTGCGTGACGCGCGCGCGCCGGTCATGCTTCGCAAGGGCAGCGATGTGACGATCCTCGCCTGCGGTCCCGTGGTGCAGGATTGCTTGGCCGCAGCCGATCTTCTCGCGGCGGAGGGTGTGGCCGTTGGGGTCGCGACGCTTCCTTGCGTCAAGCCGCTCGATAAGCCCTTCGTGAAAGCTGCGGCCGACACTTCGCGCCTATTGGTGACGGTCGAGGAGCACGTGCTTTGGGGCGGTTTGCATGCGGGCGTCGCCGGGTGCCTTGCCGCGCACGAGCGGCGGCCTCGCATCCTCGGCATCGGCGTGTCGGACGAGATCAGGGCGAGCGCCGCAGCCGGCGATCGCGCCGCGCTTCTCAAGCGTGCGGGGCTCAACGCCGCATCGATCGCGGGTCGGATCAAGTCTGCGGCAGGCGCGGCGAAGGCTCGATAGCGCGCGCTGGAACCGACGTCGATTCCGACGTGGGCGGCGCATACGGCCGATCGAAATTGATGCGCTCGCGCTCGAACACCACGGGCTTCTCGCGAACCTGCGCATAGATCGCGAGAACATATTCGCCGATCAGCCCGATGAAGAAGAGCTGCACGCCGCCGAAGAAGAACAGCGCGACGATCAGCGTCATGATGCCGGGTGGCGCGACTTCATGATAAAAAATAAGGCCGATAAGGAAATTTGCGATCGCAAAAGCGATGCTCAGCGCGGCGAGGATGAAGCCGATAAACAGGCCCATGCGGATCGGCGCAGTGGTGAAAGAGACCAGGCCGTTGAGGCCCTGATCGACCAGCGCCGACATTCGGTTCTTGCTGACGCCCTTCTCACGCTTGGCCCAGCGATAGGGCCGGCCAACGGCGCGGCCGCCACATTCGAACGTCATCATCCGCATGAAGGGATAGCCGTCGCGGATTTCGCGCATCGCCTCGACGACGCGCCGGTCGACAAGCTGGAAGTCGCCGACGCCGGGCGGCACATGCACTTCTGAGAATCGCGTCAGCACCCGATAATAGATGTGGCGCAGCCGGTGCATCAGCCACTGCTCCTCGCGTTCGGCGCGGATGCCGTAGACGATCTCGTAGCCCTGCTCCCAGAGCGCGATGAACTCGGGCAGGAGCTCGATCGGGTCTTGCAAGTCGGCGGGGAGAAAAAGGAGGACGGCGTCGCCGGTGCTCGCCATCACGCCGTTGAAGGTGTTGCGCAGCGGCCCGAAATTGCGGGCGTTGACGATGACGCGTACGTTGGGGTCCTCGGCCGCGATCTCGCGCAGGATGTCGAGGGTGCCGTCGGTCGAGCTGTTGTCGCAAAAGATGTGCTCGCGCACATAGCCGGGGAGGTGCTTGGCGAAGAGGCCGCGCACGGCCGCGTAGCAGTCGCGGACATTAAGCTCCTCATTGTAGCAAGGCGTTACGACCGTAATCGTCTTCATGATTGTCGGCTCGGAAACACGATGAGGGCATTGATGGCGTAGGACACCGGGACAACGATCACCAGCGCGCAAAGCTGCGCGAGAAGCGGATGCACGCCGAGGCGGATGAGGCTTTCGAGCAGGCCGAGGTTCAGCGCCAGAACCGCGAGGCTGCCGACGACGAACAGCGGGAAGGCGAGGGGGCGCGTATTCGCGAAGACGATCCGCCCGGTCGAGAAGAAATTGAAGATGATGCCGCCGGCCGTTGCGATTACCAGCGAGAGCTTCGGCGCCTGCGTGAGGAGATAGAGCACGGCATAAAGCGTGTAGCCGAAGGCGGTGTTGACCAGGCCCACCACGAGGAAGCGGCCGAACCGGCGGACCTCCGCGTGTTTGAGGGTGAGGGGTATCATCGATCGCGTTTCGCTGGACCGGCCGCGGGCAAAAGTCGACACGGTCTTACACGTTTTCCCGGCCGCGCCAAATCGATCGCCGGATTGGCCCGTCCTAGGCCGGGGCGGGCTCGGCGGTTACGAGCGGATGGTGGCACCGGAATTGCGACCGACCAGCGTCGCTCGATGGCGGGTCCGCCGTGCGGCAAATGTCGTCCATGGCCGGGCAGCGCGGATGGAAGGCGCAGCCCGGGGGCGGCGTCAGCGGGCTCGGGAATTCGGCGTCGATCGCAAGCCGCGGCAGGCGCCGTTTGGGCTCGGGCACGAGGATCGCGTCGAGCAGCGCGCGCGTGTAGTGATGGCGCGGCGTCGCGAAAAGCACCTCGGTCGGCGCGCTTTCGACGATCTGCCCAAGATACATGACGGCGACGCGGTCGGCGAGGTGATGCACGACGGCGAGGTTGTGGCTGATCAGAACGATCGTCAGCTTGAACCGCTCGCGCAGCTCCGCGATCAGGTTGAGAATCTGCGACTGGACGGAAACGTCGAGCGCCGAGGTCGGCTCGTCGCAGACGAGAATTTCCGGCTCCCCGATGAGGGCGCGCGCGATCGCCACGCGCTGACGCTGCCCGCCGGAGAGCTGCCCGGGGTAAGCGTTGCGCAGATGCGGCGGCAAGCCGACCTGCTGCATGATCGCGGCGACCTTCTCCTGCCGTTCGGCGCGGCTGCCGCGCCCGCGTACGACGAGCGGCGCGGCGATGATCTGTCCGATGGTGAGGCGCGGATTGAGCGAGGAATAGGGGTCCTGGAAGATCGGCTGGATCAGCGCGGCGCGCGCGAGCCTGTCGTAGTCGGTCGTCGGCCGGCCTTCGATCCGCACGGTGCCGGAGCTCGGCGGCTCGATGCCGAGGATCAGCCGCGACAGCGTCGTTTTCCCGCAACCGGATTCGCCGACAATGGCGAGGACTTCACCGCGGTGGACCGTCAGGTCGATACCGCGCAGCGCGCGCAGCGTCGCGCGCGCACCGTCGGCACGGACGGCGTAGTCCTTGGTGGCGCCCTCGACCGTGATAAGCGCGTCGCTCACGCCGCCGCCTCGACCGTTGCAGAACGTTCGACGATCTCGCCGCCGATGCGCGGGCGGATGCAGCGCGCCGCGTGCTGGGCATCGACCGGCATGAGCGGAATAGGCGCGGCGCAAGCCGGCGCTGCGCGGGAACAGCGGTTGAGAAAGCCGCAGGCTTTGAGCGGCGCGTCAGGGCGCGGCACGACGCCCGGAATGAAGCCGAGCGGCGCGCCGCGCGCCGTATGGCCCGGCACAGGGATCGAGCGCAGCAGCCCCTCGGTGTAGGGATGCGCCGGCGCGGACAGGACCGTGTCGGTCGGCCCGCTTTCGACGATCTGCCCGCTATACATCACGGCGATGCGGTCGGCGGTGCCGGCGACCACGCCGAGATCATGGGTGATCAGGATCAGGCCGAACCCGCGTTCCCGCTGCAGATCGGCGAGGAGACGCAGCACCTGCGCCTGGATGGTGACGTCGAGCGCCGTCGTCGGCTCATCGGCGATGATGAGTTCGGGCTCGCACATCAAGGCAAGCGCGATCATCACGCGCTGGCGCAAGCCTCCCGAAAGCTGATGCGGATATTGCGACAGCCGCGTCTCCGGCGAAGAGATGCCGACGCGACGGAGAAGGTCGAGCGCCCGCGTGCGCAGCTCCGCGCCGCTGAGACGCAGATGCTGCCGCCCGATTTCGCGCATCTGGTCCTCGATCGTGTAGCACGGGTCGAGCGACGTCATCGGGTCCTGGAAGATCACGGCGATGCGGCGCCCGCGGATGCGCCGCCATTCATGCTCGCGTAAGCCGAGAAGGGATTGGCCCTTGAGCGCGACACGTTTTGCCGAGAGCGTCGCGCGCAGCGGCATGAGGCCCGTGATCGCCATGGTGCTGAGACTCTTGCCGCAGCCGGACTCGCCGACGATGGCGAGCGTCTCGCCCTGCGCCAGCGCGAAGCTCACACCCTGGACGGGGTAGAGGGGTCCCTGATCGGTCGCGATCGTGAGTCGCAGGTCTTCGATGTCGAGGAGCTTGTCCACGTCACGCGCGCCCATCGGCCGCGACGGCATCACGCACGGCGTCGCCGACAAGATTGATCGCAAGAATGAGCGCGACGAGCGGTGCGCCGGGGATCGCGATCATCCACGGCCGGAAGAGAAGCTGGCCCTTGGCCTCGGCGACCATCAGGCCCCAGGACGAGAGCGGCGGCTTCACGCCGAGGCCGAGGAACGACAGCGCAGCCTCGAGCAGCACCGCGTGGGCGAGCTCGACGGTTGCGACGACGACCAGGGGGCCGATGAGGTTCGGCAGGAGCTCGACGAGGAGGATTCGCCACACGGAGCTGCCGATCGCCTGCGCCGCGACGATGAACTCGCGCGACGCGAGCTGTTGTGTCGCGCTGCGCGTGACGACAGCGAAGCGGTCCCACAGGAGAAGGCCGATGACGACGATGAGGGTCGGCAGCGATCCGCCATAGACGGCGACCACCACCAGCGCCACGAGCACGACCGGCAGCGTGAGGCGGATGGTGATGAGGAAGTTGATCGCGACGTCGACGCGCCCGCCGAAATATCCGGCGGCGACGCCGAGGCTCGTTCCGATGATCCCCGACAGGACCACCGTCAGGAAGCCGATGGTGAGCGATACGCCGGCGCCCTGAAGGAGCCGGGCGAGGTAGTCGCGGCCGAGCTGATCGGTGCCGAGCGGATGCAGCCACGTCCCCTTCGCGCTCCACACCGGAACGGCAAGGCGATGCGAGAGGTCCTGCGCGGCGGGATCGACCGGCCACAGGAACGGCCCGAGGACCGCCGCGAGGATGATGAGGCCAAGGATCGTTCCGCCGATGCGGAAATTTCCGTGCCGCAGAAGGCGGCGCAGCGCGATCGCGCCGGGCGAGAGCGGCGCGCGCGGAACTTCGGCAACGGTGGTCGTGGCGACGGACACGGCGCTCACCCGATCCGGATGCGCGGATCGATCGCGCCATTGAGGACATCGGCGGCGAGGGTGAGCAGCGCATAGGTCGCCGCGATCAAGAGCAGGATCGCCTGGATCACTTCGATGTCCGAGCGCTGGATCGACTGCCAGGCGAGATAGCCGACGCCTTTGAGGGCGAACACCGTCTCGATGACGATCGAGCCGCCGAGCATGAAGCCGAGCTGCACGGCGGTGAGCGAGACGACGGGGATCATCGCGTGGCGCAGCGCGTGCTTGATCACGACCCGCCAAGCCGGGAGCCCGTAGGCGCGCGCGGTGCGCACATGATCCGACTGCAGCGCGTCGAGCATCCCCGAGCGGGTCAGGCGCATTAGCGCCGGTGTCGCGTAATAACCGAGCGCAATCGCCGGCAGGACGAAATGCGCCCAGCTTCCCGAGCCGGAGATTGGCAGGACGCGCAGCATCACGCCGAAGACGTAGATGAGAAGGAGCGCGAAGAGAAACGACGGAACCGCTTGCCCTCCGACGGCGATGCCGATCGCCAGCCGGTCGACGAGCGTGTTCGGATAGAGCGCCGCGAGAACGCCGAGCGGAATTGAAAGCGCGAGCGCAAAGAGAATAGCGAGCGCGCCGAGCGTCAGCGTCACCGGCGCGTGGTCGGCGAGGACATGGGCGACGCTCGCACGCAGGTAATGCGAGCGGCCGAAGTCGCCGTCGAACACCTTCTTGAGCCAGGAGAGATATTGCTCAGGCAAAGGCCGGTCGAAGCCGTAGGTCTTGCGCACCGACTCGACGTCGGCGGGCGACGCGCCTTCGCCCGCCATCGCCGCCGCCGGATCGCCGGAGAGATGCACTAGCGAGAACGCGACGACGGAGGTGACCGCGACCACAAGCACGGTCATCACCAGCCGCCTGAGCAGAAAACGCAGCATCGCCGGTCTGTTGCGCCTCGCGCCTTACTTCCACTTGGCGAGATAGAAGTGCGCGAGTTCGTCCGGCGTCACCGGAATGTCCAGCTCCTTGTTGAAGGCATAGGTGCGCCCATAGCTGAACAGCGGCACGAAATACGCCTTGTCCGCGATCTTGCCCAGCGCCTTGGCGTAGAGCTCCCTGCGCTTGTCGGGATCGATCGTCGTGTCGGCGGCCTCGAGCCACTTCTTCACTTCCTCGTCGCGAGCGTAATCGTCGACGCTGCCTTCGAAGTAGTTGCTGACGGAGGCGGACGCATCGAGCACGCCTTGCGAGCCCCAGGACAGGTGCGCGAGCGCGACCTTTCCTTCCTGCAGCGGGCCGCGCAGCGCCTTCCATTGCAGGAAGCGCAGGTCCGTCTTGATCCCGACCGCGCGCAGATAATTCGCCACGGCTTCGGTGTAGGGCCGGTCGCGGTAGGCATAGAGGGGAATGTCGAACCCGTCGGCAAATCCGGCTTCCTTCAGGAGCGCCTTCGCCTTGTCGGGATTGTACGGATAGTCCTTCACTTTCGTCGTGCAGCCGAACTGGGCCGGATAGCACATCGACACGAGCGGTTCCGAGCCTTCGCCCACGAGATCGTGCGAGATCGCCTTGCGGTCGATCGCATAGGCGATCGCTTCGCGCACGCGCTGATCCTTCATCGGCGTATCGCCGGAGCGCCCCGCCGCGTCGAGCGACAGGAAGGAGATGCGCGTCGTCGGCGCCGCCTGCACGGTGACGTTCGGCATGGAGGCAAGCTGCTTCGCATTCTCCGGCGGCACGCCCCAGATCCAGTCGAGGCCGCCGGTCACGAGCTCGGCGACCTGAGTCTCGGTGTCGGGAATCGTGCGGTAGACGAGCGTGCCGATCGACGGCTGCCCTTTGGGGCTCGCCTTGAAGTAGTCCGGGTTCTTCACCAGCGTGACCGAAGAGCCCGACTTGAACTCCTTCACCTTGTAGGGGCCCGTACACACGGGCAAGACGGCGCCGTAGTCGCGGCGCGTCTTGCCGGATGCGCCCGGCACCGTCGGCGCATTGTCGTAATGGCCCTTCGGATAGACTGGGGTGATGCCAGAGAGATATTCGATGGCCGCCGGCGTCGGCGATTTCGCTTTGAAGCGCACCGTGTCGGGCGAGACCACCTCGACATTCTCGATCCAGTCGACGAGGAGGCGCGTGACGACGCCGCTGTTGGGCTGGCGCGCATGGTTGAACGTATAGGCGACGTCCTCGGCGTTGAGCTCCTTGCCGTTGTGGAATTTGATGCCGTGGCGCAGCTTGAATTCCAGCGTCTTGTCGTCGATCCATTTGAAGCTTTCGGCGAGCAGCGGCTTGTATTCGCCGCTCCGCGGGTCGCGATGCATCAGCGTGTCGCACATCTGATGCGCCATGATCACGACTTCGCGGAGGTTCTGATAGTAGAGGTCGATGGTGTCGACCTCGCTCGCGGTCGCCCACGTGAGCGTGTCATTGGCCTTGCCCGCGAGCGCGGCGTGCGGCGTTGCGAACAACGCGCCCGCAAGAGCTGCCGCCGTCCAGGTCCTGGTGCTCATCATCTGTCCCTCCAAGCTTCGAATCGTTGCCAGTTCTCTTTTGCGCTCAATCGGACTGCCGCTTGAGCGGAAGCGCGATCTGCGACGCCATGGCGCCGCCGCGGTGCACGGTGAACACCGGCGGCCGGCCATGCGGCACCTGCACGAAATGGTCGGCATCGGCGCCGCCGATCGAAAAGCGGATGCGGCTGCCCTTCTTGAAATGCCACGACACGGGGAGTAGCGCGATTCGCATCTGCGCAGGCTCGTCACGCTTCAGCGGCGCAGCGTCGGCGCGTGTGTAGCTGTGCACCGGCCATGTGCTCTTATGCCATTGCGTCGGCGCGCCCTCCTTGCGGTGCAGGGCGCGCAGCACGCCTTCGGTGACGTAGCGCTCCGTGCCGTCGCTCTCGATCTCTGAGAGATAGACATGCACCGCGGCGTCCGTCTCGCTGGCCGCGAGCCAAAGGTCGGCGACGGCGTGTCCGGTGAACTCGGCCGCGGCGTCGAGCGGCGCCGACGTATAGGAGAGAAGCCGGCCATCGCGGCCCTGCCAGTCCGAATAATACGTGCGGCTGTCGATCGCGGCGATGCGCTCGTAGCGTGTCTGCGCGCCGGTGCCGAAGGAGAAGTCGGTCTTGTAGGTATCGCTTCCCGTGCTGCCCGCCGCGCCGAGCGTATGGCTCTCGGACAGGAACAGCGTCGTCGGCGTCTCGTTCAGCGGCGGCCATTGCGCGGCGGCCCGCCACATCTCGTCATGCATCGTGAAGTAATGGATCGGCGCCTCGTCGCGTAGGCCGGTCGTCTTGCCCAGCAGGTACTCGTCGAAAAAGCGCAGCACCTCGGCGAGGATGACGAATTCCGGCTCCTCGCCCTTGCGCCAGGGCGAGACGTTGATGCGCGCGCCGTGGTCCCACGGGCCGAGCAGCATATGCCGGTTCTTGTTCGGCAGCGTCAGGAAGCGTGCGATCGAGCCGTTGGCGTAGCCGGCGCCGTCCATCCAGCCCGAGACGGAATAGACCGCGACATCGGGCCGGATATTGCTCGCATAGTGATAGGGACTGAACGAGGCCGATGAGAAACCCGCATCGTAGGGGAGGGGCTCCTCCTTGAAGCGGAACTCGGTGATGAAGTCCGGCATGTGGAAATTGCCGAGATGCTCGGCGACGGCTGCCTTGGCGAGGCTTCCATCCTTGTCCTCGTCGACCGGATGTGGCCCGTCGAGGTTCGGGTCGGCGTAGTAGGCGAACTGCCGCAGCACGTCGCGCCGGTCGTGGTCGAGACCGACCATCAGCTCGTCATAGGTTTTCGCGAGCTGATTGAGCAGGATGCCGCCGGGATAATAGTGGTCCGAATAGGTGTCCCAGACCGCGAACAGCGGCGCGATCGCCTTGACGGCCGGATGCCCGGTGCTGGCGAGGAAGTCGCTCGCGGCGCCGAGATAGGAGATGCCGGTCGCGCCGATTTGCCCGTCCGACCAGGTCTGCGCGACGATCCAGTCGGCGATCTGCCCGAAGTCCTCGCGCTCGCGCGGCGAGCGGAAGCTGTCGCGCGTGCCGAAGCTCGCACCGGTGCCGCGCACGTCGACGACGACGACGGCGTAGCCGCGCGGCACGAAGAAGTGTCGATACTTCGACGTGTTCGGGCTGTCGTCGATCGTCGCGCCGGGCTTGAGACGGAAGCGCCGATAGTAGGGCGTGAGGATGAGAACCGTCGGCAACTTCTCGGGCGGCGTCGCGCCGTCCGCCTGCGGCAGCCACACGTCGGTGGCGAGCCGGCAGCCGTCGTCCATCGTGAGATAGATCGACTGCGGCGTCGCGGGAACGGCGTAGGTTTTCGGCCGTGTCTTGAGATAAGTCGACGGCGCAACGCGCCACGCACTGCCTCGATCGTCGCTATCCGGCATTCTTACGCACCTCTACAAAAACTGCTGCCGCGGCGGCGGCAGGATCACGACGCTTTGTCCGTCACCTGGAATCCATGCGCGAAGGGATCGCGCTCGTCGATGACGATCGTGTTGAAGCCGGTCACACGCGCCCAGCCCTCGACGGACGGGATGATGGCGTCGGTGTTGCCGACCTTCGTGCGGCCCTCGATGCGGCCGACGAAGGTCGAGCCGATGATGCTCTCGTGCACGAAGGTCTCGCCTTCCTTCAGCCGTCCGGTGGCGGCGAGATGCGCCATACGCGCGGATGTGCCGGTCCCGCAGGGCGAGCGGTCGATCGCCTTGTCGCCGTAGAACACGGCGTTGCGCAGCGTGCCACCCTTGGTCTGCGGCTTACCCGTCCACATCACATGCGTGAGGCCGGAGATGGCCGCATTTTCCGGATGCGAAATCTGATAGCGCGCATTGAAGTCGGCGCGCAGGCGCGGACTCCAGCGCAGGAGGTCGGACGGCTGAACGTCGGCGAGGTCAGTGAAGTTTTCCTGCGCTTCGACGATCGCATAGAAATTGCCGCCATAGGCGACGTCGACGCGGAGCTTGCCGATGCCGTCGACCTCGACCTCGTAGTCGCGGCCGTGCAGATACGACGGCACGTTGGTGATGCGCACGTTGTCGATATAAGGGCCGTTCTGCGTGTAGCGCGCGACCACATGGCCCGCCGGCGTGTCGAGATGCAGCACGCCCGGTTCGCGCGGATGCACGAGCCCATTCTCCAGCGCGATGGTGACGGTGCCGATGGTGCCGTGGCCGCACATCGGCAGACAGCCGGACGTCTCGATGAACAGGACGCCGACGTCGCAATCCTCCCGCGTCGGCGGGTAGAGGATCGTGCCCGACATCATGTCGTGGCCACGCGGCTCAAAACAGAGGCCGGTGCGGATCCAGTCGTATTCGGCGAGGAAATGCTGGCGGCGCTCGAACATGCTCGCGCCGGCAAGCTTCGGGATGCTGCCGCCGGTGACGACGCGGACCGGATTGCCGCAGGTGTGTCCGTCGATGCAGAAGAACGTGTCGCGCGCCATCTCTCACGTCGCCGTTTGCTGCGGCCTCATTGTCCGCATCCGCGAAAACACACGATCTCTTCGCGGATGCAAGTTACTTTTGCGACAGTCGCGCCCGGCGCGGCTAGGCCGCGGCGGCGATCGTCGGGCGCGTCGCCATCGCGGCACGCATCAGCGCTTCGACCTCGGCCTTTTCTGCACCTTCGAGGGCGAGGCGCGGCGGCCGCGTCAGGGCGCTGCCGCGACCGGCGATTTCCTCGCAGAGCTTGATGCACTGCACCAGGTCGAAGCGGGCATCGAGATGCAGAAGCGGCATGAACCACTGATAGAGGGGCATGAGTTCCGTGAAACGGCCCGCGAGCGCGAGGCGGAAGAGCCGCTCGCCCTCGGCCGGGAAGACGTTGGACATGCCGGAGACCCAGCCGCGCGCGCCCATGGCGACGCTTTCGACGACGACATCGTCGAGGCCGCAGAAGGGCAGGAAGCGCTCGCCCACCATATTGGCGAGGTCGATGAAACGGCGCGTGTCGCCGGACGATTCCTTGAAGCAGACGATGGTGTCGCAATCCGCAAGCTGCGCCAGCATCTTCGGCGTAACGTCCGTCTTGTACACGGGCGGGTTGTTGTAGACCATGATCGGCAGGCTGGAGGCGCGTGCGACGCTGCGAAAATGCGCCACCGTTTCGGCGGGCTTCGCCGAATAGACCATCGCCGGCATCAGCATCAGTCCGTCGATGCCGATCTTCTCGGCCTCGCGCGCATAGTCGATGGCGAAGGCGCTCGTATATTCCGCAACGCCCGAGATCACCGGCACGCGGCCTTTAGCCGCGTCTTTCGCGGTCTCGAGCAGCGACAGTTTCTCACGCTGCGCCAGCGAGCAGTTTTCGCCGACCGTGCCGCAAATGATGAGCCCGGAGACGCCGTCGCGGATGAGCGCCTCGATCACCCGCTTGGTTGCGTCGAGATCGACGGAATAGTCAGGGCGAAATTGCGTCGTGACAGCCGGAAAAACGCCTTCCCAATTCACGCGATAGGCCACGGGACACCTCGTGTGTGTGATGCGTAGAAAGTCCGAAAAGCAATTTCGATGCGGGCGCTGCTATCCTAGGCTGTCCGGGCGATTCCGCCCCCCGAGATGCCGCCGCTATGCGCGAGTTGTAGATTGTATAAAATCTCGGTGTCAAGCCAGCCCGCCGGAGAGATTCCGTGAGTTCGACGCCCGCCGTCGCGCCCCGCCTCATTGCCAAGGGACTGCAGCATCGCACCATCGCCGCGGCCGTGGTTGATGCCCTTCGCCGTCGCATCCTCGACGGAAAATTCAGCGCTGGCGCGCAGTTGCGTCAGGATTCGCTGGCGCAGGAATTCGGCGTCAGCCGCATCCCCATCCGCGAGGCGCTGCTGCAGCTCGACGCCGAGGGGCTGGTCAAAATCCTTCCGCATCGCGGAGCAGTCGTCTCGGCGCTCTCGGCCGCGGAGGTGACGGAGTTGTTCGCGTTGCGCGCGCTGCTCGAGCCGCGGCTGCTGCGCCTCTCCGCGCCGCATCTCACGGCGGCCGACTATGCCGAGCTCGATCGGATATTGGAGGAATATTCGAGCGCGCTGCGGGCGCATCAAGTCGACCGCTGGGGTGAGCTCAACACCGCCTTTCATGCCGCTCTTTACAAGCACGCCGGGCAGCCGCGTACGGCGGGCATCGTCGCGGCCTTGCTGCAGAACTGCGATCGCTATACGCGCCTGCAGCTGAGCTACACCAAAGGGCGGCGCCGCGCCCAAACGGAACATGCGGAACTCGTCCGGCTTTGCCGCCAGGGCGACATCGAAGGGGCGGCCGCGCTCCTGAAAACGCATGTCGAAAATGTCGGCGACAGCCTCGCGACTTTCATCGAGAAGCGTGTCGGCACAACGGGCGCGTAGCGCGTCTTACGTCGCGTAGCGGCGCGCGACCGCGACGTTGGTCAGCGCGGTGAGCAGCAGCGTGAAGCCGATCAGGACAAAGGCGATGGTGCCGCCGAACGGCCAGTTGTTCTGATTGAGCACCTCGTTCGCGAGCACCGGCGCCATCATCTGGAAGCGCGGGCCGCCGAGCAGAAGCGGCGTCGCATAAGCGTTCATCGTCAGGATGAAGGAGAGCGTGCCGGCGGCGAGGACGCCGGGCAGCGCCAGCGGCAGCGTCACCAGGCGGAAGGCTTCGAGCGGCGAGGCGCCGAGATTGGCGGCCGCCTCCTGCGTCGAGACGTCGATGCCTTCGAGCACGCTTTGCAGCGTCAGGATGACGAAGGGAAGGTTGACGGAGATGATACCGATGAAGACCGCGGACGGCGTGTACATCAAGGTCTGTGGGGATGCGCCGAAGATCTCCATCAGCGAATAGATCACCCCTTTCTGCCCGAAGGCGACCATCCATCCCGCGGCGCGCACGGCATTGCCGACGAAGAGCGGGATGACGGTGAGAATGATGAGCAGCGACTTCAGCCGCCGCGGCGCGCGCGCGATCGCGATCGCGACGGGAAAGCCGAGCGCGAGGCAGGCGACGGTGACGCCGAGCGCCATGAGCACCGTCGTCTTCAGCACCGCGAAGTAATAGGGGTCGGCGAAGAACTTGACGTAGTTCTCTCCCGTCAGCGCGTCGACCATGAACTGGCCGGGCACGAAGCGGTTGAGCGAATAACGGAACAGGAGGATGAGCGGCAGGCCGAGGAAGATGATGACGACCGCCGTCGCCGGCATCAGCAGCCCAAGCGCGGTGATGCGTTTCGTCAGCATGATGATTCCGAAGCACCGTCATGCCCGGGCTTGACCCGGGCATCCATCTTCCTCGCAAAATGATGGATTGCCGGGTCAAGCCCGGCAATGACGAGCAGGGCAATGCTCACCCCTTGAACACCTTGTTCCACCACTCCTGCAGCTGCGGGTCGTTCTTCGCGAGATACTCCTGGTCCTGGACCATGAACGTCTTCTGCACCTCGGGCTTGAACATGATGCGCGGCCCGAGCTCGCCTTCGACGGTCACGTTGTCGACCGTCGGCGTGTAGCCCATGTGCTTCGCAAAATTGAGCTGCGGCGCCGGGTCGAGGATCGCGTTGAGATAGGCGTAGGCATTCTCCTTGTTGCGCGCGTTCTTCGCGATCGACATCTCCGAGACGTAGAGGACGAGGCCCTCCTTCGGATACGCGATTTCGACGGGAACGCCGGCGTTCTGCCACATCACGCCGCGCGCGCGCCACTGATGCACATGCCGACTTCCTCGGTCTTGAGCGCCTGCGCCATCGCCTCGTTGGTCGGGTAGATCTTCACGCCCATCTTCTTGAGCTCGAGCAGCTTCGCCT
>JBFWXB010000042.1:0-46573 GCA_050187875.1 Variibacter sp.
TACACCGGCGACGGTAGGGTGCTCTGGAGTTTGGTCCGTTTTGTGTTTGTGTGTGTACCTAATGACCGAGCCCCTTCGCCCGAGGGCCAAATATGTCATCGGGCCCGATGGAAGCCCGCTGACCATTGCCGATCTGCCCGCGCCGGGCACGAAGCGATGGGTGATCCGCCGCAAGGCGGAGGTGGTTGCTGCGGTCCGTGGCGGCCTGCTTTCGCTTGAAGAGGCGTGTAGCCGCTATACGCTGACGGTCGAAGAATTCCTGTCCTGGCAGTATTCGATCGACCAGCACGGCCTCGCGGGACTTCGCACCACCCGTATCCAGCAATATCGCCAGTAGCCAAGCGCCACTGGTCGTTCCGAAAAGAGCCGGCCTCGCAAGGCCGGCTTTTTCGTTTTTTGGCTGCGCGAGACCGCGCGCGGAGCGGTCGTCGCCGATTTTCGTCCTGCACGCTCGTCCGATTAACCAATCGGAAACCATAAACCGGGCAAATATTGCCGGGTGGCGCCGTTGGGCGCTGGGGCAGGGCTTATTCGTGCAGAGTTTTTTTGACTTCTTGAAGTCGCTGGGCGCAGCGCGCATGGCCGCCATGGTGGCCGTCACGGCGATGATGGTCGCCTTCTTCGCCTTCGTCATCATGCGCGTGACGGCGCCGCAGATGACGCTGCTCTTCACCGACCTCTCGCCGACCGACTCCGGCTCGATCGTCAAGGAGCTCGAGCGCCAAGGCATTCCTTACGAGGTGAAGGGCGACGGCAGCGCGGTGATGGTGCCCCGCGAACAGGTCGCGCGGCTGCGCATGAAGCTTGCCGAATCGGGCCTGCCGAAAGGCGGCAGCGTCGGCTACGAGATTTTCGACAAATCGGATGTGCTCGGCGCGACGAGCTTCGTGCAGAACATCAACCACCTGCGCGCCCTCGAAGGCGAGCTCGCCCGCAGCATCCGCGCGATCGACAAGGTCCAGGCCGCGCGCGTGCATCTCGTCCTGCCCGAGCGGCCGCTCTTCGCACGCGACAAGGTAGAGCCGTCGGCCTCCATCGTCCTGCGCGTGCGCGGCACGCTCGAGGCCGCGCAAGTCCGCGCCATCCGTCATCTGGTTGCTTCCGCCGTCAATGGATTGAAGCCGGACCGGGTGTCGGTGGTTGACGAGGCCGGGCAGCTTCTCGCCGATGGCGCGGCCGGCGACGGCGTGACCGTCGAGGGCGCCAACAATCTGGAGCGCCAGCTCTCGTTCGAACGCCGGCTGCGCGAGCAGCTGGAATCGATCGTGACCTCCGTCGTCGGCCCCGGAAAGGCGCGCGTGCAGCTCACCGCCGAGTTCGACCTCAACCGCGTGACCCAGACCTCCGACCGGTTCGATCCGGAGGGCCGTGTCGTGCGCTCGAGCCAGACGCGCGAGGAGCAATCCTCAAGCGGCGCCAAGGAAGGCCAGGTCTCGGTCGGCAACGAGCTGCCTGGGAGCGCGGCACCGGCACCGGGCGCCGCAAGCGGCGACCAGACCAAGAAGACGGAAGAAACCGTCAATTACGAGATTTCACGCACGACCAAGACCGAGGTCATCGAGGCGGGGCGCGTGAAGCGCATCTCCGCCGCCGTCCTCGTCGATGGCACCTACACAAAGAACGACAAGGGCGAGTCCGTCTATCAGCCGCGCTCGAAGGAGGAGATGGACCGCATCGGCGTGCTCGTGCGCTCCGCCGTCGGTTTCGATCAGCGCCGCGGCGATCAGGTAGAGATCGTCAACCTGCGCTTCGCCGAAAGCCCGGCCATGGCGATCAGCGAGCCGGCCGGCTGGACGTCGATGTTCCAGTTCACCAAAGCCGACATCATGCAGGCCGTTCAGATGGCGGTGATGGGGCTTCTCAGCGCGCTCGTCCTGCTCTTCGTCGTGCGTCCGCTGGTCCGCCGCGCGATCACGCCGGATGAGAATGCGCGCGCGCTTCTCGCGTCGCCGGCTGCCACCGCGGTCGAGGTCCCGGCTGCGCCAGCCGCCGTCGCCGTCGCCGCAACGCCGGCGATCCCGATCATCCCGAGCGAGACGTCGAAGATGATCGATATCGCGCAGGTAAAGGGCCAGGTGCATGCGCAATCGATTCAGAAAGTCGGCGAGTTAGCGGACGCCAACCCGGCCGAGACCGTGGCCGTGATCCGCGGCTGGCTCCACGGCCAGGCGGCGTGACGCCATGGCCACGGCTGCCGCCACGAAATCCCAGGGCACCGAGATCGCCTCGCTGATGGCAACGCTGTCCGGACGTCAAGCCGTTGGGCCGTCGGGCCGCGCCCTCAGCGGCCCCGAACGCGCGGCCGTATTGCTGCTCGCGCTCGGCGAGCAGTTCGGCGGCAAGATCTGGAAGCTCCTCGACGACGACGAGCTGCGCATACTCTCGGTGACGATGTCGAGCCTCGGAACCGTCGAGGCCGCGACGGTCGAAAATCTTATTCTGGAATTCGTCTCGCACCTCTCGGCGTCCGGCGCCGTGATGGGCAACTACGACGCCACCGAAAGCCTGCTCAAGCAATACCTGCCGGGCGACCGCGTCTCGGTGATCATGGACGAGATCCGCGGGCCCGCCGGACGCAACATGTGGGAGAAGCTCTCCAATGTTCAGGAGCAGGTTCTCGCCAATTATCTGAAGAACGAGTATCCGCAGACCGTCGCCGTCGTCCTCTCGAAGCTTCGCCCCGAGCATGCCGCGCGGGTGCTGGCCATCCTGCCGGAAGAGCTCGCGCTCGACGTCGTCAATCGCATGCTGCGGATGGAATCGGTGCAGAAGGACGTGCTCGAACGCGTCGAGCAGACGCTGCGCACGGAATTCATGTCGAGCCTGTCACAGACGCGCCGGCGCGATGCGCACGAGACGATGGCCGAAATCTTCAACAATTTCGACCGCCAGACGGAAACGCGCTTCATCGCCGCCTTGGAGGAGAACAACCGCGAGGCGGCCGAGCGCATCAAGACGCTGATGTTCACCTTCGACGACTTGATGAAGCTCGATGCGGCGTCGGCCCAGACCCTCATGCGCCACATCGACAAGGACAAGCTCGCGATCGCGCTCAAGGGCGCGAACGACGCGGTCCGCGCCTTCTTCCTCGGTAACATGTCGACCCGCGCCGCCAAGATGCTCGTCGACGACATGCAGGCGATGGGTCCGGTGCGGCTGCGCGATGTGGACGAGGCGCAGATGATGCTCGTCAATCTCGCCAAGGACCTGGCGGCGAAGGGCGAGATCATGATCACCAAGAACCGCGGCGACGACGAGCTGGTGTACTGAGATGGGCGCACCGGCGAAATTCCTCTTCGACCGCGATTTCGGGCGCGAGACCTCGGCCATGTCGGCCGATCGCAAGACGTTGATCGCCGAAGCCGAAGCGCGCGGCTACGCCAACGGCATCGCCGCGGGCGAGAACGCGGCGCGCGAGGCGGAGCGGCGCGCGGCGAGCGCGCTCACGCGCATCGCGGCGGCGTTAGAGGAAACCTCGCGCGGCCTCGCCGCGATCGAGCAGCGTTTGGAGGCCGAGGCCGTGGAAGTCGCGGTTGCCGTCGCCGGCAAGCTCGCGCCGGCCCTCATCGCACGCGAGCCGTTCGCGGAAGTCGCGGCTTTGGTGCGCGAATGCTTCGCCCAGCTCCTTGGCGCGCCGCATGTCGTCATCCGGCTCAATGACGCGCTCTACGAGCGAGCCGGTACGACGCTTCGCGAAGCGGCCGAGGCGAACGGCTTCGCCGGACGCCTCGTCATCCTCGCCGAACCCGACATCGAGGCGGGCGACTGCCGTATCGAATGGGCCGACGGCGGCATCATCCGCAACCGCGCGAAGATCGAGACGACGATCGGCGAAGCGGTGCAGCGCTTTATCGACGCCCGCGCAAATGCAGCGACACGCAAGGACACGCCATGACGGACGACAAGAAGGTGCCGCTGCCGAACCTCGACGGAATCCAGGTGCGCGCTCCGGCAGAAGCGAACGCGATAACGGAAGAGAACGTCGTCAAGAACGCCGCCGACCTCGAAGCGGTCTTTGACGTGCCGGTTCAGGTCTCCGCCATTCTCGGCCGCACGCGCATGGACGTGGGGCAGCTTCTCAAGCTTGGTCCCGGCACGGTTCTGGAGCTCGACCGCAAAGTCGGCGAGGCGATCGACATCTACGTCAACGACCGCCTCGTCGCCCGCGGCGAAGTTGTGCTGGTCGAAGAAAAGCTCGGCGTCACCATGACGGAAATCATCAAGTCGGACCGCGCCTGAGGCCGGCCCGCGGCTTCGCCAGGGCGAAGTCATAAGAAAGGAATAGAGCCATGCGTCTCTTGATCGTCGGCAGCCTGCACGGCCAGCTCACGCTCGCCACCAAGATTGCGATGGAGAAGGGGGCGTCGGTCACCCACGCGGATGATATCGAGCAGGCGCTGCGCGTGCTGCGCGGCGGCAAAGGCGCCGACCTCCTGATGGTCGATGTCGTCGTCGACATCCGCGAACTGGTCACGCGGCTCGAGGCCGAGCACATCCATGTGCCGATCGTCGCCTGCGGAACGGGGACCGACGCGCGCGCGGCGGTCGCCGCGATCCATGCAGGCGCGAAGGAATACATCCCGCTGCCCCCCGATGCTGAATTGATCGCTGCCGTTCTCGCCGCGGTCGCTGACGACAGCCGCGAGCTCGTCTATCGCGACGAGGCGATGGGGCATGTCGTCAAGCTCGCGCAGCAGATCGCGCCGGCGGACGCGTCTGTATTGATCTCCGGCGAATCCGGCACCGGCAAGGAGGTGCTGGCGCGCTATCTCCATGCCAAGTCGAACCGCGCGCGGGCGCCGTTCATTTCGGTGAACTGCGCGGCGATACCCGAAGCCTTGCTCGAATCCGAACTTTTCGGGCACGAGAAAGGCGCTTTCACCGGCGCGGTCGCGCGCCGCATCGGCAAGTTCGAGGAGGCCTCGGGCGGCACGCTCCTGCTCGATGAGATTTCCGAAATGGACGTGCGCCTGCAAGCGAAGCTTTTGCGCGCGCTGCAGGAGCGCGTCATCGACCGCGTCGGCGGCGGCCGGCCGGTGCCGGTCAATCTGCGCATCATCGCGACGACGAACCGCAACCTGACCGAGGCCGTGCGCGAAGGGACGTTCCGCGAAGACCTGCTCTATCGACTCAACGTCGTGAACCTGAAGATTCCGCCGCTGCGTGAGCGCCCGGCCGACATCCTCGAAATCGCGCAGCATTTCGTGCGCAAATATTCACTGGCGAACGGCATGCCGCTGCGTCCGCTCTCGGCGGACGCGCGCCGCGCGCTCGTCGTCAATCGCTGGCCCGGCAATGTGCGCGAGCTCGAGAACACGATGCATCGCGCCATCCTGTTGGCGAACGGCGCGGAGATCGACACCGACGCCATTCGTGCGCCCGACGGCGCGCGCCTTGAAGATGCCGCCCACGGCTCGGCCGCCGCAACACACGCCGCCATGGCCGCCGATCAGGTGACACGCGGTCTCGTCGGCCGCACCGTCGCCGATGTTGAGCGCGACCTCATCCTCGAGACGCTGAAGCATTGCCTCGGCAATCGCACGCATGCGTCCAATATCCTCGGCATTTCCATCCGCACGCTGCGCAACAAGCTTAACGAATATGCTTCGGAAGGCGCGCCGATCCCACCGCCGGGTGGTGGCGAAGTCCGCTACGTGGCCTGAGGCCGCCCACATCGTCACGCGCGTCCCCGGACTTGATCCGGGGATCGACCCGCGCATCCATCTGCAAAGCATTTTCTCAAAAATGATGGATTGCCAGGTCAAGCCCGGCAATGACGCATCGTTTGTGGCTGTGGCCTATCGGCCGCGATGGCGGCGCCGGCGCGGCGCCTCATCGTCATAGCCGCGGTTCTCGTGAGCCGCGCGCGCGTTCGGGCGGCACGTTCCACCGACGCCGCTGACCGTCGCGAGACATTGCTCGTAGGACGTGAAGCCGCAATTATAGGTGTACGGGTCGTAATAGGCGCACCACGGATACTCCCGCGCCTGCGCGGTGCCGGTGTGGAGGAGGCTCCAACTGGCCAGGGTGAAGAAAGCGGTCGCGATGATGGATAGACGCATGTTCAAGCTCCGTAAGTTCGCCAACACAATGCGCCAGACCGTCGAATGTTGCGTCGAGTTCCTAGGGGAGGGGTAAGCCGTTCTTGCGCGCGATCTGCGCGCGAACATCCGGCAGGATCTCGGGCAGGAGGCCGAGCATATCCTTTGTCGACATGCCGGCGCGCACGCGCTTGTCGTAGAGGATGTTGAGGATGAACTGGTCGTAGATATCGAAGAAGCCCATCTGGACATCATCATTGAACATGGTCCAGGGCACGCCGTCGTCGTCGCGTACCGGGCCAAGCGCCTGCAGCATCTCCTCGTAAGCGCAATCGTAGAAAATGAAGTCGCCGGCATCGACGACGAGGATCACATCGGATTTGATGATCCGGTAACGCTCGTCCTTGCTGAAGCCCGACAGACATTGCGGCTCGAGCGACTTGACGATCCGGCGGCCATTGCTGCCGAACATCTTGCTGATCGTGCGGTTGAGGTCGCGGTCACGCACGAGATGGACGACATAGTTCGCCTTGTCACGCCGGTTGACGACGGCGATATCGATGTTTGGAATATGCGCGCCGATGTCGGCGAGGACGGCCGCGACCTGCTTGCGGCGATCGGGTTTGGTGCTGCTCCGCTCGATGAAGACGCGCACCGGCTTCTCGAATTTGCGCACCCGATTGGTGCGCCCGTCAAGCCCGAGCTCGGCGCCGAACACCGTGCGGAAGAAGCCGTTGGCGATCTCTGCGTCGCTGAACGATTTTCGCTCCGCGAGGCGGCGCTTCGCGATCTCGGGATCCTCGGCCCTAGCAGCCGACACTGCGAAGAGGCATCCGACGAGGGCAAAACCCAAGAGGGCCCGCATCATGCAGCGCATATTCGCCAAGCAACGGATCATGCTGCCCCTCCGTGGCGGAGAGGTGGCGTCCCGGTCCGGCGATCAGCCCGCCGGCATGCGGGACGCGCGACTTTGCAGCGCGCGAATGCGATCCGCCAAGGTGCCGCCGCTGCGCGGCTGACTGCCGCTTCTTCCATTGGCTGATCCATTCCGCATTCCCGAAAATCCGATGTCGTCGGCGGCGAGGATCGTCTCGATCGGCGAGCCTGGCCCCTCCAGCGTCGTCGTCAGTCGCGCAACCTCCGCGGCGACGTCGTTGATGCGCTCGCGCAGCAGCGCGTTTTCCACGCGCTCCGCGGCCCACGTCGTCTCCGCCTCGCGCTTGAGCGCGGCAAGCTCGCGCTGCAGCTTCGTGCGGTCCTCGCGGGCGCGCTCGAGCTGTCCTTCGGCGAGTGTCTTCTCGACCCGGATTGCTTCGGCAGCGGAGGCATGGTCGCGTCCGTTCGCGGCCATCTCCTCGCGCAGGTCGTTTTCGAGACGGTAAGCGGCTTCGAGGTCGGCGCGCAGCTGGTCGCGCTCTGTCCGGATCATGTCCAGCTGCTGCGTCTGCACCGCAAGCGTCGCCTCGAGTTCGCTGATGCGCCGCTCCAGCATCTGCGCTTCAGCAACCTGCCCGGCGAGTTGGTGCTCCAATTGGCCGATGCGCTCGTCGAGCTTCCCGACCCGGCCGCGCTCCTCCTCCAATGCGTTCGCCGCGGCTGCCGCGTCCGCCTGTTCCCGCGCCAGCCGCTCAGAGGCGACCTTCACCTCCCGCTCCAGTTCCCCGGCCTGGTCACGCAAGGTCGCGACCTGCGTCTTCAGGGCGATGATCTCGATGCGCTGACTGTCCTTCGTCATCGAGTTCTCGTCGCGGTCGAAGATCGTCTTCTCCAACTCGCTGAGCTTCTCGGTCAGTTGGCGGTCGGTCTCGCGCAACGCGCTGGTCTTGAGGTTCAGCTCTTCCTCGCTCGTACGCAGCTGCTCCTTGATCGCTTTGTCGCGCGCCTCGAGCGAGGCGACCAAGGCGGTCTTTTCGCCAAGCTCCGATTTCAGCTTGCTGATCGTCTCGGTCTTTTTGCCCAGTTCCGCGAGCTGGCCAGTCGTTTTGGCCTTGAGCTGCTCAACGCTCATCTCGAGTCGCCGCGTCGACATCGCGAATTCGGCGCGGAGCTGATCCTTGTCGGCCTGGATTTCCGCGACGGAGATCGGCGCTGCGTCTTCGATGCGGCGGGTCGTCAAGCGGACGGCGCGGGCATGAACGAGGGGGAGGATGATCAGAGCCAGGAGGCAGGCGATCAGGAAGCCCAGCCCGAAATACATCAGTGGCTCAACCATGAACGAAACGCCTCCGACGCGTACGCAGCCTTGACCTCACCATGCCACGGCGGAATGCAGACTTCCAGATTAACCAGCCGTTAACCTAAAAGCGCGTGCAAATATTTTTTGCGAAAGGCGCGGCGAGCGTTCGTCGGCGCGTCCGCCCCGGCGTAACGCCGGAGCCGTCGGATGGCGCGGCGACGCTTGGATCGCGTCTAGAACGGGTTCCAAGTGGCGCGCGGCGTGAACTTCAGATAGCCGAGATTGACGCCGAGCCGTGCGCCGACGCCCGAACGAATCGGGATGAGGACGATGTTGTTCGCGGTGAGCACGGTCATGCCGAATCCGCCGACGATATAGGCCGAGCCGTCGACGCCGCCGAAGCGCTGATAGACCGCTTCCGTCGCCGGCAGGTTATAGATGAGCATCATCGTGCGGTCGCCGTCGCCGCCGACATCCCAGCCGACCGACGGCCCTTGCCAGAAGACGCGAAGGTCGCCGGCGTTCTTGGTGAAGAGCGTGCCTTCCCCATAGCGCAGGCCGCCGATGAAGGCGCCGCCACCCTCCTGGCCGAGGATGTAGCCGTTCGGAAGGCCCCATTGGCTCACCGCCTTCTCGATCACGCTGGCGAGGCCTCGCGACACCGTGCCGAAGAAGCGGTGGCCGGCATCGACGAGCTCGCCCGACGAGAACGTCCCCGGCCGGGCCGCCTGGGCTGCGGCGGGCACGGTACCGAGGCCGACGAGCAACAGCACCATCGGGATCAGGCGAAGGATGGGGCGCATCAGGTGCTCCATTGATCGTGCGGCGGGGCGCCGCTTAACTCCTTGCATACGAGCGATCTCGTAAAGGGCTCGCTAACGAATAATGGACGGATTATGGCGGCAAATATGATCGCAACGCGGCAAAAGTCCTTGCGATTGCTGCTTCTATCCGCCGCGGCGGCAAGCCTTGTTCTTGCTCCGATGCTGGAAGCCGAATCACGTGCCGTGACCGCACCCGTGATCGTAAACTGGCGCACGGGGCTCGCCATCTACGGCTTCGACCCGGTGGCTTATTTCACCGAAGGCGCGCCGCTACAGGGGCGCGCGGATGTCGAGCTCGTTTTCGAGGGCGTCACCTGGCGGTTCCGCAATGACGCCAACCGCGCTGCCTTCGCCGCACATCCCGAGATCTATCGTCCGCGCTTCGGCGGCTACGATCCGCTGGCGTTGATGCGCGGTATTGCGACCGCCGGCAACCCGCTGCTCTGGCTCATCCATGGCGGCCGGCTTTACTTCTTTCACGATCCGGCGAGCCGCGCCGCCTTCGCCGCGAATCCGGCGAGCGTCGTGAAGGCAAGCGACGCCGCGTGGCCGCGCGTCGAGCCGACCATCGTTCCCTGAACGGCGCGGAGTGTTTTCAAGCGGGGAGCATGGTCCGCGCCGCCTTCGGGTCGCCGAACGCGACGAAGGCGGGGACGAAGCAATGGCCGCGGCTCCCTCCGTAACGGAGCGCCGCGCCATCCGGCGAGACCACCGTGCCGCCGGCGGCGGCAAGGACGGCGTGCCCGGCCGCGATGTCCCATTCGGACGTGCGCGCGAGGCGGGGGTAGAGATCGGCCGCGCCTTCCGCCAGCCGGCAAAATTTCAGGGCCGAGCCGGCCGGCATCGTCTTCACGCCGGGAAGTCGCGCGAGAAAGGCGCTGGTCTGTGCGTCGAGATGTGAGCGGCTCACCATCGCGACGGGGGCGCGCGCGGACCAGGACCTGGCGCGGATCGCGGTGCGCTCGCCGATACTGGCGTCTCTTGCGACAAGGGTGCGCGCCGCGCCGGCGCCGCTTGCTCCCGACCATAGGAGGCCCAGCGCCGGGGCGCCGACGACACCAAGCGTCGGCACGCCGTTGACGATCAGCGCGATATTGACCGTGAACTCGTCACTGCCGGCAAGGAACTCGCGCGTGCCGTCGAGCGGATCGACGAGGAGGAACGTCGCCGCGCCGCATCCGCTCATGTCGGCACGCTCTTCGGAGACAACCGGCACGCCGGGGAAGAGGCGCGAGAGCCCAGACAGGATGACCGTCTCCGCGGCGTCGTCGGCGGCGCTTGCGGGCGAGCCGTCCGATTTCAGCCGCACGTCGAGGCGGCCGGCGCGGATCGCGAGGATCGAACGGCCGGCGTCGGCCGCGAGCGCCAGTAGCGCATCCATGAGCGCCGGCTCGATCGTCGCCGCCGTTTTGCCTCTCTCGTCCACGCCCGCTCCGTTGCCGTGTTGGCCGCGCGATAACGCGCGGTGTATCACACATGGCAGAATGCGTGCGCAAACCCGATTCGCGACGCCGCGAGTCTAAACTTCAAGGCTGAGGTGCCCATGTCGGACATCCCATCATCGTTTGCAAGCGGCGCGGCCGCGCCGTCGGCGCCTGTGTCGCTCGAGGGATTGGACCTTGCGGCGCTGCTCTGCTCGCGCGTTTGCCATGACCTCATCAGCCCCGTCGGCGCCATCGTCAACGGGATGGAGGTGCTCGAGGATACGAACGACGAGAGCACCAAGAGTTTCGCGCTCGACCTGATCAAGAAGAGCGCCAATCAGGCGTCGGCCAAGCTCCAGTTCTGCCGGCTGGCCTTCGGCGCGGCGGGCTCCGCCGGCGCCGAGATCGACCTAGGCGACGCCGAAGGGGTCGCGCGCGGCTTCATCGAGGACGAGAAAACGCAGTTGCGCTGGCAATTGCCGCGCGCCTATCTCGCCAAGAACCGGGTCAAGCTCCTGCTCAACATGCTGATCCTCGCGGCGGCCGTGATCCCGCGCGGCGGCATGATCGTGGTCGATCCGGTCGGTGAGGGCCCCCAGGGCTTCAAGCTGACCGTCAGCGGTCTCAATGCCCGCATCCCGGCGACCGTGCCGGGTCTCCTTGCGGGCGAGGCGGCGAATGGCGCGGTGGACGCGCAGGCGATCCAGCCGTTCTACACCGGTCTGCTCGCACGCTCGTGCGGACTGACGGTCACGGCCAATGCGGAGGGCGATGGGGTCGTCATCGCCACTGCCTAAAATTTTGGCAAACTGGGTGAAAAGCTCCATCTTGCGGTAGCTTGCGCGCTCCGGCGCAACCAATCCTAAACCCTTTGTAGACACACTGGCGAGGCTCCGAGAGGCAGCGCCGGACGCGGCATGCCTATGCCGAAGGTCCGTGTCATGGACGAGTTGTTGCGTGAGTTCCTGACGGAGACGGGCGAGAATCTCGACACCGTCGACGTGGAGCTTGTGCGGTTCGAGCAGGAGCCGGACAACGCAAAAATCCTCGGCAACATCTTCCGGCTCGTCCATACCATCAAAGGCACCTGCGGCTTCCTCAATCTCCCACGGCTCGAGGCGCTCACGCACGCTGCCGAAACCGTCATGGGGAAGCTGCGCGATGGCGCGCCGGCGACCACGGAGGCGGTCAGCACGATCCTTGTGACCATCGACCGCATCAAGGACATCCTTGCCGTCATCGAGGCGACCGAGCGCGAGCCCGAGGGCGGGGACGCCGATCTGATCGGCGCGCTCGAACAGATCGCGGTCCGGCAGGCACGCCCGCCGGCTGCCGCGCCGCCCGCGGCGGCACTGGCCTACGCGACCGGCACGTTGACTTATCAGGTCCTGGAGCGGCCGTTGCGGCCGGGCGAAGTGTCGCTCGACGAGCTTGAGCGCGCGTTCCGGGAAACGCCGGTCGATCCGGCGCCGAACCAGGCCCCGGCATCGCCGCCGCCGGAAGCGGCGCCCCCGGCGCTCGAGAACGAAGCCGAAGGCGCCGAGGAGGCGAAGGACGAACCGCGGGCCGCGGCGTCTTCCATTCGCGTCGGCGTCGAGACGCTCGAACAGCTGATGACGATGGTCTCGGAGCTTGTGCTCACGCGCAATCAGCTCCTCGAGATCGGCCGCCACCACGAGGATTCGGAATTCAAGACGCCGCTGCAGCGCCTGTCCGCCGTGACGGCGGAGCTGCAGGAAGGCGTGATGAAGGCGCGCATGCAGCCGATCGGCCACGCCTGGCAGAAGCTGCCGCGGCTGGTGCGCGATCTTTGTGCCGATCTCGGCAAGGAGATCGAGCTGCAGACCTTCGGCGCCGAGACCGAGCTCGATCGTCAGGTGCTGGAGCTCATCCGCGATCCGCTCACGCATATGGTGCGCAATTCCGCCGATCACGGGCTCGAGACGGCGGACGAGCGCCAGCGTCTCGGCAAGCCGCGCCGCGGAACGATCCGCCTTTCGGCGCGCCACGAGGGCGGCCACATCGTTATCGAGATCGCCGACGATGGGCGCGGCCTCGACACCGACCGCATCCGGCAGAAAGCGATTGCGCAAGGTCTTATTTCCGAGGCCGAGGCGGCGCAGCTGAACGACACGCATATCCAGCGATTGATCTTTGTGCCGGGCTTCTCCACCGCTGTGCAGATTACCAGCATCTCCGGCCGCGGCGTCGGCATGGATGTGGTGAAAAATAACATCGACCAGATCGGTGGCGCGATCGACGTCAAATCCGTGCGCGGCGAGGGCTCCGCCTTCGTTCTCAAGATTCCGCTGACGCTGGCGATCGTCTCCGCGCTGATCGTGGAATCCGCCGGCGAACGCTTCGCGATCCCGCAGCTCGCGGTGGTCGAACTCGTGCGCAGCCGCGCCGGCTCCGAGCATCGCATCGAATACATCAAAGGCGCGCCGATCCTGCGGCTGCGCGACAAACTGCTTCCGCTCGTGCATCTCGGCACGCTGTTGAAGCTCGAAGACACAGCGTCGCCGACGGTCGGCGACGGTTTCATCGTCGTCATGCAAGTCGGCAATCAGCGCTTCGGCATCGTCGTCGACGGGCTCTTCCATACGGAGGAGATCGTCGTGAAGCCGATGGCCGCGAAGCTGCGGCATATCGGCATGTTTTCCGGCGCCGCGATCCTCGGCGACGGCGCCGTGATCATGATCCTGGATCCGAATGGCGTCGCCGAGACGGTCGGCACCGTTGCGTCGCAGGTGACCGACGCGGACGTGAACACCGCGGCCCCGTCCGAACCGATGACGTCGCTCCTCGTCTTCCGCGCCGGCGCGCAGACGCAAAAGGCCGTGCCGCTGTCGCTTGTGACCCGGCTCGAAGAAATCGCGTGCAGCGCCGTCGAAATGTCGAACGGCCGCCCAGTCGTGCAGTATCGCGGGCACCTGATGCCGCTCGCGCGCGTCGACGACAGCTGCAAGGTGAAGGAGGAAGGCGTTCAGCCGGTGCTCGTGTTCTCCGATGGCGGTCGCGCCGTCGGCCTCCTCGTTGACGACATCGTCGACATCGTCGAGGATCGCCTGGCGATCGACGTCATGGGCGAAGTGCCGGGGATCATCGGCTCGGCCATCGTCAAAGGCCAAGCGACCGAAATCATCGACGTGGGGCATTTCCTGACGCTCGCCTTCGATGGGCAGCGTCATGCCGGCTCTGGCGTTGCGGGCGCGGCCGCGCAGATGCTCATGCTGGTCGATGATTCTTCTTTCTTCCGCGACCTGCTGCCGCCCGTGCTCAAGGCTGCCGGCTACGATGTGCGGGTCTTCACGTCGGGCGCGGACGCCTTGGCGGCGCTGCGCGACGGCGCGCGTCCGGCTGTCATCCTCTGCGACCTCGAAATGCCGGAGATGGACGGCCTGCAGTTCGCAGCGCTGGTGCGCGGTGAATTCGCCGCCACGCCCATCCCGATGCTTGCTCTCTCCTCGCATGCGGATGCGGCGCTGATGGAGCGCGTGCGCGCCGCCGGCTTCGACGACTTCGTCGCGAAGCTCGATCGCCGCCGGCTGGTCGCGGCGGTCAAAGAGCAGACCTCGGCTTGGGAGCAGGCGGCATGACGATGCTGACGAATTCCGCCGTCACCGCGCAAGATTACGTGACCGCGATGATCGGCGATCAGTTGTTTGGCTTGCCGATCGAGCGCGTCCAGGACGTGTTCGCCGTCGACCGTCTGACGCGCGTGCCGCTGGCGAAGGACGATATCGCCGGCGTCTTCAATCTGCGCGGCCGCATTGTCACGGTCGTCGATATGCGCCGCCGCGTCGACATGCCGGTGCGATCATCGAGCGCGATGCCGATGGCGATCGGTGTCGATTGCAAGGGCGAATCCTACGGGCTGCTCATCGATGAGATCGGTGAGGTGCTTTCGCTGACGCGGGACTCCTACGAGCCAAATCCGGTCAATCTCGATGCGGCGCTCGCGGCAGTGTCGCTCGGCGTGCATCGGTTGGACGGCAGCGTTCTTGTGGTGCTCGATGTCGATCGCGTGCTCGACCTTGGGCAGAAGCGTGCGGCGGCATGACTGTGGTGTGGTGAATTCGCGAAATTGGTCTTTGTGGAGGTCAGGATGAAAACGTGTTTGATCGTGGATGATTCCAGCGTGATCCGAAAGGTCGCGCGGCGGATCCTGGAGGGGTTGAGCTTCGCCATCACCGAGGCGGAGGACGGCCAGCAGGCGCTCGAGACATGCCGCGGCACCATGCCCGACGCCGTGCTGCTCGACTGGAACATGCCGGTGATGGACGGCCATGACTTTCTCAAGGCGCTGCGCCGCATGCCGGGCGGCGACAAGCCGAAGGTCGTCTTCTGCACCACCGAGAACGACGTGGCGCATATCGCTCGCGCGCTGCACGCCGGCGCGAACGAGTACATCATGAAGCCGTTCGATCGCGAGATCGTCGAAGCGAAGTTCCAGGAAGTCGGCCTGATCTGACGCCGCTGCCGCGGCTCCGCGCGGCAGTCCTTCGTGTCTGTTGTGTCTGTGTGGCGTATGAACGTCCTGCTTGCATCGCGGTCCGCGCCGTCCACATCGACGCCTGTGCGCGTCATGGTGGTGGACGATTCCGTCGTGGTGCGGGGCCTCGTCGCGCGCTGGGTCGACGAAGAGCCGGGCTTGCATGTCGTGGCGGCGCTGCGCACCGGACGCGAGGCCGTCAATCAGTTCGAGCGCTTCGATCCTGACGTCGTCATCCTCGACGTCGAGATGCCGGACCTGGACGGGCTCTCGGCGCTGCCGCTCCTCCTCGCCAAAAAGCGCGATCTCGTGGTCATCATGGCGTCGGCGTTGTCGCGCCGCCACGCGGAGCTCAGCATCAAAGCGCTCTCGCTCGGCGCCGCCGATTATGTGCCAAAGCCGGGCACCAATCGCGACGTGACGACGTCGCCGGCCTTCCGCCGCGAGCTTGTGGAGAAGGTGCGCCAGCTCGGCGCCCGGCAGGTGGCGCGCCGCGCGCATGCGGCAGGGCCGCATGCGCGGCTGCGCCGTGTTGCCGCGCCGTCGATCGACATGACGGCCGAGAAGCCGGTCGACATTGCGCTGCGCCCCTTTGCCAGCGTGCCGCCGCGCGTCTTGTTGATCGGCGCCTCGACGGGCGGCCCGCAGGCGCTGGGACGCCTGCTGCCGGCGCTCGGGCGCGCGCTCGATCGCGTGCCGATCCTCATCGTGCAGCATATGCCGCCGACCTTCACGACCATCCTCGCGGAGAACCTGTCCCGCGCGACCGGCCGTCCGACGCATGAAGCCATGGATGGTCAGCCGATCGTCGCCGGCGTCACTTATCTCGCGCCCGGCGCGCGGCATATGCGCGTCGAGCGCAGAAACGGGCGCGCGGTGATTGCGATCGACGACAGCGCACCGGTGAATTTTTGTAAGCCCGCGCTCGATCCTTTGTTTGTGAGCGCAAGCGAGATTTGGGGAAATTCCGTTCTTGCCACCGTCCTCACCGGCATGGGCTGCGACGGCGCTAACGGCGCGGAGGCGATTGTTGCCGCCGGCGGCAGCGTCGTCGCGCAGGATGAGGCGACGAGCGTTGTCTGGGGCATGCCCGGCACCGTCGCGCAGGCCGGGCTTTGTGCCGCCGTACTTCCTATTGATGAGATTGCTGCAAAGATTACGCGTGTATTTGTTGGAGATATTTCATGATGCCGGTCGACTTTGCGTATCTCTGCCGGCTTCTGAAAGAGCGCTCCGGCCTCGTCTTATCCGCGGAAAAAGGATACCTCGCCGAAAGCCGGCTGCTGCCGCTGGCGCGCCGGCGCGGCTATGCCGGTCTCGATGCGCTGGTCGCTGCGCTGCGCGGTCCGAACGCCGAGGCGCTGATCGTCGACGTCGTCGAAGCGATGACGACCAACGAGACGTTCTTCTTCCGCGACAAGATCCCTTTCGAGCACTTCCGTAACACGATGATGCCGTCCCTGCTCGCCGCGCGCGCTGCGACGCGGCGCATTCGCATCTGGTGTGCGGCCGCCTCGAGCGGACAGGAGCCGTATTCGCTTGCGATGGTGCTGAAGGAAATGGGATCGGCTGTCGCGGGTTGGCGCATCGAGATCCTGGCGACCGATCTCGCCGATGGCGTACTGGAGCGTGCGCGGCTCGGCCGCTATTCGCAGTTCGAGGTTCAGCGCGGGCTGCCGATCGGCCTGCTCATCAAGTATTTCACGCAAGACGGCGACCAGTGGCAGATCGCGCCGGATCTCCGCGCGATGGTGCAATATCGTCCGCTCAACCTGCTGCGCGATTTCACCAATCTCGGCACATTCGACGCGATCTTCTGCCGCAACGTCCTCATCTATTTCGATCAGGAAACGAAGATCGGCGTGCTCAATCGCATGGCGCGCGTCCTCGCGCCGGATGGCTTCCTCTCCTTGGGCGCCGCGGAGACCGTGGTCGGCCTCACGCCCGCCTTCAAGCCCGTCGCCGACAAGCGCAGCCTCTATGTGCCGGACGTCGCCCATGCCCGCCTGCTTGAACGCGTGCCGCCGCCACGCCTGGCGCTGGTCGCGAGCCAGAGTTCCTAGGAGCAATTCCAGGAAAAGTGGAAACCGGTTTTCCGTCCGGAATTTCCTAGTGAGGCTAGGCCGTCGCGACGCGTGATCCGGGGCGCTTCAACAGCCACACCGCGATCGCGACATTGAGCGCGTTCCACGCCAGGCCGTTGAGGAACGCGGCGCGATAGGAGCCGGTGAGGTCGAAGATCACGCCGGAAATCCAGCCGCCGAAGGCCATGCCGAAAAGGCTTGCCATCAGCACGATGCCGAGGCGGGTTCCCGCCTCGCGCGCGGGGAAATATTCGCGCACGATGATGGCGTAGCTCGGCACGATCCCGCCTTGGACGAGCCCGAACAGGATCGAGATCACGTAGAGCGAGGCGAGGCCGTCGAAGAAGGCGTAGAGGAGAAGCGTCGCCGCCTGCATGGCGGAGCCGACAAGCAGCGTCGCGACGCCGCCGATGCGGTCGGCGATGAAGCCCGACGCGATGCGGCTCACGACGCCGAAGCCGAGCATGAGCGAGAGCATCTCCGCGCCGCGCGCGACGCCGTAACCGAGATCGCCGCAATAGGCGACGATGTGGACCTGCGGCATCGACATGGCGACGCAGCAGGCGATCGCGGCGATCGCCAGCAGCGTCTGCAAGGCGGCGGGCGACAGTCCGCCCGCAGCCAACGCGATTTCGGTCGGTGCCGCGACGGCCTCGTGATGCGTCGCAATACGCCGGCGCAGCGCGAACGCGAGCGGCACCATCGTCACCGCGCAGAATATCCCGATGCCGAAATGCGCCGGACGCCAACCGGCCGTCGCGATGAAATGCTGCAGGATCGACGGCCAGATCGCGCCGGCGAGATAGTTGCCGGAGGCGCAGATCGCGACGGCGATGCCGCGCCGCCGCGTGAACCAGTGGGAAATGTCGGCGACCAGCGGTCCGAAGGTGGCCGAGCTGCCGAAGCCGATCAGCAGGCCTTGCACCAGCGTGAATTGCCACAGCGTGCCGGCGGCGGAGGCGAGGAGATACCCGAGGCTGAGCAGCAGCGCGCCGGCGATCGCCGGCCCCATGATGCCGAAACGGTCGACCAGGCGTCCCATCACCACGCCGCCGATGGCGAAGCTGATCATCGTCGCCGTGTAGGGGAGCGACGCATCGGCGCGCGCGACGCCGAATTCCGTTTGCACGGCCGGCAGCGCCACGACGACCGACCATAGGCCGATGCCGCCGATCGTGCTCAGGACGAGCGCGACGGCGAGCCGAACCCAGGCGGTTGGAGATTCGATGGCGTCCGTATCGCGGGGCGCCATCCTGGCGGAATGATTCACGCCATGGCTTATGGCACGGATCGCCAGGCGCTGCCTATGCGGCCAGCGCAGGCTGTTGCTTCAATCCCGGCACTTGCGAAAATAAAATCACCAGCATCTGCAACAGGAACCCGCCCGCGCAAACGATAAGGCACGCCTCCGCGCCCCAGCCGGCGCCGACCAACGCGCCGAGCGCCGCGCCGATCGGCCGCGCGCCATAGGCGAGGCTGTTGATCGCCGAGACACGCCCGAGAAGCTCGCGCGGCGTCACCGTCTGCCGCAGCGTCGTCGTGCTGATCACCCACAGGATCGGCCCGACGCCGAGGAGGAAGAAGCTCAGACCCGCCAACACGGGCGAGGGCGCCCAGATCGTCGCCGCCATGACCAGCGCCGCGGCAAAGCCGGCGACCGGGCCGATGGCGATGACGGTGCCGAAGGCCAGCGCGTGCATCACGCGTGGCGCGAGCAATGCGCCGAACACCATGCCGACGCCGTAGGCCGCGAGCGTCACGCCGACGCCCGAGGCGGAGAGGCCGAAGTGATGCACGGCATAGGGCACATACACCGCCTGCATCATGAAAAAGGCGCTGTTGAAGATGAACTGCGTCGTGAAGACCGGACGCAGCAGCGCATGGCCGGCGACGAAACGCGCGCCTTCGATCAGCTCCTGTAGCGGCTTGCGGTGCGCGGCTCGCTTCGCCGCGGGCTCCTCGACGCCGGCGAGAAGGAGCACCGCCGTGAACGACAGCGCGGCGGCAAAGCCGAAAGCGACGCTGCCGCCGGTCCACCCGACGAGTGCACCGGCCAGCGCCGGGCCCCCGGCGAAGGCGAGCGTGCGCGCAAGTTCGATGCGCGCATTGGCGCGCGCAAGTGCTGCTGCCGGAACGAGCGCCGGCACGAGCGCAGGCGCCGCGATGCCGTAAGCGACGGTGCCGCAGGCGCCGGCAAAGCCGAGCGCGCCGAGAAGCGGCAGGCTCAGCCACCCAAGCGGGATGAGGATGAGCACCCCGGCGAGCGACAGCGCGCGCAATGCTTCGGCCGCGGCCATCAAGGTCCGGCGCGGCATCCGGTCGGCGAGGACGCCGAAGGGAATTGCGAGAAGGAGGAACGGCAGCGTCTGCGCCGTCTGCAGAAGTCCCGTGTCGCCGGCGTCGGCGCCGAGCGCGAGCACGGCAACAATCGGCGTCGCGGCGAGGCCGATCTGCTCGGCCGTCTGCGCTGCGAGATTCGACCATGCGAGACGTTTGAACGGGGAGGGAAGGACGATGGCTCTGTTCGCGATCGCTGCGGCTTCGTGCGTCATTTCGTGAGACATGGGGGCACCAGACGGAGTTGCCGTTGCGTTGCCCGAGAGATGACGCGCGCAGCCACGCCGCGCACTCCGCTCCTTGCGCCGGAATTCCTCCTTGTCATTCCGGGGCCGGGCCGAAGGCCGGAACCCGGAATCCATAACCCCGGTATTTCCGCATATTTCAGACCGGGGATATGGATTCCGGACAGCCGCTTCGCGGCTTCCGGAATGACAAGGGTCGGTACGACTTCCGCGACAACCTGTTGAATTTCGCCCGCGCCACAGCCACTTTTCACCCACGCGGACTTTTCTGAATTCGAGAGCAAGGACCGGAGTGAGAAGGGCGCCGCCATGGCTAGATTGGCATCAAAGGACGGACACGCCCGTTCGTCCGCGAAACCGAAGAAAGCCATGAGGAGCGAACCCATGTTGTCTCCGATCGAAGAGACCGGCCGCGCGTGCGTGCCGATGTTCGACAGCGACGCCGCGCGTCTCGACGCGGTGCGCCGGCGCGATCGCAATGCGGATGGACAGTTCGTCTATTCGGTGCGCACCACCGGCGTGTATTGCCGGCCGTCCTGCGCGGCGCGTCCCGCGCGGCGCGAGAACATTGCCTTCCATGCGACGCCGGCAGATGCTGAGCGGGCCGGGTTCCGCGCCTGCAAGCGCTGCCGTCCGAACGAGAGCGCGGCGCTGCATGCCGGCGCGATCGCCAAAGCGTGCCGCATGATCGAGCAGTCGGACGAGATGCCGAGCCTCGACGCGCTGGCGAAGGCGGCGGGCATGAGCCGCTTCCACTTCCATCGTGTGTTCAAGGCGCAGACCGGTGTGACGCCGAAAGCCTATGCCGACGCCGAGCGCGCGCGCCGCGTGCGCGGCGAGCTTGCGAAGACCGATACGGTGACGGAAGCGATCTACGGCGCCGGCTTCAACTCCAACGGCCGCTTCTACGCAACCTCCGGCGAACGTCTCGGCATGACGCCGAGTGCTTATCGGCGCGGCGGCAAGGGCGCGGCAATCCGCTTCGCGGTCGGCGAATGCTCGCTCGGCTCGGTCCTCGTCGCAGCGACGGAGAAGGGCGTCTGCGCGATCATGCTCGGCGACGATCCAGACGCGCTGGTGCGCGATCTGCAGGATCAATTCCCGAAAGCGGAACTGATCGGCGCGGATCGCGACTTCGAGCAACTGGTCGCGAAAGTGGTCGGCTTCGTCGAGGCGCCACGGCAAGGGCTCGACCTGCCGCTCGATGTGCGCGGCACCGCGTTCCAGCAGCGCGTCTGGGCGCTGCTGCGCGAGATCCCGGCCGGCGCGACGGTGAGCTACACCGACATCGCGACACGTCTCGGTCAGCCCGCCGCGGTCCGCGCGGTCGCGCAGGCTTGCGCCGCGAACAAGCTTGCCGTCGCGATCCCGTGCCATCGCGTGGTGCGGCAGGACGGCGCGCTCTCCGGCTACCGCTGGGGCGTCGAGCGCAAGCGCACACTGCTCGCTCGCGAAGGGAAAGCGGCATGACGGCGGCGACGGCAATGCGGCGTGCGCCTTCGCGCGATGGCGAAGGCGGCGTCGCGACGCGCGCGACGGCTCTCGATTGGGAGCGCATCGGCGCGGAGCTCGATGCCTACGGTTGCGCACTCACCGGTCCGCTGTTGATGTCGGGCGAGTGCGCGGCGCTTGCGGCGCTCTATCCGCAGGATGCGCCGTTCCGGAGCCGCATCGTGATGGCGCGCCACGGCTTCGGCCGCGGCGAATACAAATACTTCGCCGCGCCGCTGCCGGAGATGATCGCTCAACTGCGCGCCGCGCTCTATCCCCCGCTCGCGGCGATCGCGCAGCGCTGGAACGAAGCGATGGGGATCGACATACGCTATCCGCCGGCGCACGCGGATTTCCTCAAGCGCTGCCACGCCGCCGGGCAGACGAAGCCGACGCCGCTTCTCCTGCAATATGGTCCGGGCGATTATAACTGCCTGCATCAGGACCTTTACGGCGAGCACGTCTTCCCGCTGCAGGTGGCGTTCCTCCTGTCGGCGCCGGGCAAGGATTTCACCGGCGGCGAGTTCGTGCTCACCGAGCAGCGCCCGCGCATGCAGTCGCGCGCCGAGGTCGTGCCGCTGACGCAGGGGCAGGGCGTCGTCTTCCCGGTGCATCACCGCCCGGTGAAGGGAACGCGCGGCGCCTATCGCGTCAACATGCGCCACGGCGTCAGCCGCCTGCGCAGCGGACAGCGCCACACGCTGGGCATCATCTTTCATGATGCGAGGTAGAGGGCGTCAGTCTCTCAGTGTCGTCCCCGCGAAGGCGGGGACCCAGTAATCACGGACCTCGCGATATGACGCAGACAGGGGATACTGGATGCCCGCTTTCGCGGGCATGACACTTAGTGGGTGTGCCCGCGGATTTTGCCTAATTCCGCCGTTCAGCGCCCACCCCGCCCGTGCTCGCGGAGAAGCCGCGTGCCGGCATCGGTCGCGACGATCAGCGGCTGCGGCTTTGCGGGCTGGCGCTCGATATAGCCGAGATCGACCGCGTCCTCCCAGATCGTGAGACGTGGACAGGACGTGCGCCACGCCGCCATCGCCTCCGCATAAGGGCGCGGCTCCTTCGCGATCCATTCGACGAGATCGAGAACCAAAGGCACGACCGGCTCTGTCATCATCGCCTCCGCCGGCGGTTTTCGCAGACCATCGCCTATGCCGCGTGATTACACGGTCACGCTGCCCTCGGCTGCACCTCTCGCTCAATCGCGACGCCGCCTTCTTGGCGCGCTTTGGTGAGATCGTGCATCGCTTGCAGATTGACCCAGAACTCCGGGCTGGTGCCGAAAAATCGCGCCAGCCGTAGCGCCGTGTCGGCGGTCACCGATCGCTCGCCTTTGATGATCGCGCCAATGCGCGTCGCCGGTACGCGCAATGCGATGGCAAGCGCATTGGCGGACAAGTTGAGCGGCCGCAAAAACTCCTCGGCGAGGATTTCACCTGGATGGGTTGTCACGCGGTTGGGAGTGCCGAGCCCCTTAGTGGTAATCGACGATTTCGACATTGGCTGGACCTTCCGGCGTCCAGTGGAAGCAGATTCGCCACTGGTCATTGATGCGTATCGAGTGTTGTCCGCGACGGTCCCCGACAAGCGCCTCGAGGCGATTTGCGGGAGGAACGCGTAGGTCATTCAGGTCGCGTGCATTGTGGAGCATGTCGAGGTTTAGCAGCGCTTGCTTTTCAATGCCGCTGAAGCGCTTCACGAAAGCGCCCATCCACAGATGCTGCGTTGCCCGGTCGCCAAACGACCTGATCATGGCTTCTTCATTTATACCGCCTCTTGTTATACGTCAAGCGTATAACGTTAGGCGTCATAGCCGGGCTTGTCCCGGCCATCCCCGTCTTTTCGGCGAGGAACAGGAAGACGGGGATGCGCGGCGTGAAGCCGGGCATGACGAGGCGATATAACAAACAAAAACCCCGCCATTCGCGGCAGGGTTAGTTGGGAGGAGACGCAACAGCCGGCGAAACTTGTTCGGTCAGGCGGGGATGCGCGCCTCTTCGTCGCTCGGCTCGCGCAGCACATAGCCGCGGCCCCACACCGTCTCGATGTAGTTCTTTCCGCTCGAGGCGTTCGCAAGCTTCTTGCGCAGCTTGCAGATGAACACGTCGATGATCTTGAGCTCGGGCTCGTCCATGCCGCCATAGAGATGATTGAGGAACATCTCTTTGGTGAGCGTCGTGCCTTTGCGCAGCGAGAGGAGTTCCAGCATCTGGTACTCCTTGCCGGTGAGGTGCACGCGAGAGCCGGTGACTTCCACCGTCTTGGTGTCAAGGTTGACGACGAGATCGCCGGTCTGGATGACCGACTGGGCGTGACCCTTGGAGCGGCGCACGATCGCGTGGATGCGCGCCACCAGCTCATCCTTGTGGAAGGGCTTCGTCATGTAGTCGTCGGCGCCGAAGCCGAGACCTTTGACCTTGTCCTCGATGCCGGCGAGGCCGGAGAGGATCAGGATCGGCGTCTTGACCTTCGAGACCCGCAGGGAGCGCAGAACCTCGAAGCCGGACATGTCCGGCAAGTTGAGATCAAGAAGAATAATATCGTAATCGTACAGTTTACCGAGATCGACCCCCTCTTCCCCCAAGTCGGTCGTGTAGATGTTGAAGCTTTCCGACTTCAACATCAGCTCGATCGACTGCGCGGTCGCGCGGTCATCTTCGATCAACAGGACGCGCATAGCAGTCCCCTTCCTCGCCGCTTAGGGGCTTAAGGTCCGCCCGCCGTTGCGGCGGGCCTGAATTACGCGGTGGGAAAAACCGATTCGAAACGTTACTTCGGATTGGTTAACAGAAACTGATTCGCGGGTGCAAGCATGCTCCAGGCGAATTCCACCGAATCGCCGTAAGCTGCTCAGAGTCCCTGCGTTTCTGGTCAACCGTATGCTCACGTTTCACTTTAAGAGTCGGTGTTATCCGACTCTGGCGACTCACTCTCTCAACAAGCGCGAGCCGCCCGTCATCCCCAACGAGTATCCACGGATGATTAACGAAGCGGGTAAACGGTCCGTTAAACTGCGGTACCTGATTCCGCTTCGTTAGGATTTTGGGCATGAAGGCGCTCGCGGAGCAGATTTCGGACCTCGACGGCATCGAGACCTATGGCCGTGTCGTCGGCGTGCGCGGCCTGATGGTCGAGGTCGCCGGGCCGATCCATGCGATGTCGGTCGGCGCGCGTGTGCTCATTGAAGCCGGCCACGCGCGCGCCATTCCTTGCGAAGTCGTGGGATTTGCGGGCTCCAATGCGCTGCTTCTGCCGTTCGCGCCGCTCGAAGGCGTGCGCCGCGGCTGCCGCGCGATCGTCTCCACAGCGCAAGGCGCGGTGCGCCCGTCGTCCGCGTGGCTTGGCCGCGTCATCAACGGAATGGGCGAACCGATCGACGGCAAAGGCCCGCTGCAACTTGGTGGCTCACCGTGTCCTTTCCGCAACATGCCGCCACCGGCGCATGCGCGCCGCCGCGTCGGCGCGCCGCTCGATCTCGGCGTGCGCGCACTCAACACCTTCCTCACCTGCTGCCGCGGGCAGCGCATGGGCATCTTCGCGGGCTCGGGCGTCGGCAAATCGGTGCTGCTTTCGATGCTGGCGCGAAATGTCGCAGCCGACGTCTGCGTCATCGGGCTGATCGGCGAGCGCGGCCGCGAGGTGCAGGAGTTTCTCCAGGACGATCTCGGCGCGGCGGGGCTCGCGCGCTCCGTCGTTGTCGTCTCGACCTCCGACGAGCCGGCGCTGATGCGCCGGCAGGCGGCGTACCTCACGCTCGCCATCGCCGAATATTTTCGCGACGAGGGCAACGATGTCCTCGCGCTTATGGATTCGGTGACGCGCTTTGCCATGGCGCAGCGCGAAATCGGCCTCTCCGTCGGCGAGCCGCCGACGGCCAAAGGCTATACGCCGACGGTGTTCACGGAGCTTCCGCGGCTTCTCGAGCGCGCCGGGCCGGGCACCGAAGCGGGCACGATCACCGGCATCTTCACCGTGCTGGTCGACGGCGACGACCACAACGAACCGGTCGCCGACGCGGTGCGCGGCATCCTCGACGGACACATCGTGATGGAGCGCGCGATCGCGGAGCGCGGCCGCTATCCGGCGATCAACGTGCTCAAGTCGGTGTCGCGCACGATGCCGCGCGCCGCCGACCCCGCGTTCCTTCCGACGATCACGCGCGCGCGCCAGGTGATGGCGACCTATGCCGACATGGAAGAGCTGATCCGCCTCGGCGCCTACCGGCATGGCTCGAGCGCGGAAGTCGACGAAGCGATCGGCTTGCACCGGCCGCTCGAGGCCTTCCTCGCCCAGGGCAAGGACGAGGCGACGAAACTCCAGGAGGGATATCAACGCCTTGAACGAATTCTCAACGGATTGGAAACCGAAAACTAACTTTGTGCTGCCAACCTCGGCTCCGTGCAGTCTTCTCGCCGGAGGCCCGTCCGTTGTTCTTGGCGGGTCCGCCGGATCGCAGAGGCCGCGGTCTGGGGGAGTATGAGTATGAAGTCGCGTGAGACGCTGGTTCGCTTGAAACGCTTTCAGGTCGACGACCGCCGCCGCCAGGTGGCGCAGATCGAAGGCATGATCGCCGAGTTCGAACGCATGGCGGCGGACCTCGATCGCGAGATCCAGACCGAGCAGGACCGCGCCGGTATCCACGATCCCGCGCATTTCGCCTATCCGACCTATGCCAAGGCGGCCATGAACCGCCGGCAGAACCTCAAGCGCTCCGCCGACGAGCTGAAAGTCCAGCTCGACGACGCGCAAGCCGCGCTCGGCGAAGCCTTCGAGGAGCTCAAGAAGGTCGAATTGCTCGACGAGCGCGACCAGCAGCGCGAACGCGCCGCCGACAATGCCCGCGAGCAGGCCGAGCTCGACCGCATCGGGCTCATTGGTCTCGGCAGCGTCGCGCGGGCATAAGACAACAAATCGACCGGATACGCCTGGCCGTAACGCAGCTAGTGGCTGCGCTGCACGAATTTATGGAAGCGGCTTTCCGCGCCGCTTTCCGTCGTGTCCTGATACAGGAACGCCAGCTTCTCTTTGTCGAATTTCTTGAAGAACGCATCCCATGCGATGGGATCGAGCGCGTCGTCTTTTGGCTCGAAATCGAACCGCAGGATACCGGGGTCTTTCGCCGTGCCGGTGCCACTGACCGTCGAGGGAATTCCACCGCGTTGCTCCGCCCAGCTTCGGATGGTCGCATGGTCCGTTGTCATCCTTGCATCGGACATCGTTTCCTCCTTCCGTCTCCTCTCAAGTCAATGAAAGCAGCGCAGCTGCGTTCCGGATGCGGCAGCGTGGAACAGGGCAGCGGGTGGGAAAATATGCCAGCCCGCGCGTCGGCCATGGCCGGGCTTGTCCCGGTGATCGCAGTTCCCACAAGAGGAGAGGGAAAGAGGCCGCCGGCGCTTCCGATTTTCTGAAATCGGTTATGATGCAACCTGGGATGACGGGGAGGAACGTGCGTCATGTCGGCGCCGGTGGAACTTGTTTGGCTGCTGGCGGCGGTCGCAAAGGGGGACGAAGAGGCCTTCGAGCGCCTCTATAATGCGACCCGCGCGAAACTTTATGGCGTCGTGCTGCGTATCTTGCGTCGGCCCGATCTGGCGGACGAAGTCGTGCAGGAAACCTATCTGAAAATCTGGCGCAATGCGGGGAACTTCAACCCGCGGCTGGCGACGCCGATCACCTGGATGGTCGCGATCGCGCGCAATGGCGCGCTCGATATCCTGCGCAAGAAGACCGAGAAGTCGATCGAGGACGAGCCGCAGGCGATCGAGGTATCGGCGGAGGAGCGCCATCCGCTCGCCGCCCGCGAGATGACCGAAGAGCTCAAGCGCCTGCTCGGCTGCATGGGCGGCCTGGAGGAGGACCAGCGCCGCGCGCTGCTGCTCGCCTATTACAACGGCTGGAGCCGTCAGCAGCTTGCGACGAAGTTCGACAAGCCCGTCAACACCGTGAAGACGTGGCTGCGCCGTGGCATTCTGCAAATCCGGGAGTGCCTCGGCTCATGAGCGAAGAAGACGACGACAAGGACGTGCTCGCCGCCGAATTCGTGCTCGGCACGCTCGAGGGAGACGATCGCACCAACGCGCTGATGCTCCTCTCGCTCGATCCCGGCTTCGCCGCGACGATCGCCAAGTGGGAGCGCCGCTTGGGCGAGCTCAACGTGCTCGTGGAGTCGGTCGAGCCGCCGAAGGACACGTGGGAATGGATCAAGGTGCGCATCGCCGGCGTCAAGCCGAGCGGGCAGATGTGGTTGCCGGGCGTCAACGATCCGCCGCCGGCGGCAGCCGCACCGGCTGCGCCCGCCGCGGCGCCGGCGCCGGCTCCGATGGGAGCCGCAGCGACGGAAGCGCAGTCGGCGGAAATCGTCGTGCTTGCGCAGCGCGTGCGGCGCTGGCGTGGGCTCGGCATGACGTTCGGCGCGGTGGCGGCGGCGCTCCTTGCCGTGGTGGTCGCGCGCGACATCCGGCCCGACTTGCTGCCCGAGGCGCTGCGGCCCGTGCCGCAAGTCGTCGAGAAGCGGGTCGAGGTCGTGCGCAACGTCGAGGTGCCGTCGCAGAAGATGGCCGAATATGTCGCGATCCTGCAGAAGGATTCGGCGTCGCCCGCGTTCCTGATGACCATCGATCTCGACAAACGCACACTGAGCGTGCGCAAGGTCGGCGCACCGGCGCAGGCCGGCAAGGATTATGAGCTGTGGCTGGTCTCCGCGCACTATCCGGCGCCGCAATCGCTCGGTGTCATCGGCGAGGGCGAGTTCACGGTGCGCCGTAATCTCGCGTCCTATGACAGCCCGACGCTGAAGGACGCGACCTTCGCCGTCTCCATCGAGCCGACGGGCGGCTCGCCGACGGGCAAGCCGTCGGGCCCGCCGGTCTTCACCGGCAAGCTGATGCAGGCGACGCCGCCGGCGTTCCCGAGCCAGACACCGTAGCCGTTTCGGTGTCGTCCCCGCGAAGGCGGGGACCCAGTACGCTGTGTGCTTTCGATCGAAAGACAGGGGTTACTGGATGCCCGCCGGAGCCTGTCATCGGGCCGGCGAAGCCGGACCCGTTGGCGGGCATGACAACCATATGGCGGCGTATGGATTCCGGACTCGCCGCTGCGCGGCGATCCGAATGACAATGTCATGTCGCTCTCGCGAACATCCCGAGCTGCCGCATCGCTTCCCCGCTCGCCATCGCGCAGGCGACGGCGACGTTGAGCGAGCGCAATCCCGGACGCATCGGAATGACGACACGCGCGTCAGCCGCCGCATGCACGTCGTCGGGAAGGCCCGCGGTTTCGCGTCCGAACAGCAGCACGTCGGCGCGGCTGAAGGCATGATCGATATAAGGCATCGCAGCTTTCGTCGTGAACGCGACGAGGCGGCGGCCGTTGGCGCGCCGCCAGGCATCGAAGGCCAGCCAGGAGGCGTGGCGCGAGAGTGTGACATGGTCGAGATAATCCATTCCGGCGCGGCGGAACGCACGGTCGGTGATCGGGAAGCCGGTCGGCTCGATGATGTGCACGCCAAGGCCGAAGCACGCGGCCATCCGCAGGATCGTACCGGTGTTCTGCGCAATGTCGGGCTGAAACAGCACGATCTCCATGCAAACCTCTGGATTCGTGAAGGGATTCGCGCGGGCGGCGCTGCAATTTAGACGTTCATTTACCTTTGACGCCCCAAGATGCGCGCCTCATCGCCCGCGATCCCGGACGTCAGTGAAAATTCTTGAACGATTGATGGCGCGACCGGAACCGGTCGACAAGAAAGTCGCGCCGACGATGACCGCGCCGGCGGCGGACGCCGCATGGGCGTCGCGCCCGGAAAACGCGATGGCGGCGGTCCGCGAGGCTGTCGATCTTCTCGAGGCCGATCTTGCCGCGATGATCCGCGACGTCCAGCGCTCGGCGACGGCGGTTGGCGCGAGCGTCGGCAATTCGTCACGCACGCTCACCGGCATCGAGCAGCGCAGCCGCGTGCTCACCAAGCTCGCCGAAGACGCCAATCGTAACGGGGCGACGCTCGCGGGCGCGACGGAGGAGTTCGCGCTCTCGTCGAACGAAATCGGCCACCAGGCGCGCCACGCGAGCGAGATCGCAGCGCAAGCGAGCGAAGCGGTCGCCCAAGTCGGCGCCGGCGTCGATGGGCTCACCGCCTCGTCCGCCGAGATCGGCAATGTCGTCGGTTTGATCGCGAATATCGCGCGGCAGACCAACCTGCTGGCGCTCAACGCGACGATCGAAGCCGCCCGCGCGGGCGAGGCCGGCCGCGGATTTGCCGTCGTCGCGCGCGAGGTGAAGGCGCTGTCCGTTCAAACGCAGAACGCGACCAAAGAGATTGCGGCGAAGATCGAGAAGATCCAGCGCGACACCAGCGCGCTGATCGCCGTCGTCGCGCGCGTCGGCACGACCATCGAGGAAATTCGTCCCGTTTTCGCGCAGGTCGCGGGGGCGGTCGATCAGCAAATATTGACGACCACGCAGCTTGCCCGCAACGCATCCGACAACGCACGCTTCGTCGGCAGCGTCGTCGACGGCGCAAAGGACATCGAAGCGGCGGTCGGCGCGATCGGACGGGAAGGCGAGGCGATCGAGAGCGCGGCGCAGGATGCCGCGCGCCGTGCGGAGAATTTGCGCGGACGCTTCGTCACCTTCCTGCGTCAGACCGAATGGGCCGATCGCCGCCGTCGCGACCGTCTGCCGTGCGAGATCGCGGTCACGATCGCCGGCGCTGCCGGCACGTTCGAGGGGCGCACTGTCGACCTCTCCGAGGATGGTGCCCTCGTCAAACCGGCAAGCGACGTGTCGCCGGACATCGGCGGCGAGTTCGAATTCCAGCTGCCGAAGATCGGCGCGTTCACGGCGCGTCTGGTCAATCGCTCGATGCTCGGCCTGCATTTCGAATTCCTTCGCGCGAGCGATGATGCGCGGGCGGCGCTCGCCGCGCGGCTCGACCGCATCCGTGAGGAAAACAAGGATTTCATCCTCTGGGCGCAGGAGACGGCGCTGGCGATCGGCGCTGCGTTCGAACGCGCGGTGATGACCGGGCAATTGCAGGCGGACGATCTTTTCGACAACGATTATTTGCCTCTCGCGGACACGGCGCCACAGCAGTTCTCGACCCGTTATCTTGAAACGGTGGAGAAGCTGCTGCCGCCGATCCAGGAACCGATCCTCGAGACCGACCATCGCATCGTCTTTTGCGCCGCGGTTGATCGCAACGGCTACCTGCCCGTGCACAACCGCATCTATTCGCAGCCCCAGCGCCCGGGAGAGATCGCCTGGAACATGGCGAACAGCCGCAACCGGCGCATCTTCGACGACCGGGCGGGCCTGTTGGCCGGGCGCAGCGTCCGGCCGTACCTCCTGCAGACCTATGCCCGCGATATGGGCAGCGGCGTCACGCGGATGATGCAGGAGGTCGACTCGCCGATTCGCGTTTTCGGCAAGCACTGGGGCGGCCTGCGCCTCGCCTACAAGCTCTGACCTCGCCGCCGCACGTCACAACGAAACGCCGCGCCGGGGCAAGCGCCGCCCGGCCAAAAATCCCGCGAAAACGAACGCGGACGGTGCCAGCGTGCCTTTCCGGCAACGCCGCTGGCTAGAAGTCCTCGCAATCAGGCGCCAAGCCTTTGTATTCACCGGGACAAGCCCTTGCACTCCCTCCGCAAGGGTGCCAATAAAACCCCGTCGTTCACGCTGCGGGCCATTCATGGCCGGGGCGTGACGGGCCCGTTTACCGCCTTGTGATGCCTGCCCGCGGGCGCCGAGGTTTCAGCGTGGAGGGGCGCTTTGGCCAGACGAAAGGATTTGAAGTGACGACCATGTCTTCGGCCGAGCCGACCCGGCGCGATTTTCTCTACATCGCGACGGGGGCGGTCGGTGCAGTGGGGCTCGCGGCGGTCGCTTGGCCGCTGATCAGTCAAATGAATCCGGACGCTTCCACGATCGCCGCGGGTGCGCCGATTGACGTCGATCTCAGCCCCATCACCGAGGGCCAGGTGATCAAGGTCTTCTGGCGCTCGAAGCCGATCTTCATCAGCCACCGCACGGCGAAGGAGATCAAGGAAGCACAGGACGTCAATGTAAGCTCGCTTCCCGACCCGCAGCCCGATAGCGCGCGGGTGAAGCAGGGCCACGATCAGTGGCTCGTCGTCATCGGCATCTGCACGCATCTCGGCTGCATCCCGATCGCGCATCAGGGCGACTATGACGGCTGGTTCTGCCCGTGCCATGGTTCGCAATATGACTCGTCCGGCCGCGTTCGCCGCGGCCCGGCTCCGCTCAACCTCGCGGTGCCTCCCTACACATTCGTTTCCGATACCAAGATCCGGATCGGCGACGGTCAGATTTCACGCACCTAGGTTCGATATGAGCGGACATTCGACGTACCAGCCGCAAAGCCGGCTCATGCAGTGGTTCGAGAGCCGGCTGCCGATCGGCGGGCTCATCCACTCGAGCTTCGTTGCCTATCCGACGCCGCGGAACTTGAACTATTGGTGGACCTTCGGCGGCATCCTGAGCTTCATGCTTGCCGTGCAGATCGTCACCGGCATCATCCTGGTGATGCATTACACGCCGCATGTCGATTACGCCTTCAATTCCGTCGAGCACATCATGCGCGACGTGAATTACGGCTGGCTGTTGCGCTACCTGCACTCGAACGGCGCGTCGATGTTCTTCGTCGCCGTCTACATCCACATGTTCCGCGGCTTGTATTACGGATCGTACAAGGCGCCGCGTGAAGTTCTCTGGATCCTCGGCGTTATCATCTACCTCTTGATGATGGCGACGGGCTTCCTCGGCTACACGCTGCCGTGGGGTCAGATGAGCTTCTGGGGCGCGACCGTCATCACCAACTTCTTCTCCGCCATTCCGCTTGTCGGCGAAGCGATCACCACCTGGCTGTGGGGCGGCTACGCCGTCGGCAATCCGACGCTCAACCGCTTCTTCTCGCTGCACTACCTGCTGCCCTTCGTGATCGCCGGCGTTGTCGTGCTCCACGTCTGGGCGCTGCATGTCGCCGGGCAGAACAATCCGACCGGCGTCGAGCCGAAGTCGGATCGCGACACGGTGCCGTTTACGCCCTATGCGACGATGAAAGACGGCTTCATGATCGCCGTCTTCTGCCTGGTATTTGCGTGGTTCGTCTTCTACGTGCCGAACTACCTCGGCCATGCCGACAACTACACGCCCGCCAATCCCGGCGTGACGCCGACGCATATCGTGCCGGAATGGTACTATCTACCGTTCTACGCGATCCTGCGCTCGATTCCGAACAAGCTCGCCGGCGTCGTTGCGCTGTTCGGATCGATCGCGATCCTCGCGTTCTTGCCCTGGCTCGACACGTCGAAAGTGCGCTCCGCGAGCTATCGTCCGCTGTATCGCCAGTTCTTCTGGGTCTTTGTGGTGGTGTGCCTCGTGCTCGGCTGGCTCGGCTCCAAGCCGGCGGAGGGCGGCTATGTCATCGCCGCACGCGTCTTCACCGCATACTACTTCATCCATTTCCTCATCATCATGCCGCTGCTCGGTCTGCTCGAGAAGACCAAGCCGTTGCCGCATTCGATCTATGACTCGGTGCTCGCACATCCGAACTTGGCCGGCGGGAAAAAAGAAGGTGAGCCGGTGACGGCCTCGGGAAGCAAGTCATGATCATGCACCGTTCTCTCGCCGCGCTGGCGCTCGCTGGAGCCTTCGCGCTCGCCGCCGTCCCCTCCGCGCTTGCGGAGGAGGCGCCGCACCCGCCGCGCCAGGTCTGGTCGTTCTCGGGGCCCTTCGGGACCTTCGATCGCGCGCAGCTGCAGCGCGGCTTCAAGGTCTACAAGGAAGTCTGCGCGACCTGCCACAGCATGCATCTTCTCTCGTTCCGCAACCTTGGCGAACCCGGCGGCCCCGGCTTCTCCAAGGCGCAGGTCACGGCGATCGCCGCCGAGGCGAAGGTGCAGGACGGCCCCAATGATTCCGGCGAAATGTTCGAGCGGCCCGGCCGCCCGGCCGATCGCTTCCCCTCGCCGTTCCCGAACGACGCTGCCGCGCGTGCCGCCAACGGCGGCGCGCTGCCGCCGGACTTCTCGGTGCTTGCGAAGGCGCGCAGCTACGAGCGCGGCTTCCCGACCTTCATCTTCGACGTCTTCACGCAGTACCAGGAGCAGGGCGTCGACTACATCTACGCGCTTCTGCACGGCTACGAGGACGCACCGCAAGGCTTCACGCTGCCGGAGGGTTCGAACTACAACAAATACTTCCCCGGCCACGCCATCGGTATGCCGAAGCCGATCGAGGATGGCCGCGTCGAATACACCGACGGGACCCCTGCGACGCTCGACAACTACGCCAAGGACGTCGCTGCGTTCATGATGTGGGCGGCCGAGCCGCACATGGAAGCACGCAAGCGCATCGGCTTCCAGGTGATGATCTTCCTGCTGGTGTTCACCGGGCTTCTTTATTTCGCGAAGAAGAAGGTCTGGTCCACGGCGCCTTACGCGCCGGGGCACCACGCCTGAGCGCAGGCCTCGCGGGAGTTTTCTGCTATGCCCGGGCCGTCCCGGGCATTTGCTTTTAGGCAACGGCCTACGACACGTTTAGAAATTCGCGATCTGAGAAAAGGTGGAGCGAACTCATGGGATCGAAAGAAAGCGTGCGCATGCACACCGATCGTGTCCGCACCGCGAAAACGGTCGAGCACAAGCTCGACGCGCTGGCGGATGCAATCGACGAGTTGACCGACTTCATCGACGATCTTGAAAATCAGCTGAGCGAAATCGAAGAGAAAGTCGAATAGGTTTCGCGCAAGGGAAACCGCGATGGGAAAGGGCGTCACATCGTGACCGCAGCCATTCTCGGCATTATCGGCGGATCGGGCATCTACGATCTGCCGGGCCTCGCCAATGTGCGCGAGGAGACGATCGTCAGTCCCTGGGGAGAGCCGTCGGCGCCGCTGCGCCGTGGCGACATCGATGGTCTGCCCGTCGTCTTTCTGCCGCGCCACGACAAGGGCCATCGCCTCTCGCCCTCCGACATCAACTATCGGGCGAATATCGACGTCCTCAAGCGTGCGGGCGTGACCGATCTCGTCTCGCTCTCAGCTTGCGGCTCATTCAAGGAGGAGCTGCCGCCGGGCACGTTCGTGCTCATCGATCAGTTCGTCGATCGCACCCACAAGCGCGAGAGCTCGTTCTTCGGCCGCGGCTGCGTCGCCCATGTCTCGATGGCGCATCCGGTGTCGCCGCGTCTGCGCATCCACATCGCCAACGCCGCCATGGCGGAAGGAATCGATGTGAAGCGCGACGGAACCTATGTCTGCATGGAGGGGCCGCAGTTTTCGACTTACGCGGAGAGCATGACCTACAAGCAGCTCGGCTATTCGGTCATCGGCATGACCAACATGCCGGAGGCGAAGCTCGCGCGCGAGGCGGAGATTTGTTACGCGACCGTCGCCATGGTGACGGATTTCGACTGCTGGCATCCCGACCACGACGCCGTCACCGTGCAGGACATCATCACGGTGCTCACCGCAAATGCGGAAAAGGCGAAGCGGTTGGTCGCGCGCCTTGCGAAGGATTTTCCGCGTGAGCACGAGCCGTGCCCCGTCGGCTCGGACCGCGCGCTCGACACGGCGCTCATCACCGCGCCGGAAGCGCGCGACCCGGCTTTGCTCAAGAAGCTCGACGCCGTCGCCGGCCGCGTCTTGCGGCCGGCTTAGAGCATGATCCCGAAAAGTGGAAACCGGTTTTCGGACAAGATCACGCTCAATCAAAACGATAAGGCTACAGGCCGATTCAACGCAGTTGGATCAGCCTTCAGCAGGCGCGTCGCTGCTGCCGCCCGTCAGCGCCAATGGCGGTGCCGCCAGTGGTGCCGCCGCCAATAACGATGGTGCCGCCAACGCGGGCCGCGATCCCAGCCGCGATGCCAGCGACGTCCGCCATGACAGAAGCCGCGCCGCGGATGGCAGTGATAATAAGGCCGCCAATGCACGGTCTGAATGCCATCGGACCCGGGCACTGCTAGACCGCTTGATGCGGGCATTGCGCCGGCCGCCGCCGGCGCCGCAAGAAGCCCAAGTCCAAAGATCGTGGCGATCAATACTCTTTTCATTGTCTCAATTTCCTCTCTCGTCGCCCACCGGTAAGCAACGTCTTACCGCGGCGATGGTTTCAAGCCGGACCGCTGTTTGCTAAGAGGCCGCCGGTCAGTCAGATTGTCGCCGTTTCGATGAAGAGGAGTTCATCAATCGTGGTGTCCGCCGTTTTGGAAAATGATCTGCGCGCCGCGATTCGAACGATCCCGGATTATCCGAAGCCGGGCATCATGTTTCGCGACATCACGACGTTGCTGAGCAACGCGCGCGCGTTCCGCCGTGCGATCGACGAGCTCGTGCAGCCATGGGCCGGATCGAAGATCGACAAGGTCGCCGGCATCGAGGCGCGCGGCTTCATTCTCGGCGGCGCGGTCGCGCATCAGGTATCTGCCGGCTTCGTGCCGATCCGCAAGAAAGGCAAGCTGCCGCATCAGACGGTGCGCATGGCCTATGCGCTCGAATACGGCACCGACGAGATGGAGATGCATGTCGATGCGGTGAACAAAGGCGATCGCGTCATCCTTGTCGATGATCTGATCGCCACGGGCGGCACCGCGGAAGGCGCGGTGAAGCTCCTGCGTCAGATGGGCGCCGACGTGCTGGCGGCCTGCTTCATCATCGACCTGCCGGACCTCAAGGGCGCCGACAAGCTGCGCGCGCTCGATGTCCCGGTGCGCACGCTCGTCACCTTCGACGGGCATTAGGCTGTTTGGGTGTCGTCCCCGCGAAGGCGGGGACCCAGTAATCGCCGACCTATCCGCATCGCGATGGCACGGCGTACTGGATGCCCGCCTTCGCGGGCATGACAATCCGGGTGGTTCGCTGACTATCGGATTCTTATGAGTTCCGTCACGCCCCGCGGCGCATATATCGCCCGAGTGCGATAGCGATCGGGATCGTGATCAGCGTGCAGCAGGCGACCGTGGCGACCGACGTTCCAAGCCCCGCCCGGTCGCCGATCAACCCGCTCAGCGTCGGCGCAAGGCCCGCTGCGCCGATGGTTCCCGTATAGAAGATGCCGAAGGCGCGGTCGCGCACGGACGGCGGCACGAATTGCGGCACCGAGCCGTAGGTCAATGACGACGTGCCGTTGAGGACGATGCCGACCAGCGGCAGAAGGATCAGCGCCGGTGCAAGCGGCAGGGCATAGATGGCGAGCATCCCGGCGGCGGTCAGCATCTCGGTCAGCACGACGGCGCCGATGATGCCGAAGCGTGCGCCGAGATGCGCGCAAGCGAGCTTGCCCGCCGCGCCGCCGACGAAGATCAGCGTGAGCGCCAATCCCGCCATCGCCGGCGTCGCGCCTTTGCCGATCAGCAGGAACGGCACGAAGACCAGGAAGCCGGCGCGGGCCGCGCTGTCGAAGGCGCCGACGGCGAGAAGCAGCAGGAATCCGGGGTTGAGATATCCGGCGCGTTTCGGTGCGCCGTCTTCCTTGGCGGCTTCGGCGCTCTTTGCATCCGGCGAAAATCGCGGTGCGAGAAGGGCGATCGCAACCGCTGCGCCGAGGCCGAGAGAGCCGAGGATCGTGATCATCGGACGCCAATGCATCACCATCAGCATCAACGCGGCGATGCCCGGCACGATCATTTTTCCGAGGTCGCCGGAAAAATTATAGGTGCCGAGCGCGGTGATCGAGCGGCGTCCTTCGAAGATGCGTGCGACGAGCGCGGAGGCGAGGGGATGCTGCGTCGCGCTTCCGACGCCCGCGAAAAGGAGGGCAGCGAGGAGCCAGCCATAGCCCGCGCCGAGCGCCGTGAGGCCGAAGCTCAGCCCGCATAGCGCCGTCCCGCAGGCGAGCACCAGCGTGCCGCCCACTCTGTCGGCGACGAGGGTCGCCGGGATCTGCAACGTCGCCATCGTGCCGGTGAAGACGCTGCGCAGAAGCCCGACGGCGGCATAGGAGAGCGCGAATTCCTGCTGCCACAGCGGCAGAACGACATAGATCAAATCGGTATAGCCGTCGTGCAGCGCATGCGCGCCGCAGGCGACGCCAAGCGCGCGGCGCTCACGCGGTCGCTCGGTTTCGCTCGCAGGGGAGGGCGTGTGCGTTTGTTCGCTGAGCGCCATGCGAACTCACTTCGGGCGGCGTTCGACGAAGACCGCGGCGATGAAGGAATACACGAGCTCGCCGTGCTGATTGGTGCCGGTGTTGCGCGAAAACAGGAGGCCCCAGCCCGGACGGCTTTGCGAGACCTTCCGTTCGATCGGCTCCGTCGCATAAGTGATCGTGTCGCCGACATAGACGGGCTTGAGCCATTTCAAATCGCGAAAGCCGGGAGACGGTCCCCATTTGGCGATCGGCTCGCCCCGCGCACTCAACTCCGCGATGATGCGCTGGCGCCGATCGACGAGGAAGCGCATGCAGACGGCGGCGGTATGCCAGCCGGAAGCGCACAATGCGCCGAAATGTGAGCGCGCCGCTGCGGCCTCGTCGAGGTGGAAAAGCTGCGGGTCGTATTTGGCGGCGAAAGCCTTGATCTCGTCGGCCGTGAAGGTGTGGCGGCCGAGCTCCGACCTTTCGCCGATCCTTGCGTCCTCGAGATAATTCATGGCGCTTCAGCCCGCAGCGGCGGCCGCCGCGCGCCGCGCCATCATCATCGGCGTCTGCAGCGTCATGACGCAAACGCCATCCTGGTTGAGCATTTCATAGAACATCACGACGAAGCCCATTTTCGGACGGCTCTTCGAGGCGCGCGTTTCGCGGATCGTGAGCCGCAGCGTCAGCCGGTCGCCGGGCTTGACCGGCTTCATCCAGCGCACTTCGTCGACGCCCGGCGCGCCCATCGAGGCGGAATCCAGCACGAAGCCATCGCACGCCATGCGCATGAGGATGGCGCAGCTATGCCAGCCCGACGCGCCAAGCCCTCCGAGCAGGCTCGATTTCGCCGCCTCGTCGTCGAGATGCATCGGCTGCGGGTCGAATTGCCCCGCGAAATCGATGATTTCCTCGCGTGTGACGAGACGCGGGCCGAATTCCATGACTTGGCCCGGGGAAAAATCCTCGAAGTAGTATTTTGGCACAGCACGGCCCTGCGGATCGGCCTTGGGTAACGAGGCAGCAGCCGCGGGTCAATCGTCTCCGTGGCGACGCTGGTCTGTCGCCGATCGGCGATCAGGCTGAAGAAGAACCCATTTTCGTCATGGCCGGGGCTTGTCCCGGCCATCCACGTCTTTCGTGCGTCATTGAAGCAAAGACGTGGATGCCCGGCACAAGGCCGGGCATGACGACGCTGGCTACGCGCTCACGTCGCGAAGCGGAAATGCATCACGTCGCCGTCGGCGACGACGTACTCCTTGCCTTCCAGCCGCAGCTTGCCGGCGTCCCGTGCGCCGGCTTCGCCCCCGAGCGCCACGTAATCGTCGTAAGCGATCGTCTCGGCGCGGATGAAGCCACGCTCGAAATCGGTGTGGATGACGCCGGCGGCCTGCGGCGCGCGCGTGCCGCGCGTGATGGTCCAGGCGCGCGCCTCTTTCGGCCCGACGGTGAAGAACGTGACGAGATGGAGGAGGTCGTACCCGGCGCGGATCAGGCGGTTGAGTCCGGGCTCCGTTAGGCCCATCTCGGCGAGATATTCGGTGCGCTCCTCCGGCGGCAGGACGGCGATCTCGGATTCGATCTTCGCCGAGATGACGACGGAAACGGCGCCTTCGGCTTTCGCCTGTGCGGCGACTTTCTCCGACAGCGCATTGCCCTTCGCGGCCGAGCCTTCCTCGACATTGCAGACATAGAGGACGGGCTTGGCGGTGAGGAGGCCGAGCGAGCGGAACAGCTTCTCGTCTTCGACGCGGCGCTCGAGGAGGCGCGCCGGCTTGCCGTCGCGCAGCAGCGCAAGCGCGCCTTCGACGAGCACCAGCGTCTCCTTGGCTTCCTTGTCGTTGCCGCGGATCTTCTTCTGCAAGGGCTCGATGCGCTTCTCGAGACTCTCGAGATCGGCGAGCATCAGCTCCGTCTCGATCGTCTCGATATCCGCGAGCGGATCGATGACGTTGGCGACATGAGTGACGTCGCCGTCTTCGAAGCAGCGCACCACATGCGCGATGGCGTCGACCTCGCGGATATTGCCGAGAAACTGGTTGCCGAGGCCTTCGCCTTTCGAGGCACCGCGCACGAGGCCGGCGATGTCGACGAAGGTGAGCCGCGTCGGAATGAGCTGCGCCGATTTCGCGAGCGCCGCGAGCTTGTCGAGGCGAGGGTCGGGCACCGCGACCTCGCCGACATTCGGCTCGATCGTGCAGAACGGATAGTTCGCCGCCTGCGCCGCCGCCGTTTCCGTGAGCGCGTTGAAGAGCGTCGATTTGCCGACATTCGGCAACCCGACGATGCCGCATTTGAAACCCATGGTTTTGTCTCTGTCTTGAAAGTGACTAGTCGACGCTGAACCCTCAGCTGTCATGCCCGCGAAGGCGGGCATCCAGTAACCCCTGTCTGCCTGATTTCGAGAAACCTGTGTTTACTGGGTCCCCGCCGTAGCCTGTGCTCGGCTGGCCGAAGGCCAGGCCCGGGTGCGGGGACGACACTGGGGATGCATGTCTCAATCGCCCGCCGGCTCCTTGCCGTTCGGGTCGAACCCCTTCGCGGCCATGGCCAGATGCACGCGGTTCTGGAAGGTCGCGTCTTCCCCCTTCACCAGGAGCGGCACATTGTCGGCGACCGTATCGCACAGCGTTTCGAGCATCGGCCGCTCGCTCTTGGCGAAGTCGCTGAGCACGTAAGAGAGCACCAGCTCCTTCTGCCCGGGGTGGCCGATGCCGAGGCGCACGCGGCGATAGTCGTTGCCGATATGCGCCGTGATCGAGCGCAGACCGTTGTGGCCGGCATTGCCGCCGCCGAGCTTCACCCGCAGCTTGCCGGGCGGCAGGTCGAGCTCGTCGTAGAAGACGACGACGTCGGTGAGCGGCAGCTTGTAGAAGCGCACCGCCTCGGCGACCGCGCGGCCGGATTCGTTCATGTAGGTGCCGGGGAGGAGGAGCAGCACGCGCTCGCCGCCGATCGGGCCCTCGCAGGCGACCCCCTGGAAACGGCGGCGCCACGGCGCGAGGCCGTGGCGCTTGGCGATCGCCTCGACCGCGATGAAGCCGAAATTGTGCCGGTTCCCGACATACTTTGCGCCGGGATTTCCGAGCCCGACGAAAAGCACCATGGGAGGTTGGCGGGCCGCCGCTTACTTCTTCTCGGCCGCTCCGCCGCCACCCGCGGCAGGCGCTGCGCCCGGCGCCGCGCCGGGGGCGCCGGCGGCGGGAGCCGCGCCGCCTTCCGGCGCTGCTGCTGCCGCTGCTGCTGCTGCCGCTGCTGCTTCCGCCGCCGCGCGCATTTCTTCCTGATACCCCGACGGCGGCACAATGGTGACGAGCGTCAGGTCGCGGCCCGCGACCGGCTTCACCCCCGCCGGCAGAGGGACCTCGCTAAGATGCAGCGAGCTGTTCATGTCGAGTTCGGAGACGTCGACATCGATCGAGCTCGGGATCGCCTCGGCGAGACAACGCACCTCGATCGTATGCGTCACGATGTTGACCGTGCCGCCGCGCTTCACGCCCGGCGCGATTTCGGCATTGCGCACGTGGATCGGGATGTTGACGCGGATGGTCGCGCCTTCACCAAGGCGCATGAAATCGACGTGGATCGGGACGTCCTTCACCGGATCGAGCTGATAGTCGCGCGGGATGACGCGGTGCTTCTTGCCGTCGATCTCGAGATCGTAGATCGTCGTGAGGAAGTGGCCGGCATAGATCTTGGTGCGCAGGTCCGCGTGGTCGAGCGCGATGTTCACCGGGGCCTCGGAATCGCCGTAGATCACGCCCGGCGTGCGGCCTTGCCGGCGCTCCGCCCGTGCGATGCCGCGGCCCGCGCCGGCGCGGAGAGTGGCCTTCATTTCCTTCACGCTCGCCATCGTCAAATCCTCGGTCAAACCATTGTTGCCACAACGGAATCTGGCGGCCGCGCTGGCCGCGCCGAAAGGCTCGCGATTCCGGGCAAAGCCCCACACCTGAGGCAATGGCGGGGCTTATAGACGTCCGAGCCGATGATTTCAAGCAAAGCCGCGGATAAGTCCTACGGCGACAGGCGAAATGGGTCGCCGGCGCGCCTCAGGCGTGGGCGGTGTCGGAGCCCGGAATCGTGCCGGTCATCGGGTCGGAGGAGGGCCCTTTGCGCCCCGCTTCGAGCGCGTCGAGACGCGCCTTGAGAGCCTCGTTCTCCTCCCGCGCCAGGCGAGCCATCTCCTTGACCGCCTCGAACTCGTCGCGGCGAACGACGTCGAGCTCGCGCAGGATGCGCTCGGCCTGCGTGCGCATGACGGTGTCGAACTCGCGCCGCATGCCGCCGGCGACGCCCGCCGCATCGTTCATCAGCCGCGCCATCTCGTCGAAGATACGGTTGCTCGTCTGCGCCATGGCTCGGTCCCCGGTGGAAGCTTGCCCCCCAGAATGGGGATGCGGCCGCTTCCTCGCAAGATTGATCCGACAGGAGCCGCTCCCGAGCGCTGCCGCCTTGACTTGGCTGCCGACGCGGCGGAAGCAGGCGACGTTGCCATGCTGCAGGATTCTGGATGCCGCTTCTTGCGCTGCCCTTTCCCGCCTTCGACCCGATTTTGGTGTCGTTCGGCCCGTTCGCGATCCGCTGGTACGCGCTCGCCTACATCTTCGGCATCCTGCTCGGCTGGCTCTATGCGCGCGTCATCATCCGCAGCGAGCGTCTGTGGGGCAGGCCAGCGCCGCTGACGACGTTCGACTTCGACGATTTCATCGTCTGGGTGACGATCGGCATCATTCTCGGCGGCCGCGTCGGCTATGTCCTCTTCTACAATCCGGCGTATTTCGCCGCGCATCCGGGCGACATCTTCCAGATCTGGCACGGCGGCATGTCGTTCCATGGCGGCTTCACCGGCTGCGTCATCGCCGTCATCTTGTTTGCGCGCCGCCGCGGCATTCCGATCCTAACGCTCGGCGACATCACCTGCGCCGTCGGCCCGATCGGACTTTTCCTCGGGCGCATCGCGAACTTCGTCAATGGCGAGCTCTGGGGCCGGGTGACCGATGTGCCGTGGGCGATGGTGTTTCCGAGTGGCGGACCGCTGCCGCGCCATCCGAGCCAGCTCTACGAAGCAGGACTCGAAGGCATCGTGCTTTTCGTCGTCCTGGCGATCGCCGTCCGCGCGGGAGCGCTGAAGCGGCCGGGGCTCGTCGTCGGCCTGTTCGTGCTGGGATACGGCTTGGCCCGCATCATCGGCGAGACGTTCCGTGAACCCGACGCGCAGCTCGGCTTCCTCTGGGGCGGCCTCACCATGGGCATGCTGCTGTCGATCCCGATGGTGCTGGCGGGCGTTGCGCTCATCGTGATTGCCCTGCGCCGCAAGCCGGTCGCCGCCGCATGACGACGCCGACGCCATTGGAAGATGAGCTGCGCGTGTTGATCGCGGCCGACGGCCCGCTGTCGGTCGCACGCTATATGGAGCTCTGCCTCGCCCATCCGGTGCATGGCTATTACGTGACACGCGATCCTTTCGGCGTGCGCGGCGATTTCGTAACCGCGCCGGAAGTGAGCCAGATGTTCGGCGAGCTGATCGGGCTTTGGGCGGCAGCGGTCTGGCGCGCGATCGGCACGCCGGCGCCGCTTACGCTCGCGGAGCTCGGCCCCGGCCGCGGAACGCTGATGGTCGACGCGCTGCGCGCCGCGAAGCTCGTGCCGGAATTCCGCAACGCCGCATCCGTCGCGCTTATCGAGACGAGCCCGGTGCTGCGCGCGCAGCAGGAGGTGGCGCTGCGAAACGGCGACGTCGCGGTCGACTGGTACGCCGATCTCGCCGAGGTGCCGGATGGCCCATTGATCCTCATCGCCAACGAGTTCTTCGACGCGCTCCCTGTGCATCAGGCGGTGAAGACGCTGTCCGGCTGGCACGATCGCATGGTCGGCCTCGATGCGGACGGGCGTCTCGCCTTCGCGCTCAACCCTGCGCCGATCCCAAGCTTCGAGTCGATCCTGCCGCAGCGGCTGCGCAATGCGCCGCCGGGCGCCGTGTTCGAATGGCGCTCCGACCGCGTGATCAACGAGATCTGCCGGCGCATTCTCGCCTTCGGCGGCGTCGCGCTGATCATCGACTACGGCCATTCGGAGATGGGGCTGGGCGATACCCTGCAGGCGGTGCGCGCGCACGCGCATGTCGACCCGCTCGAGCGGCCGGGCGATAGCGATCTCACTGCGCATGTCGATTTCTCCTCGCTCGCGGGCGCGGCACGCCATACGGGCGTCAAGGTCTTCGGTCCGCTGACGCAGCGCGATTTCCTCGCCCGCCTCGGCATCGAGGCGCGCGCCGGCCGTCTCAAAGCCAACGCGACGTCCGCGCAGGCGGCCGACGTCGACGCCGCGCTCGCGCGTCTTGTCGGCACGCGCCGCAATGAAATGGGCGCGCTGTTCAAGGCCCTAGCGCTGACGCCTCCGGCCCTGCAAGCGCTGCCGGCCTTCGACTCATGAACTCGCATCGGAACTCCATCGCCGCATGAGCGCACAATTCATCACCGCCGCTTCGCTCGCATCGCTTCCCAGCATCCGCCACGCGTTCTTCACGCGCGGCGGCGGCGTGTCGTCGGGAATTTACGACAGCCTCAACGCCGGCCTCGGATCGAAGGACGATCCGGCGAATGTGCGTGAGAACCGCGCCCGCATGGAGGACGCGATCGGCGTCGCGCGGGGCCACCTCGTCACCTGCTATCAAATTCATTCGCCGACTGTGATCGTCGCCGAGACGCCGTGGACGCGTGAGAACGCACCGCGCGCTGACGCCATCGTGACGCGCACGCCCGGCCTCGCCATTGGCGCAAGCTCGGCGGATTGCGGCCCGATCCTCTTTGCCGATGGCGAGGCGCGCGTCATCGGCGCGGCGCATGCGGGATGGAAAGGCGCGATCGGCGGCGTTCTTGAATCGACGATCGCGGCGATGGAACAGCTCGGTGCGCAGCGCACGCGCATCGCCGCGGCGCTCGGGCCGATGATCCGGCAGCCGAGCTACGAGGTCGGGGCGGAATTCGTCGCGCAGTTCAAGGCGCATGATCCCGACAATGCGCGCTTCTTCGCGCCGTCGCCGCGTGCGGGGCATGCGCAGTTCGATCTGCCAGGCTATATCGCGGTGCGCTTGCGCCGCGCCGGCATCGCCCAGGTCGAGGACCTGCAGGCTTGCACCTATGCGGACCCGGCGCGCTTTTTCAGCTACCGCCGCACGACGCATCGGCGCGAGGGCGATTACGGCCGCCACGTCAACGCGATCGCAATCGCCGTCGAGTGATCGTCATGCCCGGGCTTGACCCGGGCATCCATCGTCTTTGCGAAAATGATGGATTGCCGGATCAAGTCCGGCAATGACAACAGGACTTGCCTGGACCTCGCCGCGATTTGCCGGTACGACTCCTCCTGTCGGCACAGCGGGCGCAGAACAAACGCAGCTTCGCATGCCGGCCAGGAGAGGCGATGCGTTGCGTTCGGGGTTGGCGCGTCCGCGGGCAGCGGCGCGCGCAGAGCTATCGCATGATGGGTCCGGCGATCGGCGCGCTGCTTGCAGCCGCATTGACGGGCTGTGTCAGCGATGGCGGGCCTGCGGCCGTGGCGCAGGGACCGGCCGGCGCAACCATCGCGTTCGAATCCATTGACGGTCCGCCGCGGCCGGTCTTCGACAAAATGGTCGATAGCCTCAAGCGCGCCGCCGCGCGCAAGCAACTCGCCGTGGTCACGCGCGAGGGCGCGGCCGCCTACCGCGTCCGCGGCTATATGGCGGCCAATGTCATCAAAGGCCGCACGCATATCGACTGGGTCTGGGACGTCTACGATGTCGGCCGGCAGCGCTCGCTGCGCATCACCGGTGACGAGGCGACTAATCGCGGCCTTCGCGAGGCTTGGGCCGGTGCGGACGATGCCACCGTCGGCCGGATCGCGGACACCAGCATCGAGCGTCTCGCCGCCTTTGTCGGCGGCGCGCCGGTTGCCCCGAACGAGCCCATGACCGCGAGCGGTCCCGTTGTCGCCGAGGCGGGAACATCACCGCCCGCAGCCCAAGGCGATGCCCCGCCTACGCCGCGCAAGCCGCACACGGCGCAGGCGCCGGGGCGCTCCCTTGCCGCGCTTCAGCCCACGGAAGGGCGCTGATACCGCCGCAATAGACGCAAACCGTTAGGCAAAAGGCCGGGACAACGGCTGCGGGCGATTGCCGCGCCGATTTCAGCTTGTTATCACGCTGCCGCGCGGTGCAGAGAAGGCAATGGAGTTTCGGAATGGGGGGTAAAAACGGGGCGATCAAGCTCGTCGCCGGGAACTCCAACCGCGCGCTGGCGGAAGCGATCGCGGCCTATCTCGCGACCCCGCTGACCAAGGCCGTCGTGCGGCGCTTCGCCGACATGGAGATCTTCGTCGAGATCCAGGAAAACGTCCGCGGCGCCGACGTGTTCGTGCTGCAGTCGACGTCCTATCCGGCGAACGACCACCTAATGGAGCTCTTGATCATCTCCGATGCGCTGCGGCGCGCCTCGGCGCGGCGCATCACGGCGGTGGTTCCTTATTTCGGCTATGCGCGGCAGGACCGTAAATCCGGATCACGCACGCCGATCTCGGCGAAGCTCGTCGCCAACCTCATCACCCGCGCCGGCGCCGACCGCGTCATGACCGTTGACCTCCACGCCGGGCAGATCCAGGGCTTCTTCGACATTCCGACCGACAACCTGTTCGCCTCGCCGGTGATGGTGCGCGACATCCGCGAGCGCTTCGACCTCAAGAACGTGATGGTCGTCTCGCCCGATGTCGGCGGCGTGGTGCGCGCACGCGGCCTCGCCAAGCGCATCGATGCGCCGCTCGCCATCATCGACAAGCGCCGCGAGCGCGCCGGTGAATCGGAAGTGATGAACGTCATCGGCGACGTGAAGGGGCGCACCTGCATTCTCATCGACGACATCGTCGACTCCGGCGGCACGCTGGTGAACGCGGCCGATGCACTGCTGGAGCATGGCGCGAAGGATGTCTACGCGTATCTCACCCACGGCGTTCTCTCCGGCGGCGCCGTCGCGCGCGTCACCGCCTCGGCACTCAAGGAGCTCGTGATCACGGATTCGATCCAGCCGACGGAAGCAGTGCGCGTCGCGCGCAACATTCGCGTCCTTTCGATTGCGACACTGATCGGTGAAGCGATAGGCCGCACCGCGACCGAAGAGAGCGTGTCGAGCCTGTTCGACTGACTACGCATCGGCACGAGAGCACGTCCTCGTCATTGCCGGGCTTGATGTAAAGCCCAGAGAGATACCTGACGGGTGTTCGGAGAGATGCCTTACAGGGATTGGAGGCTGTCGGGGCTATTGAGATCGAGGGCTGCGATCTCATGAGCTCCGAAGCAGATGGCGAAGCATCCGTCGGGAAGACGC
>JBFWXB010000043.1:0-44206 GCA_050187875.1 Variibacter sp.
GTGCCGGGCGCTGCCGCAAGCATCATCAAGCCCATGATCGAATCCCCGCCGACGGTCTCGGCGCCGCGCGTCACTTTGATGGTGGCTTCGAAGCGCTCGACGGTCTGGACGAATTTCGCGGAGGCGCGGGCATGCAGGCCCTTCTTGTTGACGATCTGGACGGTCCGTATGAGCGCGTCCTTCGTCCCGCCATTGCCTGAACCGTCCGCCGCCCCCGGCTCGCTCATTTGCCGGAAAGCACCCGGCTGGCGATGGTAATGTATTTGCGGCCCGCTTCCTGCGCCGCCGCCACGACATCCTCCATCGGACACTCGGCGCGGACCTTGGCGAGCTTGATCAGCATCGGCAGGTTGATGCCGGCCAGCACCTCGACGCCGGGACGCGCCATGCACGAGATCGCGAGGTTGGACGGCGTGCCGCCGAACATATCGGTTAGGATGATGACGCCGTCGCCGGTGTCGACCCTTTCCACCGCGCCAATGATGTCGTGGCGCCGCTGCTCGACGTCGTCGTCAGGATCGATCGTGACCGATTCGATTTGTTTCTGCGGGCCCATGATGTGCTCCAGCGCCGCACGAAACTCGACTGCAAGCCGCCCGTGCGTGACGAGAACCAGACCGATCATCAAAAACCCCGGTCGATGCAAACGCCTGCACGCGCCGCGCGAAGGTGGGACATGATCCTCATTGGACCTTGGAGTGCAAGGCCCTTTCCCCGTTGTTTTCGCTGCCGCCCCCAGGCATCCGCAGGCATCAAAACGCGACCGCCTGCGTGCGCAGGGCGGCAAGCAGCACAGGTGCGGGCTCGGCGCAAGCATGAATTGCGACGCGCGGCAGAATAACGCCCTCGATCGTGGTGGTCCGATCCTCGAGGAGCGGCAGCCGCTCCGCGCCCGAGGCGGCGAGGTCGACGACCCAGCCGATCGCCGCGAGGCCCTCGTAAGGCACACGCCGCAGGCCGAGGCCGCGCACCTCAAGCAGGCCCGCGAGCGCATTGGGCGGGCTTGCGAGCAGGCGGCCGTGGCGGGCTTCAAGAATGACGCGGTCGTCGCCGACCAGCCGCGCGAACGGCAGAAGACCCGCCGCGGATGCATCGAGCAGCGCGAGGACGAGGCGCGATTTTCCGCTGCCTGCGGGCCCGCGGATCAGCACCGCCCGCGCGCCGACAAGAACGGCGGAGGCATGGATGGTCGGCGACGGATCGGGCACGAGCGAAAATCAGGCTGCGAGGAGACGCACGACGAAGCGCGCGCCGAGCACCTGCGGCTCGCCGGCGCCCGTATCGCGGACGCGATTCTCGGCCCAGATGCGGCCGCCATGCGCATCAACGATTTGTTTGGAGATCGATAGGCCGAGTCCGGAATTCTGTCCGAACCCTTGCTCGGGCCGGTCCGTATAGAAGCGCTCGAAAATCTTCTCGAGCGCGTCGGGCCGAATGCCGGGCCCGTCGTCCTCGACGACGATCTCGATCTCGTCCTCGATCCGCCGGCACACGACGCGCACGGTGCCATCCGGCGGCGAGAAAGAGCGCGCATTGGCGATCAGATTGTCGATCACCTGCCCGACGCGCGAATCGTGGCCGACGATGCAGAGCGTTTTCGGGTTACCTTCGAAACTCAATTTGATCGACACACCGTCATCGCGCCGCACTTCGTTGGCGACGGTCACGACCGTCTTGAGAAGCCTCGTCAGATCGACGCTTGCCGCCTCCTCGCGTTGCAGCTCGGCGTCGAGGCGGCTCGCGTCGGAGATATCGGAGATCAAGCGATTGAGCCGCGACACGTCATGCTGGATGACGGCGAGCAGCCGCTTGCGGCTCTCGTCCGTCTTGGCGAGCGGCATCGTCTCGACCGCGGAGCGCAGCGACGTCAGCGGATTTTTCAGCTCGTGCGAGACATCGGCGGCGAAGCTCTCGATTGCCTCGATGCGACTATAGAGCGCGTTGGTCATGTCGCGCAGCGCGCCGGAGAGATGGCCGATCTCGTCGCCGCGATTGGTGAAATCGGGAATTTCGACACGCGTGCGGATGCGCCGGCGCACGCGCTCCGCGCCGTCGGCGAGCCGCCGCACGGGGCCTGCGATCGTGCCGGCGAGCAGCATCGAAAGCACCACCATGACGCCCGCCATGATGAGGAAGATCTTGACGATCTTCAGCCGCTCCGACTCGACCATATTGTCGATGTCGCCGCCCTGCGTGGAGAGAAGAAGCGCACCGCGCACGGCGCGAAAGCGCTGCACCGGCACGGCGACGGAGACGATCGCCTCGCCGCGGTCGTTCACCCGCACCGCGCTCGATTTCTGACCGGCGAGCGCCATCGCGACTTCCGGATAGCCTTTGCCGTTTTCGGGGCCGAGCTCCTTGTAGAGCGGCAGGTCGCCACGCCCGAGCCAGGTGCGCAGCCAGATCCAGCCCTGCTCGATAAGGCCCGGCTGCGGGTCCATCGGCGACGGCAGATCGAAGCGCGAGACGTCGCCGCGGCCGTAGAGGCTGCGGCTGTCGAGGATCAGCACGCCTTCCTTGTCGTAGATGCGCCCGCGCGTATTGGTCGGCGACACGAGCCGCCGCAGCACCGGCGCCACACGCTCGGGATTGATCGGAAATTCGAGCGCGCCGAACTCGTCGGACGGGCCGTAGCTTTCGCCCGTCTGCAATTCCAGCAGCTTGTCGGGGTCGATGGTGATGGCGCCGGCATCCATCGTCGCCGACGCCGCGATCGCCTGCGCGATGATCTCGCCCTGCACGAGAAGGCTTTGCACCCGCGCATCGATCAGGCCGGCGCGGAATTGCGAGAGGTAGAGAATGCCGACGACCAGCGCCAGGAGCCCGGCGACGTTGAGGAAGACGATGCGGCGCGTGAGGCTCGAAAAGCCGAGCGAGACGAGGAAGCGCCAGGTGCGGCTGAAAATGTTGCCGCGCCGCCGCGCCGAAGACGACGCCGCTTCGTGTGCGGGGCGCTCGGGGCGCGCCGCAGCGGACGCCGGGCCTTGAGCCTCGGCGCCGGAAGACGGGGTTTGTGCGGTTCGATCGAGCACGTCGGTTGCCGTGTGCTCCATTCTCAAGGTTCCGGGATGCGCGCCGCCGCGGCGGCTGCGCACCATGCAAATCGGCCCGGACCTTACAGCATGCGGGAAAGCCCGTCAGGCCCCCGCCGCTTACTCCTTGAAGCGATAGCCGACGCCATAAAGCGTCTCGATCATGTCGAAGTCGTCGTCGGTCGCCTTGAACTTCTTGCGCAGGCGCTTGATGTGGCTGTCGATGGTGCGGTCATCGACATAGACCTGATCGTCATAGGCGGCATCCATCAGCGCATTGCGCGACTTGACGACGCCGGGCCGCGTCGCCAGCGCCTGCAGGATGAGGAACTCGGTCACGGTGAGCGTGACGGGCTCGCCTTTCCAGGTGCAGGTGTGGCGCTCCGGGTCCATGCGCAGCTGGCCGCGCTCGAGCACCTTTGCGGAATCGGTTTCCTTGACCGCCGCGCCGTCCTTCGGCGTGAAGCGGCGCAGCACCGCCTTGACGCGCTCGACCAGAAGACGCTGCGAGAACGGCTTCCGGATGAAATCGTCGGCGCCCATCTTGAGCCCGAACAATTCGTCGATCTCCTCATCCTTCGAGGTGAGGAAGATCACCGGCATGTCGGACTTCTGGCGCAGCCGCCGCAGCATCTCCATGCCGTCCATGCGCGGCATCTTGATGTCGAGGATCGCAAGATCGGGCGGAGCCGTCTTGAATCCGTCGAGCGCAGTCGCGCCGTCGGTATAGGTGCTGATGCGATAGCCTTCCGCCTCCAAGGCAATGGAGACCGAGGTGAGGATGTTGCGGTCGTCGTCGACGAGAGCAATGGTCGGCATGGGCCTCCCTTTCGTGCCGCGGCGTCGCCTTCAAGCCCGCAAAGCTGGGCTGAAATGTGACCTCTCGCGCGGATCAACGGAACGCTTTGGCGTCGCCGAGCGCGGTAAACCCATTCTCGCGCGCCGATAATTGGCAGACTTGCCAGGGTCCGCGCGCATCTGAGAAAGAAGCGGTAACGGCCTTGCGCCCTGACCTAAACCCTTGAGATTCACCCTGCAAGGCCGCGTCATCAGAAAAAAGCCGAGAAAATGCCCTTAAATCGGTCCTTCGACCCCAAAGTTGCGACCAAGACTCTCCTGCGCGAGGCCCGATCCGGCGCCCTCGCGACGCTGATGGCGCCCTCCGGCGACCCGTATTGTTCGCTCGTGAACGTTGCAACGGCGGCGGACGGCGCCCCGCTACTGCTGATTTCGCAGCTTGCCATCCATACGAAAAACCTTCTCGCGGACCCGCGCGCATCGCTGATGCTCGAGGAACGCAAGGCCGGCGACCCGCTCGAGGGCGCGCGGGTGATGCTGATGGGGACCGTCGCCCGCGACGAGACCGAGGCGGCGCGCCGCCGCTATCTCGCGCGCCACCCCGATGCGGAGGGGTTTGCGGGGTTCAAGGATTTCGGTTTCTACCGGATGACGTTGCGCGCGGCGCACCTCGTCGCCGGCTTCGGGCGCATCGTCGACCTCACGCCGCAGGATATCCTCACCGATCTGGCCGGCGCGGACGCTCTGATCGAGGCCGAGCCCGGCATTTGTGAGCACATGAACGCGGACCATGCCGATGCCGTCCGCCTCTACGCCACCAAGCTTCTCGGCGGCCCGGACGGCGACTGGCGCTGCGTCGGTTGCGATCCGGAAGGCCTGGAACTTCAGCGCGAGCGCCTTGCACTGCGCCTTCCCTTCCCGCAGCCGGTGCGCGCCCCGGGCGTTTTGCGCCAAGTCTTGAAGCAATTGGCCGAGGACGCGCGGGCGGCGGCTTGAAAGCTTGCGCCAAAACGCCGCGCCGCCTCTGCTGCAGCGCATAAACCGAGACTCCACCGATGCCTTGGCAGACGTGGGCGAGGCGACTATGGTCCCGCCGATCCGCTCAACACTGGCCTGTTGTGGCCACGGATGTAGCCGATGATTGCCGGCAGCGCGTGCCGGTCTGGTAGGAGACGGAGTTCGTGCGCGAAGTTGGTTTGAGGAACGGCGCTTTCGGCGCCGATAAATTCGGATTCAAAGATCTTAACGCCGTCTACTGGAACTTGCCCGAACCGGCGCTCTATGAGCACGCCATCCGTCATGGCGAAGCCACCTTCGCCGAAGGCGGCACCCTCGCCGCCGATACCGGCGCGCATACGGGACGCTCGCCGAAAGACAAATTCATCGTTTTCGACACGATGACGGACAAGACCGTCTGGTGGGACAACAACGGCAAGATCACGCAGGCGCAATTTCAGACGCTTTACGACGACTTCATCGCGCATGCGCGCGGCAAGGAACTGTTCGCCCAGGACCTCTATGGCGGCGCCGATCCGAAGCACCGCATCAGGACGCGAGTCTACACCGAATATGCCTGGCACTCGCTGTTCATCCGCACGCTGCTGCGCCGGCCCGAGCGTGCGGAGCTTGCCTCGTTCGCGCCTGAACTCACGATCATCGATCTGCCGTCCTTCAAGGCCGATCCAAAACGTCATGGCGTGCGCTCCGAGACGGTGATCGCCATCGACTTCTCCCGCCGCATCGTTCTCATCGGCAATACGAGCTACGCCGGCGAGATGAAAAAGTCGGTGTTCTCGACGTTGAACTACTATCTGCCGGGCGACGGCGTGATGCCGATGCATTGCTCGGCGAATGTCGGCGCCGACGGGCACAGCGCGCTCTTCTTCGGCCTCTCCGGCACCGGCAAGACGACGCTCTCCGCCGATCCGACGCGCACGCTGATCGGTGACGATGAGCACGGCTGGTCGGCCGACGGCATCTTCAATTTCGAAGGCGGCTGCTACGCCAAGACGATCCGGCTCTCGTCCGAGGCGGAGCCGGAAATTTACGCCGCGAGCAAACGCTTCGGCACTGTGCTCGAAAACGTCATGATCGATCCCGAGACTCGCGTCCCCGATTTCGATGACGGATCGAAGACCGAGAACACGCGTTCGGCCTATCCGCTCGAAGCGATCCCCAACGCGTCGCGCACCGGCTGCGCCGGGCATCCGAAAAACATCATCATGCTCACCGCCGACGCCTTCGGCGTAATGCCCCCGATCGCGAAGCTCACGCCGGCGCAGGCGATGTATCACTTCATCTCGGGCTACACCGCGAAGGTCGCCGGCACCGAGAAGGGCGTGAAGGACCCCGAAGCGACGTTCTCCACGTGCTTCGGTGCGCCGTTCCTGCCGCGCCATCCGTCCGAATACGGCAAGCTGCTGCGCGAGCTGATCGCCAAGCATGACGTCGACTGCTGGCTCGTCAACACCGGCTGGACAGGCGGCAAATACGGCGTCGGTTCACGCATGCCTATCAAGGCGACGCGCGCGCTCCTCGCCCGCGTTCTCGACGGCTCGCTCAAGAACGTGAAATTCCGCACCGATCCCTATTTCAGTTTTGCTGTTCCCGAAGCGGTCGAGGGCGTCGATTCAAAGCTCCTGCATCCGGAGACGACGTGGAGCGACCGCAAGGAGTTCGCCGAGACCGCGCGCCGCCTCGTCGACATGTTCCAGAAGAACTTCGTGAAGTTCGAGAAGCACGTCGAGGCGGATGTGAAGGCCGCCGCGCCGGACGTCCGCGTCGCGGCGGAGTAGCAATCTCGTCATTGCCGGGCTTGACCCGGCAATCTATCCCCTGCCAAACAAATTTTTCATTTTAGATGGATGCGCGGGTCAAGCCCGCGCATGACGCCTCGAGAGCGCATGCAAATCCTCGTCATCGGCGCAGGCGTAGTCGGATTGGCCGTCGCCCGCGCCTGCGCGCTGGCCGGCCATGACGTGATCGTCGCCGAGGCAACGTCGGGCATCGGCAACGGCGTGTCCTCGCGCAACAGCGAGGTCGTGCATGGCGGTATGTATTACGCGACGGATTCGCTGCGCGCCTATCACTGCCCGCGCGGCCGGCGCCTGCTCTACGCCTTTTGCGAGAGCCATGGCGTGCCGCACAAAATGTGCGGCAAGCTGATCGTCGCGACCTCGACCGCGGAGCTCGCCAAGATCGAGCAGATCCATAAGCAAGGGCTTCTCAACGGCGTCGAGGGTCTCGAGATCATCTACGGCAACGCGATCAACGCGCTCGAGCCCGCGCTCGCCTGCATCGCCGCCGTGCTCTCGCCGCATACGGGCATTGTCGACAGCCACGCCTTCATGCTGGCGCTCCAAGGCGATCTCGAAGATCACGGCGGCATGATCGCGTTCAATACCCGCGTCGACCGTCTCGCGCATAACGCCGACGGCTGGCAGGTGACGTATAGCGGCGCCGAGCGCGGCGCCTTGCAGGTCGACGCGGTGATCAATTCCGCCGGCCTTGGCGCACCGGCGATCGCCGCCGCGACGGACGACTATCCCAAAGCGCGCGTGCCGAAGATCACGATGGCGAAGGGTAACTATTTCGGTTTCGCAGGACGCCCCGCTTTCTCACGCCTGATCTATCCGGCGCCGGTCGATGGCGGCCTCGGCATCCACGTTACGCTCGACCTCACCGGGCGCATGCGTTTTGGCCCCGACGTCGAGTGGATCAAGGAAGAGAACTACGCCGTCGATCCGGCGCGCGCCGATACGTTCTACGCGCGCATCCGCACTTACTGGCCGAGCCTACCCGACCATTCCCTCGTTCCCGATTACGCCGGCATCCGTCCGAAGCTCAGCGGCCCTGGCGAGCCACCGGTCGACTTCATCATCGAAGGCCCAGCCGCGCATGGCGTGCCGAACCTCGTCAACCTGTTCGGGATCGAGTCGCCGGGGCTGACGAGTTCGCTGTCGCTGGCCGAGGCGACGGTCGCGGCGCTTCAAGGTTAGCGCCCGGGACAGCCCCACCACCTGTCATGCCCGCGAAGGCGGGCATCCAGTACGCCCTGTCTCTCGATTGAAAGCTCACGGATTACTGGGTCCCCGCCTTCGCGGGGACGACATTTAGAGCACGCCGGAAACCTTAGCCCGAACGGACCATCACCGGAAGAAATCGGCAAACGGATTCTGCCACGCGTCGCGCGAGCGCGTTTCCTGCACGCGTGCGCGACGCGGCTTCCGCGGACGCGCATGCGCCGCTGCGGGCTCGTCCCGCGCGTCGGCAAGCCTCTCGACCGGCGCCGTAGACTGCACGGTCGTGTTGACCTTGAGGTCGCTCAGTGTCTTGCGCATGTCGGCGGCGATGCGTGGGTAGCTCTGGATTGGCGTGAAATCAGCGCTCTTGTAAGGATACGTCGCCGCCCCCTTGAACGCGACCAAGCCGGTCGGCTTCACGACGACATCGCCTTCACGCAGCGTCGGATCGGACTCGATATCGATCTGCGCGAGGCCACCCGGTCCGTGTCCTGTGCATGAGCAATCCGGAACAACACGTTCGCGATAGGCGAGCGCATTTTCGAGGTCGGCGTAGCGCGTGCCGTCATTGGCGACGGAACGGGTCGGATCGCTGCCGTTGAAGACCTTGGTCTGCGCCCGCGGGCAGAGCGCATTGCAGACCTTCACCGACGAGACGGCGCCATTGCTCGCCCGCGGTACTGGGAAATAGCGCCCGTCGCAGAGCCGCACGCAATAGACCCCGCCGCCGCGGCCATAGCCGCCGCTCGATCGCGTCTCCGGCGCCGTGCCCGGATAGCGCTCGTCATAGGTCGGCTGCCCGCCGGCAGGCGCATAGGACGTCGGCGCCGGCCGCTGGTCACGGCTGCCGAAGGCGCCAAAGAGTGCGTCGAAGAAACCCTGGGCGGATGCCGGCGATCCCGCAAAGCTTGCAAAGGCCGCAACGGCGGCACTGAGGAAAAGGATTTTACGCTGAAGCGACACGGAATCCCCCCGGCGAACGAATGCCCCCACCTTCGTCACGAGGACTACGCCGGTGGTTCGAAAAAGTTGCATCCGGACGCAAAATATCCGTTTGCCTCCCTGGCCGGCCGCATCGCGCGCAGATTAACCGCGCTCACGGCACAGAGCCGCCAAGGCGCCCCTTCTACCCGCCGAAATTACAAGGTTTGGTTAACCCAACGTCGCCGTCCGGAACGCCCGTTCAGGCCGGGACCTCGGCGAGGGAATGGATCGTCGGCCGCTCCCCATTGAGCGGGTTTTCCGGGTCCCAGGCATAGTCGAGGGTCGTGAAGCGCATGGCGCGCGTGTCGACCATGAGCACGCGCCCGACCAGGCCTTCGCCGAAATGGACGATCTCGCGGATCACTTCGAGGGCGGTCATCGAGCCGAGGATGCCGACGAGCGCGCCGAGAATGCCGGCCTCCGCGCAGGCCGGCACCGTGCCGGGCGGCGGCGGCTCCGGGAACAGGCAACGATAGGTCGGATTGGGCTTTCCGTCCGCGCCGCTCTCATGCGCGCGGATGGTTGTTAGCGTTCCGTCGAAGGTCCCGACTGCCGCCGTCACCAGCGGACGCTTGGCAAAAAAGCAGGCGTCGGACACGAGGTAGCGCGTCGTGAAGTTGTCGGAGCCATCGGCGACGATGTCGTAGCGGCCGACAAGATCGACGGCATTCTCCGCCGTCAGCCGGAAGGCATGTCTTTCCACCGTGACATGCGGATTGAGCCTACCGATCGCCTCGGCCGCGCTCTCGACCTTGCGCCGGCCGATATCCGGCGTCGCATGGATGACCTGCCGCTGCAGATTGGAGAGCGACACCGTGTCGTCGTCGATGACGCCGAGCGTGCCGACGCCGGCGGCGGCGAGATACATCAAGGTCGGCGCACCGAGCCCGCCCGCGCCGACGACGAGGACGCGCGCGCGCTTGAGCGCCGCCTGCCCGGGGCCCCCCACCTCGCGCAGCACGATATGGCGCGCATAACGTTCGATTTCGTCCTTATCGAGCATCTCGCCTACGCTTCACGGATGGCGCCCATTTTGCGGCGCGCGCCGGTTCGGCTAATTTCCGCAGATATGTATCACGGGTGAGGATGGAAATGAGGGCCTGGGCCGGGGCTGCTGCTGCCGTCGCGATGCTGGCGGCTCTGATGCCGGCCCAGTCGGCGCCGCGCAAGCCCGCCGCCGCGCCGAAGCCGGACCCTGTGGCGAATTCCTATACCGCCCTCCCGGAGGCGGAGCGGATCGGTATCCAGGACGATCTCATCTGGACCGGCGATTACAACGGCATTGCCGACGGCGCCTTCAATGACCGCGCGATCGCCGCCGTGAAGGCCTTCCAACGCGCGCATGGCGGCAAAGAGACCGGCGTCCTCAATCCGCCGGAGCGCGCGAAGCTCGCGGCTATCGCCAAGCGCCGCCGCGCCGCGACCGGTTGGCAGGCGGTCGTCGATCCCGTGACCGGCGCGCGTCTTGGGATCCCGACCAAGCTCGTCGGCAATGCCGCCCGCAGCGACAGCGGCTCGCGCTGGACCTCCTCGCGCGGCGAAATCCAGATCGAGACGTTCAAGCTGCCGCCCGGTGGCACGCTGCAGGCGGCTTACGACCAGCAGCGCAAAGAGCCTGCACAGCGTAAGCCGACCTATACGGCGCTGCGCAACAACTTCTTCGTCATCTCCGGCCTGCAAGGTTTGAAGAAATTCTACGTACGCGCGCAGGAGAAGGACGGCGTCGTGCGCGGCTTCGCGATCCTCTACGATCAGGCAATGGAAGGCACCGTCGATCCCGTCGTCATCGCGATGTCGAACATGTTCGCGGCAACGGCTGTTGTCGCCGCCGGCCCACCCCCGAAACGCAAAGTGGAATACGGAAGCGCCGTCGTGCTCGACGCGGCAGGCCATCTCGCCACCTCGCGCCAGGTGACCGAGGAGTGCCAAACGATCACCGTCGCGGGGGTCGGTCCTGCTGTGGTTGCCGCCGAAGAAAAGGATGGCGGCCTCGCGGTGCTGCGCGTCTATGGTGCGCGTGGACTCAAGCCCGTCGCGCTCGCGAGCGCCGCGGGCGACGGTTCCTTGAACCTGCGCGGCATTGCCGACCCGCAAATGCAGAACGGCGGCAATGCCGTCACCACGGTCTCCGCCAATGTCGCCGGTGGCACCGTCGCGCCGACACCGGCCTCGGGTTTCGCCGGCGCCGCGGCGCTCGATCGCGATGGAAAGCTTGCCGGCGTGATCGACCTGAGGCCGCAGCTCGTGGCGGGCCCGGCGACCGCAAGCCGCGCCACACTCATTCCCGCCGGGCGTATCCGCGCGCTGATGATCCCCTTCGGCGGTGTCGCAGCCAACGCCGCGACGCCGGCTGGCGGCGCAACAGGCAGCGTCCTGCGTGTCATCTGCACACGGAAATAAGACAGGACCTTGCGGTGTCGTCCCCGCGAAGGCGGGGACCCAGTACGCCGTGTGCTCTCGATCGAAAGACAGGGGATACCGGATGCCCGCTTTCGCGGGCATGACACCGAGGGGCTGACAGCCTCTACTTATTCTGGAACTTCGGCGCGCGTTTCTCGACGAAGGCAGCCATGCCTTCCTTCTGATCGGCCGTCGCGAACAGGCCATGGAAAATGCGCCGCTCGAAGCGAAGGCCCTCGGCGAGCGACGTCTCGAACGCAGCGTTTACGCTCTCCTTCGCGGCGAGGAGCGACGGCAGAGACATCGACGCGATGGTCTCGGCGATCTTCATCACCTCGTCCATCAGACTCGCCGCTGGAACGACGCGCGCAACGAGACCGGCGCGCTCCGCTTCCGCCACATCCATCATGCGGCCGGTGAGGCAGAGATCCATCGCCTTCGCCTTGCCGATCGCGCGCGTGAGCCGCTGCGTGCCGCCGATGCCGGGAATAACGCCGAGCTTGATCTCCGGCTGGCCGAATTTCGCGTTGTCGGCGGCAATGATCATGTCGCACATCATCGCGAGCTCGCACCCGCCGCCGAGCGCATAGCCTGCGACCGCGGCGATCAGCGGCTTGCGCGTGCGCGCCGCGCCATCCCATTTCGCGGCGAAGTTGCCGAGGAAGGCGTCGGCGTAGCTCATCTGCGACATCTGCTTGATGTCGGCGCCCGCCGCGAACGCCTTCTCGGAACCCGTGAGCACCGTGCACATGATATTAGCGTCGGCCTCGAAGGCTTCGAGCGCCTTGTCGAGATCCGCCATCAGTGCCGAATTGAGGGCATTGAGCGCGGCCGGCCGGTTGAGCCGGATGACGCCGACGCGCCCCTTGGTTTCGACGACGATATTCTCGTAAGCCATGACAAAGCCTCCCGGTTTCGCCGAGGCGTAGCGGAGACACGCGCGGGACGCAACGGTGGCCGGCGACGCGCACCGCGACAGCGCCGCTCATGTCCCCTACAGTGCGCCGACCGCGGCGGGGCAACTGATGTCGATTCTGAATTTCTGGTTTGAGTTCGCGTCCACTTATTCCTATCCGGCCGCGATGCGGATCGGCAGCGCCGTGAAGGGCACCGGTGTGAACGTGCGCTGGCGGCCGTTCCTGCTTGGGCCGATCTTCAAGGCACAGGGCTGGGACAATTCGCCGTTCAATCTGTTCTCGGCGAAAGGCCGCTACATGTGGCGCGATATCGAGCGCGAGTGCAACGCCTACGGCCTTCCCTTCCGCCGGCCGGAGCCGTTTCCGCAGCCGAGCCTCCTCGCCGCGCGGGTCGCGACGCTCGGCACGGCGGAGCCGTGGGGCGATGAGTTTGTCCGCGCCGTCTATCGCGCCGAGTTCGCCGACGGCCGCAGGATCGACGACCCCGAGGTGCTGACCGACATCCTCAACGAGCTTCGCGTCGACGCCGCAGACGTCCTTGCGCGGGCGCAATCCGACCGCACGAAAGCGCAACTGCGCGACGCGACGGCGGAAGCGCTGGAGCGCGGCATCTTCGGCGCGCCGACATTCATCACCGAGGATGGCGAGATGTTCTGGGGGAACGACCGTCTCGAGCAGGCCGTCTCGTGGGCCAAGGGCGCAAAATCGGCGCGGCGGGCATGATGACGTTTCTTCCCGACGCCACGATCGTCGCCGCCTTCACGGCTGCGGCGGTCATCCTCATCCTGACACCTGGGCCGGACATGACGCTGTTCGTCGGCGAGACGCTGCGCGCCGGCCGCAGCCGTGGTTTCGCCGCGATGCTCGGCGCATCGGCAGGGCTGATCGTGCACACGACGCTCGCCGCGCTCGGCCTCTCGGCACTGCTCGCGACCTCGACTGTCGCCTTCACGGTGCTCAAGATCGCCGGCGTCGCCTATCTGCTGTGGCTCGCGCTGCAGGCGATCCGGCACGGCTCGGCACTCACCGTCAGCACCGCGCCGGTGGTGAAGCGATCGATCCCGCGGACGTTCCTGTACGGCGTCGCGATCAATCTGCTGAACCCGAAGATCGTGATGTTCTTCCTCACCTTCCTGCCGCAGTTCGTGCATGTCGGCGACCCGCACGCGAGCGGCAAGCTTCTGTTCTTGGGATTCTATTTCATCGCGCTCGGCCTGCCGATCTGCGCCGTGCTGATCATGCTCGCCGAGCGTTTCACCGCGCGGATGCAGCGCTCGCCGCGCATCATGCGCGCCGTCGACTGGACCTTTGCCGGGCTGATGGGCGCGTTCGCTGCGCGCCTCCTATTCGCCCGCGGCAACCCGTGAGTCTTGGCGGCCGAGCGGCGCGTCGAAATTCGCATAGTCGATCGGCGTGGCGTGCCAGCCGGCGGCGTGCTGCGCCCAGTAAAAATCCTTCAGCATCGCGCTGACCGGTCCCGGCCGGTCGTTGCTCATGATGTGGCCGTCGACGCGCGCGACCGGCATGATGCCGCCGGCGGTCGAGGCCATGAACATCTCGTCGGCATTGAGCAGGTCCTCGCGGCGAAGCGGCATGACTGCTGCCGCAATGCCCTTGAGCGCACACAGGTCGAGCACGGTCCGTCGCGTGATTCCCTCCAGCACGCCGCGATCCGGCGTCGCCACCCGCCCATCGCGCACCGCGAAGAGGTTGAAGCCCGGTCCTTCCGTTACGAAGCCGTCGGCGTCGAGCAGCACCGCCGTGTCGAAGCCGGCATCGTGCGCCTCGATGAGGCCGCGCGTGAGGTCGCCCCAATGATAGTTCTTCACTGTCGGATCGATCGATGACGGCGCGATGCGGTGCGGCGAGGCGATGTGCAGATGCGCGCCGCGCGCCTGCACATCCTTTGGCACCACGTCGATCCATGGCAGCGCATAGGCGATGAAGGTGTTCTCGCAGTCGGCCGGCCGGCGCGAGCCGAAGACGCGGGGCCGGCCCCGTGTGGAGACGAGCGCGACATAGGCCTCGCGCAGGCCCGTCAGCACGACGCATTGCGCCGCGATCCGCGCCATCTCATCCATCGTGTGCGGCGGCTTCAGGCGCATCGCGTCGAGCGAATGCTGGAAGCGCGCCAGATGATCGCCGAGACGGAAGAAGGCGCCGTTCCAGACATGCGCCACGTCGTAGGTCACGTCGGAGCGCGTAAAGCCCCAGTCGAGCACGGAGATCGTCGCTTCCGCGATCGGCACGAACGCCCCGCGCACGAAAGCGGCGCCGGCGGAAAAATCCTGAGCCTGAGGCATCCTGGCATCCTTCATGTGGGGGCCGTCGGGGGCGCGGACGGAGGCGGCGGAAGCGGCGGCTCGCCTCCGCCGTGCCAGCGCCCGGCATTGCGGCCGGCGACCAGCCAATAGACGAAGCCGGCAACGATGCCCGCGGCCGCCATGATCTCGATCTCGCGCCGCGCGAAGCCCTGCACGTCGATCGTGCCGGCGGCCCACCCTGCGGCATGCATGTAGAGAACACAGCCCAGCAACGCCCCTGCAATCGCGTAAAAGAGCGCAGAGCGGATGGAGAACGCTTCCGCCGCCACAACGACGATCAGGAGCGGCATGAGCGCATAGGCTGAGATGAAGATCACGCCGAACGCCCACATCAGCTCGAACGGCCCCTGGTCCATCGTGCCGAGGTCGAGCTGGCTCCAGGCCGGCATCGCGACGGCGAAGGTCACGACCATTCCGGCCGCGAAGCTCGCAAGGATGCAGGCGAAGAGGATGACGAACACCCGGCCGATCAATCTCATGCAGAAAGCGCATATACCGGGACGACGCGACGCGCCAGAGTGGTTACGGCAAGCCTTGCAGCGCATCGGGTAAACGCCGCGCACTCGACGGGGAGCAGCCATGGTTGTATGGCGCTGAGCGACCCTCTGGCGTTCTCCGGCCAATCCTATCGAGGCGCACATGCAAGAGAACGAAATCGTGAAGTCGACAGATGCCGCGGCCAACGGCGAAAAGGCCAAAAAGGCGCACTGCGCAATCACACATCGCGCGCGCCCGAGGAAGGATTTGATCCGCCTCGACGCCCTGCGTCCCGCGCTCGCCGAATGTGTCCGTGCCGAGCATCCCGATTTGCCCGACGATGCGCTGATCGACCGCCGCGAGATCAATCGCTACCGCAGCCAATATGTGGAAAACCTGCTCAAGGCGGAGCACGGCGAGTTCTCCGAGCTCGATCGGCAGGTCGCCGAGAGCATCGCCAATCAGGAGACGATCGCGGCAAACATCGAGCAGGAATTCGACGAGAAGCGCTCGCTCGGCGAGCGCCTGTCCGACGCGCTCGCGACTTTCGGTGGCTCGTGGGCCTTTCTGATCGCCTTCGCCGCGTTCTTGATGGCCTGGATGATCTTTAACTTCTATGAGGGCAACAACGCGTTCGACGCCTACCCATTCATCCTGCTCAATCTCGTCCTCTCAACGGTCGCGGCCGTGCAAGCGCCCATCATCATGATGAGTCAGAAGCGGCAGGAGACGAAAGATCGCCTGCGCTCGTTGAACGACTATCGGGTGAACCTCAAGGCCGAATTGGAAATCCGCCACCTGCATGAGAAGATGGACCACTTGATCATGCGCCAATGGCAGCGCCTCGCCGAAATCCAGCAGATCCAGCTCGAATTGATGCAGGAAGGCCGCCGCAAGCGGTGAGCGTCCGCTTTCGTACCGCCAGCAAGGGCCCCAATGATGACGACTTACACCTACGAAGGATTCCGCAAGACCGCGCCGGCCGTCTATGACGCACTGTCCGCCATGACGAAGGCGGTGGAGGCGGCCGGCCTCGAGAAGACGTTGACGGAACTCGTCAAGCTGCGGGTGTCACAGATCAACGGCTGCGCCTTCTGTATGCAGTATCATCTCACCGTGTCGCGGCAGATCGGGATCGCGGCGGAAAAGCTCGATCTCGTCGCCGGCTGGCGCGACGCGGGCATTTTTTCGAAGCGTGAGCAGGCGGCGCTCGCCTGGGCCGAGAGCCTGACCCGCCTCGCTGACCATCATCCGGACGAAGTCGTCTTCGCCGAAGCGCAAAAACACTTCTCCGAGGACGAGCTTCTCTTCCTCACCGTCGCGATCGGGACCATCAATGCCTGGAACCGGCTTGGCGCCGGCCTGCGTCTGCCCCCGATCCTGCCACGCAAGGCGCCCGGTCAGGCGGCGTGACCGCCGTGGCTCGCGCTCAATCCGTCATCGCCATGGCGCGCAGCGCCATGCGCTCGCGCACGGAGAGCTTCTCCGTCGCGCTCTTGAGCTGGCCGCAGGCGGCGAGGATGTCGCGGCCGCGCGGCGTGCGCACCGGCGAGGCGTAGCCAGCGTCGAACACGACCTGCGAGAACTTCTCGATCTGCTCCCAGTCGGAGCATTCGTAGGTCGTCCCTGGCCACGGGTTGAACGGGATGAGGTTGATCTTCGCCGGGATGCCCTTGAGGAGGCGCACCAGCGCCTTGGCGTCGGCGATGGAATCGTTGACGCCCTTGAGCATCACATATTCGAACGTGATGCGCCGCGCATTCGACAGGCCTGGGTAGTTGCGGCAGGCGTCGAGCAATTCCTTGATCGGATATTTGCGATTGAGCGGCACCAGAACGTCGCGCAATTCGTCGCGCACGGCATGCAGCGAGATCGCGAGCATGCTGCCGATTTCGGCGCCGGCGCGCGGAATATTCGGCACAACGCCGGAGGTCGAGAGCGTGATGCGACGCTTGGAAAGGCTTAAGCCGTCGCCGTCCGAGGCGACGAGGAGCGCATCGCGCACCGCCTCGAAATTATAGAGCGGCTCGCCCATGCCCATCATCACGATGTTGGAGACGAGGCGTTTGCGCTCGCTCTCCCCTTTCGCGGGCGCAGCGGTCAGCCAATCGCCCAGCCGATCGCGCGCGACCATGATCTGGCCGACGATCTCGCCGGGCGTGAGGTTGCGCACCAGGCGCTGCGTGCCGGTGTGGCAGAAGGCGCAGGTGAGCGTGCAGCCGACCTGGCTCGACACGCACAGCGTTCCGCGATCGGTTTCCGGGATATAGACACACTCGACGAGATGCGGTTTCTCGCCGGGGTGCTCGCCCGGCAAAGTCAGAAGCCATTTGCGGGTGCCGTCGACGGAAATCTGCTCCGCGGCGACGTCCGGCCGTTCAAGCGTGAAATGGCGCGCAAGCTCCGCGCGCAACACTTTCGAGACGCTCGACATCGCGTCGAAATCGGTGACGCCGCGCACATACATCCAGTGCCAGAGCTGCTGCACGCGCATCTTTCGCTCGCGCTCCGGCACGCCGATGCCGCCAAGCGCATCGGCAAGCCCGGCCCGGCTCATGCCGACGAGCGAGGGCCGTTCGGGCGCGACATAGCGCTCGAGCGGCGCTTTTTCGAGCGCCCCTCGTACTGCCGTCGCCTCCATATCCGCCGTGACTATCATGCCCTACACATGGTCCATCGTGCGCGATCCGCCAAGCCTTAAGCCTCAAGCCTTTAGGGGCGCAGCAGCACCTTGCCCATCACGCCGCGGCTCGTGATCGCCTTGAGCGCTGCGGCCGCCTCCGCCAGCGGATAGACGGCATGGACGTGCGCCGAGAGCCTGCCCGCCGCCGTCCAATCCATGATCTGGCGCATATTGTCTTGATGCGCCTGCGGGAAGCGCCGCGCCCACTCGCCCCAGAACACGCCACGGATGTCGCAATTCTTCAGCAGCGCAAGATTGAGCGGGATTTTCGGGATTTCGCCAGCGGCAAATCCGATCACGAGGAAGCGCCCGTTCCAGGCGATCGCGCGCAGCGCGGACTCGGCATAGGCGCCGCCGACCGGATCATAGATGACGTCGACGCCCTTGCCGCCGGTGCGCTCGCGCAGCGCATCGCGCAAGTTTTCCTTCGCATAGTCGACGACCGCATCGGCGCCGCGCTCACGCGCAAAGGCAAGCTTCTCGGCCGATGAGGCGCAGGCGATCACCTGCGCCCCCATAAGCTTGCCGAGCTCGACGGCGGCAAGACCGACGCCGCCCGATGCGCCCAGCACCGCCAGCGTCTCACCGGGCTTGAGATCGGCGCGATCCTTGAGCGCGTTGTAGCTCGTGCCGTAGGTGACGGTGAGCCCCGCCGCGCGGTCGAAATCGAGCGCGTCCGGGATCTTGATGAGCGCCTCCGCCGCAATGGCGATGCGCTCGCGCGCCGCGCCGTGGCCCGGATAGCCCATGACCCGATCGCCCGGCTTGACGGCCGTGACGCCCGGCGCGACCGCCTCCACCACCCCGGCGAATTCGGCCACCGGCGAGAAGGGAAACGGCGGCTTCGCCTGGTATTTCCCGGCAATGATCAGCGTGTCAAAGAAGTTCAACGCCGCCGCTTTGATGGCGACGACCGCCTGGCCCGCCTCTGGCTGTGGGTCGGGAAGGTCGGCGAATTCGAGGTCGTCGGGCCCGCCATAGCGGGTGCAAAGAACGGCTTTCATGGGATTTCACATTGATGAATCAGCGAAAAGCCGCTGTGGCGGCGGGCGGTGCCATCCTCTTGCAGAGCAAAAAGGAATTGGCAACCTGTTCGCTGCGCAGTAACGATTCGAGAGGGGCAGAATGGCGGGGCGCGTCGGCGCACGCCACGATCTTGCAATCGAGGGCCGATGAATCGCATTCGATCGAACATTTCAGCCTTTTTCCTTTCAGGATGTCTCCTGACGCTCTTTGCCTTTCCGGCCGCCGCGCAACGCGCGGCTGCGACGGGAAATGGCCAGCCCAGCCTGCTCGGCCAATTTGGCGATTGGGGCGCCTATACGGGCTCCAGCAACGGTCACAAGGTCTGCTTCGCGCTCGCGAAGCCCGAATCGTCGCAGACCAACCCGCCGAACCGGCCGCGTGACCCGATCTATTTCTTCGTCTCGACACGGCCGGCGGAAAATGTCCGCAACGAGGTGTCGCTAATGATGGGCTATCCGCTCAAGGCGAGTAGCGACGCTACGGCCAACGTCGGAAATGCAAAATTTGCGTTGCAGACCCAAGACGACGGCGCATGGGTGAAAAATGCCGCCGAAGAAGGGCGGCTGGTCGAATTGATGCGCAAGGGAGCTGATATCGTCGTGCATGGCACTTCAACGCGGGGAACGACGACGACCGATCGCTATTCGCTGAAGGGCCTCTCCCAGGCGCTGGACCGCGTCTCACAAGAGTGCCGGTAGGAGCGCGCCGCCGAGCGGCGACGCGGCATCTTCGACGACATCGTGCCGCGCTCGCGCGGCCGCCAAGAGGGGACAATCACTCCATGGCCAACATGGAAGACATCAACGACCGGCTGAACGAGTTCAAGGGCTCGGGATTGATCGCCGAATACGAAATCCTGGTCGCGGATGACAGTGTGCGCGTGCGCATCATCGCGCCCGAAGGACAGGATCCAGCCAAGGTGAAATCCTTCATCGCCGAGACCTTTGCCGGTAAGCTCAGCGGAACGCAGATCAGCGTCGAAGCGGCAAACCCGCCGGCGGCGTGATCCCCTGTCCTGACAGAAGCTCCACTTTTACCGTGATGGCCGGGCTCGTCCCGGCCATCGAAGTCTTGGGCCTCCTCCTCTTCGCACGCGGGGAGAGGTGACGCGCAGGCATTCTGCGCTATGCTGCGCGGCCGGCCGAGACGACGGAGCAGCCATGCGCAATCCGAGATCGACGTCACGCTGGACCCTAGGCCTGCTCGGCGCGCTGCTCATTGCGGCAGCCGCGCCGGCATCAGCACTCGCTCAGGCGCAAGCGCCCGCCGCCCAGCCGCCAAGCCCGGAAAGCTGCCCTGGTCTTGTCGCGACAATGACGCCGCGCGCTATCCCTGTGGCCTTCAGGCTTGCCGCCCTCAACGCCGACGAGGCGCGCCTCACCTATATCGGGCACTCCACCTTCTTGATCGAAAGCCCGAAGCTCGTGCGCATCGCGACCGACTACAACGACTATGTGCGCCCCGCGGTCGTGCCTGACATCGTCACGATGAATCACGCGCACTCGACCCACTACAGCGACCGTCCCGATCCCAGCATCAAATACGTGCTGCGTGGCTGGGCTGAGGGCGAGAAGGCGGCGCGCCACGATCTCACGGTGCAGGACGTTCACATCCGCAACGTGCCGACCAATATCCGCAGCTGGGCCTCGGAGCGCACGGAGCGGCACGGCAATTCGATCTTCATCTTCGAGGTCGGCACGCTCTGCATCGCGCACCTCGGCCACCTGCATCACACCCTGACGCCGCAGCAGCTCAGCGAAATCGGCCGTGTCGATGTCGTGCTTGTACCCGTCGACGGCAGCTACACGCTCGACCTCGACGGCATGATGGAGGTGCTCACCGCCCTCAAGGCGCAGGTGATCATCCCGATGCATTTCTTCAGCAGCTATACGCTCGACCGTTTCCTCGAGCGCGCACGCCGGAACTGGGACATCGAGCGCAGCGACGTGCCGTCCGTCGTCCTTTCCCGGGCGACGCTGCCGGCAAAGCCGAAGGTCCTGGTGCTGCCCGGACATTGAGGCCGCGTGATCAAATCAAGTTGATCGGCGGGTGCGCGCCGGGACGTAACTTATCGCCCGCACATCCGTAGTTCGGGCAAGGCCATCCTGGGCGACATGAGGCAGCCATGACCGATGCAACCATGGATGCGACGGGCGCGGCGCACCGCCCGCGCAAGGAGCTGATCAAACGGCATTCCCTTGTCGTGCGCCTGGCGCATTGGATCAACGTCCTCTGCTTCACGCTCCTCCTGATGAGCGGCCTGCAGATCTTCAACGCGCACCCGGCGCTCTATTGGGGCCAGCAGTCGTATTTCGACACGCCCTTCCTGGCGCTGACCGTCGATCCGAATGACGAAAGCCGCGGCATCACCACCATCGCCGGACACCGCTTCGATACGACCGGCGTGCTCGGCGTCTCCAACGTGAACGGCGAGCCGACGGAGCGCGGCTTCCCGTCTTGGGCGACAATCCCCTCCACGCAGAGTCTCGCGATCGGGCGCCGCTGGCACTTCTTCTTCGCCTGGCTCCTGGTGATCAACGGGTTCGCTTACCTCATCTACAGCTTCCTCACGCGGCATGTGCAGCGCGACCTCGCGCCGACACGACGCGACTGGCGCGAGATCGGCCACACGATCGTCGAGCATATCAAGCTGCGCTTCCCGAAAGGCGAGGAGGCAAAGCGCTACAACGTGCTGCAGAAGCTGACCTACCTCGGCGTGATCTTCATTCTCTTCCCGCTCGTCATAGCGACCGGATTGACAATGTCGCCCGGCATCGACTCCGCCTTCCCGCACCTCGTCAGCATCTTCGGCGGTCGCCAGTCGGCACGCACGATCCATTTCATCGCCGCCAGCGCCTTGGTGCTCTTTGTCATCGTGCACGTGCTGATGGTCATCCTCTCGGGCGTCTGGAACAACCTGCGCTCCATGATCACCGGCCGCTACGCCATCTCAACGTCGAGTGACGCCCATGAAAAGTAAGCTGAAACGCAATCCGTCTCTTGACCGCCGCCGCTTCCTGACGCGCGGCCTCGCCGGCTTCGGCGCGCTCTCCCTCGCCGGCTGCGATCGCCTCTCCGACAGCCAAGGCTTTCTGGATTTCATCGGTTCCGCCGAGAAGGTGACGCAACGCGTGCAGCGCCTCCTCATCGGCCAAAGCCTGGCGCCGGAATTCCGCGAGGACCAGATTTCGAAGCAGTTCAAGGCGAACGGCACGATCGACCCGATCGACAAGGATTACCGGGCGCTCGCCAAGAACCAATTCGCCGATTGGACGCTGAAGATCGACGGGCTCGTCGAGCGTCCCGCGCAGTTTACGCTGGCGGAGCTGCGCGCAATGCCGTCGCGCACGCAGATCACGCGGCACGATTGCGTCGAAGGCTGGAGCTGTATCGGCAAATGGAAAGGCGTTCCGCTCTCCGCCGTGCTGGAGAACGTCGGCGTCAAGAGCGAAGCGCGCTACGTCGTCTTCCATTGCGCCGATACGATGGAAGAAAGCGGCGGCCTCGAGGGCGACGACGAGGGCGGACCTAAAGGACCAAAATATTATGAAAGCATCGACCTCGTCGATGCGCATCATCCCCAGACCATTCTCGCCTACGAGATGAACGGCGAGACATTGGCGGTGCCTTACGGCGCGCCGCTGCGGCTGCGCGTCGAGCGCCAGCTCGGCTACAAGATGGCGAAATACATCATGCGCATCGAGCTCGTCGAAAGCTTCGCCAGGATCGGTCGCGGCAAGGGCGGTTACTGGGAAGACAACGGCTACGAATGGTACGCCGGCATTTGACGCGCTCCTAAGCACGCCCAAGCGTTGCCTTGCGCAAGCCCATGAACGCTATCGCCGCACCGAGAAACTGCGCGGCGGTGCCCAGGGTCATCGTCGCGCGCATGCCCGACACGAAGTCCGCCGGGTGACCGAAGGCACCACCCGCGCCGCCCTTGAAGAGAAGCCCGAGCACGCCGACGCCCAGCGTCGCCCCGACCAGACGCCCAACATTGACGAGACCCGACGCCATGCCGGCGCGAGCCTCCGGCGCATTTGCAACCGCGACATTCGCGATCGGCCCCGTGATCATCCCAAGCCCGATGCCAATCAGAAAAAGCGGCGCCGTGATGAGGGAGAGTGCCGTGTCGGCGCCAACGAAGGTGAGGCCGAGGAGACCTGCGCCGGTGAGTAACATCCCGCCGGTAATCGCGGTGCGCGCGCCGCGCGTCGCGGCGAAACGTCCGGCGAAGAAGGACACGACAAAGAACGTCACCGACATCGGCAGGAGAACGAGGCCGGCGATGGTTGCGCCCTGCCCTTTGACGACCTGCACATAGAGCGGCAGCACGAAGAGCAGCCCATACATGCCGAATGTCATCAGCCCGGCGTCCGCAACCGAAGCGGAGAACGCGGCGCTGCGGAACACGTCGAAAGGCACCATCGGGCTTGTGCTGCGCTGTTCCACGACGGCGAAGAGGAGCGCCGCGATAATGGCGGCGCAAAAGCACCCGACAATGACCGGCGAAGTCCAGCCCAGGTTCTGGCCCTCGATCACGCCGAAACAGAGCGCCGCGAGGCTCACGATGGCGCAAGCCTGGCCCGGCAGATCGAGGTGTCGCCCTTCGCTCGCCGAAGTCTCCGAAACTGAACGCATGGCGAGGAAGATCGCGGCGGCCGCGACCGGGAGAATGAGATAGAAGATGCTGCGCCAGCCGAGCTGAGCAACGGCGAGCCCTCCGAGCGTCGGCCCGATGGCCATCGCAAGCCCGTTCGTTCCGCCCCAGATTGCGATGGCGCGCGAGCGTTCCGCCGCTTTCGGGTAAGCAACCGACAGGATCGCGAGAGCCGCCGGCAATTCGAGCGCCGCGCCCGCGCCCGCGATGCCGCGGCCGAGGATCAGGACGGCGACATTCGGCGCGACCGCGCAGATCACCGACCCGAAGGCGAACGCAACGCAGCCGACGATGAAAATAAGACGCCGGCCGTAGAGATCGGCGAGCGTCGCGCCCGTCAAAATGAGGGCGGCGTAGACAAGATTGTAGCTGTCGATGACCCATTGGAGCGCGGACAGGTCCGCGCCGATATCATCCTGGATGGCGTGCAGCGCGAGATTGACGAGCGACGTGTCGAGGATCGCCATGAAGGTTCCCAGGCACATGGCCGTGAGAACGAGAGGGCGCGGACGCTCGAGGGGGGAATGCATGCAGGACCGTGAGCAACTGCCGGTCCGCCAGATATCGGTGGCGGGCCGGCGATTCCCAAGCCCTCACGCTTCGGCGACGGCCGAAGCCTTCAGAAGCTTCGGCAGCGTGCTCCCTCTCCCCGTTGGGGAGAGGGTTGGGAGGGGCGGGTGACTCTCGCTAGGCTCTCTCCCCTCACCCGGCACGCTTCGCGCGCCGACCTCTCCCCAAAGGGGAGAGGTGAAAAGAGCCCACGCCGATTCAGTTAAGACGACGGCGTTTTAGACGTCGACGCTCGCCGCGAGCGCGTTTTCCTGGATGAATTCGCGACGGGGATCGACGACGTCGCCCATCAGCTTCGTGAACATGTCGTCGGCCTCGTCGACCTCCTTCACCTTCACCTGCAGCAGCGAGCGGGCATTGGCGTCGAGCGTCGTCTCCCACAGCTGGCCGGGGTTCATCTCGCCGAGGCCCTTGTAGCGCTGCAGCGTGAGGCCCTTGCGGCCGACGGCGGTCACGGCCTCGAACAGGCCGATCGGCCCATGCACGACCGTCTCGTCGCCTTTGCGATGCAGGACGCTCGCCCGCGCATACACCTCTTGCAACGACGCGGAATATTCGTCGAGCTTTCGCGCATCCGCCGAGCCGAGCAGCGCCGGATCGATGATCGCGGCCTCGCGCACGCCGCGCACCGTACGCGCGAAGTGGAACCCGTTCTCGAAGCGGCCTTCCCAGCCCCGCTCGATCTCGTCGGAGAGCATGTCGAGCCGGCGCGCGATATATTCGGCCGCGGCGAGCGCCTTCGGCGCGTCGTTGAAGATCGCCGGATTGAGAACGCCAGCGATCGCCGCCTGCTCCACCACGCGGCGGTCATACCGCGAATGCAAGCCGCCCAGCAGATTGCGCACCGTGCGCGCCTCCTCGACGATCCGCCGCAGGTCCGCGCCGGCGCGCTCCTCGCCGGACGCGAGGCGCAGCACCGCGTCGTCGAGTCCCATGTCGACGAGATAATTCTCGAGCGCGCGCTCGTCCTTGAGATACTGCTCGGACTTGCCGCGCGTCACTTTGTAGAGCGGCGGCTGCGCGATGTAGAGATGCCCCTGCTCGATGATGTCGGGCATCTGCCGGAAGAAGAACGTCAAGAGCAGCGTGCGGATGTGCGAGCCGTCGACGTCGGCATCCGTCATGATGATGATCTTGTGGTAGCGAAGCTTCTCGATGTTGAAGTCTTCGCGGCCGATGCCGGTGCCGAGCGCAGTGATCAGCGTGCCGATCTCCTGCGAGGAGAGCATCTTGTCGAAGCGCGCCCGCTCGACGTTCAAGATCTTGCCCCGAAGCGGCAGCACGGCCTGGAATTCGCGGTTGCGTCCCTGCTTGGCGGAGCCGCCGGCGCTATCGCCCTCGACCAGGAACAATTCGGATTTCGCCGGATCGCGCTCCTGACAGTCAGCAAGCTTGCCCGGCAGCGACGCAACATCGAGTGGGCTCTTGCGCCGTGAGAGCTCGCGCGCCTTGCGCGCGGCTTCGCGTGCCGCCGCCGCCTCGACGACCTTGCCGACGATCATCTTCGCTTCCGCCGGATGCTCTTCGAGCCACGACGCCAACGCCTCGTTGAGCACGCCCTCGACCACGGGCCGCACCTCTGAGGAGACGAGCTTGTCCTTCGTCTGCGACGAGAACTTCGGATCGGGCACCTTGACCGAGAGCACCGCGGTCAATCCCTCGCGGCAGTCATCGCCTGTAAGAGCGACCTTCTCCTTGCGCGCCATGCCTTCGGCATAGCCCGTGATCTGGCGCGTCAGCGCGCCGCGGAAGCCGGCGAGATGCGTGCCGCCGTCGCGCTGGGGAATGTTGTTGGTGAAGCAGAGCACCGCCTCGTGGTACCCGTCGTTCCACCACAGCGCCGCCTCGACGCCGATGCCGTCGCGCTCCGCGCGGATGACGACGGGCGCGGCGACGATCGGGTTCTTGTTGCGGTCGAGGTAGCGCACGAACGCCTCGATGCCGCCGTCGTAGCGCATCTCCTCGCGCTTCTCGCCGGCGTGGCGCAGATCGGTGAGCACGATGCGCACGCCGGAATTGAGGAAGGCGAGCTCGCGCAGCCGGTGCTCCAGCGTCGGGAAATCGAACTCCGTCATGGTGAAGGTGACGGGCGACGGCAGGAAGGTGACCTCCGTCCCCTTACGGCCGAGCGAATCGCCGGTGACCGCGAGCGGCGCGACGGCATCGCCGTCACGGAATTCCATGCTGTGCTCTTTGTCACCGCGCCAGATGGTCAGCTTGAGCCAGGACGACAGGGCATTGACGACGGAGACGCCGACGCCATGCAGGCCGCCGGAAACCTTGTAGGAATTCTGATCGAATTTTCCGCCGGCATGCAGCTGCGTCATGATGACTTCCGCCGCGGAAATCCCCTCCTCCGCATGGATGTCGGTCGGGATGCCGCGGCCGTTGTCGCGCACGGTGCAGGAGCCGTCCGGGTTGAGCGTCACTGTCACTTCGGTGGCATGGCCCGCGAGGGCCTCGTCGATCGCGTTATCAACGACCTCGTAGACCATGTGATGCAGGCCCGAGCCGTCGTCGGTATCGCCGATATACATCCCCGGCCGCTTGCGGACGGCGTCGAGCCCCTTTAGGACCTTGATGGAATCGGCGCCGTATTCGAACGGGCCCTGGGAGCTGGCAGGCTCGGCCATTTAAAACCTTCGAATCATTCACGAAATTGGGGGGCGGCGCAGGACTCTGTGTGCCACGAATCCGGGGCGCCGTACAGGACAATTAGATGGGGTCTAAGCCGTTGTTTTTCCAGCCCGTTTCGGAAGATTTTCGAGACCTTGACGGGCGTGTCGTCACGCGGGTCCAAAAACCGCGATTCACTACGTGGAAAAGAGCTAAAAAAGCCCCGGCACGGACTGCGGCCGAGGCATTTCGAACCCTCGAAAATCTGCGGGGATCTACCGGCTCTCTCGCGGCAGGTTGAAGGCGCCGAGCGGCACGGACTGCGCGAAGGCGGCGAGCGCACCGGCCCAGATTTCAACGGCGTTCATGGCCTGCTGGATGTCCTGGAGCTTGTCGTGCAGCCGCTCGGCGTCCTCTTCTTGATCGTCCTTCGTCGGCATCGGCGGCTCCGTTTTCCGGCCAGATAAAGCACCGAGCCACTTTTTGTTCCTCCGGGGACGTTCAATAGCCTCGCGCCCGGTCGACGAGATGGCGCAGCGGCTCGCCGCGCTCCATCGCCTCGATCTGGGTAAAGATGCCCCGCACGAGCTCCTTCGGCGCGAGATCGCCGGCATTGTGCGGGGTGACCGTGATTTTCGGATGAGCCCAGAGCGGGCTCTCGCCCGGCAGCGGCTCGGTCGGAAAGACATCGAGCGTCGCGCCGGCGATCGCGCCTTCATCAAGCGCTGCGACGATCTCGTCATCGACCTGCAACTTCCCGCGCCCGGCATTCACGAGATAAGCGGCGCCGAGCGCGCCATTGCGCTTGAGCTGGCGCAGCAAAGCGAGATTGAGGATCCCGTTCGTCTCAGGGGTGGAGGGCAGCAGACAGACCAGAATTTCCGTGCGCGCGAGAAATGGCCCCAGACCCGCCGCGCCATGGAAAACCTCGATGCCCTCCATCGTCTGCGGGGTGCGGCTCCAGCCGGCGACTTGAAAGCCGATGCGGCGGAGTACGGCGGCGGCCTCCCGCCCAATCACACCGAGGCCGAGGATGCCGACAGCCACTTCGCTCGCCGCCGGTTGATCGTGCCCTTTCCAGATGCGCTCGCGCTGCTGCGCCTCGTAGGTCGACTGACGGCGATGATGGCGCAGGACATGCAGCACGACATATTCCGTCATGCGCATGCTCAGATCAGGATGGATCGCACGCGCCACCGGCACATCCGGCAGCTGCGGATCGGCGAGCAGGTGATCGGCGCCGGCGCCGAGATTGAATAGCGCCTTTAGGTTCGGCAGCCCCACAAACGCGCCATGAGGCGCCTTCCAGGCGGCCGCATAGCCGATGTCCTCGGCGCGACCGATGTCGGGCCAAAACCGCAGCTCACGCCCTGATGGATAATCGGCGAAGCGCTTGAACCACGCCTGCGTCGTCGCCCCGGTCACGGTGACCAGCAGTGCCTGCGCCATGGTCTTGATTACTCCGAGACGACGCCGGCGGCCGCCGTCTCGATATTGAAGGCCGCCGCGAACAGAGCGCGGGTATAGTCGCTTTTCGGCGCGGCGAAAACATCGGCCGCCGGCCCCTCCTCGACCACCTTGCCCTGACGCATGACGACAAGCCGGCTCGCCAGCGCCGAGACGACGCGAAGGTCGTGCGAGATGAAGAGATAGGTAAGGTCGCGCTGCTTCTGCAGGTCGCGGAGAAGGTCGACGATCTGCGATTGGATGAGCATGTCGAGCGCGCTCGTCGGCTCGTCGAGCATGATAAAGGTCGGCTCGAGCACGATCGCGCGCGCGACGGCAATGCGCTGGCGCTGTCCGCCGGAGAATTCGTGCGGATAACGAAAGCGCGTCTCGGGATCGAGGCCCACGTCCCTGAGCGCGCGCACGACGCGCGCCTCGCGCTCATCCGCCGACAGATGCGGATGATGCACCCACAGGCCCTCCTCGATGATGTCCGACACCGACATGCGCGGGCTCAGCGACCCGTAGGGGTCCTGGAACACGATCTGCATGTCGCGCCGGAACGGCCGCATCTCCTTGAAGCGCAGGCCTTGCAGTTGCTGGCCCATATAGACGATGGGACCGTTCGAGGAGATGAGCCGCAGGATCGCAAGGCCGAGCGTGGTCTTGCCCGACCCCGATTCGCCGACGACGCCAAGCGTCTCGCCCTTACGCACGGTCACAGTGACGCCGTCGACCGCCTTGATGTGGCCGACCACCTTGCGCATGACGCCGCGCTTCACCGGGAACCAGACCTTCAGGTCGTCCGTCTCGATGACGACCGGCGCCTCCGGCTGCAGCGGCGCCGGATCGGGTTTCGGCTCGGCAGCGAGCAGCGCGCGCGTGTAAGGATGCTCGGGCGTCTCGAACACGCGCTCGACATCGCCATGCTCGACGATCTTGCCGCGCTGCATGACGCAGACGCGATCCGCGATCTTGCGCACGATCCCAAGGTCATGGGTGATAAACAGCATCGCCATGCCGAGCCGCGTCTGGATTTCCTTGAGAAGCTTCAAAATCTGCGCCTGCACCGTGACGTCGAGCGCCGTCGTTGGCTCGTCGGCGATGAGAAGGTCGGGCTCGTTGGCGAGGGCCATAGCGATCATCACGCGCTGGCGCTGCCCGCCCGACATCTGATGCGGATAGCTTTGCAAGCGGCTTTCCGGGTCAGGAATGCCGACCTGGCCGAGAAGCTCGATCGTGCGCCGGCGCGCGGCCTCGCCCCTGATGCTCTTATGCAGAAGAAGGATTTCGCCAATCTGCTTCTCGATCGTGTGCAGCGGATTGAGCGACGTCATCGGCTCCTGGAAGATGATGGTGATGTCGTTGCCACGCACATGCCGCATCTCGTGCTCCGGCAGTTGCAAAAGCTCCTGCCCCTTGAAATGCACGGTGCCGGACGGATGCGACGCTGCGGGATACGGCAAGAGCTTCATGATCGAGAGCGCGGTGACTGACTTTCCCGATCCCGACTCCCCGACAAGCGCGAGCGTCTCGCCCTTGGCAATCTCGAAGGAGACGCGGTCGACGGCGAGCGTCTGCCGCTCGCCCTGACGGAAGGCGACGGAGAGGTCGGTGACTTGAAGTAATGGAGCAGCCATATCGTTCAAACTATCGCGCTGAGCAAACGATCTATTCCGTGCTCATCGTCGGGATTCACGCGGATCATGCCGACAGGTAATTTTCTGAAGTCCTCGTCATGAGAAACAAAAAAACGACAATTCGCTTCGGTCGCCGAGGCAAGATGGATAGCGTCCGGCAGTTTCAGTGACGTAACTCGTCGCAAATCTGCAGTTTCAATCAGCAACTTTCTGCTCACCGGAAGCAGCTTTATGAAGTTGCTCCAGACGAGAAGGTCAAGGTAAGCACGCTGTTTCATTGGAAACGGCATTGCTTGAGGACGCTTAGTTGGCGCAAGAACTTCGGCCAATGTAATTTCGCTCGTCACGGCGAGAGTTGGCCGACCGCGAAGGGATGCCATAAGTTTCTTTGGTAAGAGGGACGCGCCTTCGAGTCCCTCCACCGCCCTAATGAAAACATTCGTCTCCAAGTAAATAGGATGGCTGGCGGTTTGCTCAGTCATCCCATTCGTCTCGCATGCGACGGATATCGGCGTCGATCTCCTCCGTCGTAAGCCGTCGAAAACCGGATAGCGAGAATATCTCGTCAAGACTCATGACGCGCTCGGGTCGCGTCAGCTCTTCGACCGTCACCGTCACGGTCACGGTCGAAGCGGGATCGACACCTTCTCGCAAATCCTCCGGCAGTTTCGATGCCGGATAATGCTGTCGCACGATGCTGTTCATGGCACTTGGCTCAAAAAAAGTAGCATAGCACGGCCTCACCCGAACGTCTTGCGCGGATCGAAAGCGTCCCGCGCCGCTTCGCCGATGAAGATCAGGAGCGACAGCATGCCGGCGAGCGTGAAGAAGCCGGTGAGGCCAAGCCATGGCGCCTGCACGTTCGCTTTCGCCTGCGAGAGAAGCTCGCCGAGCGACGGCGAGCCGGGCGGCAGGCCGAAGCCGAGGAAGTCGAGCGCGGTGAGCGTCATCACCGAGGAGGAGAGCACGAACGGCAGCATGGTCATGGTCGCGACCATGGCGTTCGGCAGGAGGTGGCGGAACATGATCGTGCGGTTGGAGACGCCGAGCGCGCGCGCGGCCTGGATGTATTCGAAATTGCGTCCGCGCAGGAATTCCGCGCGGACAAGCCCGACCAGCGACACCCAGGAGAAGAGGAGCAGAATGCCGAGCAGGACGAAGAAGCCGGGCACCAGCACCGAGGAGATGATCAGCAGCAGATAGAGCGAAGGGATCGCCGTCCAGATCTCAATGAAGCGCTGGAAGAGAAGGTCGGTCCATCCGCCGAAATAGCCCTGCACGGCGCCCGCGAGCACGCCGACGAAGGACGACACGATCGTCAGTGCGAGCCCGAAGAGGACGGAAATGCGGAAGCCGTAGAGAAGCCGCGCGACGACGTCGCGCCCCTGATCGTCGGTGCCGAGCCAGTTCCATTCGAGGCTCGCGCAGCCAGTGCCGCCCTTCTTCTCCGCCACCGCCTTGCACTGCGCGTCGGTGAGCATCCAGGTAGGCGGCGATGGCGCCGGCGTCGGCAGGTCGAGATTGTGCGTGTCGTAGGAGTAACGGATCGGCGGCCACCACATGAAGCCGTGCTTCTCCGCAATCAGCTTCTGCAGATACGGATCACGATAGTCGGCCGCCGTCTCGAACTCGCCGCCGAGCTGCGCCTCGGTATAGGTGAAGAAAACCGGGAAGTAATAGTGCCCATCGGCCTTCACCAGGAACGGCTTGTCGTTGGCGATGAATTCCGAGCACATCGACACGCCGAACAGGACGAGGAAAATCCAGAAGGCGTAGAAGCCGCGGCGGTTGGCCTTGAAGGCCTCCCAGCGCCGGCGATTGATCGGCGAAAGCCATCCGCGCCGCGGGCGCTGTGCGAGCGCGGCTGCCTCCGCCTCGCCGACCGGCGTCGCGACCTGGCGCGTCGGGGACGTCTCGGGCGGCGCAACGGGCGGTCTGGTGTCGAGCTTCACATCCATCCGCTCACACCTCCCGCGTCTCGAAGTCGATACGCGGATCGACCCAGGTGTAGGTGAGATCGGAAATGAGGTTCACGATCAGCCCGACGAGCGAGAAGATGTAGAGCGTCGCGAAGACGACCGGGTAGTCGCGGTTGAGCACGCTCTCGAAGCCGAGAAGGCCGAGGCCGTCGAGCGAGAAGATCGTCTCGATGAGCAGCGCGCCGGAGAAGAACGCGTGCACGAAGGCGCCGGGGAATCCGGCGATGACGATGAGCATCGCGTTGCGGAAGACGTGCCCGTAGAGCACCTGCCGCTCACTGCAGCCCTTGGCGCGGGCGGTGAGGACGTATTGCTTGCGGATTTCGTCCAAGAACGAATTCTTGGTCAGCAGCGTCATGGTCGCGAAGGCGCTCAGCGACATGGCGATGATCGGCAGTGTCAGGTGCCAGAAATAATCGAGGATCTTCTGCCACCACGGCAGCAGCGCCCAGTTGTCGGAGGTGAGCCCGCGCAAGGGGAACCAGGAGAAGAACGAGCCGCCGGCGAAGAGGATGATGAGCAGGATGGCGAAGAGGAAGCCGGGGATCGCGTAGCCGACGATGATGACGGTCGACGTCCACATGTCGAACCGTGATCCGTCGCGGATCGCCTTGCGGATGCCGAGCGGAATCGAGATGAGGTAGGTGAGCAGCGTCATCCAGATGCCGAGCGACATCGAGACCGGCAGCTTCTCCTTGATGATGTCGAGAACGCGGGTGTCGCGGAAATAACTGCGGCCGAAATCGAAGCGCGCGTAGTTCCAGATCATTAGCGCGAAGCGCTCGTAAGCTGGCTTGTCGAAGCCGAACTGCTTCTCTAGGCTTTTGATGAAGGCCGGGTCGAGCCCCTGCGCGCCGCGATATTTGGACGTGACGGCGTCGGCGCCGCCGCCGGGCTGCAGCTGCCCGCGCGGCGCGAAATCCCCACCAGGCGAGCCGGAAATGCGCGACGTTGCGCCGGTGTCGGAGCCGCTGATCTTCGCGATCACGCGCTCGACCGGCCCGCCGGGCGCGAACTGCACGACGACGAACGAGACCAGCATGATCCCGAGGATCGTCGGGATCATGAAGAGGAGGCGTCGGATGATATAAGCGGCCATCGCGTCCGTTCGTTCGAGGCTAACCGGCCCGCTCGAGCTTTGCAGCTTTCTCGGCGTCGTACCACCAGGTCTCCGGCACGCCGCGGCTGTAGCGCGGCTTCGTCGGCGGCCGGTTGAAGACGTCCCAATAGGCGATCCAGTGGGTCGCCTTATACCATTGCGGTACCCAATAACGTCCGGCGCGGATGACGCGATCGAGCGCGCGGCAGGCAGTGTTGAGCTTGGCGCGTGTGCCGGCAGCGATCACCTTTTCGACAAGGGCATCGATGACGGGATCGGCCATGCCGGAGAGGTTCTGCGAGCCCTTGATCGCCGCGGCTTGCGACGTGAAGAAGGTACGCAGCGAGTCCCCTGGCGTCGACGAGAAATTGAAGCGCTGGATGGCGACATCGAAATCATAATCGTCGCGGCGCGCACGGAACTGCACCGGATCGACGAGACGCAACGTTGCATCGATGCCGAGCGTGGCGAGGTTCTTGATGTAAGGCATATGGTGCGGCTGGAACGAGGGTTCCTCCAGCAAGAACTCGACCGCGAGCCGCTCGCCCCCCGCGTTCGCGCGCTTGCCGTCCTTGACCGTCCAGCCGGCCTCGCGCAGCAGTTCGCTCGCCTTGCGCAGCAAGGCGCGATCCTGCCCCGAGCCGTCGGAGACCGGCGGCACGAACGGGTCACCGAACACCTCGTCCGATACTTTGCCGCGGAACGGCTCGAGCAGCGCCAACTCCTCGGGCGAAGGCTTGCCCTGCGCCATCATGTCGGAGTTCTGGAAAACCGACTGCGTGCGCTCGTAGGACCCGTACATGATGTTCTTGTTGGTCCACTCGAAATCGAACGCGTCGATCATCGCCTCGCGCACGCGCGCGTCCTTGAACTTGTCGCGGCGCGTATTGAGGAACCAGCCTTGCGCGCCGGACGGCGTGTCGTCAGGCAGCACCTCGCGCTTCACGCGGCCGTCCTTGAACGCCGGAAAATCATAGCGCGTCGCCCACGTGCGCGAGGTGAACTCCTCGCGGAAGAGATAGCTCTTCGCCGTGAAACCGACGAAACCGACGTCGCGGTCACGATAATATTCGAAGCGCACATGATCGAAATTGCTCGTGCCTTTGATGATCGGCAGGTTTTCGCCCCACCAATCCTTCACGCGCTCGTATTCGATGAAGCGCCCGACCTCGAAGCGGCCGACCTTGTAGGCGCCCGAGCCGAGCGGCGTCTCGAGCGTCGTCTCGTCGAACTTGCGGCTGCCATAGAACGTGCGCGAGAAGATCGGCAGTGACGCGACGAACAGCGGCACGTCGCGGGCGCGCTTCGGCGCAAGGCGAACAAGCACTGTCGCGTCGTCACTCGCTTCTGCCCCCTCAAAGTCGCGCAGCAGCTGCGTGATGATCGGATGCCCCTTCTCCTTCAGCGTCGCGAGCGAGAAGGCGACATCATGCGCGGTCAATGGCGAGCCGTCGTGGAACCGCGCCTCCGGCCGAATGACAAAGCGATACTGCGTGCCATCCTCAGACACGCGCACCGCCCGCGCGGCGAAGCCGTACATCGCATCCGGCTCGTCAGCGGCGCGCGCCATCAGGCTCGCGAAGGTGAGCTCCATCCCCTGCGCTGCGTCACCGCGCAGGATGTAGCTGTTGAGCGAGTTAAAGGTGAGGAACGACTGATTGTACTGAACAGACGGGCCAATCTGCGAGAAGGTGCCGCCCTTCGGCGCGTTCGGATCGACATAGTCGAGATGCTTGAAGTCGGCGGGGTATTTTAGGTCGCCGAAGGCCGAGAGCCCGTGGCGCTCCGCCTCCTCGGCGGCTTGCGCCCTATGCGTAAAAATCCCCGGACTACCCGCCAGCGCCGTCGCACCGGCGGCAAGCGTGAGCACGCGGCGGCGCGTGAGCGCCGGCGTCGTGACGTCAGGGCGGGGCGATCGCTGCACTATTGTGTGCTCGCTTTTGCCGCGCGCGCCGCGTCCCACCACCAGATGGTTGGGAACGCCGACGCACCGTAGACCGGCATTTTATCCGGCCGTCCGAAGCGGTCCCATCGCGCGGTGCGCGATTTCCCATAAGTCCATTGCGGGACCACATAGTGATTCCAGATCAGCACGCGATCGAGCGCGCGCGTCGCCGCGACGAGCTCGGCGCGGTCCTTGGCGAAGATGACGCGGTCGATTAGCGCATCGACCGCGGGATTCTTGATGCCGACATAGTTGCGGGAGCCCGGCTGGTCAGCCGCCGCCGACCCCCAGAAGCCGCGCTGCTCGTTGCCGGGAGAAAGCGACTCGCCCCACGAGCCGACGATCATGTCGTAGTCCCAGTTGCGCAGCCGGTTTTCGTATTGCGAGTCATCGACGGTGCGCACCGTGAGCTCGATGCCAAGCCGTTCCAGGGCCGGCTTGTAGAACAGCGCGACCTTCTCGAAGGTCGGTTCGGATAGAAGGACCTCCACAGTCATCGGCTCGCCGGTCTTCGCGTTGACGAGCCGACGGTCGCGGATTTCCCAGCCCGCCTGTTTGAACAGCCGCAGTGCTTCGCGCAGATTGGCGCGCACGGCTTCCGGGTTGCCGTTGACCGGATTCTTGTAGGCCTTCGTGAAGACCTCCGGCGGCACCTTGTCGCGCACGGTTTCGAGAATCTCGAGCTCCTTGCCTTCCGGCAGGCCCGACGCCGAAGCGGGAACGGCGTCCGGCGCCGGCGCGCCGGATTGCGGATCGGGCCGCCAGTTCCACGCAAGCTCGGTGCCTTTGAAATAGCTGTCGATGCGGATGTACTGGTTGTAGAAGAACTGCTTGTTCATCTCCTCGAAGTCGAACGCGTAGTTGAACGCGTCACGCACGCGCGGGTCGGCAAATTTCGGCCGGCGGATATTGAACGCGAAGGACTGCATCACGCCGAGATTGCGGATCGGAAATTCTTCTTTGATCACGCGCTTCTCGCGCACCGCGGGAAAATCGTAGGCCGTCGCCCAGTCCTTGGCGCTGTTTTCCAGGCGGAAGTCGAGCTGCCCCGCCTTGAAGGCCTCGCGCATCACGTCGCTGTTGCGGAAATAGTCGTAGCGGATCTCGTCGAAGCTATCGCGCCCGATATTGAGGTTGAGGTTGCGCCCCCAATAGTCTTTCACACGCTCGTAGGTGATGGAGCGGCCGGGCTCGAAGCTCTTGATCTTGTAAGGGCCCGAGCCGAGCGGCGCTTCGAGCGTCGTGGCGGTGATGTCGCGCTTGCGGCCCTGCGCGTCCGTGCCCTCCCACCAATGCTTCGGCAGCACCGTGATCTGGCCGACGATTTGCGGCAACTCGCGATTGCCCTTGGTGTCGAAGGTGAAGGTGACGTCGTGCTCGCCCGTCTTCTCCGCCTTCGCGACGTGGTTGTAATAGGCCGCAAGCACCGGGCTGTTCTTCTTCAGCACCCCGAAGGAATAGATCACATCCTCGACGGTGATCGGCTTGCCGTCATGCCACTTCGCCTCCGGCCGAAGGCGGAACGTCACTGAGGAGAAATCCGGTGGATATTTCACCGCCTCGGCGACCAGGCCGTATTCCGTCGAGGCCTCGTCGAGCGAAGGCTCCATCAGGTTGTCGTAGATGAGACTGAGGTTCTGAGCGAGGCTGCCCTTCACATAGGCGACGACGAGATTGAGGTTGTCGAACGTGCCGACCGCGCCGAGGTGCACGGTCCCGCCTTTCGGGGCGTTCGGATTGACATAGTCGAAATGCTTGAAGCCCGGCGGATATTTGAGGTCACCGAACAGCGAGACGCCATGCCGCCACTGCGGCTCATCGGCGCGTCCGGTGCTGATCCAGGCTGTGGCGGCAATGAGGCTGCCGGCGAGCGCGACGGCGCGGAAGGAACTTCGGATCAAGGGCACCTCGTGCTCCGGCGGAATCTAGACGCGTCGCACCCCAACGTTTTCAGCCAATATGTCCGATTTGGGATATGCGGTGGCAACCGCTGCGGCGAAAGTGCCGCACCCCTTTCACTTTCGCGTGCGGCCGGCCTCTGCCGCCCGCACGGGTTATCACCGCCAGAACGCGATTACTGCTTCTTCGGCTCCGCAGGCTTCTCGCCGGCGGCCGGCGCATTGCCGGCAGGCTTGGCTCCGCCGGCGGGCGCCGCCGCCTTGTCGCCGCCTTCGGCGGGCTTGGCTTCCGCCGCCTTGGGCAACGCCTGCGGGCTGTCCGAGTTCTGGTTCAGATAGGCAATAATGTTGGCGCGGTCGCTCGCTTTGGCATCGCCCGCATAGGTCATCTTCGTGCCGGGGATGAACGACTTGGGGTTCGTGATGAAGTGGTTGATGTCGTCGAACGTCCAGTTGCCGCCCTTGGCCTTCATGGCGTCGGAGTAGTTGAAGCCCGCATGCGAGCCCTTCGGCCGGCCGACGACGCCGTAAAGGTTCGGGCCGACGCCGTTCGGGCCGCCCTTGGCGAAGTTGTGGCAGGTCGCGCATTTCTTGGCCGCAGCCTCACCCTTCTTGGGGTCGGCGCTGGCCAGAAGCTCGGCAATGGGCTTTTGCGCCTCGGCGGGTGCTGCGGCGCCACCCGCCGAAGCGGCCTCGCCCTCCGGCACCGCGATCTCGTAGCCCGGCTTTGACGGCGCATGCGGCGCGAACACAGCCCCGGCGGTGATGTTGAGGGTCAGCGTCAGCAGGCAGGTGAACAGCAGGGCGCCGAGAATTTTGTTGAGTTCGAACGAGTCCATCGGCGCGCGGCTCCTAAGGCGGCAAAATCCAGAGAAAAGGCCAATCAAAAAGAGAGATGGCGCGCGAGAGATAGCCGGTTTGCCTTGCGGCTGGCAACCCGTATAACCGGCCTTTCCTCCACCGCAATCCGCCCTTTCAACCCCTTCCGGCCCGCTCCATGGCGCAAAGCGACGCTCTCGTGCTGATCCCGGCCCGGATGGGGTCGTTGAGGCTGCCGGGAAAGGCGCTGGCGGACATCGCCGGCGAGCCCATGATCGTGCATGTGATGCGCCGCGCCGAAGAGGCGGCGGTTGGCCCGGTTGTGGTCGCAACCGACTCGGGAGCCATCGCCACGGCGGTTGAAAAAGCCGGAGGCCGCGCCGTCCTCACCCGCAGCGACCACCCCTCGGGCTCCGACCGTATCCATGAGGCGGCCGGCCTCATCGATCCTGACGGTCGCGCCGGCATCGTCGTCAACGTCCAGGGCGACCGGCCGACGCTCAATCCGGCGGATATCCGCGCGGCATTAGCCGCCTTGGACGATCCGGCGGTCGATATCGCAACCGTCGCCGCCGAAATCCGCAACGAGGCCGAGCGCACCGATCCGAACGTCGTGAAGGCGATCGGCACGCCGGTCGGAGAAAACCGCCTGCGCGCGCTCTATTTCACCCGCGCAACCGCGCCGTCCGGCGAGGGGCCGCTCTACTATCACATGGGCCTTTATGTTTACCGCCGCGCCGCGCTCGACCGCTTCGTCGCGCTGCCGCCCTCGCCGCTCGAGCAGCGCGAGAAGCTCGAACAATTGCGTGCGCTCGAAGCCGGCATGCGCATCGACATCGCCATTGTCGACTCCGATCCCCTCGACGTGAACACCGCGGCGGAGCTTGAAACCGCCCGCACCCTCCTTGCGCGCGGCCGATGACGGCTGCGCTCCTTTCCGGATGATGACACCATGAGCACGAAGAAGAAGATCGCGATCCAGGGCGAGTTGGGCTCCAATTCGCATATCGCCTGTCAGGAGGCCTATCCGGACCACGAGGTGCTGCCCTGCCGGACCTTCGAGGATGCGCTCGGCGCGATATCTTCCGGCGAGGCCGATCTCGGCATGATCCCGATCGACAATTCGATCGCCGGCCGCGTCACCGACATCCACCATCTGTTGCCGCACGCGAACTTACACATCGTTGGCGAGCATTTCCTCCCCATCCATTTCCACCTGATGGCGCCGAAGGGCGCGAGCCTCTCCACGATCAAGACTGCGGAAAGCCACATCCACGCGCTTGGCCAGTGCCGGCGCTTCATCAACAAGCACGGATATCGGTCCGTGATCGCCGCCGATACGGCGGGAGCAGCGCGCACCATCGCCGGAACCGGCGACATCACCCGCGGCGCGCTTGCCACGAAACTCGCCGCGGAGATTTACGGCCTCGACATACTTGCCGAGCATGTCGAGGACGAGGCGCACAATACGACGCGTTTCGTCGTGCTCTCGCGTGACGAACATCACGTCGCGAGCGGCAACGGCCCGGTGATCACCACGTTCATCTTCCGCGTGCGCAACGTGCCGGCCGCGCTCTACAAGGCGATGGGCGGTTTCGCCACCAACGGTGTGAACATGACGAAGCTCGAGAGCTATATGCTCGAGGGCAATTTCTTCGCGACCATGTTTTACGCCGACGTCGAAGGGCATCCCGACGATCGCGGCCTCGCCTTCGCGCTCGAAGAGCTGAATTTCTTCTCGCGCGAGTTCAAGATCCTCGGCGTCTACCCCGCGCATCCGTTCCGCGCGACGTTCCACGAAGAGAAGAAGTGATTGTCATTCCGGATTGCCGCGAAGCATTCGTCATTGCCGGGCTTGACCCGGCAATCCATCTTCTTCGCAAAAATGTTTTGGTAGATGGATGCGCGGGTCGAGCCCGCGCTAAGTCTTCGCCGGAATCGTCAGGCCTTTAGCCACAGCCCGCCGCGCGAGAAACGCCTCGAACACGCGCGTGACGTTCGGAAAATTGCGGATGCCGACGAGTTCGCCCGCCTCGTAGAAGCCGATCAGGTTGCGCACCCAGGGAAACGTCGCGATGTCGGCGACGGTGTAGTCATCGCCCATGATCCACGTGCGCCCTTTGAGCCGGCCATCGAGGACACCGAGCAGCCGCTTCGCCTCCGCGACATAGCGATCGCGCGGCCGCTTGTCTTCGTACTCGCGGCCGGCGAATTTATTGAAGAAGCCGACCTGTCCGAACATCGGCCCAATGCCTCCCATCTGAAACATCAGCCACTGGATCGTTTCGTAGCGCCGCGCGGCATCGGCCGGGATAAGCCGCTTCGCCTTGTCGGCGAGATAAATGAGGATCGCACCGGACTCGAACAACGGCAGCGGCTTTCCATCCGACCCGTTGGGATCGATGATCGCCGGAATCTTGTTGTTCGGATTGAGCGAGAGAAATTCCGGCGACATCTGGTCATTGGCGTCGAAGTCGACGCGATGCGGCTCGTAAGGCAAGCCGATCTCCTCCAGCATGATCGAGACCTTCACGCCGTTCGGCGTCGGCAGAGAATAAAGCTGGATGCGGTCGGGATGCTTCGCGGGCCATTTGCGCGTGATCGGGAACGACGACAGGTCGGCCATGAGGAGTTCCAGTAAAGCGATGTGTCCGTATATAGGGCACTTTCGCCGGATTGGAACAACGCATCCCTGTCATTCGGAGCGCAGCCGTTAAGGCCGCGAAACCGGAATCCATGCGCCGCAATGTCGTCACGCGTCATTGCCGGGATTGACCCGGCAATCCATCTGCTTGCAAAGACTCTTTTTTGAAAGATGGATGCGCGGGTCAAGCCCGCGCATGACGAGCGTTCACGTTTTCGCAAGCTTCGCCGCGATGCGCTGATCGAAGCGCGCGACATTGACGACGACGCGCTGATGCGTGCCCTCGCCGATCAGATCGACTTCGTCGCGCGCCTCGACGCGAAACGTGATCTTGCGCCCCTCGACAGCGAGAACGCGCGCCGTCGCCATCGCCCGCATGCCGACCGGTGTCGCCGCGACATGCGTCACGTCGAGGCGCGTTCCGAGACTTTGATATCCCTCCGGCAGCAGCGCTTCGACGGCATCGAGCGCTGCCGCCTCGATCAGGTTGATCATCACCGGTGTCGCCAGGACGTGAATGCGTCCGCTGCCGATCTCCGGCGCAGTGTGCGCTTCGCTCACGACGAGCTCAGCGCGGCCCTCGAGGCCCGGCTGCAGGCGGGAAAAATCGGGCACGGGATCAGATCGTCTGGTTGTAAGCGCCGACTTCCGGATGTTGACGCAGCACACCGTCGACGGCTTTGAACATCTCGCGCATGCGCGCTTCCGACGCCGGGCTCTCGACCACGACGACAAGCTCCGGCTTGTTCGATGACGCGCGCACTAGGCCCCAGGTACCGTCTTCGACGGTGACACGCACGCCGTTGACGGTGACGAGATCGCGGATCGCTTGCCCCGCGACCTTCTCGCCCTTCTTCTGCGCATCCTTGAAGTGCGCGACCACCTGATCGACCACGCCGTATTTCTTCTCGTCGTCGCAATGCGGTGACATGGTGGGCGAGCCCCAGGTCTTCGGCAGCGCGTTCTTCAGGTCAGCCATCGACTTGCCGGGGTTGCGATCGAGCATGTCGCAGACCGCGAGCGCGAACAGCAAGCCGTCATCGTAGCCGCGCCCGAGCGGCTTGTTGAAGAAGAAATGCCCGGACTTCTCGAAGCCCGCGACGGCGCCGATCTCGTTGACGCGACGCTTCATGTAGGAGTGCCCGGTCTTCCAGTAATCGACCTTGACGCCGTTCTTCTGCAGCACCGGGTCAGTCATGAAGAGCCCGGTCGACTTCACATCGGTGACGAAGGTCGCGCTCTTCTGCTGCGCGGAGATGTCGCGCGCGAGCATCACGCCGACCTTGTCCGAGAAAATTTCGTCGCCTTCGTTGTCGACGACGCCACAGCGGTCACCGTCGCCGTCAAAGCCAAGCCCGACATCGGCTTTGTGCTTGAGCACTGCATCGCGCATCGCGTGCAGCATCTTCATGTCTTCAGTGTTCGGATTGTAGTTCGGGAAGGTGTAGTCGAGATCGCAGTCGACCGGCACGACGTCACAACCGATCGCCTCCAGCACTTGCGGCGAGAAGGCGCCGGCGGTGCCATTGCCGCAGGCGCAGACGACTTTGAGCTTGCGCTTGAGCTTCGGCCGATTAGTGAGGTCGGCGATATAGCGCGCGGGAAAATTCTCGACAAAGACGTAGGCGCCCGAGCCCTTCAGCTTGAACTGCGCGTTGAGCACGATCTCCTTGAGCCGCGTGATCTCGTCCGGGCCAAAGGTGAGCGGGCGGTTGGCGCCCATCTTCACGCCGGTCCAGCCGTTGTCGTTGTGCGAGGCCGTCACCATTGCGACGCAGGGCACGTCCAGGTCGAACTGCGCGAAATAGGCCATCGGCGTCACCGCGAGGCCGATGTCGTGTACCTTGCAACCGGCCGCGAGCAGGCCGGTGATCAGCGCCATCTTGATCGAGGCCGAATAGCCGCGGAAATCGTGGCCGGTCACGATCTCCGGCTTCACACCCATCTCGTGGATCAGCGTGCCGAGCCCCATGCCGAGGGCCTGCACGCCCATAAGGTTGATTTCCTTCTCGAACAGCCAGCGCGCGTCGTATTCGCGAAAGCCGGTGGCCTTCACCATCGGCTCGGATTCGTACGCATAGGTGTTGGGTTTCAGCACGGGCTTCGGCGTCGGAAACATGCAGATCCTCAAGTGAGATGGCAGGCAGGAAAGGCTTATAACATGTGAACGGGCGAAACGGTTCGCATGTGAGCGCCCCTGTTACGCGCGGAATTGGATCAGAATGCGGTCGGCCCGCACTGCAAACAGGCCGGTCTATTTAGGCTCGGTATCGCGCAGGCACGGACGGAACTCCCTCTCCCGTGGGGAGAGGGTTGGGGTGAGGGGGTACAGATTCGATAGGCTCTCTCCCCTCACCCGGATCGCTTCGCGATCCGACCTCTCCCCACAGGGGAGAGGTGAAGAAAGACGCATATCAAAAACGAAACCTACTGCTCCATCACCAGGCGGCCGTCGCTGAATTCGTAGCGCTTGAGCTGCGAGAGGAACGAGAGGCCCAGGAGATTTTCGCTCAGCGCATCGTCCGGCACGACGAGGCCGGTCACGTCGCGCACGCGGATATCGCCGATCTCGATCGCGTCGAGCGTCACGCGCGCTGCGCGCACGGTGCCGTTGGCGGTGTGCACCTCGCTCGTATAGTCGCTTCCGGCGGGATTGATGCCGAGCCGGCTCGCGTCGCGTTTCGTCAGGGCGACGACGGACGCGCCCGTGTCGACCATGACATCCATGCGCCGTCCGTTGATCGATGCTTCCAGCGCGTAATGGCCGCGGCTGTCGCGCGGTACGACAACCTTGCGCGGGCTCACAGTCATTTGCGGCGTTGGCGACGGCGCCGACGGCGGCAGCTTCACGGTCACGGAAAGATTCCCGGGGGCCGCGGCGTCAAGTTTCGTCGCGATCTGACTGGCGGCGCCGGCCAAGACCAGTGCGGCGATCGCGAAAAGGACGACGTTGCTGTTCATGACCATGGACCGGTGCGATGCCGCACCGTCGCATGGGGACAGCAAACAGCGCCCTAATGCTGAAGGCTCGTGCGCCGATGTGGTAAACAAAGCTTTCCGAAGTCGGCGCGCGTTCTAAGTTCCGCGCGGTTTGGCGCGGCGCGTCGGCGGGGCCGCGAGCGGGTCCTCGGGCCAAGGGTGGCGCGGGTAACGCCCGCGCATTTCGCTGCGCACTGCGGCATAGCTGCCGCGCCAGAAACCTGGAAGATCGCGCGTCACCTGCACCGGCCGATGCGCCGGCGAGAGAAGCTCGACGACGAGCGGCACGCGCCCATTCGCGATCGCCGGATGGCGGCCAAGCCCGAACAGCTCCTGCACGCGCACGGCGATTTTCGGGCCTTCCGGATAGTCGTAGTCGATGGCGAAGCGCGACCCGGTCGGCGCCTCGAAATGCGTCGGCGCCTCGGTGTCGATGCGGCGGCGCAGGCTCCAATCGACGAGCGCCTCAAGTGCCGAGCCGAACTCCGTTGCGGAAAGTTGTGCGAGCGCGGTCTTACCCGTCAGCGCCGGCGCGAGCCATGTCTCGGCCGTCGCTGCGAGCGCCGCATCGGAAAGATCGGGCCACGGCTCGCCCTCGGCTTTGCGCAGAAACATCACCCGGTCACGCCACTGCCGCAGCGGCGCCGTCCAAGGAAGCTTGCCGATGCCGTTCTGCACGACGCCGGCGACAAGCGCGCGCGTCGCCTCCTCGCCGGGCATGACGGCAAAGGGTCCTTCGCTCAGCGCAAGCGCACCGAGCCGTCGGCGACGGCGGCCGCGCAGGCTCCCCGATTCCGCATTGAAGATGACGCCGTCGCTGATCGCGATCTGATCCGCGAACTGGGCCTCGATCTCGCGAAGCGTGATGCGCGCCGCCGAGACGATCCGGCTGCGGCCGGCCGTTCCGGCAAGCTCCGCCACCGCAAGGAACGGCTCGCGCGCAAGCGGCGCCGTGAGGTCGATCTGCGCGCCTCGCCCACTGGCAAGCAGGAACGCGCCGCCTTCGCCTCCGCGATTCTTGGCGATGCGATCGGGATAAGCGAGCGCCAGCAATGCGCCGAGATTCTTGTCTCCTCCCCCTGGAAGGGGGAGGTCGGTTCGCGCAGCGAACCGGGTGGGGGTCATGTCTCTTGCGTGCGACCCCTCCCCGGACCGCCTGCGGCGGTCCGACCCTCCCCTTTCAGGGGAGGGAACACCTGCCCGCTCTGCCCAGCCCTTCGCCATCTGCCGAGCCGCTTGGCCGCGTGC
>JBFWXB010000044.1:0-43050 GCA_050187875.1 Variibacter sp.
CCGGCGTGCCGCGCACGCCGACCTCCCCTTTTAAGGGGAGGAGACACCGCATCCTCTTCCCGCCGCCTGCCGCTTGCGGCGTGCGCGCTTGGGTATCGCCAGCGGCCAACTCACGATGCGGACTTCGAGTTGCTCAGCGCTCACCTGATCTTCGTTATCCGGCACGCGGCCGCGCACCGAGATGCCGGCCTGGTGCACCGTCTCCGGATCGCCGGAAACAAGCGGGTGCCACCAATAGAGGTCGCGGCCTTCATCGAGCAGCCGGTAAGCGCAGGTCGGCGGCAGCCAGCCGATCTCGCTCACGACCTCGGGCGTCAGACGCACGCAATCCGGCACATGCCGCTCGCGGTTCGGATAGTCCTTGCAGCGGCAAGTCTCGCCGTCGAGCAGCCGGCAGCCGACATCGGTGAAGTAAATCGCCGGATTGTCGGGCTCGACGCCGTCCGGCCCCTCTTCCTCGAGCTTGACGAGGCAGCAGCGCCCGCAGCCGTCGCACAGGCTTTCCCACTCGGCGAGCGTCATCTCGCCAAGCGTCTTCGCGCGCCAGAAGGGAACGGGTTCGCTCATGTTCAGAAATCCGCGGCGCTTCTAGCCGAGTGCGTGCGCCAAAGCGAGATGCGCGCGGGCGCAGCTGTCATGCATCCACGGGACAACGTACCGCGACCCGCACGTATTCCTAAAGAGCGGCTAGCGCGGCGCCTCCGGCCGCGCAAAGGGCGACCACAAGCCAAGGTGGTACCTGCCACATAAACAGCAGCAGAAACGCCGCGCTCGCGAGCGCAAAATCGCCCGTATTCGCAATTCCCGCCGTCCAGACCGGGTTGTAGAGCGCGGCAAGAAGGAGGCCGACCACAGCCGCATTCACGCCGCGAAGCGCGGCTTGAGCGATCGTGCCCCGCCGCAGCCCTTCCCAGAAGGGAAGTGCGCCGATCACCAGGAGGAAGGACGGCAGGAATACCGCGACGAGGCAGATGACCGCGCCGAGCCAGCCATTCGGCTGCGGTTTCATCACCGCGCCGAGATACGCGGAAAATGTGAACAGCGGCCCCGGCACCGCCTGCGCCGCGCCGTAGCCGGCGAGGAAGGCGTCGTTCGTCACCCAACCGGGCGGTACGACCGCCCCCTGAAGCAGCGGCAAGACGACATGCCCGCCGCCGAACACGAGCGAGCCCGCCCGATAGAAGGCGTCGAAGAGCTTCACCGCCTGCGAAGGCATCGTGGCGGCAGCGAGCGGCAACCCCATGAGCAGGAGGAAGAAGATCGCAAGCGCAGCAATGCCTGTCGTCCTGCTTACACCGAGCGGAAGCGTTCCGTTTTCGGCCGATGCCTCCGCGCGCAGGAACGCAAGGCCGAAAATGCCGCCGAGGATGATCGCGCCGACTTGGCCCCATGCGCTTGGGATTGCGAGGACGACCGCTGTCGCGACGACGGCCATCGTCGCGCGTTCGCGATCGGGCGCAAGCGATCGCATCATGCCAAGCACGGCTTGTGCAACGACAGCGACGGCGGCGACTTTCAGCCCGTGAATCCAGCCCGCGCCGCTGACGTCGCCCAGCACGCTCACGCCATAGGCAAACAGGACGAGCGCGATCGCGGAGGGAAGCGTGAACCCGGTCCAGGCCGCGAGCGCACCCGGAAAGCCGGCACGCGAGAGTCCGATGGCGATCCCGACCTGGCTCGACGCTGGTCCGGGAAGGAACTGGCAAAGCGCGACGAGGTCGGCATAGCTTCGGTCATCGAGCCAGCGCCGGCGCACCACGATCTCTTCGCGGAAATAGCCGAGATGCGCGACGGGGCCGCCGAACGAGGTGAGACCGAGCCGCAGGAACACGGCCAGGACCTCCGGCCAATGACCTGTCGGACGGACGCTTTCCGTTGCGCCGGATGCCTCCTGCCGAGCCGGAACTTCTTCCCCTCCCCGCGCCATCATCGCCCCTCGATCAATTCTCCGAATAGTTCCCGCACCCGGCCCTTGGCAAACGACAGAGCCGCGCGGCCTTTTCGTGTTGCACGATAGAGGCGGCGCGCGCGGCGGCCAGCGCCTCGCGTTGTCGATTTCAGATACCCCCGGCGCTCAAGCGCATGAAGCATCGGATAGAGCGTGCCGGGGCTGACGCGATATCCATGCCGCTCGAGCTCTTCGATCATCCAATGGCCATACAGCGCGCCCTCAGCCGCGTGATGCAGGATGTGCAGCCGGATCAAACCGCCCAGGATGTGCTGATATTCGCCTTTACCGGTGCCCAAGCCGTTCGCCTATATCGATTTTCGTAATCGGGAACCGAGTTTAAGCCGCCCGCGTTGATCCGGCAACGCGACGATCGGAGTGTTCGCAAAACGCTCCGCGGATGAGCTTCGATCCCTGCAAAATCTGGAGACGTCACATGGCAAGCGCTGCGGATCGCGACCCCCGCCACCACACCCAGAAAATGCGAAAAGCCTTGGAGGACATCAAAACGCATCTTCGCGAGGACATCGAGAAGGTCGACGAACCACAGCTGAAGGCCATGTTCGAGACTTCGGCGGAAGTGCTCGGCGGCTTGGCCAAGGCCTTCTCGGATTACGAAAAGAAAAACGAAAGCGCTTGGCGCTGATGCGCGGCCATGCCGTTTGCAATCTCGATCGGTTTCACGCCGCGCCAGCCTTTCGATCGCGCGACCACTCGTCCACGACCCGGCGCAGGTCGATGAAGTTCTTATGCAGCTGCTCCAGCGCGAAGCCGAGCGCGAAGAAGCGCTCGGTCACGTCGCCTGGAAGCTGCCGCGTCAAGCCGTCGTGACGCAGCGCGGTGATATCGGTGGCATAGGCTCGCAGCGCCGCTTCAAATGGCTCGAGCGCTGGGGGATCGTCCTGCGCACGCAGCGCCGTCGCGCACGCGTGCAGATAGGATGTCGCCGTACTGCGCACTTTGGCCAGGGTTGCGGCGATGCGCTCGGCGAGCGGAGCCGGCAGCGGCATGGCCGCAGCACGGCCGACGATCACGAGATCGTGTCGCAGCCGCAGCAAGGTGCGCGACAGCGGACCGGTATCCGGCCCCGATGCGAGACGGGCGGATTTCTCGCGCTCCGCTTCGGCGGCCACCTCGTTCAAACCGACAAGCGCATGGCCGATGCCGTCTTGAAGCCGGTGCAGCGCCTCGACGTCGAGCCCGCGCGTGAGGCCGGCGAGCAATTCACCGAGCGCCGACGCCATCAATTCGAGCGCGCGTACCGCTGAATTGCGCGCCAATGCGTGCGCACGCGAGGGCAGCACGAGAAACGAGACGGCAAGCCCGGTGATGGCGCCGACACCGACCTCGAAAACACGATCGACCGCCGACGCGATCGGGCTCGCATGGGTGATCGCCGGCACCAGGAGGACGATGATCGCCGTGATCGGCGTGACATTGAGCGCCGGATTGACGGCAGCGAGCATCGCAAGCGGCGCGACGGCGAGCGCCAATACGCCAAGCAGCGCAAGCTCGCTGGAATGGGGAACGAGCACGGCGATGGCGCCGCCATAGATCGCGCCGCCGATCGTGCCGAGGAGATAATCGCGCGTCGCCTTCAGCGAGCGGCCGACGCTCATCTGGGTGACGATGACCGCGGTCAACACCGCCCAGAGCGGCAGCCGCAGACGCAGCGCCTCGGCCAATGCCAAGGCCGCAAGAGCAGCGACGGTGATCCGCAGCCCAAGTCCGAACTGCGTCCGCGATAGCGGCAGTCGGCGCGACAGTCTGGTCCACGTCCTCGTCAAGCGTCGTGTCCTTGGCCCGACAACATGCCGCACGGAAAAACGTGCGCTTCGCGCCCGTCACCCACGTCTTATCCCTCCCCGGAGGGGAGGGTGGACGCGCGAAGCGCGGCCGGGTTGGGACATCTCTTGAGGATAGAAGAAGTCCCCACCCGTCTCCTCACTCGCTACGCTCGTTCGGAGCCAACCCTCCCCTCCGGGGAGGGATGGGCGCAACCTTCGCGGCAAGGAAATCGCCAGTAGCAATCCCGCCGCCGTCGCCGGCACACAAGATGTCACGATTTCGCCACACTAGGGCGGATTTGAAACGATACTTCACCGTTCGGCGCGGTGACATTGGCGGCGCTGACCCGTTTGCGCTAGAAGAATGAACGGTCTGTCAGAATCCTAACACCGCCACGCTGGCGCCACGGCGGTAAGCGTATCGTCAAGGTGCGCGCGGGTTCCGGGCGGACGCACCGGCGCCTCCCGCGCAAGGAGCTTCGAGCGTTGCGCGACCTCTATCCTCAGAACTGGAAAGCGAAGCTTTCCCGCTTCCTGCTCGACCTCGATTCGCGCATCGACTTTGCCATCTTCCAGAGCGGGCGTAACTCGCGCGAATATTTCGAACGCTTCGTCGTCTTCATGGACCGTTTCTCGGTCTCCGGCATCAAGCGCCTGTTCGTCGAGGCCGCCTCGGAAGGCCTGACGCTCGGCGCCGGCGGTCTCGTCGTTCTCCTCGCACTCGCGATTCCCGCCTTCAACGAAACGAGCGACCGTGATTGGCTCAAGAAGTCGGAGCTCGCCGTCACCTTCCTCGACCGTTACGGCAACGAGGTCGGCTCGCGCGGCATCAAGCACAACGACGCGATCCCGCTCGACGAATTTCCCGATCATCTCATCAAGGCCGTTCTTGCGACCGAGGACCGGCGCTTCCACGAACATTTCGGCATCGACTTCGCCGGCACCTTGCGCGCGTTGACTGCAAACGCGCGCGCGGGCGGTGTCGTGCAGGGCGGCTCCTCCATCACCCAGCAGCTCGCCAAGAACCTCTTCCTCTCGAACGAGCGCACGATCGAGCGCAAGATCAACGAGGCGTTCCTTGCGCTGTGGCTCGAGACGCGCCTCACCAAGAATGAGATTCTCAAGCTCTATCTCGACCGCGCCTATATGGGCGGCGGCGCCTTCGGCGTCGACGCGGCGGCGCAATACTATTTCGGCAAGTCCGCGCGCGATGTGAATCTCGCGGAAGCGGCGATGCTCGCGGGCCTCTTCAAGGCGCCGACCAAATTCGCCCCGCATGTGAACCTGCCGGCGGCGCGCGCGCGCGCCAATGTCGTGCTCGACAACCTCGTCGAAGCCGGATTCATGACCGAGGGTCAGGTGTTCGGTGCGCGGCGCAATCCCGCGACCGCTATCGACCGCCGCGACGAGCGCGTGCCGAGCTATTACCTCGACTGGGCCTTCGACGAGGTGAAGAAGATCGTCGCGAAGCTGCCGCCCTCGGTCACGGAGCGCGTCTTCGTGGTGCGCACCGGCCTCGACGTCAATCTGCAGCGTGAGGCGGAGAACGCGATCGAGAGTTCGCTGCGCCAATACGGCCGCGAATATCACGCCAAGCAGGCGGCGACGGTCGTGATGGAGCTCGACGGCAGCGTCCGCGCGATGGTGGGCGGACGCGACTACAGCACCAGCCAGTTCAACCGCGCGACCGATGCGCTGCGCCAGCCCGGCTCCTCGTTCAAGCCCTACGTCTATGCCACCGCGCTGACGAACGGCTTTAAACCGACCTCCGTCGTCGTCGACTCGCCCGTGTGCATCGGCCATTGGTGCCCGCACAACTATTCGAACCGGTTTTCCGGCTCGATGACGCTGACGCAGGCGCTGGTGCGCTCGATCAACGTCATCCCGGTGAAGCTTTCGATCGCGCTCGGCCACGGCAATCCGAAAGCCGGACGCGCGATGATCCGCGACACCGCGCGGCGCGCGGGCTTGCGCACGCCGCTCACGGATTCGCCCTCGCTGCCGATCGGCGCAGCGGAGGTTACGGTGCTCGATCATGTCGGCGGCTATTCGATGTTCCCGAATGCCGGCAAGGCCGTGACGCCGCATGCGGTGCTCGAAATCCGCACCGGCGCCGGCGACGTGGTCTGGCGCTATGATCGCGACGGGCCGAAGCCGCGGCAGGTGATCTCGCCGCAGGTCGCCGCCGAGATGAGCATGATGATGAACAAGGTCGTCGAGGAAGGCACCGGACGGCGCGCCATGCTCGACGGCATCCGCGCGGCCGGCAAGACCGGGACAACCAATGCCTATCGCGATGCCTGGTTCGTCGGCTTCACCGGCAATTACGTGTGCGGCATCTGGTTTGGCAACGACGACTATTCCCCGACCAACCGCATGACCGGCGGCTCACTCCCGGCGCAGACCTGGCATCAGATCATGACCTATGCGCATCAAGGCATCGATGTGAAGCAGATCCCCGGCGTGCCGCCGCCGGACAGCCGCACGCGCGCCATCGTCCAAGCGGCACCTGCGGATGGCACGACGCCGCCGGCGCCGGTGCGCCCGACCATGCTGACCAAACGCTCGATCGATGTGCTGCTGCGCGTGGAGCGCTTGCTCGATGAGGCAGCACGAAGCGCCAAGCCGACCGTGGGCACGCCGCCGGCCGGCGCAGCGAGCGCTGCGCCACCGGCGAGCGACGAGAACGTCGCAAGCACGGCGGACGCGGCGCCCGCCCCTGCCGTGCGACGGAATTGACGGCCGGCCCCCCTCTTCGCCATCATCCAATCTCTTTGACGTGACCGTTCGCAAAAAAGCATGATCGATTTGTCGCCGCTCGTCCCCGCGAAAGCGGGAACGAAGCCCGTAGCCCGGATGCAGCGAAGCGAAATCCGGGAACGGTTGAGACGCTGCCCCGGGTTCCGCTTCGCTGCACCCGGGCTACTTGCTGATTTGATTCTTCCGCGCTTGTGATCCGCCCGTGCGCTTTCTCATTGGAATTCTTTTTGCTCTCGCGCTGGCGACCGTGTCAGGGCTCGGCCTGACCTGGCTCGCGCTCACGCGCGGCGTCACCTTCGGCGGCATCCATATGGGCGCCTGGTCGGCGTGGCCGAAAAGCGGAACGCCTGACATCGACCCTTATGCGCGTGCGATCGTCACCCGCACCGGCGCGCTTCCGATCGGCTCCGGCGACGGCGTCGCCTTCGTCGCGCAAAACGACGACGCCGGAAACGCCCTCGACGGCCGCTGCGACATCCATGTCGACGGCACAACGCCCAACGCCCGCTTCTGGACGCTGACGCTCTACGACCCGCAAGGCCGCCTCGTCGCGAACGGAATGGACCGCTACGGCTTCACCAGCCAGGAGATCGTCCGCCGCGGCGACGGAACCTTCGACATCATCATCGGACCGCGCGCACGGCCGGGCAACTGGCTGCCGACCGGCGGCATCGAGCGCTACGTTCTGGTGCTGCGCCTCTATGATACGCCGATCGGTGTTGCGACGCGCGCCGGCCGCGAGACGCCGATGCCGGCGATCAAGGGACGGACCTGCCCATGATCCGTCTGCTCGCCTGGATTTTCGCGGGACTTCTGCTCGGCGGCGTCGTGCATCTCGTTACGATCCTGATCCTGCCGCGCACCGCGACGCAGGACGCCTATGCGCGCCTCACGCCGCTGACCGAGGTCAACAAGATGACGCTACTGCCGGCGGCATCAGCGGAAAGCACGCTCATGCCGTTCGTTGACCCGGCCTTCGCGACGGCTGTGTGCCGCTACGATCTTTCGCAGGGGCCGTTGAAGCTGCAGGCGCCGGTGAGTCAGCCTTACACCGCCGTCTCGTTCTATACGCGGCAGGACGCGGCCTATTACGCCATCAACGATCGCGCCGCCGGGCGGCGCACCATCGAGCTCGATCTCATGACCGCCGAGCAGCGCGCGCAGGTGCAGGAGGACGAGGAGGTGACAGCCGCCGACCGGCTCATCGTCACGTCGCCGACGCCCACGGGGCTGATCGTGCTGCGCGCTTTCGCGCCGGAGCCGGGCGCAATGCCGCTCGCGCGCGGCATCCTCAACACCGCGACCTGCACACGGAGTGCGGTGGAGTAATTCAATTCGTCATGCGCGGGCGGGATTTGCGCAACGAGCAACATTCGAGGTTGGCACGTTTCTCGTCATTGCCGGGCTTGACCCGGCAATCCATCCATTTAGCAAAGGGGTTTTGAACGATGGATGCGCGGGTCAAGCCCGCGCATGACGCCTCATTTTTCTCGAAGGGCCCGCCCTCTCAGAACGGCTTCACGATCACCATGACGACGATGAAGATGAGGAGCACGGTCGGCGGCCCATTTCGCCACGCACGGGTGAGATTCACCCGCGTCGTCATGCGCGGGCTTGACCCGCGCATCCATCATCATTGAACAATATCGTCCCACAAATCCCGCCAAGTCGGATTCATGGAGACGATCAGATCGATCTTCCACTCCCGCGGCCAGTGCTTGATATTCTTTTCTCTCTGAATTGCCGCTAAAGCTGTCGCGTGCTGCTCATAATAGACCAACATCTTGACGCCGTATCGTTTGCTAAATCCTCGAACAAGCCCTTCCCGGTGTTGAAAGACACGACGGATAAGATCGTTGGTCACACCCACGTACAGCGTGCCCCCTGGACGACTCGCGAGAATGTAGACCCAAAAGTTCATTCTTGATGACGGATTGCCGGGTCAAGCCCGGCAATGACGAAAAACCGCCCGACCTACTTCTTCACGACCATCGCGACGTCGGTCGTCGCCACGACCTGGATTTCGCCGACGCGCCGCGCGAGCTCATGCCAGAGGCGATCGACTTCGGCGGCCATCGGCGACGGCAGCGCGATCGCGAGACGCTCGAGCGCGAAGCGATAGCCGCGCACGCGCTGCGCCAGCGCCTCATGCACGGTCGCGATCACCGCGATATTGCCTTCGACGCGCGCCCGCGCATTGGCAAGCTCGCCATCCGATACTTGCGGCACGACCTTGATGGCCTTGCTGCGCTTGCCGTCGAGGTCGGCAACTTGCCGCGCCGCGCGGAAGAACGGGTCCAGGCGCTCGAGGTCATTGCGGATATCGTCGATGATGCGCGCATAGCGCGCCGTCGAGGAGCGGAACGGATAGTCGATGATGAAGGCGGCGTAGCGCGTCTGATCGGCCGGCGGCGCGGCCTTGAACCACGGCTCTTTTTCATACGGCGGCGCGAGCAGGTTCTCGGCCAATCGCCGCAAATTCTTTTCTTCGTCCGTCAGCGGAAAATCGGAGACGGGCGCACCGGCGCGCGCTTCGATCGGCTCGGCGGTAAGCTTCGTCAGCCACGGATAGCGCGGCCGCCCAAAATCTCCGGCACAGGCGCCGGTACCGAGAAGAAGCACCGTGACGGCCAGAAAGCGAAAGCCGGATTTCATCGTGCAGTCCACGTCCTCGTCATCGCGGCCGGGCTCGTCCCGGCCATTCACGCATACAGTGGGATGCGCTTAAGACGCAGATGCCCGGCATCGAGCCGGGCATGACGGACGCATCGAGGGTTGCAATTACCCGCGCCGATTTCGCCGGCGGCCGCTGCCCGTCGGCGGTTCTTCCTCGGGCGTGAAGCCGATGTCAATGTCTTCGGTGTGCCGTTCGATGCGGATGACCGGCAGGATGACGACCGGCGCACCGACATTTTCGATGGGAACGCTGCCCGTGGTCCAGGCGGCGCGACGCGCCTCCGGAAATTGAATCACGATGCCCATGTGCCCCTCCGTGGCAGGACGGGCCGACAACTTCCTTGAGCCCCGATCGGACCGTCCTTCCCAGTTAGCTGCCCACAAGGTTAACACTCCGCTAATAGAGCGCGCGTAATATGGAGATAATCGTATGAATGCGTGGCGGGCCTGCGGTGATGTGGCAATCGAATTCGAATCTGGATGGACTGGTGGATCTTTCGCGGAGGCAGGGTGTCGATGTACGGCCCTCGCTGCTGCGCGTCCTGACCGATCTCTATATCCAGCAGAAGCGCCACACGCACGAGGAAGAGCGCCAATACGCGGAGCTCGCGGTGCGCTTGCTTCCCGCCGTCGACGTGCCGACGCGCGTCGCCGTCGCGACCAAGCTCGCCGCCTATCCGCAGCCGCCGGCGATCGTCATCGATCAGCTGCGCCGCGACATTCCGCAGATCGCCGCGCTCGTCGCGCCGCAGGATGCCGCGGCGAAGCCTGATAGCGCGCCGAAGATGTCGGCGCGGCCGACGACCGAGGAACTGATCAGCGCGATCTTCGGGCCGGAGACGAAGCCGACGCAAGCGCGTGCGGTTGCGACGCCGCCGGCAACCGCGGATACGACAACGCCGGTGCAAGATCATCCGGCTGAAAGCATCGCCGAAACGGCGGCGCCGAAAGTGACGCCGGAAATCGCGGCGGCGCCATCCGAGACCGCGCCGGAAACGCCGCTCGGCGAGCGCTTCCTCGCCGCGAGCGCCGAAGCGCGTCTTGAAATGCTGCTCAACATGGAGGACGAGCATGTCCCCTTGGCCGCGCCGCCGCGCCCGGCGAGCGCCGACGCCATCAGCCGCCTCGAGACCGCAGCGCTCGCGCGCAAGCCGCAGGAATTCGCACGCGAGCTGCAGCAGCTGCTCGGCCTTCTTCCCTCGATCGCGCTGCAGATCACCGAGGACACATCGGGCGAAACCGTTCTCGTCATCGCGCGCGCGCTCGGCATGCCGGCGGCGGTGCTCCAGCGCATCCTGATCTTCCTCAATCCGGTCATCGGACATTCCGTTCAGCGCGTCTTTGCGCTTGCGAATTTCTACGAGCGCGTGAGCCGCAATGCCGCCGCGCGCATCGTCGAAAGCTGGCGGCGCGACGCCGCGCAGGCGCGCAGGACCCGCTATGCCGGCGTGCACGCGCCCGATGCGCCGGAGCGCACGTCCGCGCTCATGGATCACGCGCGCCGCGGCCTTGCGCGCACCAGCGACACCGCTCCGCAGCGCGGTGAGGCCGCGCCCGCGATCGACCGCCGTCAGCGCACGACCTGATCGAGGAAATTGCGGCCGGCGCGGTCTTCGACCTCGACGATCCAGACATCCGGATCGAACTTCATCTCGCGCGCGAGATAGGCTTCGATCTCGGCATGCGGCGCCGGCTGCTCGCGCAAGCAGGCGACGAAGGCGCGCTCCATCGGCCGCGAGTCGTCGAATGCGGTCTGCGGCGCCGGGCCGAAGAGCTCCGCCGTTCCATCGAGCCGATCGATCTTGATGAAGATCGTACCCGCTTCCTCCGCGCCGCGCCGGCGCAGCACCGCGAAAGCGCCGGCGCCTTGCGCGCGGCGCAGATAAGCGGAGACCCAGATGGAGGATTTCAGACGCATGCGCCGATCATAAACGGCTACGGCGGACTTGTTTTGGCGGAATCGTGCGCGGTGGATCGCTCGTTGATCCGCTTGTTTTCATCCCTCCCCGGAGGGGAGGGATGACTGCTGTCAGGCATCGCGGGAATGAGCGGAGAGGGTCAGTGCTCCAGCGGACGGCCGGTCACGGCGGCGAGTTCGCGCACCAGGCGCGCGGACACCTGGCCCGTCACCGGCAGATGCCGCTCGCGCTCGAATTTCTCGATCGCCGTCTTCGTCGCACCATCCATCTGGCCGGTGCGCTTGAGCGGCCCGTAGCCGAAATCCCCCAGCGCACGTTGCACGGCAAGGACGCGCGGCGATTGCGCGGGGGGCGCTTCCGCCGTGCGAGCGACGGGGCGCGGGGTCGCCGGTGCGACCGGAGCCGCAGCCTGAGCGGCCGCGCGCGGCTTCGCCTTGGCCGACGAGGCGCGCACCGCCTGCAGCAGGTTCTCGCTCGGCTCGGCGGTCGCCTTGAGATTCGCGACATGCATGAAATCACGGATCGCGGCATCCATTTTCGGGCCCGCGATTCCGTCGATATTGCCTTCGTAGAATCCCTTGCGCGCGAGTTCGCGCTGGATGTCGGTGATGATCTGCGTGCGCGGACGCTCGGCGTCGCGCTGTCGCGCAACGATCGCGGCGATCCGGTCGGGAGCGCGCGCCGGCGCCGGCACCGCCGCCCGCGGCGCAGCGGCTTCGACCGTGCCGGTCTTCTCGGTGAGCGATGCGAGTGTGAGCGCGACCGGCGATTCGATCCGGATCATCGGCGCGGGATGCGGGCCCCGCTGTAGCGCGAGCGCGTTCACACAGATCACCATCGAGGCGACGGCGATGAGCAGAACGCCGACGGCATCCGCCGGATGCCGCGCGAAAACTCCGAACAAAAAACTCGCGCCCGCGCCGATGAACGACGGAAGGCGGCGGCGCGGCTCGTCGTCATCGAAGTCCTGCGCATCGATTGTCGCGGCGGGGGCTGAGCTGCGGACGCTACGAATATGCACGTTTCTTTTCCTGACTTTCATTGGCTGCCGATACCGGCAGGAGCGAAGCAGCCGGGAGGCGCGGAACCAGCGGGATCGCCCCCGTTTCCGGCAATGGCGCGGATTCGTCACGCCGCTCGCAGTCGACGGGCAGGCGGATCGTGACCGCCGTGCCGACGCCGACCTCGCTTTCGATGCTCATCGTGCCGCCGTGCAGGTTGACCAGGCCTTTGACGATGGAAAGGCCAAGCCCTGTCCCGTCATAGGGGCGATCATAAGCGGCGCGCGCCTGGAAGAAGGGATCGCCGAGACGCACGAGGTCATCCTTCGCGATGCCGATGCCGGTGTCGGCGACGCTCAGATACACCGAGGTCCCCTCCCCGCGCGCGCTGACCGTAATGCGGCCGCCGCGGTCGGTGAATTTAACGGCATTGGAGAGGAGGTTGAGAAGGATCTGCTTGAGCGCGCGCTTGTCGGCGTTCACCTCCGGCAGTTCCGTGGGCAAGCGCAGAACGACATCGAGGCCGGCATCGTTCGCCTTCAGCGTGAGGAGGTCGCAGCAATTGCGCACGACCGGCGCGAGCGCGAACGGTTCCGGCGTCAGGATGAAATTGCCGCTCTCGATCTTCGACATGTCGAGGACGAGATTGACGACGGACAGAAGGTGATTGCCGGAATCGTGGATGAGGCGCGCATAGTCGAGCCGCTTGGCGGCGTCGAACTGCATCGTCTCCTCGTGCAGCAGCATTTCCGAGAAGCCGATGACGGCGTTGAGCGGCGTGCGCAGCTCATGGCTCATCGTCGCAAGGAAGCGGCTCTTCGCGGCGTTCGCCTGTTCGGCTTCCGCGCGCGCTTCCTCGACGATCTGCTCTTGCGCCTTGCGCTCGGTGATGTCGCGCATCACGGCGACGACTTCGAGCCCCGTCTCCGACGCGGCCTTCACCGCGCCGTCGAACGCGCGGCAACGCATCTCGATCCAGACGAAGTGCTGCTCTCCGCCACGGAACAGGCCTTTGCTCTGACGCCGCGCGCGAAATTCGACGGCGCGTTCCTGGCCATCGTTCGCGGTGTCGGAGATCGTCGAAAGGAAGGCCGGACGATCGGCGACGTGGACGCGATCGAAGAGGCCATGTCCCATCAAGTCGCGCACGTCGAGACCGAAGACGCGCGCCGCCGCCGGCGACACGAAGGTCACGGTGCCGTTGCGGCCGTGGCGCGTGATGATGTCGGTCATATTCGCGGCGAGGAGGCGGTAGCGATCCTCTTCCGAAGCGAGGAGATCGGTTCCGGTGCGGGCCATGGTGCCCGCGCCAAGCGCCAGCATCGTGGCATAGCCGATGGCGGAGCCCGCGCAGACGGCATTGAAGAGAGGGCTGCCGCCGTGCGGCGGCGGAATGAGGCCGAGCACGTCCGGCCCGAAGCAGAGCAGCATCGCGTAGCCGATCAGCGCCACGGTCGCGGACGCCGCGACCACGCGCCGGGAGGCGCACAGCGCCGCTTCGAGCGGCACGACCACGAGCCAGATCGCAACCGGCGAGGACACGCCGCCCGACATCGCGGCGATCGCGACGGCAAGCCCCGCGAGCGAAAGTGAGGAGAGCATATAGGCGGGCTCTTCCCGTCCCGTGCGCGAGAGGACGAGCGCCGCGCCGATCGGCGCGATCAGCCAGGCGAAAGCGATGACCTCGAGCGGCCCCGGAACGCCGCGAACCGCGAGATAGAGCGGAAAGGCAGCGAGCGCGGTCAGTCCGCCGAGGATGCGCGGCGTGATGAAAGCGGAATGGCGCGCAGCGAGGAGCGGGTCATGCCGCGCCGACGCATGAACCAGAGACTGCAGATAGTCACGAACGCCAACAGTAAGGTTCACTCGCCAGGCACGACCGACAGGACGCGCTCCCTTATTTTATGGGCGCGAGCCTGTCAGACACGACTTAACGAACGCTAAGGCGCCCGCGTCCCGGGGCGCTGAAAATCCTCGATTTTCCAGCCTTCGCGCGCTGTCGCGGCACAAATCGGCAGCGATGGTGAACACACGGTTTCCAACGATGGACGCCTCCGGAAAGAAGCCGTTTACCAACGGGCAGCGAACGCGTCGCCCGTTCAACGTCGTAGCCCGGGTGGAGCGCAGCGTAACCCGGGAATGATCGATAGGTGCTCCCCGGATTTCGCTTTGCTCCATCCGGGCTACATGCCTGCGTCATCCTTCCCCGTGAAACGGGGGAGGTGGCGCCGCGCAGCGGCGACGGAGGGGGCATTTTTCAAAGCGCCCGAAGTCCGCGCCCCCTCCACCATGCTGCGCATGGTCCCCCTCCCCCGCTGTGCGGGGGAGGACACAGCCGCCGATGCCTAAAATTTTAGACAAATACGCCGCGAATTTTCTTCGACTTTGCCGAAAAACATCGCTCCGCCACGAACGCGCCCTTCAAGCGGCTATGCTAATTTCGATGCAAATGCGGTCGACTTGAATCGGCCGCCGGGGATTAAAGGGCAGGTGTCATGTTCTTCTTGTTGCGGCTCGCGTTCTGGGTCGGCCTGGTGTTGGTGCTGATTCCGACCGGAAAGGCGACGACCGAAACCGAAGGCCCGCAGATCGGCGCGCTCGACGCGTGGTCGGCGGTAAGCGCGACCGTTTCGGATCTGCGCCAGTTCTGCACGCGCCAGGAGCAAGCCTGCGCCGTCGGCGGACAGGTGATGGGCTTCATCGGCCAGCGGGCGCAGGACGGCGCCAAGGCGCTCTACGCCTACATGACCGAACGCAAGGCGAGCGACGAGGGCAAAGCGGCGACGCCCGTCGAGGTGGTTCCCTCACAGTCCACGCTCACGGCGGAAGACCGCGCGCTCGATTGGCGCGGGCCTCCCTTGCGCCGCGAGGCGCGCGCCAAGCTTGCGTCGGAATAATTCTGCAGCTTGCGAGCTTGCACCATCCTCCCCCGCAAAGCGGGGGAAGTGTCGCCGCGTAGCGGCGACGGAGGGGGCATTTCAAACCATCGAACCCCGTCGCCCCCTCCGCCATGCTGACGCATGGTCCTCCTCCCCCGTTGCACGGGGGAGGATGCGCTTCCGCATGGCGGCGCTGTAACTCGCTTCAAAAGTCCTATATCAAGCTCGTCACTCCAGTGAATTCCGCTCGTCCCCGCGAAAGCGGGGACCCAGAAACCAAGAGCACTGGATTCCCGCCTTCGCGGGAATGAGCGGTGTTGCAGGGGCCGAACGCGAAAGCACACGGATGACCGCTTCAACGCCTCCGATCGACGAGATCGTCGAGAATTTCTCGCTGCTCGACGACTGGGATGATCGCTATCGCTACCTGATCGAGCTGGGACGCACGCTGGCGCCTCTGCCCGATGCGGCGCGCACCGACGCCAACAAGGTGCAGGGCTGCGCCAGCCAGGTCTGGCTCTCAACGAGCATGCGCGACGGCGAGCGCAGCAATCCGGTGTTGGATTTCGTCGGCGACAGCGATGCGCATATCGTGCGCGGCCTCGTCGCCATCCTGCTTGCATTCTATTCCGGCAGGCCGGCAAAAGAGATCACGCAGGGCGACGCGGTCGCGCTGTTCGAGAGCCTGGCGCTGCGCGAGCATCTGACCCCGCAGCGCTCCAACGGCTTCCGCTCGATGGTCAACCGCATCCAGAGCGAGGCGCGCGCCGCGCTCACGGCGGCTCAGCCGGTCCACTGACAAAGAGCACGGACTCGTAGCCCGGGTGAAGCGAAGCGTAACCCGGGACCGTTTTTGTGCCGGCCCGGATTTCGCTGCGCTCCATCCGGGCTACAGCTTCTCGACATCATCATGACTCAATCGGCGCACTGAAATCACCGACACCGAACGCGGCGTCGGGCGCGAGCCATGTGCGCACCGCGCTGCGGCGTGGCCCGTGTGCGGCTTGCGCAAGACCGTAATGGCGCGCGAGACGATCGAGCCCGAGCTGCAGCACGATCTTCGCCGAGCGCAACGGCCAGGCGCGATCGCGCTCCGCCTCCTCAAGCCTCTTGAGAAAGCAGCAGACGTCGAGAAGCAGGCCGGCGAACTCGGGCCCGACGGCGTCGAGCGCGTGGCGCACGCGCTGGCGTGCCGCGACCGTCGCGTCGCTCGCGGAGAGGCCGAAGCTTCCGCCGCTGCGGCGATTCTGCGCGAGCGCGGCATCCCACTGTGACGTGACGCGCGGCGTCATCTGCGCGCGCGTGAAGTCGGCGCGCAGGCGCTCGCCGGCGAGAAGCTGCGTCGCGCTGATGAGCGGCTCGCCGCTGCGGCCCTTGCGGCGCGCGAGCCAGGCGAGCGGGCTCTCCGATTCATCGACCGTGACGGTGCGCCGCCCTTCGGGCGCGACGAGCTCGCGCGTTCCAAGCGCAAGGTGCTGCGCGCGCAACGGGTCGAGCGTGCCGCCGTCCTCGCCCGCCGCCGGCGTCTTGCGGACGCGCGCATTCATGACGCCTCGCCGCTGCGAAGGCGCGCCAGCACGAAAGCCTCGAGCCGCGCCAGCAAGGCGTCGAACGCAGGATCGTCGCGCCGTTCCTCCACGCTGCGGCACCCCTTCGCGACCGTGCGGCGATGACGCCCGCACGCCTCGCCGATCGCCGAATAGCTCGCGCCGAGCACTGTATGCGCGAGATACATGACGCATTGACGCGCTTGCGCCACCGCCGCCCGCCGCCGCGTCGGGGCGCGCAATTCATCGATGGGCGCCCCGAAGGCCTTGGCGACTGCCGGCTCGATCACGCAAGCGAGGCGATCGTCGAGGCATGAAGGGGACGGGTTCGATGAGGAGGGCCGATTTTGGAGCGGGGGAGAAAGAAACGGCTGGATGGCACCGGAGGAATTTTCACAAGGCTGAGACATGAGGGACGCTGCCGTCTTTTTGTTTGGATTATTTTCCTATCATAAGGCAACCGCCCGCCCCCGGGCATAACTTTTTTTGCCGGCATCCTAAGGCCACGTGTCCGGGAGGCGCGACAGACCTTGATCTCCTGTCCGTCGTGCAGGGGGCGGAACGCGGTTCGTGTCATTCGATTTTACCCGGACGGCCGACCAATCATCTCCCTCCGGAAGGAGACATCGCCATGGGTTCACCCCATCCCGAACTGAGCAACCTCTGGCTCGCCCGCGCCTTCAACGCACAAGATGTCGAGGCCGCGGCCGCGCTCTACCATCCCGAAGCGTCGATCGTGCAAATCGATCAGGTGCACGGCGGCGCCAGGATCGCGCGCGGCGCCGACGCCATTCGCAAGACGATGGCCGCCTATATCGATCTCGAGCCGCACATGGACGTGGTGACCCACCACACGACCATCGCCGGCGACTACGCGATGACGCGCTCGCAATGGCTAATCACCGGCCGCGACAAGGACGGCAAGCGGGTCGAGGTGCACCACCACGGCATGGAGGTGCACCGCAAGGGCGACGACGGCACCTGGTACTTCTTCATCGACCACCCCGCCGGGGCCGATCCGGACTGGGCTCTCCCGCGTCCGCCGGCAACGGAATAGCCGAGTTTGTGGCCCCTACCGCGCGCCGCGGCGGCGGCGCTGCTGGCCAAGCCCCATCTGCTTGGCGAGCTCAGAACGGGCGGCCGCATAGTTCGGGGCCACCATCGGATAGTCCGGCGGCAGGTTCCACTTCTCGCGGTACTGCTCGGGCGTCATGTTGTACTGCGTGCGCAGATGCCGCTTGAGCGATTTGAACTTCTTGCCGTCCTCGAGGCAGACGATGTGGTCGGGCGTGATCGAGCGCTTGACGGCGATCGCGGGTTTAAGCTGCTCGATCGAGACTTCGGCGGGTCCGCCGCCGAGACGTGTGAGCGCCGCATGCACCTGGCTGATGAGCGCGGGAATGTCGCCGGTCGTCACGGTATTGTTGCTGACATAGGCGGAAACGATGTCAGCCGTCAGTTCAACGTAATGATCCGTATTCGTATGCTCAGCCATTGTAACCGATCCCGATTAAGGTGCGCCCCTCGTGAAACGGCCCGCGTTGCGCGGCCCGGCAACGGCTTTTGTTCTTTCGCCTCACGGCGGCAGCGATCAATGCGCCGGCGCGAGTGCCCGTTTACTGTTCGTTCATAGTATTGTCCGCGCCGCGACGCAAGAAAGGCGCGCGGCAAGGCGCAACTTTATTTGACGAAAACCGGCGCGGGCGGCCGCAAGCCGCCGCAATACTTCGGCGGCCTCAGCCGATGTCGCGCAGATAGGCCCGCAACGCCGGGATCGAGTCGAAGCGCATGGAGCCTTGCGCGAGCTCGGCCTCGATCGAGCCGTCGGAATAGAGCGTATAGGCCATGCCCTCGATCACGCCGGACTTGAGGACGGTCGGCGTCGCCGAGCGGCTGGGTGGCGCCACCTGCGGCTCCGCGCGTGGCGCACCGCCGCCGTTCGGCATGTCGAGGCGCGGCGAGGGCCGCTCCATCGGCGGCACGATCGGCGGCGCCAGCGTCTGCGGCGGATCGACACGCGGCTCGGCGAAACGGTCGTTGGGATTGACCGGACGCGCCCATTCGCGCGCGCCGAGCGGCGCTCCGACTTTGGGCTCCGGCGCCGCCGTGCCGGTGACGGGGGGCGCCGCCGGCGTCGTCAATTCTCCCACCGGCTTTTCGAACAGATCGCGCGTCTTGTCGACGAGCGAGGGCTCGGCATCGGCCGGTTTCGGCGCGCTCGGCTCGGACGCCACCGCCGGCGCTTCGCCCGGTGTCGCCTTCGCCGGACCTTCGGCCGCGGGCATTGGGGGCGCGACAGGCGGCACAGGCGCGACCGGCGCAGGCTCCGCCGCCGCTTTGGCCGATTGCGGCAGCGTCATCGGCTCGATCTTGGCCTCGAGGGGCGCAAGCGGCGCGACCGGCTGGCGGTCGATGAGATCCGCCAGGCGCCGCAGGCGCGCCACGACCGCGCCAACGCCGATGAGGAGGAAGCCGCCGACCAGCGCGACCGTGCCGGATGTAATCAAAGTGGACGCCAGCGGCGCGTCCTGGTGTTGCGCCCCCATGGCGGCCATGGCCGCTCCCGCAACCGCGCTGACAAGCCCGATCAACAGCAAGATGATATGCATGAAACGCCCGTCTCTTGCGGCAAGCCCTACCGTCCCCCGACGATTTTGACTGCGGACCTACCGTTGCCCCAAAGCTACGCCCGGCCTATCTAGAAGTCACCATTGCGCGACCGCGCCGCGGCCGGCCCATTCATTCCCCCAAGCCATCATCCGATCGAGGAGAACAACATGGCCTTTTCCCTGCCCGACCTGCCCTACCCCCACGATGCTCTCGCCCCCTACATGTCGAAGGAGACGCTGGAGTACCATCATGACAAGCATCACCTGGCTTATGTCAATAACGCCAACAATCTGATCAAGGGCACGGAGTTCGAAGGCAAGTCGCTGGAAGAGGTGGTGAAGGGTTCGTTCGGCAAGAACCAAGGCCTCTTCAACAACGTCGCCCAGGATTACAACCACATCCACTTCTGGAAATGGATGAAGCCGAAGGGCGGCGGCGACAAGCTCCCCGGAAAGCTTGAGAAGGCGGTCACGTCCGACCTCGGCGGCGTCGCCAAGATGAAGGAAGATTTCATCCAGGCCGGCACGACGCAGTTCGGCTCCGGCTGGGCGTGGCTCGCGGTCAAGGACGGCAAGATCGTCGTGATGAAGACGCTGAACGGCGAGAACCCGCTGGTCCACGGCGGCAAGCCGATCCTAGGCGTCGACGTGTGGGAGCACTCCTACTACATCGACTACCGCAACCGCCGCCCCGACTACCTCAAGGCCTTCATGGATCATCTCGTGAACTGGGACCACGTCGCGGAGATGTACGAGGCCGCGACGAAGTAAGCGCGCTACGAGGGCGTAGCCCGGGTGAAGCGCAGCGAAACCCGGGGCAGCCTATCGATCTGCGCGATTTCCGCTCATCCCCGCGACCGCGGGGATCCAGAACCAAGGCCCGCGCCCCGCACGGGCCTTTTTTTCTTTCTCCCGTCGGATGCCGTACGACCTTTATCCTCCCCCGTGAAACGGGGGAAGTGTCGCCGCGTAGCGACGACGGAGGGTGCAAGTCTTTCGCGCTGTCGAATCCCGCGCCCTTCCACCATGCTTCGCTTGGTCCCTCCCGTTGCGCCGGGGAGGATGCAGGCCGCCTCGATCGCTTTCAGCTTTTCCAGCAATACATTTGCGCGAGCGCGAGGGCGGAATGAATCTAGATATCCCAGCCACGAAGGACGTTGGCTTTCTGCACCAATTTTGATGCAGGACGATCCTTTTTGTCTGCTGGGGTCAGAATTATTGGCCGCAGATGGGTTTGGAAATTCTTGAGCCCATATACGCGATCATCGGTCGTGAGTTTCTTGATCATTGACTCACTCACATGCACTTTAAACAAGGTGTCGAATGTCACCAAACCGCGATCGTAAGCGCGGTGATGCAACGCACAAAGTGCTATCCCATTCGCGGTCCGGTCGGTGCTCTCGGGATGTGCGGCCGGGAGAATGTGGGCACCGTCAACCAAACGAAGTTGGAGTCCGCACATCGCGCACTTATGCTCGTACGCACTTAAAACCCGCCGTCGGAAGTCGAGTGCCCGCAACGCGCGTTTCGTTGACAAGACAGCATATCTGCGCGGCTCTTCGACACCACGATCGATATCTTCATCGGCAACATCGTCCGGGCTGACACTCAACTCTTCGAGTAATTCAGCCTCAGAGGGAAGCCGACCACTATCGTGTAACGGCTCGAGAAATTGGATGTAGGTGCCCATAAAATCAGGGCGAAAGGCGATTGCTGTCTCACCGCTGGATTTCACGTACGGAGCAAAACCAGTGAGCAAAGCTCTCCGTAATGCACCTTCCGAAACCTGTAGAGATGGCGACGATCCGAGCGGTCCCAAGTGTTGGCGAATATCCCAGCCTGCAAAGACCCCAACGTCGTCCCACCAGCCGAGGATGAGAGTGCGGGCTCCTTGCAGCGGCTCAAACTCTGTCACCCCCGTGATTTGAATGCGATATTCATCAGCTGCGCGTTTCACCCCTCCGCCATGAGTGATGTTCCAAATATAGACTTTTACCAACCCTCCACGGTTTCGTTGATACACATAATAAATGGCCGGATGCTTATCGTGAGTCTCGTAAAGCACACTCCATCCACTCTGCCTGATACTCTCTTCAACGCGCGCTAACAGATCGACTTTTTTTCTGAGAATCGGCATAACGCTACTTATCCCGATCTCGCCCCATCAATGACGCGCCAGCGCCATTAGTAGAGCGACCCGCTTTCGGCGGGATGGGGCGCTTCTTGCCACCGTCGCGCGGCAATGGATGATCGTCGATGCCGTTCCAAAACAGCCCCGGTCTCGGCATACGATAATAGGCATCTTCGTCCTTAATAGACGGACGGTCTGCCTGAGACCGCCGCACAAAACGGCCTTGTGCACCCTGAAGATAGCTTTCAATCAATTCGGCACAAGTCCATTTGCGCTTCAGCCGCTCCGCAACCTCACCTGTTACGCAGCTGCCTGCAAACGGGTCTAAGACCATATCTCCCGGATCCGTCAGCATGCGAATGAAATACTCGGGCAGATCGGCCGGAAATCTGGCAGGATGCGCTTTGATGTTGTTTTCTTGACAATATCGAAGATACGAGCTGTTACTCTCCGTATTAGGAATCGCGATTAAGTTGGGCGGAATAGCCGCTCCGTTATCGATTGAAAATTTCTCACTTATATCGTGGCCCGAGGGCCGCAGCTTTGCTTTATATCCCTTAGCCAATAGCTCTTTCATGCTGGGGCTATAAGGTTGAAGAACTCGCCGGTTGTTGGCCCGGGGCCACTCCGTCTTGGCGAGCCACCACACCGTATTGATCGCGTCTTTCACGCGAATTCGTCGAATGTTCACCCATTCGGCAGGAGTAGGCAGCTTCGAAGGATTCCACCAATAAAACTCTTGTGCCAAATGAAAGCCGAACTCCTCGCATAACATAATAAGCAGCTTGAAATGGTAGAGACTGCGAACTGGGGCGCCCGGCTTCCACGCTCCGCCGAGGTCAATTACTAAGCTGCCGCTGTCCCGAAGAATCCTCTTGAACTGTTCGGCAAATGGCTGGAACCAGCGAAGATAATTTTCGTCTTGTTCGTTTCCATATTCCTTCTTCCGAGTCAGTCCAAACGGGGGACTCGTCACGATAAGATCAACGCTGTTGGCGGCCATACAGCCCATCACATCCAGGCTGTCACCGAGATAAACGGTTCCTGTCGACGTTTTGATGAATGGGCGCAAGACGACGCGTTTCGACATGCGGTCATACACACCACGCCCATCGATTCGATCCAAGCTCATTAGTGTAGCCGCTGCTGAATCCACAAACGATCGGGTATGTTCTTGTTTTGTTCTATACGAGTGTTGTTTGGCGCGTCAATACACGGTGAGGAGCGCATAAATTCGCACGCTCCTGCCCACCCTCGCGGCCCTGCCAGCGGGCGATAAAAGCTTCGATCTGTTCGGGAGCGGCGGGCAGTGGCACGGGGGCATTCATGCGACGAAAAGTAGTTCACCCCGGTCCGGGTTAAAACCTCGCCCTTCGTCGCGCGAGTCGGCGGCGGGACGCAAGCGGTAGAAGCCTATTCGCGCCCTCACCCGGCTCCGACCTGCCGGTCCGAGCCACCCTCTCCCGCAAGCGGGAGAGGGTGGCTGAGGGACCGAAGGTCACGAAGCCGGGTGAGGGCTTCTTGCTCCAACGCCCCCCTCACCTGCCTCCCCCCGATCAGGTCGGGGGTCGGCACCCTCTCCCGCAAGCGGGAGAGGGGAGATTCGCAAGCCGCGTTAAGAACTCACAATCCCAGCAGCGCCAGCGCGACGACGGCGCCCATCAGGGCCCAGCCGAAATGCCGAACGCGCGTCGCTGCCGATGGCGCCATAGCCATAAACGACGACGGCGAGCGCGACGATGGCGCGGCGCGCGGCTTCGGAGCCGAGCGCCGGGGCGGCGATCAACAGGACGCCGACGGCGATCCAGTCGACGGTGCTCGCCTGCCAGACCATCCGCAACAGCCGGCGCGCGCCGCGCGGCGCGATCTGCGCATTCGGAAAGACGCGCCACTCCGCGAGGCTTCCATGCGCAAGCGCGACGAGGACGGCGAGAACGCCCGCCGCTTGCAGGGCAAGATCGCGCATCTCTGCCTCCATACAGTGCTGTTTGGTTTGGAACTATAGGCGCGCGATTGCGCCGGTCAAGACAGCGCTGTATGGTTTTGCTCGCATGAGCAAACGCCTCACCGCGCAGGACTGGATCGCCTTTGCGCTCAAGACGCTGGCGCAAGACGGCTTCGAGGCGCTGAAGGCCGATGTCCTCGCGCGCAAGCTCGGCGTCTCGCGCGGCAGCTTCTATTGGCACTTCGCCGCGCTCGGCGCGTTCCATGCGCAAGTGATCGCGCATTGGCGCGAGCGCGCGACCGACGCGATCATCGCCGACCTGGAGCGCCATCGGCCGGGCGTCGCGCGGCTCGATGTGCTGTTGCGCCGCGCCTTCGCGCATGGCGCGGGGGTGGAAGTGCGCATGCGGGCCTGGGCGGACCACAACGCCGCGGCGGCGCGGGCGCTGCGCGACATCGACCGCCGGCGCGTCGCCTATATCCGGCGCTGCCTCGTGGACGCGGGCGTCACCCCGGCGCAGGCCGCGACGCGGGCGCAGGTCCTCTATTGGGCCTATCTCGGCGCCGCGCTGAGCCGCGTGCGGCTGACCCGCCGCCCCCTGAAGCGGCTCGTGGCCGAGCTGAAGCGGCTGGGGGTGGGACGCGCCTGATTGGCCCCCCCGCTGCGGCATTAAGGCTGTTGGCAGCCACTTCACCAATCCGTGAACAATCTGCCACAATTCATCGCCATATGACCGCCGTCCGCCGGGAGTTGCTTCAAGCCGCCCCATGAGTTCGCTTTCGCATTGTGATGCGGCCAACGCCGGTTCGCCGCAGCCGGAGGCTTCCGTCCCGGACGGGCTCGCCATCCTCGTTCTGCTCGCGGTGACGGCGATCGCGCTCGCAACGTTCCGCGACTACGGCCTCGGTTGGGACGACTACACCCACTCGCAGATGGGCGATCTCCTCCTCGCCCTCTACGGCTCCGGCTTCCGCGACCAGCGCGCCTTCTCCTTCGTCAACCTCTATTACTATGGCGGCGCCCCCGACATGCTGGCGGCGCTTGCCGGCAAGGTACTTCCGTTCGCGCATTTCGAAACACGCCGTCTGGTCGACGCCTTGATCGGCATCGTCGGGCTGATCGCCACCTGGCGTCTCGCGCGCCGGGTCGCCGGCCCGCGCGGCGGCCTCGTCGCGCTTCTCCTCCTCGCCACCTGCCCGATCTATTTCGGGCACATGTTCATCAATGTGAAGGATGCGCCCTTCGCTGTCGCGATGACCGTGATGCTGCTCGGCATCGTGCGGCTGTTCGAGGAATATCCGCGCCCCTCGCCGGCAACGGTTCTTCTCTTCGGCTGCGGGCTTGGCGCGGCGGTCGGCACGCGCATCATCGCGGTCATTGCGGTCCTTGCGGTCGCACTGGCCTTCGCGCTCCTTCTCACGCTCGACGCACGGCGCGCAAATCTTCGTGCCGCGATGACGCGCTTCGGCCGCTTCATCGTGACGATCCTTCCTGGTTTCGTCCTCGCCTATCTCGTGATGGGGCTTGTCTGGCCCTGGGCCGTCGTCTCGCCGCTCAATCCTCTCAAGGCGGCGGAATATTTCTCGGTGTTCTTCGAGAAGCCGTGGCGCGAAGTGTTCGAAGGCCGGCTGATCGCGGTGCCCGATATGCCGGCGAGCTATCTGCCGACGCTCCTCTCGCTGAAACTGCCCGAGATCATGCTGGCGCTCGCGGGCATCGGCGCCATCGTTGCGCTTGTGCGCGCTGCGAGCGCGAGCGTCCCGACGCGCCGCCGCGCCATCGCGCTCCTTTTGGTCGGCGCCGCGCTTGCGCCGATCGTCTTCGCGATGGTGACGCGGCCGGCGATGTATAACGGCTTCCGCCACTTCCTTTTCCTGCTGCCGGCGTTCGCCGTTCTCGGCGGCATTGCCGGCGCATGGTTGTGGGAGCGAAGCCAGGCACTTGGCCGCCCGGCCCTCGCTATCGCGGGAACGCTCGCCGCGGTGGGTTTCATTTCGCCGGTCGTCGAGATGGTGCGGCTGCACCCTTACGAATACACGCACTTCAATCGCATCGAAGGCGGCGTCCATGCCGCCGAGAACAAATTCATGCTCGACTATTGGGGGCTCTCGTTCAAACAGGCGGCGCAGCAACTGCGGACGCACCTGGCCGAACGGATGGAGACGCCGCCCAAAGGGCGACGCTGGCGCATCGCCGTGTGCGGACCGCATCCGCCGGCCGCCGTCGCGCTCGGCCCGGAATTCGAGCCGACCTGGGACATCGCGAAGGCGGACTTCGCACTGATGCTCGGCACCTACTACTGCATGGATCTCAAGGCGCCGGTCCTCGCGCGTGTCGACCGCGAGGGCGTCAACTACGCGCGCGCCTACGACATCCGCGAGCGCTCATTCTCGACGCTGTTCGCCGTGCCGCATCTGTAGAGCAATTCCAGGAAAAGTGGACACCGGTTTTCCGTCCGGAATTGCGAAACATAAGACTCTTGCGCGCGGCACATCACCCGTGCGCGAACTCCCAATACAGCTTGCGCGCCTTCTGGAAGAACGGACCCGGCTGCAGCGATCGGTCGTCAATCCGGATGACCGGCACGACTTTGCTGTAATTGCCGGATGAGAAAATTTCGTCCGCGGTTTCAAAATCGGCATAGGTGAACGCACCTTCGATCACCGTGACGCCCGCATCCCGCAGGAGCGCGATCACCCGTCGCCGCGTGATCCCGGCGAGGAACGTGCCGTTGGCAAGCGGCGTATAGACGACGCCGTCCTTGGCCATGAAGATGTTGGCGGTCGCGAGCTCCGCGACATTGCCGAGCATGTCGCGCAGCAGGCAATTGTCGAAACCGCCGGCGCGCGCTTCCATCAAGGCGCGGGCATTGTTCGGGTAAAGGCATCCCGCCTTTGCGTCGACCGGCATGCATTCGTAGGTCGGCCGTCGGAAGCGCGACAGCGTGATCGACATCCCCGTCGGCGGCGGCATCGGCGTCTCGTAGAGACACAGACACGACATCGTCGAGTCCGGATCGGGCGGGACCGAGATCGGACCACCATGCTCCGCCCAATACATCGGCCGGATATAGAGCGCGGCATTCTTGTCGAAGCGCTTGAGGCCGTCTCGCGTGAGACCGACCCAAGTCTCCGGCGTGACGTCGGGCTTGAGCCGCATCGCCTTCGCCGACGCATTGATGCGCGCGCAGTGCAAATCGAGGTCGGGCGTCACGCCCTCGAAGGCGCGCGCGCCATCGAACACCGACGAGCCAAGCCACGCGGAATGCGTGCGCGGTCCCATGATCGGCACGTTTCCCTCGTGCCAGTCGCCCTTGTAGAACGTCCAGGTGTTCGACCATTCGCCCTGCGTCGCCATGATTCCTCCGCTGATTGCGGCTGCGTCGAACGCAGCCGCGTGTTTTAGTTGACGGCGATCGCGGCGGCGCCGTCGCGCAAGAGGCGTTCCGCATCGCGCGCCATGTCATGCACGATGTCGCTAGCCGGCCGCACGTCATGGATCAAGCCGGCGACTTCGCCGAAAAAGACGCCTGTGTGCTCCGCGTCGCCCGCGCGGAACGCCGTCCAAAAACGTTCGCTTTCCCGCGCGTTGATCGATGGCTCCGCCAATTCGGCGTCGCGCCCATGCCACATCTTGACGAAGCCGGTGGTCAGCGCGCGGCCCGTGAAACCGGCTGGCCACGTGATGCCGCGCACCGTATCGACCGCGTGCGTACGCACCGTTGCGTCGCCGTCGGCGGCAAGGATGGCTGTCTGAAAGCCTGGCGGCGTCAACGCTTCCTCGCTCGCCATCAATCGCGAGCCGAGCAGCACGCCGTCGGCGCCAAGCATCAGGGCTGCCGCAAGCCCGCGCCCGTCAGCAATCCCGCCCGCCGCAACAAGCACTGTGTCCGGCGCAGCCTTGCGCAAGTGGTCTGCAACTTCCGGCACAAGCGTCAACGTTGCGCGCGTCGCTCCATGGCCGCCGGCTTCGCTGCCTTGCGCGACGATGATATCGGCGCCCGCCGCCAGCGCCTCGCGCACATGCGTCAACGTCTGCACCTGACAGATCAGCGGCACACCCGCCGTCTTCACACGCTCCGCATGGGGTGACGGCGCGCCGAACGAGAGCATCAGCGCCGCCGGCGCCCGGCCGAGGACGCCATCGAGCAGTTCCGGCGAACGAGCGAGCGACCAGGTGATGAAGCCGCAGCCGACGCGCGCATTGCCGGCTGCGCCGAACTCGCGCTCGAGCCAGGCGGCATCGCCATAACCGCCACCGATGAGGCCCAAGCCCCCCGCTTGTGTGACCGCGGCGGCAAGCCGCCCGCCGGCGATCGTTCCCATGGGGGCGGAGAGGATCGGATGCTCGATCCCGAGCCGCTCGGTCAGTCGTGTGCGGAGCGCCATCGTTGTCGACCGTTATGCCGCGAGCTGCGCGAGGATGCGCGCCCAGCTGCGCGTGCCTTTGTGGAACGAGGCGAGATCGTATTTCTCGTTCGGCGAGTGGACGCGATCGTCGTCGAGCCCGAATCCGACCAGCAACGAATCCATGCCAAGGACGCCCTTGAAATCGCCGACGATCGGCACGGACCCGCCCGAGCCGATGGTCACCGCCTTCTTGCCCCACTCGTCACTCAGCGCCGCGCGCGCCTTGACGACGGCCGGGTGGTCGAAGGCGAGCTGGATCGCGCCGCCGTTGGCGTGCTGCATGAAATCGACCGAGCAGTCAGCCGGAATGCGCTCGCGCACGAAGGCGCGGAAAGCCTCTTGAACCTTCTTCGGATCCTGGTCGCCGACGAGGCGGAAGGAAATCTTCGCTGACGCGTCCGCCGCGATGACCGTCTTCGAGCCCGCGCCGGTGTAGCCGCCGATGATGCCGTTCGCGTCGCAAGTCGGCCGCGTCGAGATTTGCTCGATCAGCATCCGGTCCTTTTCGCCGGCGGGAATGCGAAGGCCGACGGGTCCGAGAAAATCCTCGGCCGTCAGGTTGAGCGCCTGCAAATCCGCCTTGATGTCCGGCGGAAGGTCATGAACGCCGTCATAGAAGCCGGGAACCGTCACGCGGCCGTTCTCGTCATGAAGGGCGGCGATGATCCGGCCCAGCACCCGGATCGGATTCTGCGCGGCGCCGCCGAAGAGACCGGAATGCAGGTCGCGATTGGCGCAATGCACGGTGAGCTCTTCATAGACGAGCCCGCGCAGCGAGGTCGTGATCGCCGGCGTGTCGGCGCTCCACATGCCGGTGTCGCAAACGAGCGCGAGATCGCCGCGCAGTTCCGCAGCGTTCTCGCGCACGAACGGAAAGAGGTTGCCGGAGCCGCATTCCTCTTCGCCTTCGATCATCATCGTGATCGTCGCCGGCAACGCGCCGGTCACGGCCTTCCAGGCCCGGCACGCTTCGACGAAGGTCATGAGCTGGCCTTTGTCGTCGCACGCGCCGCGCCCGAGAATGACCTTGCGGCCATCGTCGAGCGTTGCGATGGACGGCTCGAACGGCGGCGTGCGCCAGAGCGACAGCGGATCGACCGGCTGCACGTCATAATGGCCGTAGAATAGGAGCTTCGGCCCGGTATTGCCGCCCTTGCTGACGACCACCGGATGGCCCGGCGTCGGCCTCACCTCGGACGTGAAGCCGATGGAGGCGAGATCTTTCGCCAGATGCTCCGCTGCCGCGCGGCAATTGTCCTTGTGCGCCGGATCGGTCGAGATCGACGCGATGCGCAGGAACGAAAATAATCGCTGCAGGTTTTGATTGAAGTCGGCGTCGATCCTGTCGAGAACCTTGGACAGGACATCGGCGGACGCGGCCATCATCTTTCTCCTTGAAATTCGTCGTGCCGGTTTCGCGGGCGCACGATCTTATAGGCGCGTCGCGCGTGCGTTTCCATGTGGGTAACGTGGCAGGAATAATTGCAGCGTTGCCTTTCGGCCACGGTTCGCGGCTTCCGTCACGACGAGACGCCCTCTTGCCTTGTCACCACAGGGCGGCTTGTCCAAGATCAAATGAAAGTGGCGAAAGACCGCGAGGGGGCATCAAATGAATGAGTTGGTCCAACGCTTGGTCTCCACGACCGGCGTTGACAGTGCCGTTGCCGAAAAGGCAATCGGCATCATTCTTGATTTCCTTTCCAAAGAAGCGCCCGCCGAGAAAATCCAACCGCTCATCGCCGCATTGCCTGGAGCAGACGCCTTGCTCGCGGCAACGCAGGCCGAGGATGCGTCGGGATCATTCGGTATGGGCGGCCTCATGGGGGCGGCCAATCGGCTGATGGCGGCCGGGCTCAGCATGGGCCAGGTGCAATCCGTCACCCGCGAAGTCGTGGCCTACGCCCGCGAGAAGGCCGGCGAAGATGCCGTCGGCGAAATCGTCGGCGCGGTGCCTGGTCTGAGCCAATTCGTTTGAAGCTATCCGGCGGCGCGATGCGGCGCTGCCGGACATTTGTTGCGTTGAATATGGAGGCCCGCCTGTGTCCCACCCCATTCTCGAGCTCGACGGCCTGGACGATGAACGGGCGCTTCTTTTGAAGGCAGCCGGCATCCGAACGACCGCCAAGCTCCTCGAAGCGGCCAAAACGGCCAAAGGGCGTAAAACGCTGGCGGAAAAGACCGGCATCAGCGAGAAGAAGCTGCTGCAATGGGCCAACATGGCCGATCGCATGCGCATCAAGGGGATCGGCGGCGAATATGCGCTCTTGCTGCGGATCGTCGGCGTCGACACCGTGCGCGAGCTGAAGTATCGCAATCCGGCGAAGCTCGCGCAGGCGATGAAGGAGGCCAACGAGCGGCGCAAGGTGGTGCGCTTCCTCCCCTCCGAGAAGGCAGTTGGCAAATGGATCGAGCAGGCGAAGAAACTGCCGCTCAAGATCACTTACTAATTCGGCGCGTCTTGCCGCGGCGCCGGCGGCAACCCTGCAATCCTTTCGTCTCTCGCCCATGACCGCGCTGGCATCGCTCCTCGCGACGCCCGGGCCGCGGGTGATGGGCATTCTCAATGTCACGCCTGATTCCTTCTCGGACGGCGGCCGCTTCCGCGATCATGAGGCGGCGCTTGCGCATGCGCGCGCGATGATCGCGGAAGGCGCCGATATCATCGATATCGGCGGCGAGTCGACCCGACCCTATGGCGGCGCGGCCGCGGTCTCGGCGGACGAGGAATGGGAGCGCATCGGTGCGCTCATCCCGCCGCTTGTCGCGCTCGGAACGCCGGTGTCCGTCGACACGATGAAGGCGGAGGTCGCCCGCAAGGCGCTCGCGCATCGCATCGCCATCATCAACGACGTCTGGGGCCTGCAGCGCGACGCCAACATGGCCAAGGTGGTCGCCGACCACGATTGTGGGCTTGTGATCATGCACAACCGCGACAAGGCGGACGAGACGATCGACATCATGGCGGACATCGAAGCGTTCTTCCGCCGCTCGCTCGCCATCGCCGACCGCGCCGGCATCGCCCGCGAGCGTATCCTGCTCGATCCCGGCATCGGTTTCGGCAAGACGCCGGCGCAGAGCATCGTGGTGCTCGGCCGCCTGGCCAGGCTCGAAACGTTCGGCCTGCCGCTTTTCGTCGGCGCCTCGCGCAAGCGCTTCATTGCGTCTGTCTCGCCGTCGGAGCCGCACGAGCGATTGGGCGGCTCCCTCGTTGCGGCGCTCGCCGCGCGAGAGGCTGGCGCCCGCGTCATCCGCGTGCATGATGTCGGCGCGACGGTGCAGGCATTACGCGTCGCGCAAGCGATCGAGGCGTCCCGGTGAGCGATACGATTTTCGTCGAAGGCCTGGTCCTGCACGCCCATCATGGCGTCGGCGAAGACGAAGGCCGCATCGGCCAGCAGTTTCTCGTCGACCTCACGATCACGATGAGCCTCGATGCGGCGTCGAAATCCGACAAGCTTGTCGACACCATTTCCTACGCCGACCTGATCGACGTGACGAGCCACGCCTTCCGCGCCAAGCGTCACCGCCTGGTGGAGGCCGCGGCCGGCGCCGTCATGGAAGCGCTGCTCGCGCATTTCCCGCAGATCGAAACGCTGCGCATCACCGTGCACAAGCCGCATGCGCCCATCGCCGCCGTTTTCGGCGACGTCGGCGTGACGCTGACACGGTCGCGGCATGGCTGAAGCCCTGCTTGGGCTCGGCGGCAATCTCGGCGACGTGCGCGACACGCTCGAGCGCGCCATCGCGACATTCTGCGATGATAAGACCGTGCGCCTCCTCGCCCGCTCCGCCGACTATCGCACCCCCCCCTGGGGGCGCACCGACCAGCCTCCCTTCGTCAACTGCGCCATCGCCGTCGAAACCACGCTGCCGCCGCGCGCCTTGCTGCAGCGGGCCCTCGCCGTGGAGCGCGCCTTCGGCCGCGACCGCGCAGGCGGAGAGCGCTGGGGCCCACGCCTGCTGGATATCGATATCCTCGTCTATGACGATGTGACGCTCAATGAGCCGGATCTTGCCCTGCCCCACCCGCGACTGCTCGAGCGCGCCTTCGTGCTCGTGCCGCTCGCCGAAATCCGGCCCGATGTCACGGTCCATGGCGTCCGGATCGCGGACGCCATGGAGCGAACCGACCGAATGGGCATCGCGCGCCTGCCGCGGCGGGCTTGAGATACGCGCCGTTTCGTCCCAATAGTGCCGCGACCAATAGCGTGCACGTATGACCGACACCGAGACAGAACCGCTCCCGCTCGCGTCCGAGTTCCCGATGGCGACCCGCGACGCCTGGTTGAAGCTTGTCGAAACGACGCTCAAGGGCGCGCCGGTGGAGCGGCTGCGCAGCAAGACCTACGACGGGCTCCCGATCGAGCCGCTTTATCCAAGCGACAAGCAAGCGCAAACCGTCGCCGGCCGCCCGCCGGTCACGCCCTGGCAAATGCTGCAACGTGTCGATCATCCCGACCCGAAGGCGGCGAACGGCGAAGCGCTGCACGACCTCGAAAACGGCGCGACCGGCCTGCTGCTGGCGTTTGCCGATGCGCCGGACGCCAATGGCTTCGGGCTTGCCGCCACCGAGACGGCGCTCGCACAGGCGCTCGATGGCGTTTATCTTGACGCTGGCGTCGCCTTGGAATTCGACGCAGGCGCGAGCGCGGCGCAAATCGCACAGCACCTCGTCGCGGTGCTGCGCAAACGCGACATTGCGCCCAATGCGACAAATATCCGTTTCGGCTTCGATCCGCTCGGCGCGTTTGCGACCGGCGCGGCCGCCGTGGATTGGAGCAGCGAAGCGCCAAAATTCGCGGCCGCTATTTCCGCGCTGGCGTCAGCCGGCTTCAAGGGTCCGTTCGCCGCCGCCGATGCGCGCGCCGTTCACGCGGCCGGCGGCTCCGAAGTCCAGGAGCTCGCCTTCGCGCTCGCGGCGGCGGTCGCCTACTTGCGCGCACTCGAAGCGGGCGGCATCGCGCTCGATGAGGCGCGGCGGATGCTCTTCTTCCGCCTCGCGATCGACACCGACCAGTTCCTCGGCATCGCCAAGCTGCGCGCCTTGCGCAAGCTCTGGGCGCGTGTCGAAGAAGCGTGCGGCCTGACGCCCGCGCCCGTTTCCGTTTCCGCTGAGACGGCGTGGCGGATGATGACGCGGCGCGACCCGTGGGTGAACATGCTGCGCGCGACGATCGCGAGCTTTGCGGCCGGCGTCGGCGGCGCCGATGCGATCACGGTGCTTCCCTTCACCGCCGCGCTCGGCCTGCCTGACCGTTTCGCTCGGCGCGTCGCGCGCAACACGCAGCTCATCCTGCTCGAGGAGTCGAACCTCGCGAAAGTGACCGACCCCGCCGCCGGCTCGGGCGGCATCGAGAAACTGACGGATGGGCTCTGCCATGCCGCCTGGGCCCTCTTCCAGGACATCGAGCGCGGCGGCGGCGCGTTTGCAGCGCTGGCGACGGGCCTTATTCAAGGCAAGGTGGCGGAGACCCGTGCGGCGCGCGAACGCGCCATTGCGCGCCGCAAGGATGCGTTGACCGGCGCGACCGAATTCCCCGACATCCACGAGCTTCCGGTTTCGGTTTTCGACGTTGAGCCGCAGCCGAAGGCGCGCGCCACAGGGTCGATCCGCGAACCCCTGCCTCGCATCCGTCTTGCCGCGCCGTTTGAGCGCCTGCGCGATGCCTCGGACGCGGCTCAGGCCAAGGGCGGTGCGCGGCCGAACATCTTCCTCGCCAATCTCGGCCGCCCCGCGGACTTCATCCCGCGCGCCACCTACGCCAAGAATTTCTTCGAGACCGGCGGGATCGAAGCGGTCACCAACGAGGGCTTTGCCGCTTCTTCACCTCCCCCTGAAAGGGAGAGGTCGGCGAGCGAAGCGAGCCGGGTGGGGGTCGACAAAGATGACCCCTCCCCGGACCGCCTGCGGCGGTCCGACCCTCCCCTTGCAGGGGAGGGAAAAGAAAAGACGACCGACCTCTCCGCCCTCACCGCAGCCTTCAAACAATCGGGAGCCAAGCTCGCCTGCCTGTGCTCATCGGACGAGGTCTACGCAACCGATGCGGTAACGGCCGCCAAGGCCCTCAAAGCCGCCGGCGCGGCACATCTTTACCTCGCCGGCCGCCCCGGCGATTTGGAGGAGGCTCTGAAAGCCGCCGGCGTCGGAACATTCATTTACGTTGGCTGCGACACCCTGGCGACGCTCGCTGCGGCACATGATATTCTAGGGATCGGACACTGACGCGAGGACTTAAGCTGAAGACATGACCCGCGTTCCTGATTTCGCCACTGTGGCTTTCGAAGCGCCGCGCACCGTCCCGCCGGGCGCTGGCGGGGAGCCCTGGCTCACGCCGGAAGAAATTTCCGTCAAGCCGGCCTACGGCGCCGACGACCTCGCCGGGCTCGATTTCCTTGACACCTATCCCGGTATCGCGCCCTACCTGCGCGGCCCCTACCCGACCATGTACGTCAACCAGCCGTGGACCGTGCGCCAATACGCCGGCTTCTCGACGGCTGAGGATTCCAACGCCTTCTACCGACGCAACCTCGCGGCCGGTCAGAAGGGCCTCTCCATCGCCTTCGATCTCGCGACACATCGGGGCTATGACTCGGACCATCCGCGCGTGATGGGCGACGTCGGCATGGCCGGCGTTGCGATCGACTCGATCTACGATATGCGCACGCTGTTCGCCGGCATCCCGCTCGACCGGATGACCGTGTCGATGACGATGAACGGCGCCGTGCTGCCGATCCTCGCGCTCTACATCGTCGCAGCCGAAGAGCAAGGCGTGCCGCCGGAGAAGCTCGCCGGCACGATCCAGAACGACATCCTCAAAGAGTTCATGGTGCGGAACACCTACATCTATCCGCCCACGCCCTCGATGCGGATCATCTCCGACATCTTCGCCTTCACTTCCGAGCGGATGCCGAAGTTCAACTCGATCTCGATCTCCGGTTATCACATGCAGGAGGCCGGCGCGACGCAGGACCTCGAGCTCGCCTACACGCTCGCCGACGGCGCCGAATATGTCCGTGCAGGCCTTGCCGCCGGCCTTTCGATCGACAAGTTCGCGCCGCGCCTGTCGTTCTTCTGGGCGATCGGCATGAACTTCTTCATGGAGGTCGCGAAGCTGCGCGCCGCGCGCCTTCTCTGGGCGAAGCTGATGAAGGTGCATGCGCCGAAGGACCCGCGCTCGCTCTCCCTGCGCACGCACTGCCAGACCTCCGGCTGGTCGCTCGCCGCGCAGGACGTGTTCAACAATGTCGTGCGCACCGGCATCGAGGCGATGGCGGCGACGCAAGGGCACACGCAATCGCTCCATACCAATGCGCTCGACGAAGCCTTGGCCTTGCCGAGCGACTTCTCCGCCCGGATCGCGCGCAATACGCAGCTTTTCCTGCAGCAGGAGAGCGGCACGACGCGCATCATCGACCCTTGGGGCGGATCGTTCTTTGTCGAACGGCTCACTTACGAGCTCGCGCGCAAAGCCTGGACCCATATCGAGGAGGTCGAGGCGCTGGGCGGCATGGCCAGGGCGATCGAGGCCGGCATCCCGAAGCTGCGCATCGAGGAAGCAGCAGCGAAGACGCAGGCGCGGCTTGACGCTGGCACGCAGTCGCTGATCGGCGTCAACAAGTATCGGCCGGACGACGAAAAACCGATCGACGTGTTGAAGGTGGACAACAGCGCCGTGCGCCGCCTGCAGCTCGACAAGCTCAAGCGCCTGCGTGGCGATCGCGATGAGAATGCCGTGCGCAGAAGCCTCGACGCGCTCACAGCGGGCGCCAAGGGGAACGGCAACCTTCTCGCGCTCGCGGTCGATGCGGCGCGCGCGAAAGCGACCGTCGGCGAAATCTCATTGGCGCTGGAAAAGACATTCGGCCGCCATCGCGCGGAAATCCGCGCGATCTCGGGCGTCTACAAGCGGGAGGCGGGCACCATGTCCGACGCCGTCGCGCGCGTGATCGAGCACGCGGAAGAGTTCGAAGCCAATGAAGGCCGTCGCCCGCGCATCCTGGTCGCCAAGATCGGCCAGGACGGTCACGACCGCGGACAAAAGGTCATTGCCTCGGCCTTCTCCGACCTCGGCTTCGACGTCGATATCGGGCCGCTCTTTGCGACGCCCGCCGAGGCGGCGCGGCAGGCGGTGGAGAACGACGTGCATATCGTCGGCGTCTCCTCGCTCGCAGGGGCTCACCTCACCCTCGTGCCCGAACTCAAGGACGAGCTCGCCAAGCAAGGCCGGCCCGACATCATGATCGTGGTCGGGGGCGTGGTGCCGCCGCAGGACTACGACACGCTGATGGCAGCGGGCGCGACCGCCATCTTCCCGCCTGGCACCGTCATCGCCGACGCGGCCGACGATCTGATCCGCAAGCTCAACCATCGCCTCGGCCACGCCCGCGAGGCTGCCGAGTGACGACAGCGCGGCGATACGGCGCATTCGCGCTTTGCGTCGCCGCATTTATCGCCGTCACAAGCAACGCATTCGCCGCGCCCGCGATCAACGCCAAGACCCGCACGCTCGAAGCGACGGTCGATATCGACCCGGCGCTCGAACGCATCGGGCCGCTGAAGGAATTTCTTCTGAGCGAAGCGAAGCGCGACGTCGCCGCGCAGCAGAAGGAGGCCGACGAGGCCAAGCGCACGGAGCCGCGCGCCTTCCGCGAGCGGTGGACCTTCGATCGGCGCTACAAGCTCGTGTCGCAGGTTGCGCCCTTCGTCAGCGTGTTGCGGACGGAAATGTCATACACCGGCGGCGCCCATCCGAATACGGTGCTCACCACGCTGATCTGGGATACGGCGCAGGGGAAGGCGACAGGGCTCGACGCCTTCCTCAACGAGATTTCGCCGGACGGGCCGACGCTCACGGCGTTGGCGGCGTTGATCCGCACGAGTCTCGCGGAAGAAAAGCGCAAGCGCGGGATCGAGGTCGCAAGCGATCCCGCAAGCGACGAGTGGCTCCGCGCGGTCGAGCCGCGGCTGGACGCGCTCGGCTCGCCGGCTCTTGCTCCCTCGAACGTCGAAGGCAAAGCGGCGGGCTTCTTGTTCTATTTCTCACCCTACGATGTCGGGCCCTATGTGGAAGGCGCGTTCACCGCGTTCGTGCCGTGGGACCCGCTGATGCCGCTTCTCAAGGCGGACAAGACGGCGCTGTTCGATGGGCGCCCGGCGCCGATGGCCGCGACGGCGCAATAACGCAATGCGCGCAGGCGCGGTCAGCCAATAACGCTGGCAGAATCCGCTCGGCTCGGCTATCGCAGCGCCATGGAACGCGGCGGCAAAGACAAGCAGGCGCCTGACGTTGCCGCGCTTGCCGCCGGCATCCGCGCAGGCGATCGCGCCGTTCTCGCCCGCGCCATTACGCTGATCGAGAGCAAGCGCGCAGACCATCAGGCGGCCGCGCGGAGCCTCGTCCAGAATCTCCTACCGCACACCGGGAAGGCCATTCGCGTCGGCATCACCGGCATGCCGGGCGTCGGCAAGTCGACGACAATCGATGCGCTCGGCACGTTCCTCACCGGCAAGGGCCACAAGGTCGCCGTGCTCACGGTCGACCCGTCGTCCCGGCGCACCGGCGGCTCGATCCTCGGCGACAAGACGCGCATGGCGCGGCTCGTCAACGATCCGAACGCATTCATCCGCCCCTCCCCGTCCGCGGGCACACTAGGCGGCGTCGCCGCGCGCACGCGTGAGACGATGCTGCTCTGCGAGGCGGCGGGACACGACGTCGTTCTCGTGGAGACGGTCGGCATCGGTCAGTCGGAGATCACGGTCGCCGACATGACCGACTTTTTCCTCGTGCTGATGCTCGCCGGCGCCGGGGACGAATTGCAAGGCATCAAGAAGGGCGTGCTCGAGCTCGCCGACATGCTGGCCATCAACAAGGCCGACGGCGAGAACGTCAAGCGCGCGAAGGCGGCAGCAGCGGAGTATCGCGCGGCGTTCCATATTCTTAAGCCCCGTTCGCCGAACTGGTCGCCGCCGGTCATCACCTGTTCGGCCATCACCGGCGACGGCATCGCCGCGCTTTGGGAGCAGATCGAAACGCACCGTGCGAAGCTGACCGCGAGCGGCGAGCATGCGGCGCGGCGGCGCGAGCAGCAGGTGCGATGGATGTGGACGATGCTGGACGATCGATTGACCGCGCGCCTGCGCACCGACGCCGCGCTGAAGTCCCGCCTGCGCGCGCTCGAGAAGTCTGTCGCCGACGGCACGCTGTCCCCCTCGCTCGCGGTCGAGGAGATCGCGAAAGGTCTCGGTCTCTGACATGCGCCCGCTCGGCAGAAATCGGTCACTGACCATTCTCATCACCGGCTTCGGGCCGTTTCCGACCGCGCCGTTCAATCCGACGCAAGCGCTCGTCGCGGCGCTCGGGCGCATACGGCGCCCCTCGCGCGCCGACGCCAAGATCGTCACGCATATCTTCCGCACCAGCTACGCGGCGGTCGATCGCGACCTGCCAACCCTGCTCGCCGAGCACCGCCCCGATGTGCTGCTGATGTTCGGCCTGGCCGCGCGCACGCCCTATGTGCGCATCGAAACGCAGGCGCGCGCCGCCCGCTCGCGGCTCTTGGCGGATGCCGACGGTGTCTTGCCACCGACCGCGGCGACAGCCGGCAAGTCCGGCGCGCTGCGCGCCCGCGCGCCGGTTATCCCGCTGCTGCTTGCGGCGCGGCGGACCGGCGCCGACATTCGCCTCTCGCGCGACGCCGGACGTTATCTCTGCAATCACGTCTATCGCCGTGCGCTGGAAATCTCCGGGACCGGCGCTCCGGCGGTCGCCCTCTCCGTCCACGTGCCGAAGGTCGCGCGCGGCGCGATGACGCGGCGACGCTCCCTGCGGCGGCCCGCCATCACCGCAAACGACCTCGTCCGCGTCGGACGCGCCTTGCTACCGGTTGTGACGGCGGCGGCGCGGCGGCGTTAACCGTGTCCTGAGACGGATCGGACGAGCGCACCCGATTTTGAGAGATTGGCGCGGCTCTTGCCCGGACCGTGCCATGCCGATCGATCGTCGCCGATTCCTCCTCTGCTCTACCGCGAGTACGGCCGCGGCTGCGCTGGGCGCTTCTGGGGCGCAGGCCGCCGTGCAGCTCTCCGCGCTCGGCGTCGATGCGACGCAGCTTGGCGTCAACCCGGCGAGTAGCGACGACCAAAGCCTCGCTCTGCAGCGTGCGATCGACCGCGCGGCCGGCCCGCGCGTGCCGCTCGTCCTTCCGCCTGGCACCTATCGCGCTGCGAACCTGAAACTCCCGGCCGGCGCTGCGCTTGGCGGCATGCGTGGCGCAACGCGCCTCATGCTGTCCGATGCCACGCCGCTCATTACGGCCGAAGGCACCGACGACATCACGCTGAGTGGATTGACGATCGACGGCGCAGGTAGAACTGCGCCGCAGACGCGTGGCCTCGTGAAGGTCGCCGGCGGTCGCGGCCTGCGCATCGTCGATTGCCGGTTTGAATCCGCGGCTCAACAAGCCATCGCGCTCGAAGGCGTTGCGGGCGAGATCCGCGGCAACACGATCAACGGCGCCGGCGACAGCGCGATCTTCTCAATCGACGCGCGCGGCCTCGTCATTTCCGGCAACACGATCCGCGACGTCGGCAATAACGGCATTCAGGTCTGGCGCTCGAGTGCCGGCGACGATGGCACACTGGTGACGGAAAATCGGATCGAGAACACCGCGGCGCGCAGCGGCGGCTCGGGTCAGAACGGAAACGCGATCAACGTCTTCCGTGCCGGCAATGTGATCGTCGCCAACAATCGCATCGCCGGTGCGGCGTTCTCCGCCGTGCGCGGCAACGCGGCGTCGAACCTCCACATCACCGGCAACAGCTGCATCCGCTGCAGCGAGGTCGCTCTCTACGCCGAATTTGAGTTCGAGGGCGCGATCATCGCCAACAACACCGTGGACGGAGCAGCGCTCGGCGTCGCGGTCACCAACTTCAAGCAGGGCGGCCGTCTCGCCGTCGTGCAAGGCAACCTCATCCGCAACCTTCTGCCGAAGCGTCCGCCCGGCACCGATCCGAACGACGGCGCCGGCATCGGCATCGGCGTCGAAGCCGATACGACGGTCCTGGGCAATGTGATCGAGGACGCCCCGACCGCGGGCATCGCCATCGGCTGGGGGCAATATCAGCGCGACGTCACCGTGACCGGCAATATCGTGCGGCGCGCCGCGGTCGGTATCACCGTCTCGGTCAGCGAAGGCGCGGGCACGACGATCGTCACCGACAACCTCATCGCCGAAGCGCGCCACGGCGCCATCGTCGGTATGGACCGCAAGCTCGTCGCGACGGGCGACCTCACCAAGCAAAGCGTCGGCCGCTTCACACACCTCACCGTCAGCGGCAACCGCGTGCGGTGACGACAGGGTCTCATGCTCGTCATGGCCGGACTTGTTCCGGTCCTCCACGTCTTGCTTTGTGGTGCTCTAAGAAGGAAGACGTGGATGCCCGCAACAAGTGCGGGCATGACGACATCTGGCAATCCAATGAGTCACATTTCTTCCTCCCAAGCCCTCGCGAAAATCTGGCGCGATACCGGTCTCGACGGCGAGGCGCTGACATCGTTGACACTGACCGGCGCGGAGCCGGCCCTGCCCTCGTCGTTCGCCGTCGGCACGGCTGCGCAGACGAGCATCGCCGCAGCGGCGCTCGCAGCCACCGAGATTTGGCGCATGCGGTGCGGTCGCGCGCAGCGGGTCAGCGTCGACATGGCGGCGGCCGCGGCCGAGTTCCGCAGCGAACGTTATCTGCGCGTCGATGGCGCGCCGGCCCCCGACCCCTGGGACAAGATCGCCGGCGCCTATCGCTGCGGCGATGGGCGCTGGGTGCGCCTGCACACGAATTTCCCGCACCACCGCGACGGCGTGCTCGCCATCCTGCAGTGCGCCCACGAGCGCGACGCGGTGGCGGCGGCGCTGCGCCAGTGGAAAGCCGAGGACTTCGAGGAGGCCGCCGCGCGCAACGACATGGTCGTCGCGGCGATGCGCACCTTTGCGGAATGGGATGCGCACCCGCAAGGGCAAGCCGTTGCGGCATTGCCGCTGTTCTCGATCGAGAAGATCGGTGAAGCGCCGCCCTCGCCATTCTTGCCGGCCTCGCGGCCGCTCGACGGCGTCAAGGTCGTGGAGCTCACCCGCATCATCGCCGGCCCCGTCTGCGGGCGAACGCTCGCGGCGCATGGCGCCGACGTGATGCTGGTGACGGCGCCGCATCTTCCCGCTATCGCGCCGCTGGTGATCGACACCGGCCGCGGCAAGCTCTCGACCGCACTCGATCTGCGCAGCGCCAAAGGTCGCGCCGCGCTCAGCGCGCTCATCAAAGACGCGGATGTCTTCATCCAAGGCTATCGGCCGGGCGGGCTCGACGCGCTTGGCTTCGGACCGGATGCGGTGGCGCGCCTGCGCCCCGGCATCGTCTCTGTCTCGCTCTCCGCTTACAGCCACACCGGCCCGTGGGCGCGGCGCCGCGGATTCGACTCGCTCGTGCAGACCACTAGCGGTTTCAACGATGCGGAAGGCAAGGCCGCCGGCAAGGAGGAGCCGCGTCCCCTGCCGGCGCAGGCGCTCGACCACGCAACCGGTTACTTCATGGCTTTCGCCGCGATGGCGGCGCTCATGCGCCGCGCGCGGGAGGGCGGAAGCTGGCTGGTGCGCGCCTCGCTCGTACAGACGGCGCATTGGCTGCGCGGCCTCGGCCGCATCGATGGTCTTGCGGCACACGATCCGTCTTTCGACGACATGCAGCCGTTCCTGGAAAGAACGCCATCGCCCTTCGGCTCGCTCACCGCAACCCGCCACGCCGCGACGATGAGCGAAACGCCGCCGCATTGGGCGCGCCCGCCAGTGCCGCTTGGCACTCATGCGGCCCGCTGGCCGGTGTAGTTTTTTTATTTGTCGCGCGTCCGGACGGAAAACCGGTTTCCACTTTTCCTGGACGCGCTCGCTCTGGACATCCTTGATCGCGCCCGGTCAAATCCGCGCCCGATCAGGAAAGGAACGCCCGTGACCGCCATTTCTCCCGACGTCCTGAAGGAGCTCGCTCCGACCGGAAAAATCCGCGCCGCCATCAATCTCGGCAATCCAGTGCTGGCGCAAGGCACCGCGCAAGCGCCCTCAGGCACCACGGTCGATCTCGCACGCGAGCTCGCGCGTCGCGCCGGCGTTCCGCTGGAACTCGTTCCGTTCGACGCCGCGGGCAAGGTCTTCGAAGCCCTCAAGGCGGGCGCGTGGGACGTCGCCTTCCTCGCGATCGAACCCGTACGCGCGGCAGAGATCGCCTTCACCTCACCCTATGTGCTGATCGAGGGCGTCTACCTCGTGCCGCAGGATTCGCCGCTGAAGACACCGGCCGACGTCGACCGCGAAGGCATTCGCATCGGCGTGAGCAAAGGCGCGGCCTACACGCTCTTTCTCACCCGCACGCTGAAAGCTGCGAAGCTCGTGATCGCGGAGGATGGCGTCACGGCGTTCCGCGATCAGAAACTCGATGCCGCCGCCGGCGTGCGTCAGCCGATCGCCGCTTACGCCCGCGCACATCCCGAAGTGCGCGTGATCCCCGAACGCTTCATGGAAATCCGCCAGGCGATGGGCACGCCGCAGGGCCGCAACGCCGCCGCGGCCTATCTGCAGAGCTTCATCGAGGAGATGAAGGCATCCGGTTTCGTCGCCGATGCGCTCAAGCGCAGCGGTCAAGGCGAGGCGACCGTTGCTCCTGCGGCATAAACTACGCTTAGCCAAGAATAGAGCCGCGTCACGCGGCCTGAACATCTATTCATCTTGCCAAAAAACCTCGCATGCGCCCGAACTACCAGGCATCGGGAGCATTTGCCTTTTGGGGAGGTCATACATCCATTTGGAGGAGACGATGAAAGCTCTCGCATTAGGTCTCGCAACTGCGGCGGTACTTGGCTTTGCGGCGCCCGCTGCAGCAACCGACACGGCGGCTGGCCGTGTGCATTTCGCGCAGGCGCAAGGTTCCGGCATGCAACAGGGCCAAGGGGCAACCAAGCACAGCGGAACCAGCAAGCGCGAAGATACGATGCGCGGTCCGTCGGAAAGCCGGAGCAGCGCCAACACCGGCGAAAGCCCCCGTGTGCACAAGCGCAAGCATGTTCGTAAACACACGACGGCCACACACAAGACAAGCAAGAGCAAGATGCGGCGTTCGGAAGAAGGCAACACCGGCGCCAGCCGTTCGTCGACGCGTATGCGTGGCAGTTCCTCGGGTGAAAACACCGGGATGAGCAACAGCCGCAAGCGTTCGGGCGGCGGCTCACAAGGCGGCGGCGCGGGCGGCTCCAGTGGCGGCTCGGGAAGCAGCTACTAGAGCGGTTCACGGCTTAATTGAATCGCGGGGATTCCCTAGGACTTGGGTTTGTGATTCAAGATGCTGGCTGGGCTGGAGGCCAGCATCTGATGGCTCGACCTCTTTCCAATGATCTGCGGAAGC
>JBFWXB010000045.1:0-41605 GCA_050187875.1 Variibacter sp.
GCATGATACAACGACTCAACTGTTACATGATGCGCGGCGAACTGCATGGTTGGCGGAGCAAGGCATCACAGTATTTCGCGTGCCGGCCAGTGATGTTCTTGATGAGGAGCGATTAGAAACCGTGTTGCAGGCGATAGTGCAAGCCGCCGCCCCCTCCACCGCCTTCGGCGGTCCCCCTCCCCCGCAGCGCGGGGGAGGATCGCCCGGAGCAACCACGTCGGACATGAAATGACAGAAACAACCTATCGCATTGGCGTCGACATCGGCGGGACGTTCACCGACATCGTGCTGTTTGGCTCCGATGGCACGATCCACACCAAGAAGGTGTCGTCGAGCGTCGGGGATTACGCGAAGGCCATCGTCGATGGCCTTGGCGCGGTCTTTGCCGAGACCGGCATCGGCGGGGGCAACGTCGACGAGATTCGTCACGGCACCACCGTCGCGTCGAACGCGATCCTTGAACACAAGGGCGCGCGGGTCGGCCTGATCACGACCAAAGGTTTTCGCGACGTTCTCGAAATCCGCACGCTGCGAATGCCGCGCCTCTACGATCTTAGCTGGACCAAGCCTGCACCACTGGTCGAGCGCTATCTGCGCCAGGTCGTCGATGAGCGCATCAATCACAAGGGCGAGGTTGAGCGGGCGTTGAACGTTGCGGACGCCGAGCGTGCGGTGGATGCGCTGCTCGCCGAAGGGGTCGAGGCGCTCGCAGTCTGCCTGCTCAACTCCTTCGCCAACCCGGTACACGAGCTGATGCTGAAGGACGTCATTGGGCGCAAAGCGCCGCATCTTCCGCTCAGCATTTCGTTCGAGATCCTGCCGGAGATCAAGGAATACGAGCGCACATCGACGACGGTCATCAATTCTTACGTTATGCCGATTGTCGCCACCTATCTGCGCGCGCTGCGCAAGGGCCTTGACGCGGCGGGCGTGCCCGCGCGCTTGCTGCTGATGCAGTCAAATGGCGGCTTGACGACGGATAGTGCAGCCGCCGAGCGCCCGATGAACATCATCGAATCGGGCCCGGCCGGTGGCGTCGTCGGCGCGCAATCTCTGGCGCGCGCGAAATCGCTGCCGAAAATCATTACCTTCGACATGGGCGGCACGACCGCCAAGGCCTCGATGGTCGAGGACGGCGAAGTCGCGCGCGCCCACGAATATGCGGTCGGCGCCGGCATCATGATCGGCTCGCGGCTTTTGACCGGCGCGGGCTACACGTTGAAGGTCCCCGCGATCGACCTCGCCGAAGTGGGCGCGGGCGGCGGGTCGCATGTCTGGATCGATCCGGGCGGCGCGCTGCAGATCGGGCCGGAAAGCGCGGGCGCATTGCCAGGGCCGGTCTGCTACGACGCCGGCGGCGAAACCCCGACGGTGACGGATGCCAACGTGCTTCTCGGCTACATCAATCCGCAGCATCTCGTTGGCGGCGCGCTGAAGCTCAACGCCGCGAAGGCGCGCACCGTCTTCAAGGCGGCGATTGCGGATCGTCTCGGTATGACGGTCGAGGATGCGGCCTATGGCGCACATCAGATCGCAGCGTCGAACATGATCCGCGCGATCAAGGCGGTGTCGACGGAGCGCGGCCGCGATCCGCGGGAGTTCGCGCTGTTCGCATTCGGAGGCAACGGGCCGCTCTTTGCCGCGGGAATGGCCGCGGCCTTAGGAATTGACCGCGTCGTCGTCCCGCCGTCGGCGGGATTATTTTCGTCGTTCGGGCTCCTTTACGCGGATGTCGAGCATCACTATGCGCGGACGTTCCGGCGCCTGTTGCGCGGGTCCGATCTGCGCGACATCGAGGCCGCCTGGGGCGCGCTCGCGCAGCAAGCCAAGGATCAGCTCGCCGCTGAAGGCTTCACCGGCGAGAAGGCGCGTCTCAAGCGCTCTGCGGCGCTGCATTACAAAGGGCAAAGCTACGAGCTCGTCGTACCGGTGTCGGACGGACCGGTCGACGACAAGATGATCGCGCATCTCGAGGAGGCTTTCGGCGCGGAGCACGAGCGCACTTACGGCCATCGCGCCGGCCCCGAGGAGCCGGTCGAGCTCGTCTCGATTCAGGTCGTGGGTATTGGCGTGCCTGCCGAGAGCCGTTTGCCGCAACGCGCCGCGAGCCCACGCAAAGATGCAGCCGCGGCATCACGGCGCGCTTATTTCGGCAAAGACCACGGCTGGCTGGAAACGCCGGTGTTGTTGCAGCGCTCCGATCTCAAGGCGCCGCGCAACGGGCCGCTCATCGTTGAGGAATACGACGCGACCTGCGTCGTGCCGCCCGGGGCGCGCGCCTCGCTCGATGACGGAGGCAACATCGTGATCACGCTCGGGGCTACGCCATCAGGGAACTGATCTGCGCGTCCTCACACGCGGGCCGGGTTGAAGGCCGGGCCCGCGTGCGGGAATGAGCGGATAATTCGACGCGCTTATCCCGACGCGAGCCGCGGAAGCCACAGCGCGATCTGCGGCCAAAGCGAGAGGATCAGGACCATCAGCATCATCGTGATGACGAACGGCGATGCGCCGACGATCACGTCGTCGATCTTGCCGCGTTTTCTCAGGCCCTGCACAACGTAGAGATTGATGCCGACGGGCGGCGTGATCATCGCCAGTTCCATCAGGATGATGATGATGACGCCGAACCACACGGAATCGTAGCCGGCCTTGATCATAATCGGCGCGATGATCGGCACCGTCGCCACCATCATGGAGAGCGTCTCCATGAACATGCCGAGGATCAGGTAGAAGAAAATGACGACGATGAGGAGTTGCGTCGGCGTGAGTCCGAGGCTCGTGATCAGCCGGTTGACCTGGCCGGTCAGCCCGATCGAGGTGATGACGAAGTTCAAGAAATACGCGGCCAGCAGGATCGCCATGATCATGGCGGTCGTGCGCATGGTGCCTTCAAAGGCGGCCAGCAAGGTGGGCAGCGTCAAGCGCCGATTCCACGCGGCGATGGCAAGCGCGGCGATGACGCCGAGCGCCGCCGATTCCGTCGCCGTCGCCCAGCCGGCATAGATCGAGCCGATCACCGCCAGGAAGATGACGAGGGGCGGCAACAGGTCGGGCAGGGCGTCGATACGCTCGCGCCATGACGCCGATGTTGGCTTCCCGCCCAGATCCGGGCGCACCAGACATACGATAAGCACGGTAAGGCTGAAGAGGCTTGCGAGGATGACGCCGGGAATGAAGCCGGCGAGGTAGAGCTTAGGGATCGAAGTGTCGGTGAGGACACCGTAAACGATCATATTGATCGACGGCGGAATGAGGATGCCGAGCGTGCCGCCGGCGGCGATGGTCCCGAGAAAGAGCCGCTCGGAATAGCCGCGCTTCTCGACTTCGCCGAGCGCCACGGTGCCGATCGTCGCCGCGGTCGCGACGCTCGAGCCGGACGTTGCCGCGAACATCGCGCAAGCCGCGATATTCGAGTGCATCAGGCCGCCCGGCAGCCAGGGCACCCAGAGGACCAACGCATTGTACATGCGCTCCGCCATTCCCGACCGCAGCAAGATTTCGCCGAGCAGGACGAAGAACGGGATTGCGACGAGGAGGAAGTTGTTCGACGTGCCCCAGGCGATTTCGCCCATGGCGAGCGAAAGCGGAAGCTGCGCGTAGATTCCGGATAGAGAGAGGCCGAGGATGCCGAGACCCGCGGCGACCGGAATCGCCAACGCCAAAAGCCCGATGAGGATGGCGAGCGTGACGGTCAGCATGTCAGCGGCGCCCCCCATCATGCCGCGCTTTGATATCGCGGATTTCGTCCTCGACTTCCTCTTCGGCGGAGCGCGTGCCGATCGCGCGCGCCACGCCGTTGAGGTCGCCGCGTTTCCAGAGAAGCAGCGCGTGGATGAGAAGCAGGACGCCGACAATGACGAAGCTGAGGAGCCCCAGCATCCAAATCAGCTGCGGTATGGCCGTCGGCGTTTCGAGCGCGGACTGGCTATGCGATCCCGACGTCCATGATTGTTCGAGGACCCCGAAGCCATACCACGCCATCGTGCCGAAAAAGCCGACAAACAGGATGAGCGCTGCGACGTCCAGGACCAGGCGCAGCTTGCGTGGGAACAGCACATAGAGCGAATCGATGCGGATATGGGCCCGGTCGACCAGTGCGGCGCCGAGCCCCCATGCCGTCCCGAGAGCGAGCGAATAGCCGGCGAGCTCGTCCGCGCCGCCGATCGAGGCGGTGAGGAATTTTCGCATCAGCACGTCGATGCCGATGATCACGGCGGCGGCAAGAACGAGCGCGCCACCGAACCATAGGCCCCATTGCGTGAAGCGATGCACGCCCCTCATCACGCGGTCCACGGCTCTCTCCCTCCAGCTACCCCAGGAACCGTTGCGTCTGCGGGAGTCGGCGCTATGGAACCGGCGCTTTGAGGCCTACCGTCTTGCCGACTGTTTCGTTCCACTCTTTCGCGCACTCTGCACCGCAGCGCTTCGCCCACCCTGCAAGGACCGTGCCCTCGAGAAGCTTTTTATGCATCTCGCGCTCTTCCGGCTTGACGGGCACGATTGTGGTGTGCGCGAGCTTGCCCATGGTGCAAGGCTGCTTGCCGGTGTTGCAATTGTCCGCCTCCGCTGTGGTTTTTTTCAGCGTATCCCACATCTTGTCTTCGTAGGTTTTGATCTGGGCGAGCAGGAACTCTTGGACCTTCGGGTTGAGCCGATTCCAGCTGGCGAGGTTGACCGCAAGGACGTTGATGCTCCAGCCAAGCGACATCGGATAGATCGACTTGGTAACTTCATTCCAGCCGGCAGTGTTGCCTGAGAGGCTGCCTGTGACGGCGCAGTCGACGACGCCGTTATTGAGCGCCGGCACGACTTCCGCGAAGGCCATGCTGACCGCCGTCGCCCCCGCGCCGGAAAGGAAGTCGCGCATCGTGTTGTTGAACACGCGGACCTTCTTGCCCTTGAGGCCGTCGAGACCACTGACCACGTCGCGGCACCAGAACACTTGCGGCGTATTGCCGCCGAAGGCGAGCAGCTTCGCGCCCCAATTCTTCTGCATTTGCCGGTCGATGACAGCGCGATAGGCGTTGCAGGCGGCGCGCGCCTTGTCGGGGTCGAGCGTGAGGCCCGCGAGATCGCAACCTTCGAAGCGCGCGTCATCGCCCGCCATCTTGGAGATATCCATGCCGGCGAAGTCCATGACGCCGAGCTTGAGCAGACGCAGCATGGTCTTGTCGTCGACACCCATCTGGTCGAGGGGCGTGACGTCGGCCGTGATTGCGCCTTTCGACGCCTCGGGGATTGTCTTACGCCAGAACGGCAGCTCATCGATAATCGAGGGCGGCGTCGGACCGTTGAGGCCGATGATCTTGAAATGTGTTTTGGGGAGGTCCTGCGCCGACGCCGACAAGGTGCTAGCAGACAACGCGCCAGCAACCGTGAGAACCAGTCCCGCCAAAATGCTCCTACGCATGCGTAACCTCCCGCTCTCTTTTTTGAACCTATGGCGCGGGTTCAACAGCCCCGGCGACAAGATTGTGTCACTAGTCCGCGCCGCTTTGCAATCTCGCCCGTGCCTCGAAAGCGGGCTCGCACGATGAAAGCTTGACCATGATCCGGCTTGGAATGCTCACACCCTCGTCCAACACCGCGCTGGAGCCGATGACGCAGGCGATGCTGGCGGCCGTTCCGGATGTCAGCGCGCATTTTTCGCGCTTCAAGGTGACCGAGATCGCGCTATCCGATGCGGCACTGCGGCAATTCGACGACACCGAGATTCTCGCCGCGGCGGAACTGCTCGCGCATGCGCGTGTCAATGTCATTGCCTGGAATGGCACGTCCGCGAGCTGGCGCGGCTTCGAGACGGACGAGCAGCTCGTTGCCCGCATCGAGGCGGCCACCGGTATAAAGGCGTGTACGGCAGTTCTTGCGTTTCGCGAGATTTTTCAGCGAACCAAAGCGCAGCGTATCGGCTTGGTCACCCCCTACACCCAGGACGTGCAAACGAAGATCATGGCCAATTGGAGTGGCGCGGGCTTCCGCTGTACCGCAGAGCACCATTTCGGATTGAGCGACAATTTCTCATTCGTCGATGTCTCCGAGCCAGCGATTGCCGAAGCCATCCGATCCGTTGTGGCGCAGGGGTGTGACGCGGTCGCGATCGTCTGCACGAATATGCGAGGCAGCAAAATCGCTGCCGCGCTGGAAAACGAAGTGGGCGTGCCAATCTACGACTCGATCGCGGTAACGCTGTGGAAATGCCTGCAACGTGCGGGCGTGCCGGCAGGCCGCGTTGTCGGCTGGGGGCGGCTCTTCGGCGATGCGCGGCTTGCTTAGAGCATTTTCGAGCGAAGTGGACACCGGTTCGCGTGAAGAAAATGCGATCATATAAAAAATAGAGCCTCGGTTCTGATTCCATCAGAACCGAAAAGGCTCTAGGCGCGCGCGGCCTCGGCGAGCTTCTTTCGCAACGCTTTCATCTCGTTGAAACGCGCCGTGGTGTCTCGCATGATCGCGGCCATCCCGATCATCTGCCCGCGCTCGTTCTTCAAAGGCACGATGGTGAATTCGATCGAGAGCTGGCGGCCATCAGCGTGCAGACCGGGGACGGAAAGGACATCCCCATGTCCGTACCGGCTCTCGCCGGTTTGCATCACGCGGTCGTAGCCTTCCCAATGCCGCGCGCGCAGGCGCTCGGGGATGATCAAATCGAGCGACTGCCCGAGCGCCCGCTCGGCCGGATGGCCGAAGATCCGCGCGGCGCCGGGATTCCAGATGCGGATCATTCCGTTGCGGTCCGTCGCCACCACCGCGTCAGCGGCCGCGCCGAGGATGGCGTCCCCAACGATGCGGGCAAGCTCCACGTGATCCTCCTTTAAGGGCTCCGTCGGGTCGCGGTGTCTCGTCCGGCGCAGGCGGGCGGCTCATTGCGATCGCGAGAAAGGCAACATGCACGCCGTGCGGCGGCGATGGAACCCTACTTTCGTTTCAACGGGAACCTTTGCCTTTGTGCCTCATCCAACCGTGTGGTGCCCGAGCGAATGTCTGATCCGGGCGAGGCGAGGGAGACATGCATGGCGTCGAATATCCGCGCACTGGAGCGAGACGATCGGTTGGCGAGGCTCCCGGAAAGACCGAGCCTAGCGGAGGTCGAGGCTGGGATTCGCACGGTCATTCGCTGGGTCGGCGACGATCCGCAGCGCGAAGGGCTTTTCGAAACGCCACGACGGGTCGCGCGCGCCTTCGAGGAATTCTTCGCCGGTTACGCGCAGGATCCGGCCGAGATTCTTCGCAAGACGTTCAACGAAACCGCGGGCTATGACGATATGATCGTCTTGCGCGGCGTCGGCTTCGAGAGCCATTGCGAGCACCATATGGCGCCGATCATTGGCCGTGCCTGGGTAGCCTATGTGCCGCGAGGCCGGGTCGTCGGCATCAGCAAGCTGGCGCGCGTCGTCGAGGCTTTTGCGAAGCGGCTCCAAATACAGGAGCGGATGACCGCGCAAATCGCCGATACGATCAACGACGTTCTCAATGCTCGGGGCGTTGGCGTTGTCATCAAGGCGAGTCATCATTGCATGACGACGCGCGGCATCCACAAGCCGGGGACCGACCTGGTCACAAGCCGCATGCTGGGTTGCTTTCGCGATGACCCGGCGACGCGGCAGGAGTTCTTGGCGATGGCGACCTGATCGCGCCGCGTAGAACGGTGCGGCGGCACGCGAAACAGGAGACGAGTCATGAGTGACGATCATGGATCACCGGCGGGCCCTGATCTCACGGCCGGCGTCTCGCGCGATGCGCTTGTCGACGGCAAGCTGGTCGGGCATGTCGGTGATGAGGATGTCCTCGTCGTTCGCACGCAAGACGGCATTTTCGCGATCGGCGCGCATTGCAGCCACTATCACGGCCCGCTTGCAGACGGTTTGGTCGTCGGCAACAGCGTCCGCTGCCCGTGGCACCATGCCTGCTTCGATCTACGCACGGGGCGTGTGGACCGGCCGCCGGCTTTGAACGATCTCGACTGCTGGCGTGTGGAGGAGCATGACGGGCGCATCTTCGTGCGCGACAAGCGTCCGCGGTGGGAGCCGGCGGCGCGCGCCTCAGCGGGAACGCCGGAGCGCATCGTCATTGTCGGCGGCGGCGCCGCGGGCTTGAGCGCGGCCAGCACGCTGCGCCGCGAATCCTATGCCGGCGACATCGTCATGCTCAGTGCGGAGCCGAATCCGCCGGTCGATCGGCCGAACCTCTCCAAGGACTACCTCGCAGGGAGCGCGCCGGAAGACTGGCTTCCGCTAAAGCCGGATGAATTCTATGCCGAAGAAAACATCACGTTGCGCCTGGATAGCGAAGTCTCCGCCGTCGACGTGAAGGATCGGTGCGTGCGCCTCGCAGGCGGCGAGACCATACCTTACGACCGGCTTCTGCTCGCGACGGGTGCGGAGCCCGTGAAGCTTTCGATCCCCGGCGCCGAGCGGCGTCATGTCTTCACGCTGCGCTCGCTTGCGGACAGCCGGGCTATCATTGCGGCCGCGGGCCATGCGCGTCGCGTGGTCGTGATCGGCGCGAGCTTCATCGGCCTCGAGGTCGCCGCGGCGCTGCGCACACGCGGCCTCGAGGTTCATGTTGTCGCGCCCGAGCGGCGGCCCATGGAGCGCGTTCTCGGCGCGCGCATAGGCGACTTCGTCCGCAACTTGCACGAAACGCACGGTGTCGTTTTCCATCTCGAAGACACGGTGACGGAAATTCGCGACGCCGACGCTGTGCTCAAGAGCGGTGCAACGCTCGCGGCGGACCTGGTCGTCATGGGGGTCGGTGTGCGGCCGCGCCTCGGTCTGGCGCAGGCGGCCGGGCTGTCGATCGATCGTGGCGTCATGGTCGACGCCTATCTCGAAACAAGCGTGCCCGGCATCTTCGCGGCCGGCGACATTGCGCGATGGCCCGATCCTCATTCCGGCGAGAACATCCGCGTCGAGCATTGGGTCGTCGCGGAGCGGCAGGGGCAAACGGCGGCCCGCAATATGATAGGCCTGCGCGAACGTTTCGATGCGGTGCCGTTCTTCTGGAGCCAGCACTACGACGTGCCGATCAACTATGTCGGGCACGCCGAGGCGTGGGACGATATCGTGGTCGAAGGGGATATAGCGGCGAAGGATTGCCTGCTGCGCTACCAGCGCGCCGGTCGCGATCTTGCCGTCGCCTCGATCTTCCGGGACGTGGAAAGCCTCGAAGCCGAGGTGGCGATGGAGAGGCAATAGAGGTTCGCGATAGCTGCGCCGTCTTAAGCGTCGGCTTCCGCTTCCCGCGATCGGCGCCGCTTCGGCGCTTCGCGCTCGCCGGCAGCGAAGGCGGCGAGCACCCGCCCGAGCGCCGCGTTGATATGGTCGCTCGTTGCTTGTCGGGCGCGCTGCCGATCGCGCGCCGCAATTGCCTCGACGATCAGCTGCTTCTCGGCGGTGGTCTGCCTCACGTAAATGGCGTGGCGCGTAGCGCGGTTGCGCATCAAAAGCGCGCGTTCTCGGATCGACCCATTCATGGCGCGCAGCAGCGCGTTGTCGGCGCCACGCAGAAGGATGTCGTAGAAGCGATCGATCAGGGTGAGATAGCGATCGGGATCGTCGTTGACGAGCGCGTCGAGCTCCTTGAGGACGTTTTTCAAGTCGGCGAGATCGGCATTGCTGGCGCGTTCGGCAAACAATTCCGCGGCCCGCGCTTCCAGCGCGTTGCGCACGTCATAGATTTCGATGATGTCCTTACGCGAATAAAGCGCCACCGCCGGCCCGCGATACGGCAGGTTGTCGATCAGGCCGTCGGCCTCGAGCTGGCGCAAGGCTTCGCGCACCACAGTCCGGCTCACGCCCAGCAACTCGCAAAGCCGCCGCTCAGGCAGCCTCTCGCCGGGCGCGAAGTCGCCGCGCCGAATGGTCTTGCGCAGCATCTCGATGACACGCTCCCGCAGCCGTTGCGAGGGCCGTTCGATGCGAAGCGAGCCGAGAGCCTGCGGCGAGGCGGTTGAAGGTCCATCCATCATGGTACGTCGTTTGCTCCATCTCCGTCCGCGTGGTCATCAAGCCGGCGCCTCATGCAGGCACGCTCAAGCCTACCGCCATTCTATCAACCAAAGCCACTGCGTTGGGAGAGCGTGTACGGATCAGCGCGCCTCGCCGGCCGCGGCGGTGAGGACGAGCTCGAGCAGGACGCCGGGGCCGAGATCGGCAACGCCGATCGTTGCGCGCGTCGGCAAATGCTCCGCCGCGAAATAGCTTTTCCACACGGCGTTGAGGGCAGGCTTCAAGGCCAGATCCGGAACGAAGAGGAGGGTGGAGAGAATGCGGTCGCGGTGCGAGCCATGCAGGGCGAGAAGCTTATCGACCTGGCGCAGCACGTCGGTAGTTTGCCCGGCCATATCCAGCGACAAATCCTCGGCGACGACGCCACCGAAATAAAGGACGCCGTTATATTCGACCACTTCATGCAGAAGCCCTTCATACGGGCCGGTGCGTTTGATCATTCCTTTGACCTTTCGTCTCGAAGCGGGAGCACTGTCACGCTTACCACGCAACGGCGACCGGCAGGGTCGTCCGGATGTCGATCCCGTCCGGAATTTTGGTGCTGATGGGCTCGGAAACCGAACGATCTACTTTGCAGCAGACGCGAGCACGGCGACCGCTTCGGTCGTCAGCAGCCGGAAGGTGAAACTCTCCTGCAGATAGAGCTCAACCGCCGTCTGCGAGTGGCTGAGATAGCCGATCGAGATGTCCTGCCCGATATCCAATTCGAAATCGCCGCCACGGGTCGTGAGCACGAAGCCGCCGGCGATGGCCGGGGCCCAGATAATCTCGCCATCGACAAGACGCTGAATATGATCGAGGAGCGGATATCCCTCGTCGGTGTCTCCGCTTGCGGCCGTATAGGCGTCGGCGCCGAGGACGAGAGCGTAAGGACCGTTGCAGCCGGCGAGGCGTAGTTGGCTCACTGCCTTCGCGATCGCAGCCGGATAGCTCTTCGCATCGCGCGGAAGCGTGATTGCCGGGTTGCTCCCGCCTTGGCGGATGCCCTCGATGCCCGCGGCGGCATAGCCGTCGAAGACGGCGCGGTCTTCCGCGAACGCGATCGTGCGCGCCGCCTCTTTGACCGCCGACCAGTCCGAGTCGGTCGCGCCGCGTTCGACGTCGTCGATCGCCTGGCGCGTCAGCTCGAAAGGAACGCGGACTTCGACAAGCGCCTTCACGTCGCGCTGCACCGCCTGGATTCCCTTGCCGGGGGCTTCGATCGAGCGCACATGGCCGGTGCCCACGACGGAAAAATCGACGCCCTTCGGGCCCACGACGTCGACGACACGCCGCGCCGCCAGATGGCGCTTGAGCGTCCGCGACGCTTCCTCTTCGATCTCGGCCCAGGCCGCTTCGGAGATAGGGGCGAGTTCCCGGTGGAGGTTATTCATATCCTGCCTCGTTCTTCAGCGAACCAATACCGAGCGAACCATTGGATGACGACGATCGTGATTTCGGCGTGTCTGCGGCCTGGCCGTTATTTGACTCTGCGTTGGTTGTTGATGGCCCCGTGCTTTCCGGCGCCACATCCTCAAGAAAGGTCGTAGTCGGCACAAAGAAAAGCGTGCCGGTGACGGCGCGGCTGAAATCCAGTAGCCGATCGTAATTCCCTGGCGGGCGGCCCACAAACATGTTGACGAGCATCTGCTCGATCCTGTGCGGCGAGCGGGCGTAGCCGATGAAATAGGTTCCGAACTCGCCCTTGCCGACGTCGCCGAACGGCATGTTGTCGCGCAGAATCTCGAGCTGCTTTCCGTCCTCCATGATCGTGGTCAGAGCGTTGTGTGCAGAACTCGGTTTCACGGCGTCGTCGAGCTCGATGTCGGAGAGCTTGGTCCGGCCGATGATCTTTTCCTGCGCTTCGATGGGCAGCGCATTCCAGGCGTCGAGGTTGTGCAAATATTTCTGCACGATCACGTAGCTTCCGCCAGCGAAGGCAGCATCCTCCTCACCGATGAGGGTTGCTTCGGCGGCCGCCCGGCCGGATGGATTTTCCGTGCCGTCGACGAAGCCGATCAGGTCGCGATCGTCGAAATAGGTGAAGCCGTGCACCTCGTCGACGGCGGTCACCGCGCCACGCAGCCGCGTCATGATTTGGCTCGCGAGCTCGAAGCACAAATCCATGCGCGTCGCGCGGATGTGAAAGAGAAGATCGCCCGGAGTGGAAACAGCGTGATGCTTGCCACGGATTTCGCGGAACGGGTGCAATCCTTTCGGCTTCGGCGCGCCGAAGAGCCGATCCCATGCATCCGAGCCGACGCCCATGACACAAGAGAGTTGGCCTTCGAGGTCGCGAAAGCCGACGGCGCGCAGAAGTGCGGCAAGATCGCCGCATAAGGCGGCTACCGTCGCCTCGCTTTCAGGGCCGGCGTTGATGGTCGCGACGATAAAAATCGCCGCCCGCGTAAGTTGTGACGCGACCGGCTGCGAGACAGGACGTGACGAGCCGTCGGCATCGCTTTGGCTCGTTTCAATCGGCCCGACGTTCGTTCTCAATTCATATCTCGAAATGCGTGACCGTTCGTCTCAATGCTCTTCACGAGGCTCGACGGCAAATTGGCTGATGCCGCCGTGCCATCAAATACCCATTCCTTGCCGTCGGCCAGATCGGGAAGGCCTGCGCCCTTGCGGACATAGAGGCCGATCGCTGGTTTTTTCGGATTAATGTAAAGATCGTATTCCTGCATCGACGCCGCTCCATTCAAGCAGTACCGCACAGCCATTGCGGGATCGCAATGACCCGGTTTGTCGATCTCGTCCGGTCGCAGGCGTCGCCGCCTAGTCCGGAACGGGCCGTCCGGATTTTTCCTCTTCGAGCGTCACGGCGATGTCTGCATTGGCGGACAGGCGGACCTTCTGTCCTTCGACACCGGCGACGAAACCCATCTCGATGTAGTGATGATGCCCTTTGTGCCCGCTTTCGCTTTGCTGCTTTTTGAGCTTGATCCGATTGCCCTCGACGCGATCGACCATGCCAATGTGAACGCCGTCGGCACCGATGACTTCCATGTTCTCTTTGATCTTGTTCCGCATGGCGAATTTCCCTTTCGCTGCGTTTGACGCGTGAAGATTGCGCCGGGCCGGGTCGCCGGCCGCGGAGTGACAATCCGGAACATCAGTCCCGGTTCGCGGCTAAAATATGGGGCCGATACAATGCGCCGATGTGTTTGGCCGGCGGTTCGAAAAATGCCGTCACGCTGCAGCTTTAAGCGTGTCGCCAGGCAAAGGAGATATTGCCACATCGTGATCCAACGCCCTAAGAACTTGGGGTGAGCGAACGTCCTTGCGGAGCAGGTCGTGAGAAATCCGTACGAAGTTCTCGGTGTTGCCCCGACGGCCTCTGTGTCAGAAATCCAGAAGGCCTATCGCAAGCTGGCGAAGAAGCTGCATCCGGATCTCAATCCCGGCGACAAAACGGCCGAGGAGAAGTTCAAGGAGGTCACGGGCGCCTACGATCTGCTCGGCGACGCCGATAAGCGCAAGCGTTTCGACAACGGAGAGATCGACGAATCGGGCGCGGAGCGGCCGCAGCATCAATACTATCGAGATTTTGCAACCACCGACCGCGGCCATCACGCCTATTCGGACAGTTCCGGCTTCTCCGATTTCATGGACGAGGACGATGCTTTCGCCGAGTTCCTGCGGCGGAGCCAGAGGGCGCGCGCAAACCGCCGCGGCGCCGATCTGCGTTATCGGCTGCCGATCGATTTCGTAGAGTCGATCACGGGCGCGAACAAGCGCCTGACGCTCCCCGAGGGCGGAACGCTGGATGTGAAAATTCCGCCGGGCCTCGTTGACGGTCAAACCTTGCGGCTCAAAGGCAAGGGTGCGCCCGGCGCCGGCAAAGGAGGGCCAGGCGATGCGCTGATCGAGGTCGAGGTCTTGCCCGACCCCCGCTTCACACGCGACGGCGACAACATCTCGATCGAGGTGCCGATCTCGTTGTCCGAAGCCGTCCTCGGCGGGCGCGTTCGCGTGCCGACGCCGACCGGCGATGTGACGATGACCGTGCCGAAAGGATCGAATACCGGCACGACCATGCGCCTGAAAGGCAAAGGCGCACCGCGCCGCGAGGGAGGTCAGGGCGACGAATTTGTCAAGCTGAAGATTGTTTTGCCCAAATCGCCCGACCCCGAGCTCGAGGCGTTCGTGTCGAACTGGGAGAAGGGCAAAGCGTTCAATCCTCGCGAGGATAGGACATGATCATGAACAAGGACGAGTTCCTGACCAGTTCGGGCCTCGAAGTGCAGACGCTGGAGGTCTGGCTCGAGCAGCAATGGCTTATCCCGGAGCAGACGTCATCGGGCATGAATTTTTCCGCCCTGGACGTTGCGCGTGCGCATCTTATCCGCGATTTGAAATCCGATTTCGGCGTCAATGACGAAGGCGTCGACGTCATCCTTCATCTCGTCGATCAGATCCATGGGCTGCGCCGCGCGATGGCGCAATTGCAGGAGGACATGAAGAGCTCGCGCTGAACGGTTGCTATCGGCGACAATGCCGGCATCGCGTCACGAGGCGAAAGGCAAGCCCGGATAGATCACCGTTCCGTCGGGCTGAACGACGGCGCCTTCGGTGAGGCGCGCAGGCTCCAGGCGGCCTTCTCCCATGATATGGAAAACGGTTTCGCCGCGCGCCAGCAGGTAGTCGGTGACGATGCGTCGATGGCAGCGCCACCATACGGCTTCCGAGCACATCATGGCGCTACGCCGCGTGTGCCCCTCCTTGATCAGATGCGCAAGGCCTGCGTGAAATGGCTCGGAGAGGGCGTAGTCGGCGTAGTTGTGAAAGCTCTCGTTCGTCCAAAAGCCATTGATGTCCGCGGGCAGGCTTCGCGCCTTCCCGCGGAGGCCGCCGAGAGCGGCCATATGCTCATAGGCAATATCGAGCGCGGCCAAGGCGCCGGGCAGCGTGTCCTTGTTGAACTGCGGGTTGGTTCGCGATCGCGGCACCGTTCTGATATCCGCGACGAGGGCGATATCGGCGGCCCGCAACAGTCCTGCGAAATCATCGAGACTGCGGGTCGAGTGACCGATGGTGAAGAACGGCAGCGTCACGGCTTGCCTCTGCTGCGTGCAAGGCGGAGCGCGCCGCCCTTGTGTGCCGCGATATGATTGGTCTTGTCGCTTTTGATCTCGTATTGCGGGTCCGCCACCGAGGCGCGATGCCGGTAGCCTTTGTAATCGAAATCTTCGGTGTGGATGGCGATGATGGTTCCCGACACGTGGCCCGCCTCCGAATTCCAGGTCACATGGTCACCGATTTTGAAGGTCTTGGCCATCTGCGCCTCCTCGCCGTCAAACGCTGATCCTGCGCGCGTGTGATGCCCTTGCTTCGTTGCGAGTGGACTTACGCGACGCGCGCTGCGCGGGCCGCTTTTCATTCGCCCGCCAGGATGCTCTATGTTTCGTAGACGATCCGTCGAACAAACTGGAAGAAGACACAGAGTATGCCTGCGACACTGACCGAAGAACAGGTAATGATCCGTGACACGGCGCGCGACTTCGCGATGCGCGAGGTGCTGCCGGCGGCGAACGAACTCGATCCGCAGCGCGGCGATATCCCGGGTGAGATCCTGCAGCACGCGGCCGATCTTGGCTTCTTCGGCATCCTCATCCCGGAAGAGTTCGGCGGACTGGGTCTCGGCTGCCTCGAATACTGCCTGGTGACGGAGGAGCTCTCGCGCGCCTGGATGAGCGTCGGCTCGATCATCCGCCCGATGATCGGCATGAACGGCCTCTCCGAGGCACAGAAGAAGACCTATCTGCCGCGCATGGCGCGCGGCGAGGCACGCGGCGCCTTCGCCTTCTCCGAGCCGGGGGTGGGCTCGGACCTCTCCAGTCTCACCACGCGCGCACGGCGCGAGGGCGATCATTGGCTGATCAGCGGCAATAAATACTGGTGCACGTTTGCCGACGGCGCCGACTATATCCTCGTGCTCGCGCGCACCGATCCGGAGGCGAAGCGCCACCGCGGCATCACCGCCTTCATGGTGGAGAAGCCGCGCGGCGAACTGCCGAAGGGGGTGAGCGGCTCACCGATCCCGAAGATCGGCTATTTCGGGTGGAAGACCTGGGAGCTCGCCTTCGATAACTGCCGCGTCCCGCACGCCAATATCGTCGGCGGCGAGGGGCAGGGCTTCTATGTCACCAGCACCGGCCTCGAGACGGCGCGCGCCCACACCGCGGCGCGGGCGATCGGGCTCGCGCGCGGCGCGCTCGAGGACGCGACGGCCTATGCGAAGGAGCGCGTGCAGTTCGGCAAGCCGATCGGGACGTTCCAGGCAATCCGCTTCAAGCTGGCGCAGATGGCGACGGAGGTCGAAGCCGCGCGCCAGCTTCTGCATCACGTCTGCATGATGATTGACACCGGCGAGCGCTGCGACAAGGAGGCGGCGATGGCGAAGCTCTATGCCACCGAGATGGCCGAGCGTGTCGCGAGCGAGGCGCTGCAGATCCACGGCGGCGCCGGCTACACGACCCACTATGCCGTCGAGCGCTACTGGCGCGACGCGCGCCTCACCAAGATCTTCGAGGGCACCTCCGAAATCCAGATGCGCATCATCTCCGATCACCTGCTCGGGCGGGCCTGACGCGGCGTACTATCGCCCAATTGCGTTCAGGTACTGCACGGTTTGATCGAGAAGATCGGTCATGGCGCGATCGGGCAGCTGGGTGGCGAAGAGCTCGACTTCGAGCAGCGGCCGCTCTTTGCGGCGCAGGCAGAGGGCAATGAGGCCGCGAATGTCGACGACGCCTTCGCCAAGCGGCACGCGCCGCGCGAAGCCGTCCTGTGTAAACGCCCCGACGTCGCACATCTGGAACACGCCGAGCGGCCGGCTGTCGTCGGCCAGCAGAGGCCGGAGGTCAGGGTCCCACCAGGAGTGAAAGACATCGACATTGATCGTCGCGTTTGAAAGCCCGGCGATCGCCTGCTCCACCTGACGCAATGAATTGAAGCAGCTGCGCTGCCAGAGGCTGTTCGGGTGCATGGGCTCGACGATCATACGCAAGCCCAACGTCACCGCCCGCTCATGCAGCGCGGCCAACGCTTCGCTTGCGCGGGTGCGCGCCGCGTCGAGATCAAGGCCGAGGCCCTGCCCGATGCCGCCGACAATCACATTGACCGGCGCGTCGCCGAGCTCCGCCGCATAAGCGAGAATCCATTGGTTGCGCGCGGCCTGCTTGTCCGCATCGCTTCCGGCTTTGAGAAAATATCCGGCGCTATTGATCGACGTGACGCGCAGGCGCCTTGCTTTCAATTCACTTCTCAAGACGGGCGCCGGCATTTCCTCCAGCGCCCGTTTGGTAAGGCCGACGCCGGAAAAGCCGCGCGCGGCGGCGTCGTCTAAGAACGCGATCGACGAAACCTGCGGCGAGCAGATGTAGTGGCTGATGCCGAAGAGGTCGCGGTCCAAACGCGGCATCGTGGTTCGAGACATCATTGGAAGCCTTTGTCGGTTGGCTCGCTGCGTCTTGCATGGAATATCGCGTGCGACAAGGCGTTGCGCGTTTCCGGGCAGTCAGGCATTTTTGCTGCATACACGCAGAAGAGCGGCGAACATTGCGCGCTGCAGGCGCGCCGCGGCGTCCATTGGGTCGATCGTTCAGAGCTTCGAGAAAAGGGCGATATGTCGGTACTCATTACGGGCGGGACAGGATTTGTCGGGCTCAATGTCGCCGATACGCTTCTTGCGGCAGGCTCTGACGTCGTCATTTTTGGGCAGGCGCTTCCGCCGGATTTGCTGCTGGCGCCGCTGCGCAAGCGGCCGGCGTCGCTTGCGACCGAGATCGGCGACATCCGCGACGCCGCGCAGCTGCGCGACATTCTGTCCCGGCATAAGGTCGACAGGATCGTTCACGGCGCGGCCGTGACCGCGGGGCTCGACCGCGAGCGCTCGCAGGCGCGGACCATTGTCGACGTGAACGTCGGCGGCACGATCGAGCTCTTCGAAGCGGCCCTTCGGCACGGCGTCACGCGCGTCGTCGCGCTCGGCACGGGCTCGGTGTTCGGGACGCACGATCCCAGCGGTCCCGATCTCGACGAGCAACGGGACAGCCCGGTTCCCGAGAGCCTGTACGGCATCAGCAAATACGCCGCCGAGCGGATCGCCATCCGCTATCGCGAGACGCGTAGGCTCGATCTTTGTGTGGCCCGGCTTGGCGTCGTATTCGGCCGCTACGAGTACGACACCGGCGTCCGCGACACGCTGAGCGTTCCGTTCCGGCTTTTGCACGCGGCGGAAGCCGGAAAGACGGTTCGGGTGCGGCGCATCCTGCCGGACGATTGGGTCTACGCGTGCGACGTCGCCGACGCGATCATCCGCCTGCTTGATGCTCCGAACCTTCAGCCGCTTTATCACGTTTCGGCGGGCCGCCGTTGGTCGGTTGCGGATTGGTGCGGGCGGCTAAAAGAAGCGTTCCCGCGATTTGCATTCGAACTCGTCGAGGACGGCGCGGACGCAGACATCGGCGTGCCCGCGCCGCGGCGCCGTCCGCTCTTCTCCACCCGGCGCCTGCGCGAAGACACCGGCTTTACTCCGCGCTTCGGCCCGGCCGAGGCCTTCGCCGACTACATCAAATGGCATACCGGCAAAGCCGGTTGACGTACGGTCGCCCTGACATCGTTTCCGATCAGAATGTTAGAATCACCAGGAGCATTCCCGTGACCTCCACGACAACACTCGACGCGGCGTTCCGACTGGACGGCAAGGTTGCCGTCGTCACCGGTGCGGGAGGCGGAATTGGAAGCGCCATTGCGGAGGTGCTGGCGCGCGCCGGTGCGCGTGTCGCCTGCCTTGATCTGCGCGCGCCCGAAGAGGTCGCGGCGCGCATTCGCGGCGAAGGCGGCGAGGCCATGGCGCTTCCTTGCGACGTCACGGACGAGAAGCAAACGGTCGCGGCGGTGGAATCGACGCGGCGCGCCTGGTCGGCGATCCACGTGCTCGTCAATGGCGCATCGAACGACGACCCGACAGGCGACATCACGGTGCTGAAGCCCGACGAATGGGCGCGGATTTTCGCCGTGCACGTGACCGGCGCCTATCTGATGAGCCGCGCCTCAGTTCCGGCCATTGTCGCCGCCGGCGGCGGCAGCATCATTCACATCGCTTCGCAAATGGCGCGGGTGGGCGCCCGCGGCCGTCCGGGTTATTGCGCGGCCAAAGGCGCGCTCGTGCAGCTCGCCAAGGCCATGGCGATCGATCACGCGGCCGATAATATCCGGGTCAACACCTTGTCCCCCGGCGCGACGCAGACGCGGCGCATGGTGCTCCGCCACGGCGATATGGAGGATGCGGTGCGTTACAACGCGCCGAAGCATCTGCTCAATCGCCTGGGGCAGCCGAGCGAGATGGCGACGGCCGCGCTCTTTCTCGCGAGCGAGGCTTCGAGCTTCATGACCGGCGCCGACCTCCTCGTCGATGGCGGCTACACTGCATTCTGAGCGGCGTCGCGTTGGACGGCGTGGCTATTTGATTTTGAATTGCGCCGCATGAGACTGGATCGTCGCGAGCAACGTCGCGGCGACGCGCGACAGTGGCCGCGATTTTGAGTACAGTGCCCAGCCTGAGACGGACGAGGTGGGCTTGAACGGGATCACGGCGCATTTCGCGCCGTTGACGACCGCCTGGCGCGCCGTGAAGCCGTCGACGACGGTGATGCCGGCCCCGGATTCGACGAGACGGCACGCCGTTTCCGCAAAGCGCACCTCGACGGCCGACGCATAGGCGATTGCCTCGGCGCGAAAGGCATCCCGGATCAGTGGTCCCAGGCGGCTGCCCATTTCGAGGCCGATCAGCGCTTGATCGCGCAGGTCCTTCGGACGGATCACCTTCGCTTTCGCGAGTGCGTGGCGGACCGGCACGACGCAGACCAAGGGCAGCGTCGCGAGCCGCACCATCTCGAAGGTCTGCGACAGCTCCTTTTCCAACGCGATGGCAAGGCCGAAATCGGCCGCCGCGACCTCGACTGCTTCCACGACGTTGTAGGACTGGGCGATGTCGATGACGACTTTCACCTTGGGGCGCTTGCGCAGGAATTCCTCGACGGCTGCCGGCACCACGGTGTGGCCGAGCTGCGGCGTCGCGACAACCCGCACGCGGCCGCGCCGGTTGTCCTTGAGGTCGCCGACGGTCTGGTTGAGCGCGCGTGACAGCAGGAAGATCGCTTCCGACTCGCGATAGAGAACCCGCGCCTCCTCGCGCGGAACGAGCCGATTTCCCGTGCGGTCGAAAAGCGGGAAGCCGAGCTGATCCTCGAGATGGCGGATTGCGTTGCTGACGGCAGGCTGCGAGACCAAGAGATCGCGGGCGGCGCCGACCGTGCTCTGGTGGCTCATCACTGCGCGGAAGACTTCAAGCTGGCGGAGGTTCAGCATAACCAAACATTATAGAAGGCGGCCGACTTTTCATACCTAATTATATTGATCTTTCCGCAGGCGGCTTCGTATCGTCGTGCGCGTGCGGGACCGATCTCGTTGGCGAGGGGAAAATCGATGATCAAGGCATTTGCGTCGGCGACGGCGGGTGCATTTTTGTTGGCGTCAAGCCTAGGCAGCCCGGCGAGCGCCGCTGAAGTCACGCTCCGGGCGCTCGGATGGTATGGCAACCAGCCGCAGTCGAGCGAGGTCGAGCGGCCATTCTGGAAGAATCTGGAATCGAGCACCGGCGGCAAGCTCGCGGCGCAGTTCCGCACCATCGACGAAATCGGCCTCAAGGGCTTCGAATCCCTGCGCACCCTGCAAAGCGGTGCTTTCGACGTCGTCTCGTTCCAGATTTCGTTTGTCGGTGGCGAAGCCCCCGTCCTCATGGGTGTCGATCTGCCGGGCCTCGCTTTCGATTTCGACGAACTGCACAAGGTGGTGGACGCCTATCGCCCGATCCTCGAGCGCAATCTCGAGACGCGCTTCAAAGGCAAACTCCTCGCGGCGTGGCCGTATCCGTTCCAGATTCTCTACTGCAAGCACGACATGAAGGGACTCGACGACCTTCGCGGCCAGAAGGTGCGCGTCAGCGGCAGCCTCATGGCGGAGATGGTGAAGCAACTGGGCGGCGCGACCGTCACCCTCGCGGGGCCGGAAGTCTATCAGGGCCTGATGCAGGGCATCGTCGATTGCGCCATCACCGGGAGCCAATACGGCAACAGCAACGACTGGTTCGAGGTGACCAAGACACTGAACGTGACGCCTGTCGGCGGCGCCGGCGTGGTGCTGCATGTCGCGCGGAAGGACTTCTGGGACAAGCTCACGCAGCCGCAGCGTGATGTCTTGGCGAAGAGCATGCAGGAGCTCGAGTCGCGACTCTGGAAGATGGCCGTCGAGACGCACACAGACGGCATCAACTGCAATACCGGCAAAGATCCTTGCTCGGGCAAGAAGGGGAAGATGACCCTCATCGAGACGACGGATGCGGATCGCGCGCGGATCAAGAAGATCCTGGCCGAGAATGTCATTCCGCTCTGGCTCAGCGACTGCACCAAGGTCGCACCGACGTGCAAGGAGGATTGGGCGAACACCGTCGGCAAGCTTCTCGGCGTCAAGATGTAAGCCGAGCGCATTGCGCTGCGCCGGCTGAGGCTTCGAAACAGTCATGGAACGTTTTGAGCATCGCCTCAAAGCCGTCAGTCTCTGTCTGTCCTTGGCGGCGGGTTGGGCTCTCCTCGCGCTGGCGATCTGGATCGTCGTCAACGTCGTGCTGCGAAAGTTCTTCAGCATCTCGTTTCAGGGCGTCGATGAATACGGCGGCTACTGCCTGGCCGTCGTCGCGACGATCGGATTTGCGCAAGCCGCGTTCGACCGGGCGCATGTGCGTATCGATGTCGTGACGCGGCTTCTTCCCTTGCCGCTGCGTACGATTTTCGACGTCATCGCCTTGGCCGCGCTCAGCTTCATGGCGTGGACGATCGCGTTCCGCGCCCTGAACGTCGCGATGACGTCGTTCGGCATGGGAGCGTTGGCCACAAGCCCGTTGCGCACGCCACTGGTCGTGCCGCAAGGCGTTTGGGCTGGCGCGCTATTTTGGTTTTGCGCCGTCCTGGCATTCCAGATGCTCTATGCGCTCGTCGCGATCATGCGTCGCGATTGGCTTGGCATCGGCGAGCGTCTCGGCGTGCCGGAAATCGATCAGGAGGTCGAACAGGAGCTGCAGGCCGCCCGCTTCCGCATGGGGTTGTCGGCCAATGATGAAAAGGATGCGCGCGCATGATGCTGGGCATTCTCTTCTTCGCCGGGCTCCTGTTTTTTCTTTTTGCGGGTCTGCACGTCGCGAGCGCGATCTTTCTGACCGCCTATGTCAGCGATGCGCTCACCATGGGCGTTCTGCCGTCCATGGTCGGGAACATCACCTGGAACACGATGAACGAGTTCCTGTTGGTGGCGATCCCGCTATTCATCCTGCTGGGTGAGCTGCTGACGCGCAGCGGCGTTGCCGACAGGATGTATCGCGCGCTTGCCGTGTGGATGAACTGGCTCCCTGGCGGACTTCTTCACACGAACATCCTCACCTGCGCGCTGTTTGCCGCGACCTCGGGATCGAGTGTCGCAACCGCGGCAACGATCGGGACAGTCGCGCAACCGACCTTGAAGACCCTGGGCTATAACGACAGCATGGTGCTGGGCTCGATTGCCGCGGGCGGCACGCTCGGGATTCTCATCCCGCCGAGCATCAACATGATCGTCTACGGCGCGCTGACCAATGTCTCGGTCGGCAAGCTTTTCGCCGCCGGCATCATTCCAGGCATCCTGCTGGCGCTGACGATGTCGCTGATGATCGTCGTGATGTCGGTCTGGCGTGGCGGCGCGAGCGAGCGCAAGGAGCCGACGCCGGCGCTGGTCGCGCGTCTTCGTCTCTTGCTCAACGTCGTGCCCGTCCTCTTCATCTTCCTGCTCGTCATGGGGAGCATCTATCTCGGTTGGGCGACGCCGACGGAAGCCGCGGCGATCGGCATCGTTGGCGCTCTCGCCATCGCGGCGGCGAATGGCACGCTGTCGGTGCGCATGCTGCACGAGGCGTTCCTCTCCTCCGTGCGCACGACGGCGATGGTCATTCTCGTCATCACCGCCGCCTTCGCGCTGAATTTTGCGCTCAGCCTGAGCGGATTGCCGCAACAGGTCTCGACTTATATCCGCGATCTGCACTGGTCGCCGATGGTGACGATCTGGGTGCTCGTCCTCTTCTACTTGGTCCTTGGTTGCTTCCTGGAAGCGATTGCGATGATGGTGACGACGGTCGGCATCGTTGTGCCGCTCGTTGTCAGCCTCGGGTTCGATTCGCTTTGGTTCGGCATCTTCATGACGCTGATGATGGAGCTTGCGCTCATCACGCCGCCGGTCGGCCTCAACCTCTACGTCGTGCAGAACATCCGGATCACTAAAGGCAACATCAACGACGTTTTCATCGGCGTCGTGCCTTTCGTCGCCGCGATGCTGATCTTCGTGGCGATCCTCATCTACTTCCCCGGACTCGCGCTCTGGCTTCCGGGAAAGCTGTTCTGATGCACTCGCAGAGCGATTTGCGCGGACTCTCGATCCTCCCGCAGCCTTTGACGGCGCACGCCTTTGCGCCTTATGGCGAACTTGTGCAGCATCTCGGGACCGAGAAGCGCTACGATGTGCCGGGCGCCTACGCCTATACGGAGCCGTCGGCGAAGCCGATGATGTGGATCAACCGTATCGGCCAGCACCCGCAAGGTGCCGTCACGGTCGATAAGATGGAGCGTCATCCGCATTCGCCCCAGACGTTCGTTCCGCTTCTTCCCGGCCGCTGCCTTGCGGTCGTGGCCATGCCGGATGCGCGGGGTGAGCCGGATATCGCGAGCCTCAAGGCGTTCGTGACGCAGCCGGGGCAGGGCGTGATCTATCGTCCAAATATCTGGCATTTCGCGTTCACGGCCCTTGATCGGGCGAACGATGTACTGGTTCTTATGGGGCTCACCAATCGGCCTGACGATTTCGTCGTCACCGAGATCGCGCCGGCGATTCCGATCGATACGGCGCATGCGATGGCGAGTATGCAATGAGTGGTCCTTCACGCGATTTCGTCGGTTACGGTCCCCTCCCGCCTGATCCGCGCTGGCCGGGTGGCGCGCGGCTCGCGCTCAACATCGTGCTCAATTACGAGGAAGGCTCGGAGCCTTCGATTCCGGATGGCGATGCAGCGACCGAATCCGGACTGACCGAAGGCGGCGCGGGCGGGTTCACCGGCCGCGATCTCGGCGCCGAGTCGATGTTCGAATACGGCAGCCGCGTCGGCATCTGGCGCGTGCTGCGGATGCTGCGCGAGCGCGAGATGATGGCGACGGTGTTCGCCTGCGCGGTTGCCTTCGATCGCAATCCGGCGGTGGCGCAAGCGGTTCGCGATGCGGGCTACGACGTATGCAGCCACGGCCGCCGCTGGGTGCGCCATCAGACGCTGTCGGAGCAGGAGGAGGCGGCGGAGATCCGCGCCGCGGTCACCTCACTCGCCGATCATACGGGCGAGCGTCCGCTCGGCTGGTATTGCCGCTACGCGCCGACGATCCATACGCGCCGCCTGCTGGTCGAGCACGGCGGCTTCCTCTACGATTCCGACGCATACAACGATGAGCTTCCCTACTGGGTCGATGTCGGCGGCAAATCGCACCTCGTCATTCCCTACAGCCTTGCGACCAACGACGGGAAGCTGAGCCGTGGCGCGATGGCGACGGGCGACGATTTCTTCGACTATCTGCGCGACACCTTCGACGTGCTCTACGGCGAAGGGGCGACGCAGCCGAAGATGATGTCGGTTGGCCTGCATCTGCGCCTTACCGGTCATCCCGGCCGCGCCGCGGGCCTCGCGCGTTTCCTCGATCATGTCGCCAAGCATCGTGACGTCTGGGTCTGCCGGCGCCTGGACATCGCCAGGCACTGGTATGAGACGCATCCGCATCAGCGCTGAGAGCGGGGGCGATCGATGACCGAGAAAGCGGCGAAGCCTCTGCCAAAAATTGTCGTCATTGCGTGCGGCGGCACGATCGGTTCGCTCAGCCCCGATACGCTCGACGTCGTCGACTATCCCGAGCAGGGCAAGAAGGTGCCGGTGGCGGCGCTGCTTGCGCGCGTGCCGGAAGCGGCGCGGATCGCGAATGTCGAGGGCATCGACTTTCGCGCCGTGAGCAGCTCCGCGATCGGCCCGGCCGAATGGCTTGAGCTGCGCGCGACGATCGAGCGGCTCGTGCGCGAAGGCGCGCAGGGCATCGTCGTCCTACACGGCACCGGCACGCTCGAGGAAACGGCGTTCTTCCTGCATCTCGTCTGGTCGCGCGCAATCCCGATTGTGCTCACCGGCGCGCAGCGTCCGCCGAGCGCGGTGAGCTCTGATGCGGGGATGAATCTGATCTCGTCCCTACGCGTCGCCGCGGATCCGGCAAGCCGCGACAAGGGCGTGATGGTCGTTCTCAACGACGAGATCTTCCCCGCGCGCGACGTCGTCAAGACGTCGACGTTCCGCTTGCAGACATTCCAGGCGCTCGGCCTCGGGCCGATCGGCTGCGTCGACGGCGACGGCGTTTTCTTCCGTAGAACGCCGGTGAATGCCGGTGGAATTTTTTCGGGCGCGATCGCGCAGCAAGCGATTGCTGGCTGGCCGCGCGTCGATGTCGTCTATTCCTATGCAGGCGCCGACGGCGTGATGATCGACGCGGCCGTGCAAGCCGGTGCGCGCGGCGTTGTCTCTGCCGGCTTCGCGCCGGGAATCCCGACGCCAGCGGAACGGGAGCGCCTGAAGGCGGCGCAAGCAGCGGGCATTGTCGTCGTCCAAACGAGCCGCGCCGCCGGGCGCGTCGCGCGTCGTCGTGCGCTTGCCGAGAGCAGCATCATTCCAGGCGAAGACTTCAGCCCGCAGAAAGCGCGGATCCTCCTCAGCCTCTGCCTCGCCGCAGGCTTCGATTACGATCGCACCGCGGCGGCGTTTCGCGATTGCTGAGCGGCGGCCGCCCGCATCCCAAAAATCAAATCGTTCGATCGCATTGTCGACGCCTTGGCCACGTTGCGCGTCGCGGCGCTGTCCTGCACGCTCATTTTGATGGAGACGCAAAGCGGCAGGGGGAGTGACTTTTTGCGACCATTGTTTCCCGATAGCTGAAGCGGGCGGCTCGCAGCGAGAATCAGCGGAACGGCATGTCTGAGGCGGAGAAGGCGGGGGATCGTCTGGACAAGGCGGCGGCGGTGGGAGGCGAGGGATGGGTCGCAACGCTCGGTGCGATCGTCGCCGGAGCGCTGATCCTTCAAGTCGCGAACACGATTATGAATACGGTCGTGCCCCTTCGCCTCGCCTTCGATCAGCGTTCGCCGCTTCTCATTGGCCTTGTCGGCTCGGCTTACTGGGTCGGCTTTCTTTTCGGCTGCTTCACGATCCCCACGCTGATCCGGCGCATCGGCCATATTCGTGGCTTCGCGGTTTTCGCCGCCGTCCAAGCGACCCTCACCTTGACGTTCCCGCTGACTGCGGCCGATTGGTGGGGCCTCTCCCGCCTTGTCATGGGCACGGCGGCCGCAGGCCACAGCATCTGCATCGAGAGCTGGATCAGCGGGCAGGCGCGGTCGACCCATCGGGGCCGCCTCTTCGGCATTTATCAGATTCTCAATCGCCTGGCGTTGATCTCCTCCCAGCTCGCGATGGGCTATGTGGCGATTCAGGCGCAGGACATTTTCCTGGCCGCAAGCGCGGCGTTCTCGATCGCACTCATCCCTGTTGGCCTAACGCGTGCGCGTGGTCCGGAATCGGGTGAACTGGTCTCGGTGAGACTGAACACGCTTTGGCTGCAGGCGCCGGCGGCGGTCGTCGGGTGTCTCTATGCCGGCCTGATGAGCGGGCCGCTGACGAACGTCGTGCCCGCTTACGGCATCTTGATCGGAATGAACCAGAAGGCCGCCATTCTCCTCACCGCTGCGGTGCAAGTCGGCGTGCTCTTGTTGCAATGGCCGGTCGGCTTGTTGGCGGATCGCGTCGACAGCCGCCTCGTGATGCTGTTCGCGACGTCGGCCACAGCGCTTGCCGTCGCAGGTCTCGGCGTGCCGCTGATTTATGGGAGCGTGCCGCGCGACGTGTGGCTCTACGGCACATTTGCGTTGATCGGCGGCAGCAGCGTCACGCTTTACACGGTCGCTGTCACACACGCTTATGCGCGTCTGGGCCGTGAGCAGGCGCTCGGCTTGTCGGCCGGTTTGCTGTTTCTGTGGGGCGTCGGCGCGACGCTCGGTCCGCTCTTTGCCACGGTCGTCATGCAGGTCATCGGAGCGCACGGGCTTCTTCTTTATCTCGGCGCACTCTCTGCGGCGGTCGGCGCGTATTTTGCGTTCCGGCGCATCATCAAGCCGCCGGCAGCCGCGGTAGAGCGGCCGTTCGTCACCGCGCCCGCGCCGGCGCCCGGTCTCAGTCGGCCGCAAGAGTCCCGCTCATGAGACATCGTTGCCCGCGGACGTCCTGCGTTCGATCGCGTCTCAAATCGGCAGTTGGGTCGTGCGCTTGACGGCACGCAGCGCAAGTGTTGACTGCACGCGGATGACGTGCGGCAGCTGCGTGATGACCTCGGTGTGGAGCCGTTCCAGATCCTTGGTATCGCGGAACACGACACGCAGCATGTAGTCGGACTGTCCGGCGAGCAGCCAGCATTCCAGGACCTGGCGCACTGGCCGGATCGCCGCTTCGAACGCGTCGAGCGCCGTCCGGCCCTGCTGGTCGAGCGTTACGAACACATAGGCCGTTCCTGGAAAGCCGGCTTTGTCCTGATCGAGCATGACAGCGGAGCCGACGATCAGGCCCGTTTCTTCCAGCGCCGAGACTCGACGAAGCGTCGCGGACGCCGAGAGATGCACGCGCTCGGCGAGGGCGAGATTGGACTGACGCGCGTCGGATTGAAGAAGCGACAGAATCTGCCTGTCCTTGGCGTCCAACGGAGCCTGTGACATTTTTATGCGACCAATAGATTGAAAACGACATTATATTGCACGAAATATCGGATTCGGCGCAATCTTTGGCGAGAAATTTCTCGCCAGGCATCGGAAGTTTTTTGCTCTCTACATCAGGGGGGTACGATGCGCGTCGGCGTTCCGAAAGAGATCAAGACTCTGGAATATCGTGTGGGACTGACGCCGGCTGGCGCGCGCGAGCTGGCGCGGCGCGGCCACCAGGTGATGGTCGAGAAGGGCGCCGGAGCCGGCGCCGGCTTTGGCGATGCCGATTATAAAAATGCGGGCGCGCAATTGATCGCGACGGCGAAGGAGGTTTTCGACGCCGCCGAGATGATCGTCAAAGTTAAGGAGCCGCAGCCCGAAGAGATCGCCCGCCTGCGCAAGGATCAGATCCTCTTCACCTATCTTCATCTCGCGGCGGATCGCGAGCAGACCGAAGGCTTGATGCGCTCGGGCGCGACATGCATTGCGTATGAAACCGTGACCGATGATCAGGGACGCCTTCCGCTGCTTGCGCCGATGAGCGAAGTGGCGGGGCGCATGAGCATTCAAGTCGGCGCGCATTGTCTCGAAAAGCGGCAAGGCGGCTCGGGCGTTCTCCTCGGCGGCGTGCCTGGCGTCCGCCCGGCAAAGGTCGTGATCCTTGGTGGTGGCGTCTCGGGCGCCAATGCTGCGCGCATGGCCGTGGGGATGGGCGCGGACGTCACGGTCATCGACAAGTCCGTCGCGCGATTGACGGAATTGGAGGCGCAGTTCGGCGCGGCGATCTGCACGCTTTACTCGACGGTAGAGGCGATCGAGGCGGAAGTGAGGGCCGCAGATCTCGTGATCGGCGCCGTTCTGATTGCCGGCGCGTCGGCGCCCAGGCTTGTCACGCGCGACATGGTGAAAGCGATGCGGCAGGGCTCGGTTCTTGTCGATATCGCCATCGACCAGGGTGGATGTTTCGAAACGTCGAAACCGACGACGCATGCGGAACCGACGTATCTGGTCGACGGGATCGTCCACTATTGCGTGACCAATATGCCGGGCGCCGTGCCGCGAACATCGACAATGGCGCTCAATAACGTGACGCTGCCTTACATGCTCGTGCTCGCGGAGAAGGGCGCCCGCAAAGCCATCGCCGATGACAAGCACCTCCGCGACGGCCTCAACGTCATCGACGGAAAGATCGTGAACGCGGCCGTCGCGCAAAGTCTCGGGATGCGCGCTGCGTAATTGTCCTCAGCGGCCTCCCTCACCCCGGAGAGGGGCGTGAGGGGCATTTTTGGAAGTCTGAGCCTTATCGGAATACCCCCTCATTCCGGACCGCTTCGCCGTCCGACCTCTCCCGGGCGAGGTTGAAGGCGGGCGCTCATTCGCTTCCGGCTAGGCTCCGAAAGGGATTTTGCCAAGAAAGCGCCGTTCTTTGATGGCTAAAGGCCCGCGCCAAACGATTTTCCGTCCGGAATTTGCGAGAAAGCAAAGACGTAGAGCGGAGTATCGATTTCTATGAAAGATGCTCCGCTGAACGGGCGGCTATTGCCGTAGCCTCTCGTCCCGCGAACGTTAACCCGCGAGATTCAACCCTCTTCGAAAGCCCAAACAGGCACAGGCGACGTTGCGCCGGGTAGAGCCGTGAAAGCGTGAAAGAAAGACGATGAGCCATACCTACGAGGAAGTGCTGGAAGTTCGCCACTGGACGGACACGCTCTTCAGCCTGCGCACGACGCGGGATCCCTCGTTCCGCTTTCAGTGTGGCCAGTTCACCATGATCGGCTTGCAAGTCGACGGCCGACCGCTGATGCGCGCCTACAGTCTGGTGAGTGCGGCCTATGACGAGGTGCTGGAGTTTCTCAGCATCAAGGTGCAGGACGGCCCGTTCACGCGGCGGCTGCAGCACATCGCCTCGGGCGAGAAGCTGATTATCGGTAAGAAGGCGACAGGCACGCTGGTGCTCGGAAATCTCCTGCCCGGCCGCAATCTTTACTTGCTCGGCACCGGCACCGGCCTCGCGCCGTTCATGAGCATCATTCGCGATCCGGAAACCTACGAGCGCTTCGAGCGTGTCGTGTTGGTGCATGGATGCCGGAAGGTGGACGAGCTCGCTTATTACGAGACGATCACCAAGACATTGCCGAACGACGAATTTCTCGGTGAGGAAATCCGCACCAAGCTGACGTATTTTCCGACGGTGACGCGCGAGCCGTTCCGCAATCGCGGCCGCATCACCGACCTCATCGCATCTTCCGCGTTCTTCGACGAGATCGGCATGGACAAGCTCAACGCCGATTGCGATCGCCTGATGCTGTGCGGAAGCCCGGCTATGGTGAAGGACTTGCACGAATTCCTGGCCGGCTCCGCTTTTGCCGAGGGCAGCGTCAGCCGGCCGGGCCATTACGTGGTCGAGCGCGCGTTCGTCGAAAAGTGATCCCGACAGGGTGAGCGCCGCCGCTTGCGGCGGGGCGACCGGCGCGCCGCGCCGGCGCTTTGACGTCCCTTATGTCTGCCGCCGGTCGGGCCAGTGTCGCGCCTCTTGCGAGACGATAGCGACGTATCCCTGAGGACAGAGCTGCACTGCGCTTATCAGCAAAAATTATGCTGATAAATGGCAATAAAATTCGCTTGTTGGTGAGCAACAGGGCGCGCACGGTAGGGCTGATCTAGTCCTTCGCCATGCTGGCGCCGAGTTGCCGCGATGACCGAGACGTCCACCTTCGAGTTCTGGTTTCTGGTCATCTGCGTCGCGGTCTACGCGCATTTCCTGCAGCTCTCGATCCATACGGCCCATGGGTCGGCGAATGACGAGCGCCCCGATGCCAAGCCCGATCTGTTGAGTTACGGCCGCCACGCGCTCGCGCGCGTGTCGACGGAGGCGGACTTAAATTCCAGCGGCGCGTCCGGCGATGCCGCATTCGATGCCGCCGCCTTCCTGGACGGCGCCTGGACCGCTTACGAAAAAATCGTCCAAGCCTATGCGGACGGAGATACGGCGTCTCTGCAACCGCTTCTCGGCGGCGACGCCTACAGCGTTTTCGAGACGGCGATCGCCGAGCGGCGGCGCAAGGGCGAACAGGTCGAACTGATCTTTGTGCGCGTCCAGCCGCCGAAGATTGTCGATGCCGACATCCAAACCGACATCGCACATGTCACGGTTCGCTTCGACAGCGAGCTGGTGACGACGACGCGCGCTGCAAACGACAGAATCGTCAGCGGCGATCCGCATAAGGTCGTGAATGTTCGGGATATCTGGACATTCACCCGCAACACATCCTCACCCGACCCGACGTGGAAGCTCATCGCGACCAACGCCGAGTAGCAGTTCTTTTTCCCAAAGCGGCGCCGCCGGAAAACCGGACATACGTGAGGCCGCCGCTCTCTTTGTGCCGCGCACCCCGCGACGGCGCAGTTCGCCTCGCGTGCAGATGACGGAACCGAATCGATATGTCTTCAGCGGTTGAAATTTCAGACGGACACGTAGGCAACCACGATCACCCGACGGGTTGGCGCCGCTACGTCTATTCGACGAACCACAAGGACATCGGCACGATGTACTTCGTGTTCGCGATCATCGCCGGCGTCGTTGGCGGCATAATTTCCGTTCTCATGCGCATGGAGTTGCAGGAACCCGGTCTGCAGTTCTTTTCGAATCCGCATACCTACAACGTCTTGGTGACGTCGCACGGCCTCATCATGATCTTCTTCGCGCTGATGCCGGCGATGATGGGCGGATTCGGCAACTGGATGGTGCCGTTGATGATCGGCGCGCCGGACATGGCGTTCCCGCGCATGAACAACATCTCCTTCTGGCTGCTGCCGACGTCGTTTTCGCTTCTTATCATCTCCATGTTCGTCGAGGGCGAGCCGGGCGCGACCGGCGCCGGCACCGGCTGGACGCTTTACGCGCCGCTTTCGACGTCCGGCCATCCCGGCCCAGCGGTCGATTTCGTCATCCTGGCGCTGCACATCGCCGGTGCTTCGTCGATCCTTGGCGCCATCAATTTCATCACCACGATCTTCAACATGCGCGCGCCGGGCATGACGCTGCACAAGATGCCGCTGTTCGTGTGGGCGGTGCTGGTCACGGCGTTTCTGCTGCTGCTGTCGCTGCCGGTGTTGGCGGGGGCGATCACGATGCTGCTGACCGACCGCAATTTCGGCACCACCTTCTTCTCCGCCGAAGGCGGCGGCGACCCGATCCTCTATCAGCATCTGTTCTGGTTCTTCGGCCACCCGGAAGTCTACATCATGATCCTGCCGGGCTTCGGCATCATCAGCCACGTCGTGTCGACCTTCTCGCGCAAGCCGATCTTCGGCTATCTCGGCATGGTCTATGCGCTTGTCGCGATCGGCTTTATCGGCTTCATCGTCTGGGCGCATCACATGTACACGGTGGGATTGACGGCTGCGACGCAAGGCTACTTCGCTGTCGCCAGCATGGTCATCGCGGTGCCGACCGGCATCAAGATCTTCTCGTGGATCGCGACGATGTGGGGCGGCTCGATAAAATTTCGAACGCCGATGCTCTGGTCGATGGGGTTCATCTTCGTGTTCACGATCGGCGGCGTGACCGGCGTCGTGCTCGCCAATCCGGGCGTCGACCGTTCGTTCCAGGACACGTATTACGTGGTCGCGCACTTCCACTATGTGCTCTCGCTCGGCGCCGTCTTCGCGATCTTCGCCGGCTGGTACTACTGGTTCCCGAAAATCACCGGCTACATGTACTCGGAGAAGTTAGGCTGGCTACATTTTTGGCTGACGTTCGTCGGCGTCAACATGGCGTTCTTCCCGATGCATTTCCTCGGCCTCGCCGGAATGCCCCGCCGTTATGTCGACTTTCCCGATGCTTTTGCCGGCTGGAATCTGATCTCGTCGATTGGTGCGTATATTTCAGCCGCGGGCCTCGTCGTGTTCCTCGCCGGCATCGTCTATGCACTCCTGCGGAAGAGGAAGGCTGCAGCCAATCCGTGGGGCGCCGGCGCAACGACGCTCGAATGGACGCTCTCCTCGCCACCTCCGTTCCATCAATATGAAACGCTGCCGCGCATCTCGTAGCGCGGTCGCGCAACTTATTTGAACTGCGTCGCGGAAACTTCGCGCAGCGCCGCCAGTGCTGGTCCGAGCGCCGCGTCCTCGGCGTTGGCCGAATAGACGGCATAGACCGGATAGGAGAAGCGCGGAGCGTCCGGCATGAGATGCAGTTGCCCGGAATCGAGGTAGGGTTGGACGGTGTGCATTCTGAAGTAGCCGGAGCCGCCGGCGGCAAGGATGTAGCTGAGCGCCAGAGGACCAAGGCTGGCGGAGAGGCTGGACGAGGCGTCCGGAAAACTGATGCCGTGATGCAGCCCGAAGTCGGGACCCCAGTCGACCTGCACATAATTCGGATCGTCAGCGGGCGGCATGTCGGGATCGGTCGTCACAAGAACAAGCTCTTCCTCCATGAGCAGATCGATCGTCAGCCCCGGCCGCTGCTGCGGCGCATACATGATCGCGATATCGATCAACCCCGACGCGACCTGATTGATCAGGTCATGCGGAACATCGACATGCACGCGCAGCGCAATGTCGCGCAGCGAGCGCCGCATCCAGATGACCCAATCGAGCAGCAACGGCTGCCAAAGGCTGACCTCGCTGCCGATCGCGAGCAGCGCGCGATGGCCGGGCGGCACTGCGACTTGATAACGAGCGCGCTGCCACAGCTGCACGAAAGTCGGCGCGTAGCGGAGAAACTGCTCGCCGGCCGGCGTCAGCGAGGCTCCGCCCTTGTTGCGAACGAAGAGAGGGCGCCCGAGCTGCTGCTCGAGCGTGCGGATGCGCGCGCTGACGGTCGTCTGTCCGACATGCAGCCGCTCTGCCGCTCGCACGAAGCTGCCGCTCGAGACGATCTCGAGAAACGTCCTGGCAAGCTCGGTGTCCATCGCTGATGAGCATCAAAAATGCATTCAACTGTCAATTAAATTGCCTTGCTCGTGATTGTCGGGAATGGGATCGTTCTCGATGGACACGTGATCGCGCCTATGGCGCGGCCATCGCAACAAGTCAGGAGAGATGATGTCGGAAGCAATGTATCCGCCCGCGTCGCGGGAATTGGCGCAGAAGCGCCGCGCGCTGGCGCCGGAGGCCGAGGCCGCATTCCAGGCATTCAGCCAGAAAGTTTTCGCCGAAGGAGCGCTGCCGGCCAAGATGAAGCAGATCATCGCGGTCGCGGTCGCCCACGTGACGCAGTGTCCCTACTGCATCAAAGGGCATACGAAGGCTGCGTTGCGCCACGGCGCGACTCGAGAAGAACTCATGGAGGCCATCTGGGTTGCTGCCGAAATGCGCGCGGGCGGCGCGTACGCGCATGCGGCGCTGATGATCGAGGAAGCCGAGCAGGTGATGACCGCGAAAAGCGCGTGAGCGGCGACGGCGGCAGAATCGGCTGAAACGACCAGTCGGCAAGCACGGACAGGCAAATGGCTTGACCATTGTCATCAGCCATTGATCCGATAGACGGCCTTTCACATCGACGATGACGCGGCCGATCGACGGGCGGACGGAGACTTGCGCCCGCTCGCCGTGAGCTCGTGCTTGCCGAGCCGTGGCGTCGCGCCGAGCGGATCGCCCTGGAAGCCTGGTGGATATTTCCTCTGTTCCAGCTCGCCTCTCAGCTTAGGCCAGAGAGTATTCTATTTCTCTGTGATATTATACGATGCTTGTTTCGAGGAGAGGCCATGCCCGACGTCAAGGACAATCAGCTCACTGCGGAACCGATCTACGAGGCGATCAAGGCCGCCATTATTGCCGGAGACTTTGCTCCGGGTGAGCCGTTGCGCCAGGACGACATTGCACGCGCCCATGGCGTCAGCAAAATTCCGGTTCGCGAAGCTCTGCTTCGTCTCGAGGTCGACGGCTTCGTGACCTTCCGCAAAAATAAGGGAGCGTCCGTCCGCGAATTGTCGGCCGATGAGATTCTCGCCCTGCTCGACATCCGCGTCGCGCTTGAATGCAAGGCCCTGGAGCTTGCCATCCCCAATATGATCGAAGCCGATTTTGCCGAGGCCAAGACGATCCTCAACGAATATGGCGCCGAAACCGAGACCGCCGAATGGAGCCGGCTGAACGTGCGATTCCATCAGGCGCTGTACGAGCCATGCAACAATGCGCCACTGCTCGAGATGATCAACGATGTGCGTGAGCGCATGGGGCCCTTCACCCGCCTCATGTTGACGGAAACGCGCGGCCGGGACAGGCCGCATGCGGAACATCAGCAGATGTTGAAGGCCTGCGAAGCCGGCGACGTTCAAGGCGCGGTGGAGATTCTCCGCCGTCACATCGAGACGACTAAGAAGGAAACTGCGGCCGCGCTTCGCCGCCGCGCGACGCGTCCGGAAATGGCCGACGCGAAGGCCTGACGCGACGGAGCGCTAAGCAGCTCCGGGTCGCGCATTGAATGTGAAGGTCAGGTTTCTCCGGCAAGCTCCAGGAGCTTGGCGAACATATCGGACTCTAGCCACACGCCCTTTTCCAGCGAAGCTTTGCGTGCGGCGTAGCGGCGCTCGCCGGGCAGTCGTTCCGAGCCCGCGTTCGTGAGGGCTGAATAGAATAACTCCATCCGCTCCAGGAAATCCGGCGTCGATTTGGACGGATCGATAAGCAGAAGGAAATAGCCGCCGCGCGAGGTCGTCGCCGTTTGGCCCGGCGAGGCGTCCTGAAAGCCGAACTCGCCGCCGCTCAAGCCAGCCGCAAGGATTTCGACCATCACGGCCAAAGAGGCGCCTTTCGGTCCGCCGAACGGAAGAAGCGCGCCGCCATCGAGGATCGCTGCGGGGTCCGTGGTTGGCCGACCCTCGCTATCGACGCCGACGCCGGCCGGAACCTCATCGCCACCCCGCGCCGCATGTAGGATATCGCCCTGCGATACGACGCTCGAAGACTGATCCCAGATCATCGGCAGCGCATCTTTGCGGGGCACGGCGAAAGCCATCGCATTCGTGCCGAGCACCGCGCGTCCCTCGTCCCATGCCGCCATGCGCTTCTTCGAGTTCACGCAGGCGTAGGCGACGAGCCCTTCCGTTGCGAACGGCTCGAGATCGGGCCAGAGCGCGGAGAAATGATGGGAATTGCGAATCTGCAGAATGGCGATCCCGGTGTCGCGTGCGCGCACTATCAGCCGTTCGCGGAAACGCTCAAGCACGACCTGGACGAAGCCGCTGCCGGCATCGACGCAAAGCAGGCTCGGCGTTTCCGCGATCACTTTGGGTTCGACTTTGCCGTCCGCCCAGCCAAGCCGGAGAGAGGTCACGAAGCCATCGAGCCGCAAGAGGCCATGACCTTTGACCGCGTCCCGCTCGCAGGAGACCATTCGGTTGGCCACCGGTGCGGCATTCGCCTCGGACATTCCGGCTCGTTGCAGCGCCAAGCGAACAAGACGATCGAGCTTCGCGAGGCTGATCTGCCGCTTCTTGTCCTTCGACATGGAAAGTCCCTGAGTCGCCCGGATTTCGGCATTGAGTTTAGTATACGATCAAATTAATAACGGATACGAATAGCCGGAGCAAACCGGAGAGCTTGCCATGTCTTCACCCACCACCCTCGTCATTGGAACGGGCATCGTCGGCATCGCAACGGCCTATTACCTGGCCAAACGGCACGGCCAAGGGAGCATCGTGCTGGTCGATCGTTCCCAGCCAATGACCTTCACGTCGGCGCAGTCCGGCGAGAACTATCGCAATTGGTGGTCGCATCCGACCATGGTCGACTTCACCAACCGCAGCATCGCGCTGCTTGAAGAGATCGCGCGCGACAGCGGCAATCGGATCAACATGACGCGGCGCGGCTACGCGCTTGCGACGCGCGAAAGCAACATCGACACGCTGGTCGCGCAGCTGCGCAAAGGATTCGGCGACAAGGCCGATGCGCTTTTGCGATTCCACACCGGCGCCAGCGCGCCGACGTATTACCCGTTCGAGAAGCCGGACTGGGAGGGCGTGCCGGACGGCGTCGACATCGTGCAGAATCAGGAGCTGATCCGCAGCCGCTTCCCGAGCTTCGATCACGCGATCCGGTCGATCATCCATGTGCGGCGTGGCGGCGACATCAGCGGTCAGCAGCTCGGCATGCATATGCTGGAGTATCTGCGCGAGGCGGGTGCTGTCCGCGTCATCGGTGAGGTCAAAAACATCGCGGCGGGCGACGGTTTTCGCGTTGAGATCTCGACGCCGGACGGTGCCAAGCAGCTGCAGGCCGATCGGGTCGTCAACGCCGCCGGTCCTTTTGCCGGCAAAATCGCGGCCATGCTCGGCGTCACGTTGCCGCTGCAGAATGTGTTGCAGCAAAAGATTTCTTTCGAAGATAGCGCCGGAGCGGTTCCGCGCATGCGGCCGTTCTCGATCGACCTCGATCCGCAGTTTATTGATTGGACCGAGGAAGAGCGCGCGATGCTTCGGCAGGATCCGGACGCCGCGTGGCTGGCGGAGAAGTTGCCCGGATCGATCCATTGCCGCCCCGACGGTGGTGACGGCGGCAAGTGGATCAAGCTCGGCTGGGCCTTCAACAGCACACCGAGCGACGCGCGCTGGGAACCCGAGCTCAACGACAATTTCCCCGACATCGTGCTGCGCGGCGCGTCGCGGCTGACGCCGGCGCTCAAGACCTATTACGGGCGGCTGCCGCGCGGCATGCATCATTATGGCGGCTACTACACGATGACCAAGGAGAACTGGCCGCTCATTGGCCCGATGGGCCCCGAAGGCGCGTTCATGAATTGCGCGCTGTCCGGCTATGGCACGATGTCGGCCTGCGCCGCGGGCGAGCTTTGCGCCGCATGGATCGCGGGCGCGCCACGGCCCGCCTATGCGGACGGCTTCTCGATGGCGCGCTATGCGAACGCACAGATGATGTCGTCGTTGCTCGAGACCGACAAAGGCGTGTTGTGAAAAAGACGATCGCTTAGCGCACGAAATCGAGCAGCGGCTCGCCAAACATCTCTTCGCGCGGGGTGATGCCGAGCCCAGGCGCTGTCGGCGCCGCCAGCCGGCCGGCGATCTTTTCCGGCGTGCCGTCGGCAAGCGTTTCTTTGATGTGAGCGGCGAAATCCGTGGTCGCGAAAAGGAATTGCGGCGGCGTGCTGTGCGCCAGATGCATCATCGCGGCGGTGACGAAATCTCCGCCTTTGGCGTTGTCGATATAGACCGGCAGGCCGAGACTGACGCACAGATTGCGCGCCTCGAGCATCTTGGTGACGCCACCGAGCTTGGAAATTTTCAGGTTGATGATATCGGCCGCACCATCGGCGAAGGCGCGCACGATATCGGGCACCGACTGGATCGATTCATCGAGGACGAACGGATTGCGGCATTTGCGGCGGACGATCAGGCACTCTTCGTAGGTCGAGCAGGGCTGCTCGATATAAACCGGAAGCGAGGCAACGGCTTCGATGACCTGCATGGCTTCATGCAGCAGCCAACCACGGTTCGCGTCGGCGATGAGCGTCTCCTCGCCCTGCAACACGGCGGCAGCCTTTCGAATCCGTTCGATATCGGTGCGGAAGTCGGCTCCGACTTTCAACTGAAACGCGCGGTAACCTTGCGCGCGATATGCGATGATCTTCGCGGCCATCTTTTCGGGCGTGTCCTGCCCAACGGGATGGTAGAGCGGAAAATCCGGGCCGAAGCGCCCGCCGAGCAGTGTGCAGATGGGCATGCCGGCCGCCTTGCCGAGAATGTCCCAGCAGGCCATGTCGATACCCGATTTCGCATAGTCATGGCCGGTCAACGTGCGGTCCATGACGTCGTTGACGCATTTGATGTCGCGCGCGTCCTCATCCAACAGCGCAGGAGCGACTTCGGACATGCCGGCGCGGGCCCCGGCAGCAAAGAAGGGCGTGTATCCTGGCGCGAGGGGACAGCAGACTTCGCCGTAACCGCTGATCCCGTCGTCGGTGTCGACACGTACGATTGTGCTGTCGAGTTCATCCGTGAAGCGGCCCTTGCCCCAGGCGTAGCGGCCTTCGCTCGTGTGAAGGACGACCCGATAAGCCCGGATGCGGGTGATCTTCACGAGCTTGAGCCGGACGCGCTTTTGGCGGCCTTCACGTCGCTGAGCAGCTTGCCGCCGGACGCCCAATCATGATCGTCGACGTCGCTGAAGACGAGGCTGACGCTCTCGCGCGTGCAGCCGAGTTCGCGGACCATCGCGTCGGTTATGGCCGCGGCGGCCTTGCGCTTTTGTTCGATCGTGCGTCCGCTCGAGAGTGCGATGTGGACGTAAGGCATGGGCGTGTCCTTTTCGATTGCGCGGATAAGCGGGTGACGGCAGGGCTGGCGGCATTGAAACGTCGAGACACGTGACTTTCCCGACTGTTCGGGAGCAGTTCAGATGATGCCGCGTTCGGGCAGCGGCGTGCCGTCCTTGATGCGCTGCCAACCAAGGCGCGTGAGATCAATCGTCTCGAAGCGTCCTTTGAGAATGAGTTCGGCCATCGCCAGACCGCAGCCTGGCGCATGCATCAAGCCGTGCCCGGAGAACCCGGCTAGCATGTGGAAATTGCCGAGCCCGTCGGCGCCGGGTCCGACAACGACGTTGCCGTCGAAATCGTTCTGGTCATAGAGACCGGGCAAAGTCGCCTTGCACTTCGTGCGCTCGAATTGCGGGAAGCGATGCGCGAGAGCCGGCCACACGACATTCTCGAAGTAGTCGTGATCGACGTCGAAATTGAAGCCGCGCGGCTCTTGCAGCGTCGGGACACCACCGGAATAGCCTTTGCCTTCGGGCCGGAACGCCAGGCGATTGACGTCTTTGAGAAGGGGCAGCGGCTCGATCGCATCCTCGCATTCGAAATAATGTTCGTAACGGCGTAGCGGCTCGATCGGCACCGCAAAGCCGAGCATCGCGCAGATGTTCTTGGCCCATGCGCCGGCGGCGTTGACGTAGTGCGCGGCCTCGATACGGGTGCCTTTGTCGGTCACCATCGCCGTCACCTGCGCGCCGCTGCGCTCCATGCCCGTGACATCTTCGGCAAGGAAGGTCGCGCCCAGCGATTGCGCTTTCTTGCGGAACCCCATGAGCACGGAATGCGGGTCGAGCCACCCGTCGTCCGGTGACAGCACGGCGGCGCCGAGATCGTCGACATTCATCGAAGGAAAGCGGTGCTTGATCTCGTCGGGCTCAAGCCAAATCACGTTGCAGCCCATCGATCGCTCGGTGTCGTAGTTTGCCTTGAGCGTGTCGATCGCGCTCGGCGGGACGATAAAAATATAGCCGTTCTTCTTGAAGCCAATTTCCGCCGGAGCACCGTCGACGGCCATCGTTTCTGGAAAACTGGCAAAGAAGGGGATGGAGAAATTCGATAGCGCGATATTCTCCGGCAGCGAGAACAGTCGCCTAAAGCCGCCCGACGCGCGGGGCGACGACGCGAGCGCGTAAGTCGGATCGCGCTCGATCACCGTAACCTTGAGCGTCGGCGCCATCGTTCGCAGGAAGTAGGCGACGCTCGAGCCAATCGCGCCACCGCCGATAATCGCTACGTCGGCCTTCATTGTTGTTTCGCTTCGTAGATGTGTGAGACGTCACCGCGAGCGCGTTCGCGGTAGGATAAGATTATCCTTTAGCGTATACGTTTATGTCAATAGAGGATACGTTGAGTGAGCGGAGTGTTGTCGGGAAAGGAGCCGCGAATGTCGTCGGGTGGTGCCATCCGGACGATCGAAACCCACACCGAAGGGATGCCCACCCGCATCATCGTTGACGGCGTGCCAGCCATCCCCGGGGCGACGATGCGCGAGCGCTTCGCCTTCGCGGATCGGCATCTGCATGCTCTGCGCGGACTGCTGATGAATGAGCCGAGAGGGCATGCGGCAATGTTCGGCGCGTTGCTCGTTCCTGCGGCGCGATCGGATGCGGATTGCGGCGTCATCTACATGAGCGCAAGCGGCTTCGTGCCGATGTGCGGGCACGGGACGATCGGCCTCGCGACGACGCTCGTCGAGAAGAAGATGGTGCAGGTTCGTGAGCCGGTGACCGAAGTGCGGTTGGACACGCCGGCAGGACTCGTTCTCGCGAGTGTCGATGTCGCTTCCGGCAAAGCGCGCGCGGTCACAATGACCAATGTTCCGTCGTTCGTTGTTGCGGAGGACGTCCGCTTGAACATTCCGAACTTCGGCGTCGCGACTGTCGATGTCGCTTATGGCGGAAATTTTTATGTGATCCTCAATGTGGCGCGCCTCGGAAAATCCCTGTCGATCGAAGCGTTGCCGGAACTCATGGACCTCGGTCTCGCGGCTATCAAAGCCACGCGCGAATCCGTGCCGACGATTCATCCCGACGATACGGAAGCGAGCGTGCTGAAAGCGGCGGTGTTGACTGAGGCCGCGACCACGACGGCACCGGCAAGAAACCTGATGGTGAAGGAGCCGCGCTACTTCGACCGTTCGCCTTGCGGCACCGGCACATCAGCACGAATGGCCTTGGAGTATCGCCGTGGGCGACTGGGGCTTGGGCAAACCTTCGTCCATGAATCCATTCTCGGCACGGTTTTCGAGGGAAAGCTTCTCGAGGAAACAAAGGTCGGAGGAATGACCGCAGTTGTTCCTCAAATCAAAGGCCGTGCATGGATTACGGGGACGTCCGAATTCATCGTCGACCCGTCCGATCCGTTCCCGACAGGGTTCAAATTTTGAAAGGCAACGCCGCACTCGCAAGGCCACGCTCGTATTTCCTTTTATGTT
>JBFWXB010000046.1:0-41276 GCA_050187875.1 Variibacter sp.
GCGCAAAAACGCACAATCCCCGACACTTGGCGTCACATCGGTGATCTCGTCGCCGCAATCGAACCCCACGAATGCAGCAACTACTTCGCCAACGCCGGATATGCTTCCGTCAAAATGTGAAAGACTCCTAGTGGCGGTGCGACTTGTCGAAGGCGGCCTGCTGCGCGGGCGTCGCCTCGCGCTGGTGCTTCGCCTTCCAGGTCTCGTAAGGCATGCCGTAGATCGCCTCGCGGCTCTCGTCCTTGGTCATGGCGACGCCCTTCGCGTCGGCCGCATCCTTCATCCAGTTGGAGAGGCAGTTGCGGCAGAAGCCGGCGAGATTCATCAAGTCGATATTCTGCACATCGGTCCGGCTGCGCAGATGCTCAACGAGCCGCCGCAGCACGGCGGCTTCGAGCTCGGTGCGGGTACGGTCGTCGATTGGCATGATATTGGTCCCTTAGCGGCAGAGCGCGGCCTGGATTTCGCTTGCCATGACAATAGTGACGCGCCGCGCCCCTTGCCATAGGTTGCCGCGCGCCGCGCCCGCGGCGTTCATGCGAGGTCCTTTGATCGTGAGCGACGCCCGCCGCTTCCTTGAAAGCCTGCTGCAGGTTGCCATTGCGGCCGCCCATCCCAGCGCCTGCCTCGTGCCCGCGCTCCCCGCACCACCGCCGGCCCCGGCGCGCATCGTGATGCTGGCCGCGGGAAAAGCCGCGGGCTCGATGATGGAGGTCGCGGAAGCGCATTACCTCGATCATCATCGCCTGCCGCCGGAGCGCCTGGCCGGCATCGGCGTCGCGCGCCACGGCTATGGGCGGCCGACCCGCGTCGTGCCGGTCGTCGAAGCGGGGCATCCGGTTCCCGACGCCGCCGGCCTTGCCGCCGCGGAAAGGGCGCTGGTGCTTGCCGGTGCGGCGAAGGAGAACGATCTCGTCATCGCGCTTCTCTCCGGCGGAGCCTCGGCCAACTGGATCGCGCCCGCGCCCGGCATCACGCTCGCGGAGAAGCAAGCCGTCACCCGCGCGCTGCTGCGTTCCGGCGCCGGCATCGGCGAGATCAATACGCTCCGCAAGCACCTCTCGCGCATCAAAGGCGGCCGCCTCGCCGCCCGCGCCGCGCCGGCGCGGGTGGTGACGCTCGCGATCTCCGACGTCCCCGGCGACGATCCGGCCGTGATTGGATCGGGGCCCACCGTTCCCGATCCTTCGACGCTCGCCGACGCCCGCGCCATCTGCGCGCGTTATGCGCTCGATCTTCCCGACAGCGTGCGCCGCGCTCTCGACGATCCGGCGAATGAATCGCCGAAGCCCGGCGATCCCGCATTCCGGAATGCGACGTTCACGCTCGTCGCGCGCCCTGCCGACGCCTTCCGGGCCGCAGAAGCTGCGGTGCGCGCAGCGGGATACGAATGCATCATGCTCGGCGACCAGCTTGAAGGCGAAGCGCGCGCCGTCGCCGCCGAACACGCTACCCTCGCCCGCAAGGCCCAGGCCGAAGGGCGGCGCTGCGTCATCCTCTCGGGCGGCGAGCTCACCGTGACCATCAAAGGAAACGGCGAGGGCGGCCCCAACCAGGAATATGCGCTTGCCCTCGCGATTGCGCTCGCCGGCACGCACGGCATCACGGCCTTGGCGGCCGACACGGACGGTACTGACGGAGGGGCCGGCAGCGCCGACGACCCGGCCGGGGCCATTGTGGATGGCACGACGACGATGCGCGCAGCGAAGCAGGGGCTCGATGCGGCCGCCTTTCTCGCCGAGAACAACTCAACGCCGTTTTTTTCCGCTATCGGCGACTTGCTGATCCCAGGCCCGACTTTTACAAACGTCAATGATTTTCGCGCGATCCTCGTCGATACGCCTTGAAGGCCGACGGCTGCCGCCGGATTGTATCGATTCCTCATGCTGATGCGCTTTGACATCGATCCCCATCAATGCGTGCGCCAGCGCCTCACGGCGGCCCTGCGCCGCGCCTTGCCGGCGTTGATCCTGCTGATCGCCAGCGGCTGGTCCTCGGCGGCGCTCGCCGACTTCCGTCTGTGCAACAATACGGGCAGCCGGGTGGGAATCTCGATCGGATACAAGGACGGCGACGGGTGGACCACCGAGGGCTGGTGGAATCTCTCCTCGCGCAGTTGCGACACGATCCTGCGTGGCGCGCTTGTCGCACGATTCTACTATGTCTACGCCGTCGATTACGATCGCGGCGGAGAGTGGTCGGGCAAATCTTTCATGTGCACCCGTGACAAGGAATTCTCGATCCGCGGCCTCGACGATTGTCTGGCGCGCGGCTATGAGCGCACCGGCTTCTTTGAGGTCGACACGGGCGAGCAAAGCTCGTGGACCGTTCAACTCACCGAATCCGCGGACCAGGCGCCGGCGGCCCCATTGACGCCCGACGTTTCCTCCAATGATCCCGCCGCGCGTTCGCGTGCGCCGACCGGGTCGACGCCGCCGACGGGACCGGCGCAATGAGACGCCTGCGCCGCGCCAAAATCGTCGCGACCCTCGGCCCCGCCTCCGGCGACCAGCACATGATCGCGCGCCTGTTCGAAGCGGGCGCCGACGTGTTTCGCATCAACATGAGCCACACCTCGCATGACCGCATGCGCGAGCTTGTCGCCGCGATCCGCGGCGTCGAGGAGGATTATGGACGGCCGATCGGCGTGCTGATCGACCTGCAGGGCCCGAAGCTGCGCGTCGGCAGCTTCATCGGCGACGCCGCGATGCTCGAAGACGGTGCGACGTTCGTGCTGGATTCCGATCCGGCCCCGGGCAACGAGCATCGGGTGTACCTCCCCCATCCCGAAATTCTTGCCGCCCTCGAGCCCGGCCACACGCTGCTGCTCGACGACGGCAAGATTCGCCTGACAACGATCGAGACGACGGCGCAGCGCGCCATGACGCGGGTCGAGATCGGCGGCCGCCTCTCCAACCGCAAAGGCGTGAGCCTGCCCGACACGACGATCGCCTTCTCCGCGTTGACGGACAAGGACCGCTCGGACCTCGAAGCCGCACTCAATGTCGGCGTCGATTGGATCGCGCTGTCCTTCATCCAGCGCGCCGACGACATTGCCGAAGCGAAGAAGATCACGCGCGGGCGCGCCGCCGTGATGGCCAAGATCGAGAAGCCGCAAGCCGTCTCCGCGCTCGGCGACATCCTCGATCTGGCGGACGGATTGATGGTCGCGCGCGGCGATCTCGGCGTCGAGATGCCGCTCGAAAAAGTGCCCGGCGTGCAGAAGCAGATGACGCGCGCCGCGCGCCGCGCCGGCAAGCCGGTCATCGTCGCGACGCAGATGCTGGAATCGATGATCAGCAATCCGGTGCCGACCCGCGCCGAAGTGTCCGACGTCGCGACGGCGATCTTTGAAGGCGCCGACGCCGTCATGCTCTCCGCTGAGTCCGCTTCAGGGAAATTCCCGGCCGAAGCGGTCGGCACGATGAACCGCATCGCGGAGGAGGTCGAAGGCGATCCAAACTATGAGGGCATCATCCACGCGCAGCGCAATGAGCCCGAGGCGACGGGCGCCGACGCCATTGCCGCGGCGTCGCGTGAAATCGCCGAGACGCTCGAGCTCGCCGCCATCGTGTGCTGGACAAGCTCCGGCGCGACGGGCCTGCGGGTCGCGCGCGAGCGCCCGAGCTGCCCGATCGTCGCCATCTCGCCGAACCTCTCGACGGGACGCAAGCTGTCGCTCACCTGGGGCGTGCATTGCGTCGTCGCGCAGGACGCACGCGATCAGGACGACATGGTGGAGCGCGCCTGCCGCATCTCGTTCAAGGACGCCTTCGCCAAATCCGGACAGCGCATCATCATCGTGGCCGGCGTTCCGCTCGGCACGCCGGGCGCGACCAATATGGTGCGTATCGCTTTTGTGGGCAGCGAGGGCGCCGGCCCCGATTAACGGTCGCCGTGCCGCCGGCATTACGCCGTGCGCATCGGACGCTGCGCGGCCGAATCAGATATCGCGCCCGTCGACCTTTTCGCTGAGACTTTTCACAAGCTCGGGGATGCGCGCGAGATGCGGATTGACGTCCAAGGCGCGGCGGAAGATCTCCAGCGCCCGTTTGTCCTCGCCGAATTCCTGCAGGATCATGCCAAGCCCGGCGAGTGCACCGAAATGGCGCGGCTCGCGCGCCAGCACCTGCTGGAGATCCAGGAGCGCGCGTCCGTAATCCTTCTTCAGGAAATGCACGGTGGCGCGCCGGTTCCAGGCTTCGGCGAAATCGGGCCGCAGTTCGACGATGGCATCGAGAAGCCGCAAGGCGAGATCGAAGTCCTGGCCGTCGATCGCCGCCTTCGAACGCGCCATCAGAAGATCGGCCGTGTCGCTTCCGGAGACGAGCCATAGCGCCATGATGCGCTGCTCGACGATCTTCGCCGATTCGTCGTCGGGGGCGGCCTTGAGGGCGCCGAGCAGGAACTGGATATCGCGCCCGTGGTCGCGCGGCTTTGCGGCCTTCTCGCCGGCTGCCGGCGCGGGCGTCTTATCGGGCTCGGCCGCCGCCGAGGATACCCCCCCGAAAACGACAAATGCGGCCAACGCCAAGCTGGCGCAGGCCGCATGAAAACGCTTCAGGCTGGGAAAGGTCAGACTGAATAGGGTCAGACTGGGGGGTCGCAGCAGCCTGATGCGAGTCATAGGCTGAATGTAAACTGCCGCCTGCCCTCATCCAAGGGCGGTCGCGACGGCCTCAGCCAGAGCTCAGCCTTGACGCGCCTTGAACCGGCGCTGGACCTTGTTGATCACATAGACACGCCCCTTGCGCCGCACGAGGCGGTTCGCCCGGTGGCGGCCACGCAATGATTTCAAAGAGTTACGGACTTTCATGGCGCAATCAGGCGACGGCGGAAGGGGCCGGTCGCGGCTGTCCCTGGTGATGTCGATGTATTCGCGGAGGTTCTTAAGGACCCCCGCGCGCGGTGTCAACGCACGCAGATATGATCACGGCGTCGGCCGCTTTGAAGTCTAGAGCGGGATGAGGAAAAGTGTGTAGCGGTTCTCCGCCCGCATCCCGCTCTCAGATATGAGACTCGATCACGTTCATGATTTTGGATCGATTCGATCCAAAATCATCGTGATCTAGCGGCCGGCCCCTTCGGGGCGGCGCGAGGGAGTTTCCCCGGAGGGACGGAGCTTGTCGGGCTCGCCGCCCTCTGAACCGACCGAGGCGAGCCGAACCGGCTGGCGCTCGGTGTCCAACATGTAGTCGCGCAGGCGCGGCACGGCGTCGATGCGCTTTGCGACCTGCAGTTGGAACACCATGAGGTCACCGTAGCGGAAACTCATCTCGCAGATCGCGAGATAGTACTCCCACATCCGGCGGAAGCGCGTGTCGACGAGACCGTCGGCATGCGCGAGGAAGCGTGTCCGCCAGGCGCGCAGCGTGTCGGCGTAATGCAAGCGCAGAATTTCGATGTCCGTGACCCAGAGGTCGGAATGCTCGACGTGCGGCAGGATCTGCGACAGTGCCGGGATGTAACCGCCCGGGAAAATGTACTTGCGAATGAAGGCGCTGGTGACATCGGGCCCCGACGCGCGGCCGATGGCGTGGATCAGGGCGACGCCATCATCGGCGAGCAGTTCCGACACGCGCTGAAAGAACGTGCCGAAATTCGGCGCGCCGACATGTTCGAGCATGCCGACTGAGACGATCCGATCGAACTTGCCGGAAATCTCGCGATAGTCCTGCCGCTCGAAACGCACGCGTCCTTCAAGCCCGGCGGTGCGCGCACGCGCACGCGCAATATCGAGTTGCGCCTGCGAGAGCGTGATGCCGGTGACGTCCACCTGTTCGCGGCGCGCGAGCGTCAGCGCCATCCCGCCCCAGCCGCTGCCGATATCGAGAACTTTCTGCCCGGGCTTGAGAAGAAGCTTCGCCGCGATGTGCCGTTTCTTCGCGCCCTGCGCCGTCTCCAGCGAATCGTTCGGGTCGGCGAAATAGGCGCAGGAATATTGCAGGTCGCCGTCGAGAAATTTCTCATACATCTCGAACGGAAGATCGTAATGACGCGCGACGTTCTTCTTAGAGGCGCGCAGCGAATTGTATTGGTGAATGAAGCGCAGCACCCGATAGAGCGCGCGCGCCGGCCAGTGGCGATGGTGCCAGCCTTGGCGCGAGAGATTGCGGCCAAGGAGATCGAGCAGGTCCCACAGCGAGCCGTTCTCGACGGTGAGCCTGCCGTCCATATAGGCTTCGCCGAGATAGAGATCGGGCCAGACGGCGAGCTTGAGCGGGGTCAGCCTGTCATGCAGCCGCACGACGACCGGATCGGCGGCTTCGCCGAAGGTCATCCGCTTGCCGCTCGGCATGATGACCTGGAGGGAGCCGACCTTGATCAGACGGTTCAAAGTTCCTTGCAGCACGAGGTACACCTCACTGAAAGGGCCTTTTCGCGGAGCTGCTCGTCTCCTCCGACGTTTGTAAAAAACGCAGAGGACACAACACCCTGCCCCGCCGGATGCAATTTATCTAGAAACACCCACCGACGCGTCAAGATGTCTCAGATCAACCCTCCTTCGCGCTCTCCGCATTGGCTGGGAGCCCGGACACAGCCGGCGCATCACCCCGCCGCGACGGGCCGCCGCCGCATGAGCAGCACGATCGATCCGGTCTCGACGCGCTCGTCGCGCTGGTTGAGCACCTCGAACTGGATGGTGACGATCCCCCGGCCGGCCGCTTTGCTCGGCCGTGCTTCACGCGGCGTGACCTTCGCGTAGATCGTGTCGCCGAGCTTCACCGGGGCGTGAAAGTCCCAGGCGAGGCTGAGAAGTCCGAGCACCGTGCCGTCGACCCAATTGAGCTGCGACATCAGCCCGATCGCGGTGGACAGGATCAGCGGCCCATGCGCGACGCGGGTGCCGAACAATCCCTGCCGGGAAAACTCCTCGTCGACATGGAGCGGATTGTGATCGCCGACGAGCCCGGCGAACAGCGACACGTCGCCTTCGCCGATGGTGCGGCCGCGCGTGCGTTGCGACACGCCGATTTCGAAATCCTCGAGGTAGAGACCCACGCCATCCGTCCTGATTTTTGCATGCACGACCGCGCCGATGCATACGAGGGCGGGCAAGGCCCGGCAAGGCGCGTGGCGTCGTGCACGCCTTGCATGGCGGCGTTCGACAGGCGGCCAGGGAGGCCACTATCATCCGCGCCGCCGCGTGTGCCACGACGGCCTTCCCTTCCCTCGACCCTTCCTCGAAACGACGATCGGTCTGCCAGGAGCAAAAGTGTCCTACACGTTCGACATGCAGGCCTTGCCGCCGGCGGCGCAATACAAGCTCTTGTCCTCGACCGTCGTGCCGCGCCCGATTGCCCTCGTCACGACGCGCTCGACCGAAGGCCACGTCAACGCCGCGCCCTACAGCTTCTTCAATGCGCTCGGCGAAGACCCGCCGGTGCTGGCGCTCGGCCTGCAGGAACACCCCAGCCGTTCGCTGAAGGACACGACGGTCAACATCCGCGACACCGGCGAGTTCGTCGTGCATATGGTGGACGAAGCGATCGCCCGCGCGATGAATGTCTGCGCCGTCGACTTTCCGCCTGACGTGAACGAGTGCGACGCCGCGGGCTTCAGCCTCATCCCCTGCGAACGGGTCAAGCCGCCGCGCATCGCCGAGTCGCCCGTCGCCTTCGAGTGCGAGCGGATCGCGATGATCCAGGTGAGCCCTGGCCGCCATATCGTGCTTGGCAAGGCCGTGCTGATGCATGTGCGGGAAAACATCATCGACCGCGAGACCTTGCGGATCGACACCGCCGCGTATCGGCCGATCGGGCGCCTCTTCGGTTCGCTCTACACCTATACGCGCGATCAGTTCGAGATGCGCCGCGAGACCTACACCGAATGGCGCGCGGAGCAGGATCGGCATGACCGCCGCAAGGCCGGCGCCTAAAACTCCTACCTCAGTGCGCCCGCCGCATCCGCAGGATCAACGGCGCAGCGTACCAGAGGCCGATGAGCGTCACGAGCGCAAGGCCGGCGACGGCAACGCCAAGAGCTGAACTCTCCGACGCCTTGAAGGTCGCGACGTAGAGATCGCCGGCGATGCCGAGCGCGAGCGGTGCGGGCGCGGCAATCACGAAGGCCGAGCCCATGCGAAAGAACTTCGCCGAATCCTCGCCTGCGAATGAAATGCGATGCAAAGCGGCAGGCGTCATGAGTAGGATGGTCGCGAGCGCGATGCAGATCAGGGCGCCGACATGCACCAGCCGCGGAATCGCCGAGAGCTGCTCGAAGGCGCGCGTGAAGGCGACCGCAAGCTGGAACCCGAGCAACGCCTGTGCGCCCGGAAGAACGACGCGCGCTTCCGTGAGCATCTGATCGATCTTGACGACCATCGGGGTGTCGGCCGGAGTGTCGGCTTTGTCCTGCGACATGGAAGAGGCCTCCACAATGGGCTTCACCGCGAGCTCGAGCCCGAACCAGAAAAACGCGGCCAAGAGGCAAAAGATCGCTCCGGCCGCGAGCGCGATGCCGCGATCGAACATGTGGTCGAACACGATGAAGACGCTGAGCCCGAGGCTGATGCCGAACGGGATGAGCGCGAGGCCTGCGAACAATCCGGCGACGCGATGGATGCGCGTCGTGTCTTGGCCGTCCTCGACGAGTCGGTGCTGCATCGAGGGCGCGATCAACAGCCCGATCGCCAAAGCCATCAGCGCCTGGCCCGCGCATTCGACGAGCCTCGAGTCGCGCGGTAGCGCCGCGAAGCCGTCCTGAAACACGCCGTGCAGATGAAAGCCGAGCAGCACCTGCGCGCCGAGGATGATGGTGCGGTTTTCATCCAGCGCCAGCTTGACCTTGTCGCTGAGCTTCATGGCGAGGTAATCGGCTCGGTGCTTGCTCCGTTCCGCGGAACCACTTTGCGATCCCGCTGTTGGCAACGGCGAATGCGTGCGTGGGAGAACGAGTTGCCCCTTCAAAGCGGATCACCGGCGCGCGAAATGGGCGATCCATGACCAAGGGGCTCTTCCGCAGCCAGGGCGCGCTCGATGGCTTATGCGGTCCATATGCCGTCGTGAACGCATTCACCGAGCTGCATGCGGCCGAGACCTATGCCCAGCAAGCCGCGTTGTTCAAAGCCGCGTGCCATGCGATCGCCAAGAAGCGCTGGCCGGGCGCCGTTCAGGCGGGCACCTCATTCTACGACCTCAAGGCCATGATCGCGGCGGCGCAGAAGAGAGCGGGCGCCGCGGTGACGGCCGACTATCCCTTCGAGAACGGCGTTGAGCCGAAGCGCGGCGCGGCGGACTATCTCGCGCAACTGCTCGAACTCATACCCCGCGCGGGCAAAGGCTGCGCGATCCTCTGCGTCCGGCGCGCGAGCGACGCCTGGGAGGATCATTGGATTGTCGCGCGGCGCCACGGCGGGCGTTTGCAATTCATCGATTCCGTTGACCAGCGCGGCGGTACGATCACGACGCGCAATCCGGCGTCGCTGCGCGTCGGCGGTGTCCGCAAGCAGGATCGGCACTGGCATCTGCCGGCGAGGGATCAGGTCGTCATCTTCGCGGTGCGCGGATGATGGTCGTGCAGAAACTCCGCCAGCTGCTCGCGCAGCGCTTCGTCCCGCTCGCCGCGATAGCCAGCCAGCACAGCTTCCTCAAAGATCGTCTTTTGGATGTCTTGTGGCAGGAAGCCCCAGGCACGAACTACGGCCTCGCCGAGAGCATCCACAAACCGGCCGTCGGAACCGGAAAGCCTCTGCGCGACGGTCATTTCAAACCCCCTCGCTATGGTGAAGCAATCGATCGCGCTCGCGGCGCGTCCCGGCCCAAAGGCCGCGAGCGCCCGAGCGCTACCTTATCCAAATGCCTCAGGAACGAGAAAGTTCAGGCGCAACGCGCCCGGTCACACCCGGACCGACGTCGTCGCGAAGGCCTGAGCCACCGTCTCTTGAAACGAATTCAGCACAAATGCGCCGGCGACCGCGATCACCACCGCAACCACGCAAGCGACGATAAAGCTTCGCATCTGGCTCCCCATCGAAATAAGAATAACCCCTGGCACTTATATAGTGCCGCCAGTTGAAAGAACTCAACTGCCATCGCGCCTCCGAGCGCGGCCCCACACCAAGGTGAGAGATGCAGCGTGTTCTGACCTGTAGCGTGGCGCTGATGAGCTGGGCGCTCGCTGTTGCGCCCGCCTTTGCGCAGCTGCGCGGCCATGGCGGGCCTGTGCGCGCGCTCGCGATTTCCGCCGACGCGCAGACGGCGCTGTCCGGGAGCTTCGATTCCTCCGCCATCCGCTGGTCGCTGCGCCGCAATGCCGCAGAGCAGGTGCTGCGCTTCCATGACGGCGCGGTGAATGCGGTCGCGATGCTCCAGGACGGACGCCTCGCAACGGCGGGCGAGGATGGCCGCGTCGCCCTATGGACGCCGGGAAAGCAGGCGCCGGATCGCGTCCTCGAGGGACATCAAGGCCCGGTCGTCGCCCTCGCCGTCTCGCCGGACGGGACAACGCTGGCATCGGCGTCGTGGGATCACACGCTGCGGCTATGGCCGCTCGCTGGCGGCGCTCCGCGCATCCTTGAGGGCCATCAGCAAAATGTGAACGGCGTCGCCTTCACGCCTGATGGCGCCGCGCTCGTCAGTGCCGGTTACGACGCGACCGTGCGCATCTGGCCGCTGCAGGGGGCCGCTGCGCCGCGGATCGTGACGCTTTCCGCGCCGCTCAATGCCGTCGTCGTCGCGCCGGACGGCGAGATCATCGCGGCCGGTGCGGACGGCTCCGTGTCCTTCCTGTCACCGAGGGGCGAGCAGCGCGACAAGATCAGCGTGGCGCAGACGCCGATTATCGCATTGGCGCAGGCGCGCGACGGCGAGCGCCTCGCCGCGGCGAGCATCCAGGGCGCCATCGCCGTCATTGAGCGCAAGGAGCGCAAGGTCGCCCGCGTCATTGTCGGTCCCGGGCTGCCGGTCTGGTCGGCCGTTTTCCTTCCCGATAACCGCACGCTGCTCACCGGCGGCGCCGACGCCATGATCCGCCGCTGGGACACCCAGACCGGCGAACCGATCGGCGCCCTCCCCTTCGACACGGCGAACGATCCGCTCGCCGCCTACGGCAACGACCCCGGCGCGCGCGTCTATCGCGCCTGCATCGCCTGTCACACGCTGCATCCCGATGCAGGCAATCGCGCGGGTCCGACGCTGCACGGCATTTTCGGCCGCCGCATCGCGAGCCTGCCCGGCTACAATTTCTCCAAAGCGCTCAAGCACCTCGACATCGTGTGGACGCCGGAGACAGTCGCGAAATTGTTCGAGGTCGGCCCTGCGCGCTACACGCCAGGCACGAAAATGCCGGAGCAGCATCTCGGCGCGGCCGACCGCGACGCTCTCATCGCGTTCTTAAAAAAAGCGACGCAGTAACGGGACTGACGCTTATCGAACGAAGCGCGACAAGACCTACGCGTCCGGCTTCGCCTCACGCTCGCGCAGATAATCGTCCGTCGTGCGCGGGCGCGGCCGCGGCGCGCCGTAAGGATCGAAGCCCTCTTCCGTGACGACGGCGACACGACAGTCCTCGCACATCTTGATGACGTCGAGGCGCTGCTTCGAGTTCTGATACATCCAGTGCTTGCCTTCGAGCTTGGCGATCACACGCTCGATCGTGCTCTTGACGCCGAACGGCTTATCGCAACGGATGCAGTGGAACGGCTCCTCCTGCTTGAGGACGCGCGGCGCGTTCGCAGCGGGGCGGAAGTCGAGTTGCGGCACGAGACTCACGACCTTTTCGGGACACGTCGCCGCGCATAGTCCGCACTGCACGCAGGCCGCCTCGTTGAAGCGCAGCATCGGCCGCTCCGGATCGGCCGTGAGCGCGCCTGTCGGACAGGCGGAGACACAGGACAAGCACAGCGTGCAGCCTTCGACATTGAGCGCAACCGCGCCGAACGGCGCGCCTGCCGGCAAGGGAATGACCTCGGCCGGCACCGGCGCCGCGCGCTGCAGTTCGCGCAGCGCAAGCCGCAGCACCTCGCGCTTGCCGCCGGTCGGCTGGAACGTCGCCGGCCGCGGAACGGGATCGCCCGCCGCAAGTGCACGCAGCGCGTCGCCCAGCGCAAACGGGTCGTCCGTCTCGATGGTCGCCACGCGCGAGCCTGAAAGGCCGAGCGCTGCGAGGGTCGGCTCCGCAAAGGCAAGCGTCTTCGTCAGTCCCGCCATGTCGTGGCGCGGGCGGCCGCGGAGCAGGAAGCGAACTGCGCAAGCGCCATAGGCGAATGCGGCGGCGATCGATTCCAGCCCGACTTGGGTGACCTCGTTAACCGCCACGGGAATGACGGTGGCCGGCAGCCCGTCGCCTTCGCGCGCGAGCGCATCGATCATCGGGCCGCCGTGATCCTCGTCATGGAACAGCACGACCGCCGATGTCCCGCCGGCCTGCCGGTATGTCGTGAGCAGCGTGCGCAATTTTTGCATCAGTACGTCCGCGGGCGGCAGCGCATAGCCCGACGCACCCGTCGGACAGGCCGCGGCGCATTGCCCGCAGCCCGCGCAAATGCCCGGGTCGACCGCGACATGATCGCCGGCCGGCGCAATTGCGCCGGTCGGGCAGAGGTCGAGGCAGCGGCGGCAGCCGACGATGCCGGAGCGCGAATGCGCACACAGATCGGGCGTGAGGGTGATATAGCGCGGTTTGTCGAAATCGCCGACGAGGTCGCGCGCGCGCAGCACCGCTCTCAGCACGGCGGCCGGGTCCCCGGGATCGGCGCGCAGATAGCCGTCGCGCAAGTCTGCGGCCGGAAACAATGCAGAACCGCCGGAAAGGTCCAACAGGATGTCGCAATGCGATGTCGCCCCGTCGCGCACACCTTCGAAGACAAGCGCTCCCCGCGACGAGGGCGAGGGCACGGCATAGCCATCGACCGCGATCTCGAAAGCGCCAAGGTACCCTTTCGCCGCGCGGATCGTTCCCTTCACGATCGGGAATTCGGTCGCGCGCGGCGCGGCGATCTCATCGCGCGGCTGCGCGATCATCACCGTCACGTCGAGATGATCCTTGAGCAGGTTCGCAGCCTCGACGGCCGCGGCGTCGCGCCCGTAGATCAGGACCACGCCCTCGCTTTGCAGCGTCTCGAAGGCGACATCCGGCATCGGTACGGCGGCGGCCGCGATCAGCGCCGCCATTTTCGGGCCAGCGCCCGCGGCGTCCGCCGACCAGCCGGCAGCCTCGCGCAGATTGACGAAGCTCACATCGCCGTCGCTCTCCGCCGAGATTTCGCGAAACAGCGGCGCTTCCTGCGTGCAAGCGATCGTGACGGGCGCCCCCGCCGCCGCCGCCGCGCGCACGCGCTCAAGCTCCGCGCGGCACAGTTGTCGCCCGCTCACGATCGTGCCGTCGCCGCAGCCGCGCCGCAGGGCGCCGCCGTCGAGCGGCATCGTGTCCTCGCACGAGCACACCAGGATGGTGCGTTGATCCGTCATGGCGTCTCCAATCGGCAGCACACCGGCAGGGGCTGGCCGCCACTCATTGAAGGTTATAATTGGTACAATGTGAAAAGTAAGGTGTAGAGCGCGAACATGAAGACAAAGCAGCGCAGCCGGACGCCGGAGAGCGCCCCGGCGCTCGCCTTACCGCCGGCGTTCCGGCCGGTACGACTGCGCGAAGTCGGCGACGCGTTCACGCAGGCCTGCGCGAATGCCGCGGAGCTTGGCGCCGGCGCGCTGGTCTTTGTCGGCCGCTTCGATCTCGCTGAATTCGCCGTGGTGCTCGAGCCGGAAGAGCCGTTCGCGATCGCCCGGCGCACGGCCTTTTATGCCGGCATGGTGGCGCTGGCCGATACGTTGGCGGCGCTCGCGCCCCCGGAAAAGCCGGTCACCATCGTCTGGCCCGATACCATTCGCGTCGACGGCGGGATCGTCGGCGGGGGCCGGCTCGGTTGGCCGAAACGCGTCGCCGACGACAAGCCGCCGGCCTGGCTCGTGTTCGGCGCCATGATCCGCACCGTCTCCATGGTCACCGACGCCGGCCTGCACCCGCTCGTGACCGCGCTCGAGGAAGAAGGCTTCAGCGAAGCGAGTTCCGAACGCCTGATCGAAGGTTTCGCGCGGCATCTGATGGTCGCTATGGATCGCTGGCAGGAGAGCGGCTTTGTGCCGATCGCGCGCGATTACATGGCCCGGCTGGAAGCGGCCGAGGCGCGCGGCGTTATCGATGCGAACGGCGACTTCAGCATCGGCGCAAACAAGGCGCACGCGCGCCGCGCCTTGCTGCCGGCGCTCCTGAAGCCGGCGTGGCGTGACCCTGCGACCGGAGGGCCGCTCACGTGAAACTCCTGCGCACCATTCGGCTCGATCCCTCCGACACCTTCATATTCCCGAATGCCGCGGAGCCCGGCGAATGGGCGGTGTCAGGCGCTTTCGTTTTCGCGGATACCGATCCCGACACGCTGCAAGGACGCGAGCGGGCGGCCTTTCGTGCCGGCTTTCTCGGCGTCGCCTCCTTCGGATGGTCGACGCTCGTGCAGATCGTCGAGACGGATGCGGCGGGCCACGACGCCGCCGTCGCGCTGCTGGCGCAGGGGCTGTCCGAACGCTTCGGCGCGCCGGACCACGCCGCGGCGCGCGCCGCCGCGCAGGAGGAGATCGCCTTTGCCGCTTCGCTCTGCAATCATCCGGCCGGCACCTTGATCGCCATGCACCGCACGGAAGAGGATGGCGCGATCCGTGAGGCCTTCCGCACGCTGCGCCCGGCCGCCGGCCCGACGCCCGGACGCGTCTTCGAGTTCGTCGAGGTCGAAGGCGAGGACGAGCCTGGCGAGGCGGTGGATTTGGCGGCGCTCGCGCGCGGTGAAACGGCATGAACGATTTCTGGCTCTCCTGCGGGCACCATCTCACCGACCGCGACGCGGACGGCCGGCTTCTGCTCACCGACGAGTTCCTGAAAACCTATCTCGCGCGGCCGGAGCTCATCCCGCCCGATGACGCCGACGATGCCGAGCGCGCCTTGCATGCGGCGCTGCTGGCAGAGCCACGCCGCGCCGTCGATCCGAAGGACGTCGCCGCCATCGCCGATGCCGATGCGCGCGAGAACTGGGAGCTGATGATCGGCTTTCGCGACCACCTCCTGCACTACCCGACGATCGAGGCGGCCTATCTCGCGCTCCTGCGTCACGGCGTCGGCAAGACGCCGCCGATCTTCATCAACCAGCTTGTGCATGTGATCCTGCGCAACGCGCTCGATAACTGCGATGACCCCTTCGTCTTGCGCGCAGCCGAGCTTTTCTTCCGCCCGCAACGCATGACGCTGCATCAGGGCGCCCTGCTCGCCGCCGACGACGAGACGATCGCCGGCACCGGCGGCGGCCCGGTCTCCCCGCTCGTCTCCATGCTTGGCGTGCCCGCCGCAAGCGCGATCGACGTTCTCGTCGACGAGAATGCACAAGACTATTGGGCGCGCAGCGATCAGTTCGACATGGCCTTCGATCTCACCACCAGCCGCCGCGGGCTCGCTGCGCTCGGCGAGGTGATGGTGCGCTGGCTCGCGCATCTTCACGCGCTCGATGTCACGATCGAACCGCTCGCCGAAATGCGCGACGTGCGCTTCACCTGGTATGTCGGGCTCGATGCCGAGGGCACGCGCATCGGCAACCAGCTCTGGAGCGGCGGCGAAATCGACGACGCGGACCAGTCGCGCCTCGTCGGCCTTTTCCGCCTGACCGTGCGTGACGCCGATGCTGTCGTCGACGCGCTCCGGGGCGAGCCGATCTATCTTCTGTTGGCGATGACGCAGGATAAGCTGCTGCGGATGAAGCCGCAGAACCTCATCATGGGCCTGCCGTTGCGGCAGCTGGAGGCGGTCAGTTGAGCGCGGTCCAGCCGATCCTGCGCATTCCCGTGGGCGTCGTCGTCGAGCGGCGCGCCGCGACGTCGCCGTGGGCCGATTTCTTGTGGCGCTCCGTCGCTGTGCTCGACGGCGTGCCCGACACGCAGCCCTGGACGCCGCTCGAGACAACGGAAGACGCGGTCACGCTTTATGCCGGCGCCGCCGACATCGCGCTCTATCGCTCGGAAGCGGACAACTACCGCATGAACCTCGTCTCGGGCGCGCCCAGCCTCTGGATCGCGCTCGATCCGACCGGCGGCGATCCGCCCTACCGGATCGCCATGGTGACGGCGGACCCGGCCGAAGGCGAGGCGCTCACCGAGCCGGGACAGTCGATCGTCGACGTCGTCGCGATGACGGATGCTGTTCGTGCTGCTGTTGCTGCTTTTGTTGCTGAACATTATGTCGAGCGTCCATTCGAAAAACGGAAACGCGACCGCGCGAACCCGGAGGCTCTGGCGCGGCGCGGGCCCGAGCAGGATCGATCATGACCGACGATGGCCGCCCCTTCCTCGCCCGCTGGTCGGCGCGCAAGCGTGAAGCGACGCGGGAGGCCGATGGCGCGAAACCTGACGCGCCCCCCGCCCCGCGCGCGCCGTCGTCGCAATCCGTCGCGAGGGAGACGAACAAGGACGCCGCTTTCGATCTCGCAAGTCTTCCACCGCTCGACTCGATTTCGGCCGTCTCCGACATCCGCGCCTTCCTCGCGACAGGCGTCCCGCTGGAATTAAGGCGTGCGGCGCTTCGTCGCGCATGGAGCACCGATCCTGCCATCCGCGACTTTATTGGGCTCTCGGAGAACTCCTGGGACTTCAATGCGCCGGAGACGATTGCCGGCTTCGGGACGCTGAAGCCCGAAGATGTCAAGAAGCTCTTGGCTCAAGCGATCGGCGAGTCCGACGACACCCCAGTGCAACCCGATGCGAAGAATGCTGCCTCGCACACCGACGAATCGGCCTCGCAGACAGCCGCGAATGAAACGCAACCGGTCGACGATGTGCAGCGCACAACGTCAGCGGCGGAGCTCATCGAGTCCCAAACTGACGCGCCCCCACCCGCTACGGACAGCAACGACGCACCGTCGGCGAGGTCCGAGGCACGGGTCGCAAATCCGCATCCCTCATTGTCGCGACGGCGGCATGGCGGCGCCCTGCCGGAATCCTGAACTACCAGCCGTCCCAAACTTAGACGAAAGGCCATAGCCTCAGGCTATTGACCCAATCATGGCTTAGCGCCTTAATTTGTTTTGAATGGTTCTCAGCTTGGGCTTAGAGCCTTCAAAATAAGACGAAGTCGCATGAATGATCCAGGACTGAACGACCAGGGACTTCAGGAAGCGATCCGAGCCGCGGGCGGCGTGACCGAACTCGCGCGCAGAATTAACATTGCCCAACCTTCGATTTCGAAATGGACGCGGGTTCCCGCCGAACGCGTCCTGTCCGTCGAAGCGGCGACTGGCGTCAGCCGCGCCGTTCTACGCCCCGACCTTTATCCCGCGTCCGACGCGCTCGACGATGTCGATGCGGCGCGTGCGCGGGAATACACGCTCCTCGCGACGCTGCTCGCGCAGGCTCCCGACGCAGCGCTGCTCGGACGGCTCGCCAAGTTGCGCGGCGACGCGACGCCGCTCGGCGCTGCCCATGCAGCGCTCGCACGCGCCGCCGCTGATGCGGAGCCGGAAGCCGTCGAGCGCGAGCATTTCGAGCTCTTTGTCGGCGTCGGCCGCGGCGAGCTCGTGCCGTATGCCTCCTACTATCTGACCGGGTTCCTGCACGAACGCCCGCTGGCCCGGCTGCGTGGCGATTTGGCCGAGCTCGGCATTGAACGCGCTGAAGATCAATCCGAGCCCGAGGATCACGCCGCCATCTTGTGCGAGATCATGGCCGGACTGGCGGATGGCCGCTTCGCGACGCCGCCCGACGCACAGCAGAGCATCTTTGAAAAACATCTCGCGCCCTGGATCGGCCGTTTCTTCGCCGATCTCGAGCGCGCCGAAGCGGCGGATTTCTATCGTCACGTCGCAGCGGTCGGCCGCGTTTTCATCGACATCGAATCGGAAGCATTCGCGCTGCCGGCATAAGCGGCGCGCAAGAGACCAGGAGGGTGCAGCTATGATGAGCGAGCGCAAAACTTCGATGGGACGCCGTGATTTCCTTCGTACGCTTGGCGCAGGAACGGCTGCTGCGGCCGTAACATCAACATCGCTCACGGTCGAGGCGCGCGCCGACACCGAGACGAACGATGAAAAGCGCAAGTCTCGCTACAAGGCGGACTCCGCCGACATAAAGAATTTCTACCGCGTCAACCGCTATCCGCGCTGAAGGAGGCATCCGTGCTCATCAGGAAAACCGAACGTCAGGCGCGGCGCAGCGGACTTGCCGCATTCGCCGGCCAATCCGATCGCGGTTTCGACCGCCGTACATTCCTGCAGCGATCCGGCCTCGTCGCCGGCGGCTTGGCGACGCTCGGCGCGCTGCCGCTGGCGAGCGTGCGCAAAGCGCAAGCCGGCCCGCCGCCCGCCAAAGGCGCGTCCGTCGAGATCAAGAAAAGCATCTGCACCCACTGTGCGGTCGGCTGCACCGTGACGGCCGAGGTCTCGAACGGCGTCTGGATTGGCCAGGAGCCGAGCTGGGATTCGCCGATCAACCGCGGCTCGCACTGCGCCAAAGGCGCCTCTGTGCGTGAGCTGGTCAGCGGCGAGCGGCGCCTGAAATACCCGATGAAGCTCGTCAACGGTCAGTGGACGCGGATCAAGTGGGATCAGGCGATCAACGAGATCGGCGACAAGCTCTTGGAGATCCGGCAGAAGTCCGGCGCAGAGTCCGTCTACTGGATGGGTTCGGCGAAGATGACCAATGAGGGCTCCTATTGGTTCCGCAAGCTCGGGGCCTACTGGGGCACCAACAACACCGACCATCAGGCGCGAATCTGTCATTCGACGACCGTCACCGGCGTGGCCAATACGTGGGGCTACGGCGCGATGACAAACAACCTCAATGACATGCGCAACGCCAAGACGCTGCTCTACATCGGCAGCAACGCCGCCGAGGCGCACCCGGTCGGCATGCAGCACATGCTGGAGAGCAAGGAGCTCAACAAAGGAAACTTCATCGTCTTCGATCCGCGCATGACCCGCACGGCGGCGCATGCGACGGAATACGTGCGCATCCGCCCCGGCACCGACATTCCTGTGCTGTACGGAATGATGTGGCACATCCTCAAGAACGGCTGGGAAGACAAGGATTTCATCAAACAGCGCGTCTACGGCTTCGACGATCTCCGCAAGGAAGTGGAGAAGTGGAATCCGGAGGAGTGCGAGCGTGTAACCGGTGTGCCGGGCGAGCAGATGGCGCGCGTTGCGAAGGCGTTCGCCACCGAAAAGCCGGCGACGATCATCTGGTGCATGGGCCAGACCCAGCACTCCGTCGGCACCGCCAACGTGCGCGCAAGCTGCATTGCGTTGCTGATGACCGGCAATATCGGCAAGCCCGGCACCGGGGCCAACATCCTGCGCGGCCACGACAACGTGCAGGGCGCGACCGACGTCGGCCTCGATATCGTGACGTTGCCTTTCTACTACGGCCTCACCGATGGCGCGTGGCACCATTGGGCGCGCGTCTGGGAGACCGATTACGACTGGTTCGTGTCGCGCTTCGACGACAAGAAGATGATGAACACATCGGGCATTCCGCTGACGCGCTGGTTCGACGGCGTGCTGTTGCCCAAGGACCAGGTCCAGCAGAAGGACAATCTGAAGGCGATGTTCGTGCAGGGGCATGCGTCGAATTCGATCACGCGCATCCCTGAATCGATGAAGGCGCTGAAGGCGCTCGAATTGCTGGTCATCGCCGACCCGCATCCGACCACCTGGGCGTCGCTGTCGGTCAAAGCCGGCCGCAAAGAGGGCACTTACCTGCTTCCGGTCGCGACGCAGTTCGAATGCAAGGGCTCGCGCGTCGCCACCGGCCGTCAGTTGCAGTGGGGCGAGCAGATCGTCAAACCGATCTTCGAGTCGAAGGACGATCTCGAGGTGATGTACCTCATCGCCAAGAAGCTCGGCTTCGCCGACAAGATGTTCAAGAACATCAAGGTCGAGAACAATCTGCCGGTGGCCGAGGATATCCTTCGCGAGATCAACCGCGGCAGCTGGTCGACCGGCTATTGCGGCCAATCGCCGGAGCGCCTCAAGGCGCACATGAAGAACCAGGCCAAGTTCGACCTGGTGACGACCCGCGCGCCGAAGGACGATCCGGAAGTCGGTGGCGATTATTACGGTCTGCCCTGGCCATGCTGGGGCGCGCCGGAGGTGCGCCATCCGGGTTCGCCGCTCCTCTATAACTACACGCGCGCCGTGATGGACGGCGGCTCAGGCTTCCGCGCGCGCTTTGGTGTCGAGCGGGAGGAAAAGCTACCGGACGGCACGACGCGCAAGGTCAACCTCTTGGCGGACGGCGTTTCTCCGCCTGGATCGGGAATCCCGGATGGATATCCGGAATTCAATTACGGCGTGCTCAAGAAGCTCGGCTGGGACAAAGACCTCAAGCCGGAAGAGCTGGAGGCGATTCAGAAGGTGGGCGGCGACAAAGCCGATGCCGTCTCCTGGTCCACCGACCTATCCGGCGGCATTCAGCGCGTCGCGTTGATGCACGGCTGCGCGCCCTACGGCAATGGCAAGGCGCGCATGAACGCTTGGAACCTGCCGGACGGCATCCCGGTGCATCGCGAGCCGATCTACACGCCGCGTGTGGACCTGGTGTCGAAATATCCGACGCTGCCGGACGCCAAGCAGTTCCGCCTGCCGAACATCGGCTTCTCGGTGCAGAAGGCCGCGGTGGACAAGGGGATCGCGAAGGATTTCCCGATCATCCTCTCCTCCGGCCGTCTCGTCGAATACGAAGGCGGCGGCGAGGAGACGCGCTCCAATCCGTGGCTGGCCGAGCTGCAGCAAGAGATGTTCATCGAGGTCAATCCCGCTGATGCCGCCGCCCGCGGGATCAAGGACGGCGCCTGGGTGTGGGTGACCGGCGCGGAGAACGCCTCGAAGGCCAGGGTGAAGGCGCTCGTCACCGAGCGTGTCGGCAAAGGCGTCGCCTGGATGCCCTTCCACTTCGGTGGATGGTTCGGCGGCGACGACCTGAGGGCGAACTATCCGCAGGGGACTGATCCGTATGTGCTCGGCGAGAGCGCGAACACAATCACGACCTACGGCTACGATCCTGCGACCGGCATGCAGGAGCCCAAGGTCACGCTCTGCCAGATCAAAGCGGCTTAAGGGGAGTCGAACATCATGGCTCGAATGAAATTCCTCTGCGACGCCGACCGTTGCATCGAGTGCAACGCCTGCGTCACCGCCTGCAAGAACGAGCACGAGGTGCCGTGGGGCATCAACCGGCGGCGCGTCGTCACCATCAATGACGGCAAGCCGGGCGAGCGCTCGGTGTCGATGGCGTGCATGCATTGCACCGACGCGCCCTGCCAGGCGGTGTGTCCGGTCAACGCCTTCTACACGACGGCCGACGCCGTCGTGCTGCACTCCAAGGACATCTGCATCGGATGCGGCTATTGCTTCTACGCCTGCCCGTTCGGCGCGCCGCAATATCCGAAAATCGGCAACTTCGGCTCGCGCGGCAAGATGGACAAGTGCACCTATTGCGCCGGCGGCCCCGAGGCCGACGGCAGCGCCGAAGAATACGCCAAATACGGCGCCAATCGCCTCGCCGAGGGCAAGCTGCCGCTGTGCGCAGAGATGTGCTCGACCAAATCGCTGCTCGCCGGCGACGGCGAGATCATCGCGCAGATCTACAAGGAGCGTGTGGTCAAGCGGGGCTACGGCTCCGGTGCTTGGGGTTGGAAAACCGCCTACCGCGAAACCATCGCGTCATAAGTCATGCGGCGCGCGCGGCCTGCCGCGCGACGCAGCCGGGGGACATTTGGAGGAATCGGGATGAACACATTCGTCGCCAGATTGCGCATCTTCGCCGCGGCATTTGCGCTCCTGCTGCTTGCTTTTGCAGGTTCGCCGGCGAGTGCACAGCAAGCGCAACGCATCGACCCGCAAGCCGATGCGGTGAAGGAAGAGCAGCTCCTGCAGCAGCTCCAGGTGATCAAGGGCCGCGGCACCATCCCGGATGTGAAGTCCTATACGCTCGAGCAACCCGCCGGCCGCGACTGGCGGCACTTCCACAACGTCACGCTGCGCTGGATCGGAGCGATCGCGATCCTCGGCATCCTCGCCGTGCTGGTCATTTTCTATCTCTGGCGCGGCATGGTGCGCATCCAAGCAGGCCGCTCGGGACGCGTGATCGTGCGCTTCAACGGCTTCGAGCGCTTCGTGCACTGGATGACGGCGACCTGCTTCATCATCCTCGCGCTCTCCGGACTGAACGTCACGTTCGGACGCCCGTTGCTGCTGCCGCTGATGTCGCCGGAAGCCTTCACCGCGTGGTCGGAATCGGCGAAATACGCGCACAACTATCTCAGCTTCCCGTTCACCCTCGGCGTCATCCTCATTTTCCTGATGTGGATCGGCGGGAACATCCCCAATCGCGTCGATGTCGCCTGGCTCAAGCGCGGCGGCGGCATTGTCGGCCACGATCACCCGCCCGCCTACCGCTTCAACGCCGGCCAGAAAATGATCTACTGGATCGTCGTCATCGGCGGCGCTGCCGTTGCGGTGAGCGGCTATGTGCTGATGTTCCCGTTCTACGGCACCGACGTTCACAGCATGCAGAACGCAACGATGGTCCACAGCATCGTCGCGATGCTGTTCATCGCCGCGATGCTCGGCCACATCTATATCGGCACCATCGGCATGCAGGGCGCGTTCGAGGCGATGGGAAGCGGCACGGTCGACGTCAACTGGGCCAAGGAGCATCACAGCCTTTGGCTCGCGCAGGAGCAGGCGCGCAGCGGCCCCAACCAGTCGCAAGCGCAGCCGTCGGCAACGCCCGCCGAATAATCCCGGCGCCCGCGAGCGGGCGCAACCAGTTCTTATCCATGATGGCCGGGCTTGTCCCGGCCATCATTTTGTTTGGCTTTCAGCGCGCCGGACGAGATCGCGGCGCTAGAGTCGTACGGTTTTGGGTTGAGTCACGCCCCTTGCTCCGCTCATTCCCGCGCAAGCGGGAATCCAGATTTCTTGGCCCTGGGTCCCCGCTTTCGCGGGGACGAGTGGAAAAAATGGCGATCCAAACAAATTTCATCCCGCTCTAGCGGCAGCGGCGCCTTGATCGCTCAGACGATCTGATTGCGCAGCTTCGATTCGCCCTTCCAAAGCCGCGTCAGATTCTCGAGCAGAATATCGATGACGTTGTCTTCGTATTTTCGAGTCTCACCCGCGGTGTGTGGCGTGATGAACGTGTTCTTGGTCGTCCAGAGCGGCGAGCTCGCCGGCAGCGGCTCCTCGACCGTCACGTCGAGCGCGGTGCCGGCAATCCGCTCGCTCGAGAGCGCGTCGACCAGCGCCTTCTCGTCCACGCAGCGTCCGCGCGCGCAATTCACCAGATAGGCCGACGGCTTCATCGCCGCCAAAGCCGCCGCATCGATGATGTTTTCGGTTTCACGCGTGAGCGGGCAAGTCAGCGCGACAAAATCCGCCTCGGGAAGGACCTTCTTCAAATCGGCGGTCGCATACACCGCGTCCGCCGCGCCCTTGCCCGTCGACGGATCGCGCTTGACGCCGATGACCTTGAGATCGAACGCCTTGGCAAGCTCGGCGAGCCGTCCGCCGATGGCGCCGAGGCCGACGATCACGAGCGTCTTGCCGCCAAGCTCGTCCTCGCGCTTCGTGCGGTCGCCGATCATGCCGCGCCAGACCTTCTTCGCCTGATTGTCGCGTGCTTCCGGCAGCAGCCGCGCCAGCGCGAGGATCAGCGACATCGCATGCTCCGACACCGCGCGCCGGTTCACGCCGCTCGCGCTCGCAAGACGGATGCCTCTCGCCTGCAAAGCTTCGCGCGAAAACTGATCGGTGCCCGCGCCGATCGATTGGATGAAACGCAGTTTCGGCGACTTCTCCAAAAGCTCGTTTTTCCACATGCCGGACACGACGAGCACGTCCGCCTCCGGAAGCTGCGCGGTCAGCTCGTCGAGATTGGTCGCCTGCGTATAGGCAATCCCCGTGTCGCGCAGCGCGAAGCAGGGGCCGAGCTGATAGGCCACATGCGCAAAGCAAATCTTCAGTCTTTCCTTGGGCAGAATCATCTCTCACCTGTTTCTGGAGGCATGAACCTACGGCACGCGCCGAAGGCGGAATGGGAACGATCCAGGGCCAATCAATGGTGCAGGATCTTGGACAGAAATTGCACGGCGCGCTCGCTGGAGGGTTGTTTGAAGAAAGCCTCCTTCGGCGAATCCTCCACGATCGCGCCGTTGTCCATGAAAATCACGCGGTCCGCCACGCGGCGCGCAAACCCCATTTCATGGGTTACGACCATCATCGTCATACCGGACTTGGCAAGGTCCGTCATCACGTCGAGAACCTCGTTGATCATCTCCGGGTCGAGCGCGGAGGTCGGCTCATCGAAAAGCATGATGATCGGGTCCATCGCCAGAGCGCGCGCGATGGCGACGCGCTGCTGCTGTCCGCCGGAAAGATTGGCCGGATAACGATCGGCAAAATCACGTAAGCCCACTTGCGCCAAGAGCTCATGCGCGCGCGCGACCGCGGCTTCTTTCGAGCGGCGCAGCACCTTGATCGGGGCAAGCGTGATGTTCTGCGTCGCCGTCATATGCGGATAGAGATCGAAGCTTTGAAACACCATGCCGATGCGGCTGCGCAGCTTGGTAAGGTCGGAGCGCGGATCGACCGGAACGCCGTCGACGAAGATGCGGCCTTCTTGAATCGGCTCGAGCCCATTGACGCATTTGATCAGCGTGCTCTTGCCGGAACCTGATGGCCCGCACACCACGACAACTTCGCCCTTCGCGATTCTGGCCGAGCATCCGTTGAGCACGCGGCGCTTGCCGTACCATTTGCTGACCGAGGACATCTCGATCATCTGCGCCGCGGCAGAGGCGCCTGGTCGATCACCGGTTGCAGTCATCGGTTCGCGTCGCGCGTCGACATTCGCGTCATGCAAGCCTGCGACAAATCGTTGGGGAAGCAGCGAATTGACTGCCGTCATATAGTCATACTACGACAAATCCCTCAAGATCACGGGCGATGCGCCGCGCGCGCATCGTCTTAATCATCGCTTTTCGCTTCAGTGAATGGGTTGACGGTGATCGTGTCGACGCGCTGGCGCCGGCCCCGCACCAAGACCGAACGGTAATGGGGACGAAGGGGCGCCGCGAATGGCGGATAACAAGAAGAAAGTGGTCATCATCGGCGCCGGCATGGTCGGCGTCTGCGCCGCAAGCTACATCCAGCAGGCGGGACACGACGTCGTCATCATCGATCCCAACCCGCCGGGCGAAGGCGCGTCCTTCGGCAATGCCGGCTGCTTCAATCCCTCGTCTCTCGTCCCGATCGCCGGCCCCGACACACTCAAGCGTGTGCCGGGCTATTTGAGCGATCCGCTCGGGCCGCTCGCGATCCGCTGGAGCTATCTGCCGAAGCTTGCGCCGTGGCTCTTGCGTTACGCCTACGCCGGAGCAAGTGCGACCCGCGTCGAGAAGCAGGCCGAGGCCTTGAAGTCGCTCGTCTCGCAAAGCCTCGATGCACTGATGCCGCTGGTGAGGAATGCGCATGCGCAATCGTTGGTGCGGCGCGACGGCATCCTGATCGCCTATCGCTCCGAGAAGAGCTGGCAGGCCGACGAGCGTGCGTGGGAGATTCGCCGCCGCAACGGAATCAAGTGGGACGACTTGAATGCGGACGAGTTGCGCCAGTTCGACCCGAGTCTCGCCCGCGATCTCATCCGCGCCAAATACGTTCCCGGCAACGGCCACACCGTTGATCCCCGCGCCCTTGTCGCGGCGCTTGCCGATGCCTTTATCGCCGACGGCGGTGAGCTTAAGCGCACACGCGCCGTCGGCTTCGATATCGACGGCGAGCGCCTGCGCGCCGTGCGCACGCCGGAGGGCACGATCGCGGCCGACGCGGCGGTCGTCGCGGCCGGGGCATACTCCAAGCCGCTCGCCGCGATGGTCGGCGACCGCGTTCCGCTCGAAACCGAGCGCGGATACCATCTCATGGTCAAGCAATCCGCCGTGATGCCGCGCGTGCCGACGACCGATGCCGAATTCAGCTTCGTGGCGACGCCGATGGCGGCGGGCTTACGGCTTGCCGGCACGGTCGAGCTGGCCGGCCTCGATGCGCCGCCCAACTGGCAACGCTCGCGCATGCTGCTCGCGCGCGCGGCGAACCTGCTGCCCGGCCTGCCCACGAGCCTGCCGGACGACCGGCTCTCGATGTGGATGGGGCACCGTCCGAGCTTGCCCGATTCCTTGCCGGTGCTCGGCCGCTCGCGCCGCTCGCCCGATGTTCTTCTCGCCTTCGGCCACGGCCATGTCGGAATGACCGCCGCGCCCTATACCGGCGTCGTCCTCGCCGATCTCGTCTCCGGACGCTCACCGCCGATCGATCTCACGCCATTCCGCGGCGATCGATTTGGCTTCGTGTAAATGCCACCAACAGGGAGGACCGAACAATGACGGACGCGAACACGAAGGGGACCGCCAATCGCCGCACGTTCCTGACAGGCACGGCTGGCATCGCCGCCGCGACGGCGGCGCCAGCGCTCGCGCAGGCGCAGTCCTGCCCCGAGGACACGCTCGACCGCATCCAGCGCACCGGCACGTTCAACCTCGGCATCCGCGAATCCGCGCCGCCCTACGGCTTCAAGGACGCCGACGGAAAATACACCGGCTTCGCGACCGAGATCGCGATGATGATCTATGCCAACATGAACAAGGAGCTCGGCGGCAAGATCCAGGTCAACTACGTCCTGGTGACGAGCCAGACGCGCCTGCCGCTGCTGCAGAACGGCACCATCGACATGGAGGCCGGCGCGACCGTGGTGACGCAAGGGCGGGCGAAGGTCGTCGACTTCGTCGTTCCGCACTTCCTCACGGCGACGGCGGCGATGGTCCTCAAGGATAGCCCGATCAAGTCTCTGGCCGATCTTGCCGGCAAGCGCATCGGCGTGCCGCAGGGCGGCCTGGAGGAGGCCTCCTACCGCGACATCAACAATCGCAAGGTGCTGTCCGCACCTGTGCGCACCATCGGCTTTCCCGATCACGCGCAAGGCGTCACCGCGCTGCAGACGGGCACGATCGACGTCTACAGTTCCGACGAGCCGATCCTTTTCGGCTTTGCCGGAACGCAGAAGAACCTCCGCGTCTTCTCGATCGACATCAACAGCTTCCTGCAAGCCTTCATCGTTCGCCCGTCGAGCCCGAAATTCAAACGCATCGCCGACATCACGATGGTGAACACTTTTGCCAGCGGCCACTGGAAGGAGTTGTTCGACAAATATTTCGGCCCGTCGAGCAAGACGCCGATGGAACTGACCGACCAACTCAAGACGCTCGTGCTGATGAATTCCTGGCCGGCCTGAGCGCCGGCCCGGCCAGCGCGATCGGCCGATAATAAAAATCCCCGGCCGGAAGGCGCCGCTGCGACGGTGCTTTCCGCCAAGCCATGGAGGCCGCGCGCGTGCTCTCGCGACTCGATTGGTCCATCCTTTGGAAGCCGCCCTTCGGCGAGCAGATCCTCGACGCGCTTCTGCTCACCTTCAAGATCGCGCTCTATTCGTGGGTCATCGCGATGATCCTCGGCGTTGTCGTCGGTGTCGCGCGCGAAGCGCCCAACAAGGCGGTGCGCACCTTCGCGACAGCCTATGTCGAGCTGTTCCGCAATATCCCCGTCCTCGTGCAGCTCTTCTTCGTCTACTTCGTGATGCCCCGCGTGCTGCCGATGCCGGTGCGTCACGTCCTGTTCGACTTCGGCTGGGAAACCGTCGCCGCGATCATCGCGCTGTCGCTCTATAGCTCGGCGAAGATCGCCGAGCATGTGCGCGCCGGCATGAACGCCATCGGCCCGGGAATGCGCCAGGCCGCGCTCGCCAGCGGCTTGCGATGGTCGCAGATGCAACGCTTCGTCGTGCTGCCGCTGCTGCTTCGCCTGATCGCGCCGAGCCTGACATCCGAATTCGTCACGATCTTCAAGGGTTCATCTCTGGCGATGACCGTCGGCGCGGTCGAGACGGCGTACATCTCACAGCGCATCGGCGCCGAGACGTTCCATTGGATCGAGGCCAACACCTACGCCACCTGCGTCTATCTGACCTGCGCCTGGGTGATCGCGGGAATGATGAGCCTGATCGAGAGATGGGGCCGCGTCGGCGGGCTCACCTACCGCGAGTCGAAATGATGCACGACATTCCCGATCTCCTTCTCGCGCTGGTCCGCTACAATGTCGGGATGACGCTCACCGCGATCGCGATCTCCTTGCCGATCGCCTGCGTCTTCGCCGTCGCGCGGCTCTCGCCCTCCCCCTTCATTCATTATCCGGCGACGTTCTACGTCAACGTGCTGCGCAGCCTGCCGCTGGTGATGATCATCTTCTGGGTCTACACCGTCGGCCCCTTGATCACCGGCCGCCCGAGCTCCGCTTATTTCTCCGCGCTCGCGGCACTGGCGGCGTTCGAGGTCGCGTATTTCACCGAGATCATCCGCGCCGGGGTTCAGTCGGTCGCGATCGGGCAGCGAAACGCGGGCCTCGCCAGCGGATTGAGCAAGACGCAAACCATGCGGCTGATCATTCTGCCGCAGGCGCTGCGGCGCATGATGCCCTCGCTCCTGACGCAAAGCCTGATCGCATTCCAGGACTCGACCATCGCCAGCATCATCAGCGTCCCGGACATCCTGCACGAGACGACGGTGATCAACGCGCGCGAACAGACGCCGATCTTCCTCTACTCGGCGCTCGCCATCATCTATTTCGTGACGTGCTATGCGCTGAGCTTGCTGGTGCGCAAGCTCGAGCAACGCTCGCAGCTCCGCATGGCGGCGGCTTGACCCGCACACCACGTAGGGCGCGCTCTCGCGATCGGCGGTCTACGCCGGATCGGCAACGATGTGCGTTCCGGTCTCGCCGCGGAGCGCCTGCATCGCCTGCGCCAAGTCGGCGATGATCGCGCGCTTGCCCCCGCCTTCGAGAAAGCGGATCGCCGCCTCGACCTTCGGGCCCATGCTGCCGGCCGGGAAATGCCCTTCGGCGTGATAGCGCTTGATGTCGCTCAGCGTCACTTCGTCGAGGTCGCGCTTCTGCGGCGTGCCGAAATGAATGGCGACGCGCGGCACAGCGGTGAGGATCATCATCTCCTTGATGCCGAGCACATTCGCCATCAGTGCCGACGTGAGGTCTTTATCGATCACGGCCTCGACGCCGTGACGCACCTTCTTCGGCCCGCGAATGACCGGGATGCCGCCGCCACCACCGGCGATGACGACAGCGCCGCTGCGTGCGACCGCCTCGATGAGCGAGATATCGACGATATGCTTCGGGCGCGGCGAGGGAACGACGTGACGCCAGCCGCGGCCGGCATCCTCACGAAACTCCCAGCCGAACTCCGTTTCAAGCGACCTCGCCTCGGCTTCGGAATAGAAATAGCCGATCGGCTTCGTGGGCCGCTGAAACGCCGGGTCATCGGGGTCGACCTCGACCTGCGTCAGCAGGCAGACGACATGGCGCGGATCGTCGTGGTTGCGCAGCGCGTTCTCCAGGGCCTGCATCAGCAGATAGGCGATGCCGCCCTGGCTGTGCGCAACGCAAATATCGAGCGGCATCGGCGTGACGCGGTCGCGCGCCACGATTTGCCGCATATGGATCTTGCCGACGACGGGGCCATTGCCATGCGTGATGATGAGCTCACCGGGCCGCTGCATCAGCGGCAATAAGGACTCGCCCGTCTGCGCGGCAAGGTCGTTCTGCTCCTCGGCGGTTCCGCGAATCCCGTCGGGATGCGTCGCGTTTCCGCCGATCGCAACGAGAAGGCGCTCCGGTAGCTCGCTGTCCGATCGTACGGGCACGGTAGCCTCCTTATGAACCCACGACCGCGGCGCGCAGCCGCTCGCTGAGATTGTCGGAAACGGCGGGCGTCCTTGCGCCGAGCCACGCTTTCAAGGCCGTCACGCAACCGGCGAGCGCATCCCAGCCAGAGGTGTGGCCGATGGCATCGATCGACGCGATGTCGCTTTCGAGATTCTGCGCGGCGCCGCGAAGCAACGAGTTCAGGGTCGCATGCAGGGCTTCGTGGCCGAGCCCTTTGGCGGCAGCCTGCAGATGCGCGAAACTGATTTGACTGGTGGACGTCGCGGCGGCGGGCTTGATCCGGCGCCAGAGCGCGTCGCGCAAGGCGCCGCATTCGAGCGCATGCAGCGCGATCAACGCGCCGCCGATCGCATCGTCGCCGGACGGCGTCAGGCCCGGGCCTAGTCCTAGGAGCGATTGCGGGTCCTCGATATCGTCGACATCCATCCGCGCCTCCGCGATCGCATGCGTCAACGCGCGCTGCCATCGCTGCATCGGTCCCCGCGTCGCCGCCGCGACCGCGCCTTCGGGAGCGGCGTTATTGGTGAGAAGCGAGGCGAAGCCCTCGCGCGGCGTCGCGCGTCGCGCAAGCAAAGCATCCAACGCCGCGAGACCGCGGGCGAGCTCCGTCGCATTCCACGATTGCGGCGCCGGCGGCTCCCAGATTTTCGCATCGGTGAAATCGCATCGCAGAGTGCCAATCGCGATCACGCCATCCGACACAACGACCGGCTGCCCGACACGCAGTTGCTGCATCAAAACTTGCGGCACGGGAGCGCTGAGCACGGCGTTGAGTGGGCCGATCCCGCCGCGCGGCGGGAGGAGACACGCCCACGCGCCGTCCATCGTGATGTAGAAGCTGCGCTCGAACACGGCGCCGACCTCGCCGCGGCCGTTCGCGAGCATGTCGGCGACGCAACGCCCCACGCGTTTGATCGGGATCGCGGGCATCGCCATCACGCATGCCCTCCGGGCCGATGCAACTGGGCGAGCGGCCGCGTGACCGTTCGCCTGCCTCGCTTGAACACGTACAAAATGGGCGCGAGCTCGCGCACCGCCGCCTGCACCGTGTCGCAGTCGAGCACAACGAGATCGGCGGCGTTGCCGACGGCGACACCATAGCCTGGGAGATTCATCAAAGCCGCGGCGCGCGACGTCACCATGTTGAAGCACTCGGCGACGTCGCCGCCGGTGCCGACTTGCGCGATGTTGGCGTAGAGGTTCGCCATGCGCAGCAGCGAGCAGTCGCCGAACGGCGTGAACGGATTGAGCACGTTGTTCGTGGCCAGCGCGCAATTGACGCCGTGGTGCAGCAGCTTGTGCACCGGCGTCACGCCGCGCGGCACGTTGTGCTGATGCGCGCGCCCCATCAAGAAGAGATCGGTCGAGGGCAATGCCGTCAGCGCCACGCCGGAATCGCGAAGGCGGCCTCCCGCCGCCTCGAAATCCGCCGGGCCCAGCGCGGAGAGCGTCGTCACATGCCCGATCGAGACGCGTCCACCGTATCTGAATTCCTCGGCCCGGCGGCAGACATGGTCGGCATGCCCGCTCGCCGGATCGAGGCTGAAGTCGAGATGCATATCGATATCGAAGCCGCCGTCACGCGCCAGCGCGAAGATGCGGTCGATCTGGCCGCGCGGATCGCTGTCGGTGTAAGGACATGCGCCGATGACGGAGCCGCCGCGGCGCATCGCCACGAGCATCAGCTCCTCGGTGCCGGGATTATTGAGCAGCCCCTCCTGCGGAAAGATGCAGATCTCGAGGTCGACGGCCCATGCGTATTCCTTCACCAGCGGCAATACGCCTTCGAGCCCCTTGAGGCCGATGCCGGGGTCCACCTCGAGATGCGTGCGGATATGCGTCGTGCCCTGAAGAATGCAGCGCTCCAGCGTCGCCTTCGCGCGCTTGTAGACGTCCTCCGCGGTGAACGACGCCTTGGCATGCGCGACCTCACTGATCGCCTCCTCGAGATCGCCGCGGCGGGACTGGCAGCGATCGAGGATGCACGATTTGTCGAGATGCAGATGCGTCTCGACAAAGCCGGGGCCGACCAGACGGCCGCCGAGATCGATGCTCTCGCCATCCGCCGAGAGCGCGCTTTCGATCGCCGCGATCTTGCCGCCCGCGATCCCGATGTCGACGCGCCGATCGGGCGCGCCGGCGATCACGGCGTTGCGGAGGACGAGGTCCATCATGGCGGCGTCGCGGCCGACGCCTCCCCGAAATAGGCCTTCTGCAGTGCCGGGTCCTTTCCGAACTCGTCCGAAGGTCCGCTGCGCACGACCGCGCCCGACTGCAGGACATAAGCCCGATCCGCGACCGACAGCGCAAGGCCCGCCATCTGATCGACGAGAAGGATCGTGAGCCCCTGGTCGCGCAGCTCGGCGAGGATCGAGTAGAGATCCTCGATCAGCGCGGGCGCGAGGCCGAGCGAAGGCTCATCCAGCATCAGCACCTTCGGCCGCGCGACGAGGCCGCGCGCAATGGCAAGCATCTGCTGCTCGCCACCGGAGAGAAGGCCGGCGCGCTGCGCGCCACGCTCGCGTAACCGCGGAAACCGCGTCAGCATGCGCTCGACGTCGGCCTCGATCTCGGCGTCGCCGCGCGAGAATCCACCCAGGCGGATGTTGTCGACCACGCTCAGTTCCGGAAAGACTTGACGGCCCTCGGGCACGAGCACGAGACCTTGCTTGGCGACGGCGTGCGCGGTGAAAGCCTCGACGCGCTGCCCGACAAACAGCACCTCGCCACGGACCGGCCGGTGCAGGCCGCTGAGCGCGCGCATGAGCGTCGACTTTCCGGCGCCATTCGCGCCGAGGACGCAGACGAACTCCCCGTTATCGACGGTCAGATCGACGCCGTGCAGCGCCGAAACCGCGCCGTAGCTCGCAGCGAGGTCTTTCACCGTGACGACCGAAGCCGTCCCCGCCACCGGCGCCTGCGAACGCGAGCGGTCGGTGACTGTCCCCTCCCCGAGATAGGCTTTGAGGACACGCGGATCGCGGCGGACCGCGTCGGGCAGGCCGTCGGCGATCTTGGTGCCGGCGTCGAGCACGACGATGCGGTCGGAAATCTCCATCACGAGGTCCATGTCGTGCTCGACGAGGATCACGGCGATGTTGAGCGCTGCGATCTGGCGCATGAGCTTGCCGAGCATCTTGGTGTCGGCGCCGCTCAGGCCCGCGGCCGGTTCATCGAGCAGCAGCACTTCCGGGTGCGTCGCGAGCGCGCGGGCGATTTCGACGAGGCGCTTGTCGACATGCGGCAACGCCGCCGCCTTGCGCTCGACGGGCCCGGCATAGCCGACAAAAGACAAAAGGCTCTCGGCAAGACGGAGCTCGTCACGCTCCGCGGTCCCGCGCCAACCCAAATGGCCCTTGCGGAACGCGATGAGGATGTTGTCGAGGACCGACATCTGTCCGAAGAGCTGCGTCGTTTGATAGGTCCGCGCGATGCCGGCTTGCGCGACCGTATGCGACGGCAGACCTGCGACCTCGCGCCCGCCGATCGCGACCGTTCCGCTCGCCGGCTTGTAGAAGCCGCAGACGAGGTTGAGCGCGGTGGTTTTCCCCGCGCCGTTGGGGCCGATCACACTCGTGATCTTGCCCGGCTGCGCCTCGAAATCGAGCCTGGCGACGGCGCGAATGCCGCCGAACGACACCGAGAGGTCGCGCACGGCGAGACCATGCGCATCGGGCCGCAGCAGAAACTCACGCACGCCTTCGGCCGGGCGCGGCGCCTGCCCCTCCCGCATCGTTTTGAACAGCCGCGCGCCCAAGCCAACGATTCCGTCTGGAGCGAGCCGAAGCACGACGAGCAGCAGAGCGCCGACGAAAAGGAGCCGATATTCGGCAAGGAACGACAGCATCTCCGGCAGCAGCACGACGACAATGGCGCCGAGGAGCGGGCCGAGTGTACGGTCTACGCCGCCGATCATCACCACGAGCAGGAACAGGATCGACTGGAAGAAGGGAAAAGATTCAGGGCTGATGAATCCCGTGATCGACGCGAAGATGCCGCCGGCAAGCCCCGTCATCGCCGCAGACAGGATCATGGCGGTGACGCGCACAGCGACAGGGTTGAGGCCTATCGACTGTCCCGCAACCTCGGCGTCACGGACCGCGCGCATCGCCTGCCCCAGCGCGCTGCGGCTGAGCCAGGCGAAAATGCCGATCGATGCGACGGCGAAAAACAGAATGAGAAAGGTGGTCGCGCGTTCGCTGAATTCCAATCCGAACACGCTCGGCTGCGGAATGTTGAGGAGGCCGTTCCAGCCGCCGGTGAGATCCTTCCACTCGGCGGCCAGCTGCTCGATGACGAAGCCGAACGCGATCGTCACCATCGCGAGATAAGGGCCGCGCACGCGCAAGGCGGGGAGCGAAAGCAAGGCGCCCGCGAGCCCCGTGGCAATGCAGGCAACGACGAGCGCCGGCCAGAATTTCCAGCCGTGATTGGCCGTCAGGATCGCGACCGCATAGGCGCCGATGGCGTAGAAGCCGACGTGGCCGAGCGAAATCTGCCCGCTCATCCCGAGCAGGATGTTGAGGCCGACGCCGACGATAGTGGTGAGCCCGACCAGCGCCAGGATGTAGAGTTGATAGCCGTCGGCGAAGCCGATGGCCCCCGCGGCGATGGCGATTCCGAGAACTGACAATGCGGCCGTGCGCGCAGCCATGTCAGACCTTCTTCACCGAGGCGCGGCCGAACAGGCCGTGCGGGCGCAGCGCGAGGACGACGATGACCAGAGAGAACGTCACGATCTGCGTATAGGTCGAGCCGAGAAGCGCGGTGACGAGCGCTTCCGCAAGCCCGTAGATCAGCCCGGCGATCACCACGCCCCAGGCCGACGAGATGCCGCCGAGGATCGCGACGGCGAAAGCCTTGATCCCGAACAGCGTCCCCATCGACGAGGAGATGGTGAACAGCGGCGCGATCAGAATGCCCGCGACCGCCGCGAAAAATCCGGAGATCGCGAACGAGGCGAGGATCGCGACCGTGACGTTGATACCCATCAGCCGCGCGGCCTCGGCATTCTGCACGACCGCGAGCAGCGCCTTGCCGTATTTCGTCCGCGTCGAGACCAGATGGAGGCCGAGCGCGATCGCCAAGCCGACGATCGGGATGACGAGCTGCAGGAGCTGGATACGCACGCCGCCGATCGTGACCGCGTTCGCTGTGAGAAAATTCGGCGGCATCCCGCGCGGATCCTTGCCGAAGGTGAAGAGCACGACGTTGTCGATGACGATGCCGAGCGCGACCGTCGCCATCAGCCAGGAGTCCGAGCCGCGCACGACGAAGGGATGCACCGCGATGCGCTCGACGATGACGCCCCAAACTGCGCACAGAAGGAGCGCGGCGATCACCGCAAGCCACATCGGCCAGCCGAGCGTCACGCCGAAGGTGAAGGTCAGCACCGCGCCCAGCATCATGGTGCTGCCCTGCGCGAAGTTGACCGTGTTCGAGACGGCGTAAGTAACGTGATAGCCGAGCGCCAGCAGCCCATACATGCTGCCGAGGCCGAAGCCGGTGACGAGCGCCGACGCGAGCAGGGACATCAGTCAAACGTCCGCAAGATAAAAAGAAGAGCCGGCCGATCGTCCGACCGGCCGGCCACGCGATGCGTGCTCATTTCACCGGGTGGATGTCGTTGCCGACATAATGGACCATGACATAGTCGTCCGCGCCGAGAGCGTCGTGCTGATCCGCCGTGAACGGATGGTTGTAGGTCTTGATGAGGCCCTCATAGCTGCCGAGACCCTCCAGCGCCTTGCGGACCGCTTCGCCGTCCGTGCTGCCGGCTTTTTCGATCGCCATCGCGAGCAGATGCATGGCGTCGTAGGCATTCGCCGTGCCGACCGGCGAGAAGATGTCGGCCGGGCCTTTGATCTCGGGATACTTCTTCTGCAGTTCCGCGATCACCTTCTTGCCGACCGCACTTTGGTCGCCGAAGAAGCTGTAGGTCTGCACGAAATGCGCATCCCCCGCGGACGGCCCGGCGAGCTCGGGGAAGCGGCCGCCGGAAATGCCCCAATGCGACACGACGGGCACCTTCCATCCCATGCGGTCGCGCGACTTCATCACCTGCGCGCCCGGCGCGGCATTGCCGACCAGGATGAGCACATCGGCGCCGGCTTCTTTCAAGCGCGTGAGCTGCGGTACCAGATCGACGTCGTTGTTCTCGAATTTTTCCGCACCGACGATGGCGATGCCTTTGTTATCCTGCACGGCGGCCTTGAGGCCCTTCTCGTTGGATTCGCCCCACGGATTGTTGATGAGGATGAGGCCGGCTTTCTTTGCGCCGAGCTTCTCCGCATGCTTGAGCAGGCGAACATCGACCAGCGCGTCCACCGCGGACACGCGGAACACATAGTTCGGCTTCGCGCCATTGTGTGTGATCGCCGTGCCCGCGGCCCAGATGCCGACGAAGGGCACCTTCTCCTTGTTCACGAGCGGCACGATGGCGAGCGAGACCGGCGTGTCGAGCCCGCCGAAGAAGGCCGCCACCTTCTCCTTGAAGATCAGCTCGCGCGCCGCAATCAGGCCTTTCGGCGGGTTCGATTCATCGTCGCGCTGAATGAGCTCCAGCTTGCGGCCTTTGAGCAAGCCGCCCTTGGCATTGATCTCGTCGATCGCGATCTTCAATCCGCGCGTCATCGCCTCGCCTGACTGCGCGGAGGGGCCGGACAACGCCGCGACCTGCCCGATCTTGATTGCATCGGCGGCGAAACTTGGACCCGTCGCCATCAGCAATGCGAACGCCGCGGCGGGCAGGATCTGCCTTCTTCCTACATTCATTCTGGGCAAGAATTTCATCGCGGAATCTCCCTAGACAGCCGTATCGGCGCCTCATGTTCGGCTTCGAGCGCTCTCGGCCATCGCCGTCGTCATGCGCAAGCGAACGAGACGCATCGACAACGACAGGCCGAAGGCTCCCCCTTCCAACGAAGTAAGAAAGTATTTACATCGGCCTTTAATCTGTCAAGCTGGACTGCAGCATCGGCGCGCGCTCTGCCGAGGCTTCGATTAAGGACCAACGATGAAACGTGAGCTGCAGCGCAGCCAGCCTGCGCTGAGAGGCCGCAAGCGCAACCCCGCGCGCACGCGCGAGGCCATTCTCAAGGCTGCGGTGAGCGAATTCTGCCGCCACGGCTACACCGGCGCACGCGTCGAGACGATCTCGAAGCGCAGCAACACCAATATGCGGCTGCTCTATCACTACTTCGGCGACAAGGAAGGGCTCTACACCGCCGTTCTCGACCGCGTTTACGCGCAGGTGCGCGCCGAGGAGCGCCAGCTCGATCTCGAACATATCGAGCCGGTCGAAGGGATGCGGCGCCTCATCGATTTTACCTTCACGTTCTTCGGCAATCACCGCGATTACATCTCGCTTCTCAACAACGAGAACCTGTTGCGCGGGCGCTTCGTGAAGAAATCGCATGCGGTGCGGCCGCTGACCTTGCCACTGCTCGCGGCCATTACCGATCTCGTCGGGCGCGGGCAGCGCGCCGGCGTCTTTCGCACGGCGATCGACCCCATCCAGCTTTACATTTCGATTACCGCGCTCAGCTATTTCCACGTATCGAACCGCTACACGCTGTCAGCGATGTTCGATCGCGACTTGAGCAATGAAGCCTGGCTCGGCGAACGGCGCGCGCATGCGCAAAGCCTGCTGTTGTCGTGGCTCGCGAAACCGTCGCGCGACGCGGAGCCGCGCCCCGAGCCGCGCGCGCGGCTCGCCGTCAACGGAAGGCGCGCCAATGTGTAAGCGTGCCCCGATGATCCTCCTCGCCCGTGAACGATCCATCAGCAATAGAAGCAAGACACCTCGCCATGAATGACACGTCCGTCGAAAATCTTCTGAAATCCAAACTCAGCGTCGTCAATGTGGGGCTCGAGGGCTTCGCGCAGGAATTGTCGAGCTTGGGCGTTCCGGTGGCGCAGGTGGATTGGTCACCTTCGGCGGGCGGCGATCCGGAGCTCGCCAACCTTGCCTCGTCGCTATCGTTGCCTGGCGAGCGGAACGACACGATCGACGCCGCCAATCGCGAGGCCGTGCGCCGCATGCTCGACGGCGACCCGGTCCTCATCGACGTCGTCTCCGCCGAGTCCGTCATTCCCGCGCTGAAAAGCCGCCTCGTCCTGCACGCTGGGCCGCCGATCGAATGGGCGCGCATGTGCGGGCCGATGCAGGGCGCGGTGTGCGGCGCCATCCTGTTCGAAGGCTGGACCGACAGCTTGGAAACCGCTGCGGACCTCGCCGCCAATGGCGGCGTCGAATTCCAACCCAACCATCATTTCAGTGCGGTCGGGCCGATGACCGGCATGATCACGCGCTCGATGCCGGTGATGGTCGTTGAGAACCGCAAGTTCGGTAATCGTGCCTATTGCACGATCAACGAAGGGCTTGGGAAGGTGATGCGCTTCGGCGGCAACGACGCCGAAGTGCTGGGACGCCTCGCATGGTTGCGCGACACGCTCGGGCCGCTTCTGGGCGAGGCCCTGCGCGCGTCGGGCGGCATCGCGCTCAAGTCGATGATCGCGCGCGGGCTCGGCATGGGTGACGAGATGCATCAGCGCAACGTCGCATGCACCGGTCTCTTCCTCCGCGAGATTTCGCCCTGGCTTGCGCGCACGGCTAATGATCGCGAAAAGCTCGCGCAGGCGCTCGCCTTCATCTCCGGGAACGACCAGTTCTTCCTCAACATCGCGATGGCGATGGGCAAGGCGATCATGGATCCCGTGCGCGGCATTCCCTCCTCGACGATCGTCACGGCGATGTGCCGCAACGGCACCGACTTCGGCATCCGCGTCAGCGCGACGGGCGACCAGTGGTTCGTCGCGCCCGTCGAGATGCCGCAGGGCCTTTATTTCCCGGGTTATAGCGAGGCGGATGCCAATCCCGACATGGGCGATTCCGCCATTGTCGAGACGATCGGGCTCGGCGGATTTGCGATGGCGGCGGCGCCAGCCGTGGTCGGCTTTGTCGGCGCCGGCGAAGCGGCGACGGCCATCATCTACACGAAGGAAATGGCGGAGATCGCGGTAGCCGAAAATCCGGAATGGTCGATCCCCGCGCTCGACTTCGAAGGAGTGCCGACCGGCATCGACATACGCTTCGTCGTCGGATCGGGGATCACGCCCGCGATCAACACCGGCATCGCGCATAAGCAGCCCGGCATCGGACAGGTCGGCGCCGGCATCGCGCGCGCGCCGATGGGATGTTTTCAGAAAGCGGTGCGCGCCTTCGCGCAGGCGGTAGCAGCATGAGTGACGTCATTCTCAATGAAGTGCGGCGCGGCGTTTATCTCGACTCCGTCGCCTTGATGCGGCTTTCGCGCACGGTCGCAGGGATGCCCGGCGTGGTCGAGGCCGCGCTGATGATCGGCACGCCATCGAACAAGAAGATCATGCAGGACGCGGGCATCCTGACCCAGGAGGGCAAGGACGCCCAAGGCAGCGACCTCATCATCGCCATCAAGGCAAAAGACGACGGCGCATTGCAAGCGGCGTTCAAGGAAGCGCTGGCGCAGCTCGATGCGCCGCGCAAGGCAGTGCGGGGCGGAGCCGCCCGAAACGCGCGCACGGTGCGTGCGGCGGCGAAGTCTCTTCCCGACGCTAATCTCGCTTTGATCTCCGTTCCAGGCGATTTCGCGGTCGCGGAGGCACGCAACGCCATCGCCAGCGGCCTGCATGTCATGATCTTCAGCGACAATGTCGCGATTGAGCACGAGCTTGCGCTCAAGCAGGAGGCGCGTGCGCGGGGCCGCCTCGTCATGGGCCCCGACTGCGGCACGGCGATCATCAACGGCGTGCCGCTCGCTTTCGCCAATCGCGTGCCGCGCGGCGCCATCGGCATCATCGGCGCGTCAGGGACGGGGACGCAGGAAGTCTCCTGCCTAATTGCGCAAGCCGGCGGCGGCATCTCTCAGGCGGTCGGCGTCGGCGGCCGTGATCTCAAGAAGGAGATCGGCGGCATCTCGACCTTGATGGCGATCGACGCGCTCGATCACGACGCCGAAACCAAGCACATCGTCTTGATCTCAAAGCCGCCGCATCCGGACATCGCGCGCGAAGTTCTTGCGCGTGTCGGCAAAAGCAAGAAGCCGTTCACGATCTGCTTCCTCGGCGCTGAGGGGGCGGAGCTTCCTGCCAACGCGAAATTCGCCGCGACGCTGCAGGCGGCGGCGGAGCTCGCCTTGGGCGGCAAGCGTATCGGCGACGGCTTCGCGCCGGCGCTTCCGGCCGCGCGAAAGGGCAAGATCATCGGCCTCTACTCCGGCGGCACGCTCTGTGCGGAGACGCAGATCATCTTGCGCGAGGGAGGACGGCGCATCGCTTCGAATGCGCCGGTGCAAGGCACAGGGCCGGTTGCGCAAGCCGGCGGCGCCGACACGATCATCGACCTCGGCGCCGACGAGTACACGCAAGGGCGCCCGCATCCGATGATCGATCCTTCGGTGCGCGACGACACGCTGCGCCAGACATTGTCGGACTCTTCGGTCGCCGCGATCCTCCTCGACGTGGTGATCGGCTTCGGCGCGCATGCGGACCCCGCAGGCCACGTCGCGTCGATCGTCGCCAGCGCGCCGAAATCCGCGCCGCTCCTCATCGCCTCCGTGACGGGAACCGACGAGGACCCGCAGGGACGCGCGCGGCAGATGCAGACGCTGCGCGATGCCGGCATCGTCGTCGCGCCATCGAACGCCTGGGCCGCGCGCACCGCCCTGGCGTTCGCCCGCTAGCGCGAAGAAACCGCCAAGGATGGAGGCAAGCGTATGACCCCGACGCAGCGCTTTCTCTGCGAAGCGATCGAGCTTGCCCACCGCAATATCGAGAACGGGGGCCGGCCGTTCGGCGCGGTCGTCGTCAAGGACGGCGCGGTCATCGCGACGGGCATGAACGAAATCTTCGCCACCAACGATCCAACGGCACACGCCGAACTGGTGGCGATCCGCGCCGCGAGCCAGGCGCTCGCCTCGCCGGACCTCAGCGGCTGCGCCGTCTTCGCCAGCGGTCACCCGTGCCCGATGTGCATGGCGGCGATGCGCCTGGCCGGCGTCGGCGCGGTCACCTATGCCTATTCGAACGACGACGGCGCACCTTATGGCCTCTCGACCGCCGCGATCTACGCCGACCTCGCCAAGCCTTTTCCCGAGCAGTCCATGACCATCCGCTATGAGCCGGTGCGTCTGCAGTCGCACCCGGACCTCTACGCCGAATGGAAACGGAAGCAGGATCAGAAGGCGTAGGCCGCGCCGGAGTCTAGCTCAAAAAGCGGTCATGAAATCTGGCGCTCTCATCTCGCGCAGTCATGCCCGGACTTGATCCGGGCATCCATCTTCTTCGCAAGAGTCGTTGTTCGATGGATTGCCGGGACAAGTGTTCAGCCCGGAGACATAGCTGACACCTGTTCGGAGACATGGCTGACCCTTTTTGTTTTGGTCAAGTCGATGGTTGCGACGTGATGGGCGGCGAAGAAGACGCCGAA
>JBFWXB010000047.1:0-36909 GCA_050187875.1 Variibacter sp.
CCAGGCGCAAGCGCAGGTCCCGGGGGGCTATCCGGCGGACTATTCCAAGATCATCGACGCCGCGAAGAAGGAAGGGAAGGTCGTCGTCTATTCGACCACCGACTCCGCCTCGGCCAACGCGCTGATCCAGGATTTTCAGAAGCTCTATCCGGGCGTGACGGTCGAATATTCCGACCTCAATTCGACCGAGCTCTACAACCGCTTTATCGCCGAGGCGGCGTCAGGCTCGGGCACCGGCGACGTCACTTGGTCCTCGGCAATGGACCTGCAGGTCAAGCTCGCCGCCGACGGCTATGCGCTGACTTATGCCTCGCCGGAAATCCCGGCACTGCCCAAATGGGCCGTGTTCAAGAACCAGGCCTACGGCACGACCTATGAGCCGATCACCTTCGTCTACAACAAGCGCCTCGTTCCCGCGGAGAACGTCCCGCAGTCGCATGCGGATTTCGTCAAGCTCCTGGCGGCGAAGCCCGATTTCTACAAGGGCAAGGTGACCGCCTATGATCCCGAGCGCTCGGGCGTCGGATACCTTTTCGTCAACCAGGACGTGGCGAACTGGCCGCAGGCCTGGGACCTCTTCAAGGCCTTCGGCAAGGAGAGCATCAAGCTCTACACCAGCGCCGGCGCGATGATGGAGCGCGTGACCTCCGGCGAGCATCTCGTCGCCTATGGCATCTTCGGCTCCTACGCGCTCAGCCGCTCGCACAAGGATCCCAATCTCGGCATCGTGATGCCGAAGGACTACACGCTCGTCACCTCGCGCGTCGCCTTCATCTCGACGAAGGCGAAGAATCCGAACGCCGCCAAGCTGTTCCTCGACTATCTCCTCTCCAAGCGCGGCCAGGAGATCATCGCCAACAAGGCGGAGCTCTACACGCTGCGCTCCGACGTCACCGGCGAAGCGACGCTGAAGAAAGTGGAGGAGCTCATAGGCGACAAGGCGAAGCCGGTTCCGATCAGCGCCGATCTCCTCGACGCGCTCAACCAGACCAAACGTCTCGCCTTCCTGAAGAAGTGGCAGGCGGCGATGAAGGGACAATGATCGATTCGCGACAAGGCCGGAGCGCGTGAAGCGCTTCGGTCGCCTTCGACGCGGGGGCGCGGCGGACATGCGGTTCGGGTGGTACCGGTTCCTGGTGATCGCCGTCGCAGCGGTGGCGGTGCTGGCGCCGCTCGTGCTCGTCTTCTACCAGAGCTTCCTGGACGCGCCGTTCTTCCAGCCGGTCACGCATTTCAGCCTCGAAGCCTACTCGTTTATCCTGACCGAAAGCGATTTCTGGGACGCCTTCGCCAGCACGCTGATCATCGGTGCGGGCATGACGGTCATCGCGGTGCCGCTCGGCGCGATCCTCGCATTCCTGATCGTGCGCACCGACTTGCCCGGCCGCGCCTGGCTCGAGCCGGTGATCCTGGTGCCGATCTTCGTCTCCGCGGTCGTGCTCGCCTTCGGCTATGTCGTTGCGCTCGGTCCGGTCGGTATTTTCTCGACGATGATCCAGTCGTGGATCGGCTTCGTGCCGTGGAACATCTATTCGCTCGCCTCGATCGCGGTGATCGCCGGGCTCATGCATGTGCCGCACGTCTATCTCTATGCGGCGGCGGCGCTGCGCGGGCTCGGCACCGACCTCGAAGAGGCCGCGCGCGTCATCGGCGCCAATCCCTGGCGCGTCGCGATCCATGTCAGCCTGCCGATGGTGATGCCGGCGATCCTCTTCGCCGCCGTGCTCGTCTTCTTCCTCGGCTTCGAGCTGTTCGGGCTCCCGCTGGTGCTGGGTGACCCGCAAGGCATCCTCGTTCTCTCCACTTACCTCTACAAGCTCACCAACCGGCTCGGCATCCCCTCGTATCAGCTGATGGCCGTCGTGGTCGTTGCGATCGTCGTCGTCACGCTGCCGCTGATCTACCTGCAGCGCCGCCTGCTGCGGCAGGCGCAGCGCTATGTCTCGATGCGTGGCAAGGGGCAGCGCGCGACGCCGCTGCGGCTCGGCAGCTGGCGCTGGCCCGCTTTTGCGATCATCGCGTTGTGGTTCTTCATCACGGTCGTGCTGCCGCTCGTCGGCATTACGCTGCGCTCCTTCGTCGTTACCTGGGGCGAGGGCGTGAAGCTCGCCGAAGTGCTGACGCTGCATCACTATCGCGCGCTGCTCGATTTTCCGAATATCGAGCGCGGAATCATCAATACGCTTCTCATCGGCGTGGTCGGCGGCGCCTTCGCGGTCATCTGCTATACGCTGGTCGCACTCGCCATCCACCGCTGGAACTCCGGCTGGGTTCGCTTCGTCGATTACATCGTGATGTTGCCGCGGGCGATGCCCGGCATCGTTGCTGGCCTGGCGCTTCTCTGGGTGTTCCTGTTCTTCAAGCCGATCAGTCCGCTGCGCTCCACACTGGTCTCGCTGTGGCTCGCTTACACAATCGTCTGGTTCGCCTACGGGATGCGGCTCATCTCCGGCACGCTGTTGCAGGTGGCGCCCGAGCTCGAGGAGGCGGCGCGCACCGTCGGTGCGAGCGAGGCGCGCGTGATGCGCGACATCAGCGTGCCGCTCATCCGCTACGGCATGATCGCGAGCTGGCTCCTCATCTTCCTGATCTTCGTGCGCGAATACTCGACCGGCATCTATCTGCTTGGGCCGGGAACGGAAGTCATCGGCTCGCTGCTCGTCTCGCTCTGGGGCACGGGCGATGTCGATCTCGTCTCCGCGCTGTCCGTCATCAACGTGGCCATGATCGGCATTGGCCTTGCCATCGCCGTGCGCCTGGGGGTGCGCCTGCATGCCTGATCTCGCAATCGACAATGTCGCGCTCCGCCTCGGCGACAACGAGGTGCTCAAGGGCGTCTCGCTTAACGTCGCCGCCGGCAACGTCGTCGCGCTGCTCGGACCTTCCGGCAGCGGCAAGACGACGCTTTTGCGCGCCGTCGCGGGGCTGGAGCAGCCCTATCGCGGGTCGATCAAGATCGGCGATCAGGTGCTGTTCGATTCCGCGCGCAAGGTCGAACTGCCGGCGGAAAAGCGCGGTCTCGGCCTTGTCTTCCAGTCCTACGCGCTGTGGCCGCATCGTACGGTGCACGACAACGTCGCTTACGGTTTGAAGCTGCGTGGTGTCGGCGCCGGCGAGATCGAAACGCGCGTGAAGAAGGCGCTCGAGCAAATCGGCCTTGGACATCTCGGTGCGCGCTATCCGCATCAGCTCTCCGGCGGGCAGCAGCAGCGCGTGGCGCTTGCCCGCGCACTTGTCTACGAGCCGCCGGTCATTCTGCTCGACGAGCCGCTCTCGAATCTCGACGCCAAGCTGCGGGAAGAGGCGCGGGCGTGGCTGCGCCAGCTGATCACCAGCCTCGGCCTTTCGGCGCTGTGCGTGACGCATGATCAGGTGGAGGCGATGGCGCTCGCCGATCGCATCACGTTGCTCAACGGCGGCGTCATCGAGCAGGAAGGCACGCCGACCGATCTCTACACCGCGCCGCGCAGCCTGTTCGCGGCCGAATTCATGGGTTCCAACAGCCGCCTGGAAGGCAAGCTCGCTTCGCGGGGCGACGGCGTTGCTGAGATCGAGGTCGGCGGCCAGAGGCTGCGCGGTGTCGGTCGCACGTCGGCGCAGCCCGGCGCGCCGGCGACCGCCGTGATCCGGCTCGAAGCGGTGCGCATCCGCGAGACGCCGGGCGCGAACTGCATCGCGATGACGCTCGCGACGCAGATGTATCTCGGCGAGCGCTGGGAGATCGTGTTTACGCGCGACGCGCTTTCGGTACGCGCTTATGGGGGCGCGGCGCTGCGCGAGGGCGAGCACTATGTCGAGTTTCCCCCCGAGGCGCTGTGGATTTTCTGACTTGTCATTGCCGGGCTTGACCCGGCAATCCATCAATCAGCGCCTTCTGCGGAGAAGATGGACCCGCGGGTCAAGCCCGCGGGTGACGACCGTTATCGGCGTTAACGATCTTTTAACCCTGCGGACGCGCCGCCGCCGCTTTGCGGTATCCCATGCCCGCAACGCTCCTGCTGCGGCGCGGGATTCGCACGACGTCCGAACCGAACATTAAACGCTTTTTGTCATGGTCCCTTGAAAAGGCCTGGGGACGCAGGGCGTGACATTGGCGAATTCCGAGAGCGAGAGCATTGCAGCGCGTGGACGGCTTGCCGGCCTGATCGCGCGTGTGCGCCATTGGCTCTCGGATGCGAGCCACTCCTCGCTCGCGCAGCGCATGGCAGGCGCCGCGTTCCTCATCCGCGTCGCGAGTGCGGCGCTTCTTTATCTCACGCAGGTTTTCCTCGCCCGCTGGATGGGCTCCTATGAGTTCGGCGTCTACGTCTATGTCTGGACGTGGGTGCTTCTCGTCGGCGGCCTGTTCGATCTCGGCCTGGCGCAGTCGGCGCAGCGCTTCATCCCGGAATATATCCAGCTTGGCCGCCTCGACCTCCTGCGCGGCTTTCTCTCCGGCAGCCGCTGGATCGCCGCGGGGGCGGCGACGCTGGTTGCGGTCATCGCGTCGCTGACGCTCCTGCTGCTGCGCGATTCCGTCGACACGGCGCTCGTCCTGCCGCTGTTCCTCGCGTGCCTCTGCCTGCCGTTCTATGCGCTTGGCAGCGTTCAAGACGGCATCGCGCGTTCGTACAATTGGCTGCATATCGCCCTCACGCCGCCTTATCTTCTGCGTCCAGCGCTACTCATCGTGTTCATGGGCGGCGCCTACCTCGCCGGCCTGCCAACGGACGCAACGACGGCGATGCTCGCCGCCGTCGGCTCGACCTGGGCGACGGCTCTGCTGCAGCTTTTGCTCCTCGATCGCCGCCTCGCGCGCACGGTCGAGGCCGGACCAAAGCAGCATGCGCCGAAGGTGTGGCTCGCGACGTCGATCCCGATCTTCCTGGTCGAGAGCTTCTATCTGCTGCTCACCTACACCGACGTGCTGATGCTCAAGCATTTCCGCTCGCCGGAAGACATCGCCGTCTATTACGCGGCGGCGAAGACGCTGGCGCTGGTCGCCTTCGTGAACTTCTCGGTGTCGGCTGCGGTCGCGCACCGCTTCACCGAGTATCACGTCAGCGGCGACCGTGAGCGCCTCTCCGCGTTCCTCGCCGAATCGATCCGCTGGACGTTCTGGCCGTCGCTCGCGGCGACGGCGCTCATCTTGGCCCTGGGGCGGCCGTTCCTGTGGTTGTTCGGCAAGGGCTTCGTCGACGGATATCCGATCATGTTCGTGCTGGCGATCGGCCTGCTCGCCCGCGCCGCGGTCGGCCCCGTCGAGCGCCTCCTCAACATGCTCGGACAGCAGAACGTCTGCGCGACGGTCTATGCGGCATCGTTCGTTCTCAACATGATCGGCTGCTTCATCCTCATTCCGCTGATCGGCACCATCGGCGCGGCGGTTGCGACATCGATGGCGCTGGTCGTCGAATCGATCCTGCTCTTCGTCGTGACCAAGCGTCGGCTCGGTCTGCATGTCTTCATTTGGCGGCGCGCAGGTGGTCAATGAGCATCACCGATCATAGCGCTCTGCGGCGCTTTGTGCGCTCGCGTGCGAGCGAGGAGACGCGAGAGGCTGACCGGTTCGTGCCGGACGCGCCGCGATTGGGCGATACGTCCATACCCAGTCAAGATCGCGACGGCTTCCGCGTCGAATGGCGACTGCTCGCAGATCTCGGAGATATCGATGAGGCTTGGCGCGATCTAGCGCGACGCGCGCTCGAGCCGAACGTGTTCTACGAGCCGGAATTCGCGCTGGCCGCGGCGTCTGTTTTTGGCGCCGGCGTCGGTGTGCTTCTCGTCTGGTCGCGTCACGAACCGCAACGTCTTGTCGGTTTCATGCCGCTGCGGGTGGCGCGGCGGCGCTATGGATTGTTCTCGCCGGTTCTCGTCGGCTGGACGCATCCTTACGCGCCATTCGGCGTGCCGCTGGTCGATCGTGATGAGGCGGAAGCCGCCGTCGCGGCGGCCTTTGATTTCATCGAAAGGTCGCCCGATCTCCCGCGTCTGCTGCTCTGGCCACTCATGTCGAGCAATGGCCGCTGGGCGGCCGTGCTCATGGCCGCGCTCCATCGCGGCGGTGGCCGCATAGCGTTTTTCGGCACGCATCGGCGCGCGATCCTCGCCCCGTCGCACGATCGTCGCGGCTATCTTAATCGGGCGCTTCGCGCGCGTAAGCGCAAGGAGCTTCGGCGCCAAGCCCGCCGGCTTTCGGACCAAGGCGCGCTCATCGTATCGCATGCCGTAAGCCCGCAGGCGATCGCGTCCGCGCTTGAGGCTTTCATGGTGCTGGAGGCGCAGGGTTGGAAAGGACGGGTCGGCGGTGCGGCTGCCATGAATGTCGATATCGGCGCCTTCATGCGCAGCGCCGTCGGCAATCTGGCAGCGCGCGATGGCGCGCGGATCGTTCAACTGATGCTCGACGATCGGCTGATCGCGTCGGGGATCGTGCTGCGCAGTGGCGATCACGCCTGGTTCTGGAAGATCGCTTATGACGAGACCGTGGCGCGCGCTTCGCCCGGCGTGCAGCTTACGCTCGAGCTGACGCAGGCGCTGCTCGACGATCAGGACGTGATGCGGACCGATTCCTGCGCGACCGCAGATCATCCCATGATCGACAAGCTCTGGCGCGAGCGCCTCGATCTTGCCGATCATCTCGTGCAGATCGGCCCCGGCCGGAACCTGCGCTTTACCCTCGCATGCGCTCTCGAAACGGCGCGGCGCGCCGCGATCAGCGTGGTGAAGCGCGTTTACAGCTATGCGAAGCGGCGCTGAACATGATGCTGTCATGCCCGCGAAAGCGGGCATCCAGTAACCACTGTCTACAATTGGATCGACTGGGAGTACTGGGTCCCCGCCTTCGCGGGGACGACACCCAGGAATGTCCTATGCCCGCTCGCGCAAGGCGCGGCGGATGATCTTGCCGGTCGTCGTCATCGGCATGGCGTCGATGAACGCGACTTCGCGCGGATATTCATGCGCAGACAGGCGTGTGCGGACGAAATCCTGAATCTCCGCCGCGAGCGCATCGGAGGGCTGCTGCTCGGGCTTGAGCACGATGAAGGCCTTGACGACTTCCGTGCGCACGGGATCGGGCTTGCCGATGACCGCGGCGAGCGCGACGGCGGGATGGCCGATGAGGCAATCCTCGATCTCGCCGGGGCCGATGCGATACCCCGCGGAGGTGATCACATCGTCATCGCGGCCGACGAATGTGAAGTAGCCATCCTCGTCAAGCACGCCCTGGTCGCCGGTCGTCATCCAGTCGCCGATGAATTTCTCGCGCGTCGCTTCTGGGCGTCCCCAGTATTCAAGGAACATCACCGGGTCGGGACGCTTCACTGCGATCTGCCCGATCTCCCCGACCGCGGCCGGCGTACCGTCAGGGCGCACGACCGCGACGGTGTGGCCGGGAATCGGTTTGCCGATCGCGCCAAGTCGCGAGACGCCGATCATTGCGCAGGAGCCGAGAACGAGATTGCATTCGGTCTGGCCGTAGAACTCGTTGACGTCGAGGCCGAAGGCGGAGCGGCCCCATTCCATCGCCTCGGCGCCGAGCGACTCGCCGCCTGACGCGACGGTGCGCAGATCGAGCGCGTGCCGGCCGTGCGGATGCGGTGCCGCGCGCAGCATGCGCAGCGCGGTCGGCGGAATGAAAGCGTTGCGCACGCCGTGCTTCGCCATCAGTGCGAACGCTTCCTCCGGGTCGAATTTATCGAACTTGCGCGCGACGACGGGAACGCCGTGGTGCAAGCTCGGCAGCAACACGTCGAGCAAGCCGCCGGCCCAGGCCCAGTCGGCCGGCGTCCAGAAGCGATCACCCGGCTGCGGGAAGAAATCGTGCGGCAGCTCGACGCCCGGCAAATGGCCGAGCAGCACGCGGTGCGCATGCAGTGCGCCTTTCGGCTGCCCAGTGGTGCCGGAAGTGTAGATCATCATCGCCGGATCGTCCGCGGCCGTCGCGACCGGCGTGAATGTCGATGCCGCGCGAGATAACGACTCGTGGAAACCTTCCGTGCGCGCCGCCGGGCCGTCGATCGAGAGCACGAGCTTGAGGTTCGGCAGCGCATCGCGGATCTGCGCGAGCTTGGCGACGCCCTGCGTGTTCGTGATCACCGCTGTCGCGCTGGAATTCTCGAATCGGTATTTCAGCGCATCGACGCCGAAAAGCACGGCGAGCGGCAGCGCGACGGCGCCGGCCTTATAGATGGCGATATGGCTCGCGGCCACCTCCGGCATCTGCGGCAGCAGGATCGCGACGCGATCGCCACGCGCAACACCGTGAGCTTTGAGAACATTCGCAAGCCGGTCGGAGGTGTCCTTGAGCCAGCCGAAGGTGAGTTCGTCGGCGCGCCCGTCGGGATGTACGTGAAGGATCGCAAGACGCCGCGGGTCTTGGGCGGCCCAGCGATCGCAGACATCGACGCCGATGTTGTATTGCGCCGGGACCTGCCAGCGGAACGCGCGGACAAGGGCTTCGTAGTCGCGGATATTGGGGATCATGATGCGCCGGCGGTGATGTCTCGCTCGCGGGAGACGCCGGCAGCATAAAGACGCAAATGGCCGGGACAACCCCGGCTATGGTCGTAGTGTCGTCGCTGTGTGAGGCTCAGCTCGCTTCGGCGAGCTTCTTCTGGACCTGGCGCTTGACGTCGAGCGCGCGGTCGGAGAGCTCCTCGTTGCGCGCCTTCAACAGGAACGCGTCGAGGCCGCCGCGGTGGTCGATCGACTTCAAGGCATTGGCGGAGACGCGAAGCCGCACGGCGCGGCCGAGAGCATCGGACATGACGGTCACGTCACACAGATTGGGCAGGAACCGCCGCTTGGTTTTGCGATTCGAGTGGCTCACTTTATGCCCGACCTGGGCGCCCTTGCCGGTCAGTTCGCACCGCCGCGACATGATGGTAACCTCGCATGCGCGGCGTCACGCGCCGCGTCGGTCTTAAACGATCCTCGGTGAGGAAGGGCGACCCTATAATTGCGGGCTTCCCGCGCGTCAAGGGTCATGGCCCTCTGACATCACACAAACGGCGCATTTGCCGCCTGAGATGACCGTGAACAGGCGGCGGATGTGCAGCCTCTTTTCGAATCCCCACGCCACCCATATTTGCCATCGTCGGTGCGGGTGACCGCTGCGCTGGCGCAAGGGCCGGGACGCCGATAACCGTATGTGGAATTGCCGTCGCTTCAGGATTTCGAGGCATCGTGCGCTGGGTTTCGCAGGGGGCGTGGCCTGCCTTGCGGCCGTTTCTCTGACGGGCGGCACGGCGTTCGCCCAAGCCAATCTTGACGCGCAATACCGCGTTTCGCTGCTCGGCCTGCCGATCGGCACCGGCAGCTGGTCAGTCGACCTCGCCGGCGACCATTACACGATGAAGGCGACCGGGCAGGTCGCCGGAATCATGAAGGTCTTTTCGAGCGGCGAAGGCACGGCCTCGGTGCGGGGCACGATCGCCGGCGCGAAGCTCCTGCCGGCGGGCTATACCTTCAACGTCAAGACCGGCGGGCGCACCGACGACATTCGCATGGCGCTCGCGAGCAGCGCGGTGAAACAGCTTTCGGTCCAGCCGCCCACTGAGCCGAAGCCCGATCGCATCCCGCTGACCGAAGCTCATAAGCGGGGCATCATCGATCCGATCAGCGCCGGCGTCCTGCCGGCGGATAAGGGGCCGACCGCCGACGTGTGCCGCCGCACCGTCGCGATTTTCGACGGCCGCATGCGATTTGACCTCACCCTCTCGTTCAAGCGCATGGCGCGCGTGAAGTCGGAGAAGGGCTATGAGGGGCCTGCGGTGGTGTGCGGCATCCGCTTCAATCCGATCGGCGGCCACGAGCCCGGAAAGTCGGGAATCCGCTTCCTGCGCGAGACCCGCGACATGGAAATCTGGTACGCGCCTATCGCCGGCACGCATTTCGTCGCCATGTACCGCATCATGATGCCGACACAGATCGGCATCGCATCGATCGAGGCGACACGTTTCGTCGCCGCTCCGGTCACCGTGCGAGCCGGCGCCGCCGGCCTCAAAACGCAGTAGAGGCTCTTCGCTCGGCGACGGACGGGCTGCAAATGAGCGGCCGAGGCCTTGACTCTTTCGCGCGAGAGGTCCGTCTCCAGCGTTAACATTTATGATGAGTTTTGCCTCAAATCACCGGAGTGGATTCAGGATTTAGTGTTGTTTCGAAGAGCACGCGCTATATGGCGCGTGAACGAAATCCGAAATGTGGCGAGTCAGCGATTCGGCCGCGATTCGTTCCAGACTCGTTCCATCCCTTAAGGCGCATCCGTCGAGGCGTCACATTGTGAAACACATTGCGCCGACAGAAAGCACGCGAAACAGGCCGGCCAACGCATGAATCTCCATCTTTCAAGGGCCGCCGGGCGCGACGCGCCCGCGCGGGGCGCGGGCGTCACCGCCGTGCTTGGCCCAACCAATACCGGCAAGACGCATCTCGCGATCGAGCGCATGCTCGCGCATTCCTCGGGCATCATCGGGCTGCCGCTGCGGCTCCTCGCGCGCGAGGTCTACAACCGCTGCGTCGAGCGCGTCGGGGCGGCATCCGTTGCGCTGATCACCGGGGAAGAGAAGATCAAGCCGCCCGGCGCCCGTTATTGGGTGTCGACCGTCGAGGCGATGCCGCGCGACCTCGACGTCGCCTTCGTCGCCGTCGACGAGGTCCAGCTCGGCGCCGACCTCGAGCGCGGACATGTCTTCACCGACCGGATGCTCAATCGCCGCGGCCGCGAGGAGACGTTAGTCCTCGGCGCCCAGACGGTGCGGCCGATGATCGAGACGCTGTTGCCGGGCGCACATATCCTGAGCCGGCCGCGGCTCTCGCAGCTTACGCATGCAGGTGACCGCAAGATCACGCGGCTGCCGCGACGTTCGGCGATCGTCGTCTTCTCCGCCGACGAGGTCTATGCCATCGCCGAATTGATCCGGCGTCAGCGCGGCGGTGCGGCGGTCGTGCTCGGCGCCCTGTCGCCGCGCACGCGCAACGCGCAGGTCGATCTCTATCAATCAGGAGACGTCGACTATCTGATCGCCACCGACGCCATTGGCATGGGGTTGAACCTCGACGTCGATCACGTCGCCTTCGCATCCGACCGCAAGTTCGACGGCTATCAGTTCCGGCGGCTCAACCCGGCGGAATTCGCGCAGATCGCCGGCCGGGCCGGCCGCGCGACGCGCGACGGCACGTTCGGCACGACGGGGCGGTGCGACCCGTTCGAGCAGGAACTGGTGCAGGCGCTGGAAAGCCATAGCTTCGAGCCGCTCAAGGTCATGCAGTGGCGTAACACGACGCTCGACTTCGCCTCGCTCGGCGCGCTGCAGGCCTCGCTCGCCGTGGTTCCGACGGAGGCCGGCCTCACGCGGGCGCCGATCGCGGAAGACATCCGCGTGCTCGATCATGCGGCGCGCGACGAGGAGGTGCGCGGCTTTGCGCGCACGCCCGCAGCCGTCGAGCGGCTATGGGATGTGTGCCAGGTTCCCGACTATCGGCGGATTTCTCCGGCGATGCATGCGGAGCTCGTCACAACCCTCTATGGATTCCTGATGCGAGACGGTAGTCTCCCGGCCGACTGGTTCGCACGGCAGGTGGCACTTGCAGATCATACGGACGGCGATATCGATGCGCTCGCGACGCGCATTGCTCACATCAGAACTTGGACCTTTGCTGCGAACCGCCAGGACTGGCTTGCCGATCCCGAACATTGGCAGGGCATCACGCGCGCCGTCGAAGACAAACTTTCAGACGCTTTGCATGAGCGGCTGCTACATCGTTTCGTCGACCGCCGCACCAGCGTGTTGATGCGGCGGCTACGAGAGAACGCAATGCTCGAAACAGAAATCAGTAAGACCGGCGAAGTGCTCGTCGAGGGACACCCGCTCGGACGGCTCGAAGGGTTCCGCTTCGCTCCCGATCCGACGTCGAGCGGCTCCGAAGCGAAGGCGCTGCGCGCCGCCGCGCAGAAGGCGCTGGCGAGCGAGATCGATGCGCGCGCGAGCCGTCTTTCCTCCGCCAGCGACGATCAATTTGTCCTTGCCTCCGACGGGACGATCCGCTGGTTCGGCGACGCGGTCGCGAAGCTCACGGCGGGTGACGACGTGATGCGGCCGCATGTCCGCATCATCGCCGACGAACATCTCACCGGCGCGTCGCGCGAGGTGGTGCAGACGCGGCTCGACCTCTGGGTCAAGGCGCACATCGAAAAGGTGCTCGGCGCGCTCAATGCGCTTTCGGGCGCCGAGGATGTGACGGGACTCGCTCGCGGCGTCGCCTTCCAGCTCGTCGAGGCGCTCGGCGTGCTCGAGCGCCAGAAGGTCGCCGAGGAGATCAAGGGGCTCGACCAGGCCGCGCGCGCGATGCTGCGCAAATACGGCGTGCGCTTCGGCAATTATCACATCTATTTTCCGGCGCTGCTCAAGCCTGCGCCGCGCGTGCTGGCGATGCAGCTCTGGGCGCTCAAGCATGCGGCCCCGGACGTGAAGGGGCTCGATGATCTGCCGCAGCTCGCATCGAGCGGGCGCACCTCGATCCCCGTTGACAAGGATATTTCGAAGGCGCTCTACCGCACGATCGGCTATCGCGTCTGCGGCGAGCGCGCCGTGCGTGTCGACATTCTCGAGCGACTAGCGGATCTCATCCGTCCGGCGCTGACATGGCGCGCGGGTGCGAGCGCGGCGCCAAAACCTGCGGGCGCCATCGAAGGCGGCGGCTTCACCATCACCGGTGCGATGACGTCGCTCGTCGGCTCTTCCGGCGAGGATTTCGCGTCGATCCTGCGTGCGCTCGGCTATCGCATGGAGCGCAAGAAGAAGCCGACGGAGGCGCCTGTGGAACAGGCGACGCCGCAAGATGCGCAAGCTCCGGCGCAAGAGACGACGGATGTTGCCGCCGCCGAACCTGCAGCAGACACAAGCGCGGGAGATGCGGCCGAGGTTGCCGATGCCGCTGCGCCGGCAACGGACGAGACCGCAAGTGGCGGCGGCCATGCCGACGTGACGGAATCTCATGTCGCGCCGGCAGCAGGCGAAACGCCGCCCATCGCCACGGAGACGCAGCCGGCGGCGGAACCTGCTCCGGTCGTCGAGACCGTCGCGCCGGTGATCGCGGAGGCGGTTGCACCTGTCGCCGTCGACGGATCGGCGGCGGCGCCTGACGCATCGGGCGAGCCGGAGATGATCGAAGTTTGGCGGCCGGGCCGCTTCGAGCATCGGCCGCGCCAACATGGACGTCCGCGCAGCCGCAGACACGGCGCGTCGGAGAATGCTGCGGCGTCGCCACAAGCGGCCCCTGCCGCGGCCGAGGCCGGCGCGCAACCTGCTGCACCGCAGGACGGAGACAAGCCGCATCGCCGCCGCGACGAGCGGCGCTTCCCGCGGAAGGACGAAGGTGAACGTGAACGTTCCGGCCGTCCCCGCCATGGTCGCGGTGACTATCGCAGCGAGCGTCATGGCCAGGGCGGTGGCTTCCGCAAGGACCGTCCCAGTAGCGATGCGCCGCGTTCCTTCGGGCCGTCGCGTGACCGGCGTGACAAAGCCCCGGACCCGGATTCACCGTTCGCGAAGCTTGCCGCCCTCAAGGCGCAACTCGAGGGCAAGGATCCGTCTTGAGCCTGCAGGGCGGAACGCCGCATGGGCGAACATTGACGACCGACAAGCAGCGCATCGACAAGTGGCTGTGGCACGTCCGGATCGTGCGGACGCGGACCGCCGCCGCAGACCTCGCCAATCAGGGCCATGTCCGGATCAATGGGCAACGCGCGGACGGCGCGTCCCGCAGCGTCAAGGCCGGCGACGTGGTCACGGTGGCGCTCGATCGGAGCGTGCGGGTCATGAAAGTGATCGGATTCGCCGAACGTCGTGGTTCGCCAGAAGCCGCAGCCGTATTATATGAGCGCTTAGACATCGCGGAGCCGCCGGATACGGCCGCTTCGCCCTCGCCACCGCGCCATACCGGCGGCGGCGAGCGCCCCACCAAGCGCGAGCGTCGTGCGCTCGACCGGTTCAAGGCAGATTGGGATTGAAGGCGCGTCTTCATGCGGCGTCGCGGCTTGCGCCGAGGCGACCCTTGCGGTAGGCAACCTGCGCCCCACGGATTGAAAATGACCTACGTCGTCAACGAAAACTGTATCCGCTGCAAGTACATGGATTGCGTGGAAGTGTGTCCGGTGGACTGCTTCTATGAAGGCGAGAACATGCTCGTTATCCATCCGGACGAGTGCATCGACTGCGGCGTCTGCGAGCCCGAATGTCCGGCCGAGGCGATCAAGCCCGATACCGAGCCGGGGCTGGAGAAGTGGCTGAAACTCAACGCGGATTACGCCAAGGTCTGGCCTAATATCACCATCAAGCGCGACCCGCCGGCGGACGCGAAGGAATGGCAGGGCGTCCCCGATAAAGAAAAAGAATTCTCGCCGAATCCAGGCGAAGGCGACTGACCTGAATTAACCGCCCGCGCCAAAATTTGCCCCGGAATGGGGCAAAAGCGTCGCTTTCTGCCCTCAAAGCTTTGATTTTTCCTGGAAATGTGGTAGGGTCCTTCCCACATGACCACTGTGGCGAAATTTGGTGCTTCGCGCGCGGAGCCCCCTTTATAGGTCGCCTCCCGAAACATCGTATCGAGTAGAAGGGCGTGACGTTCCACGCGAAAGCTGTGGCTGCAAAACCGCGTCGTGGTGTGAAGAAAAATCTGAAAGAGGCCCGCAAGCGGGCTTCTGCCTCGTCCAAGGCCACAAGCCGCGCTGTCGCGGCCAAGGCCAAAACTGCCCCTCGCGCCAAAGCGAAGGGCAAAGGAGCCAAAGTGACCGCCAACAACAAAAAGACTGCTGCCCCTTCGACTGTAACCAAGGTCCAGGCCACTCCTAAAGCGCCTGTCCAGGGTAAAAAGGCCCCCGAACTCAAGAAAAAGGTCGCTGAAGCGCCGGTCAAGAAGAAGGTCGAGTTGCAGGCTGTCCCGAAGGCTGCGCCGGCCGTGGAGCCTAAGAAGGCGACGCAGCGGCAGGGCTTCAAGACCAACGAATTCATTGTCTACCCCGCCCACGGTGTCGGCCAGATCGTCGCCATCGAGGAGCAGGAGGTGGCGGGCTACAAGCTCGAGCTCTTCGTCATCAATTTCGTCAAGGACAAGATGACGTTGCGCGTGCCGACGACCAAGATCGCTTCGGTCGGAATGCGCAAGCTCGCCGAAACGCCGTTGGTGAAGCGGGCGCTTGACACCCTCAAGGGCCGGGCGCGCATCAAGCGGACCATGTGGTCGCGCCGGGCGCAGGAATACGAGGCGAAGATCAACTCGGGCGACATCGTCGCCATCTCCGAGGTGGTCCGCGACCTGTTCCGCTCCGAGAGCCAGCCGGAGCAGTCCTACAGCGAGCGGCAGCTTTACGAGGCCGCCCTCGACCGTCTCGCCCGCGAGATCGCGGCGGTGCAGCGCATCACCGAGACTGAAGCGGTGAAGGAGATCGAGGCGTCGCTGGCGAAAGGGCCGCGCCGCGGACCGAAGCCGGAGGCCGAGGCAGAGTCCGAGACGGACGAAGCGGTCATCGAGGAAGAGGCGGCGTAAGCCCTCGTCCCATTGCGAAACAAAAGCCCGGTGCGCAAGCCGGGCTTTTTTGTTGAGCTGCAGGCCGCAGGAAAGGCGGCCGCTACTCGGTGACGATCTTCACCGTCCGGCCGGGCGTGAGCGTCGCGCCGGGATTCAATCCGTTGAGCACCAGGAAGCGCTCGAGCGGGTGGTCGGTGGTCATTTTCGAGGCCATCTTCTCCGGCGTGTCACCGGGCTGCACGGTCACGATGTGAATATGCAGCGGCCGCGCCCGGTCGATCTCGGCCTGCGACATGCGCCGGAAGCTCGTGACCGATTGCCGGAACGCCCTGTCGACCTCGGGCGTGCGGTTCTTGGCGGCAAAGACGAAGCGATACACGTCCTGCCCGTAACGCACGACATAGAGGCGGAAGCTCCACTGATCGCCGCGCGCGATCGCAGTCGCGGCGGACGAGTTGTTGATGGTCGTCTCCTGCACCGTGCGCGGATCGACCTTCTCGATCCAGCCGGAGACGAGATAGTCGGTCAGCTTCTGGTCGGCGGGCACACGGACATTGTCGAGACGTAGCGCCTGGCTGCCGTTGTCCTTCATGCCGAGGATCGCCTGCGCGGTGTTGTCGAGGACGAAGCCCTCCGGCGCGGTGAAGGTGAAGCCGAGGCGCGGGTGCAGGAACGTGCGGCCGCGGATGAGGCCTTCGGTCGGGTCCTCGCCGTAGGCGAGGCCTTCGGTCGCCGCGAGATACGCGGTGTGATCGGCGTCGCCGCCCGCTGGCGCGGTGTATTGGCGCGCGGTCGCGAGCGCGTTCTTGACGCGCTCTGGGGTGGACGGATGCGACGAGAGGAAGTCGATCGAGCGCGGGTCGCCGCCGGAGGCTGTGCTGGATTTGAGGGCGGCGTTGCGGCCCATCGCGGTCAGAAAGCGGCTCGCGCCGTACGGGTCGTATCCCGCCTTGGCGGCGATGCCGACGCCGATGCCGTCGGCCTCGATCTCCTGCGCACGCGAGAAGCTCGCCAGCGCGATCTTGGACTTCGCCAGCGCCAGCGCCCCCATCTGCGGATCGTTGAGGACGTCGTTGACGACGCGGCTGACAATCGCTGCCTGCCGGGCCTGGTCCTCACGCATGGCAGCATGGCGGGCAATTACATGCGCCATCTCATGCGACAGCACCGAGGCAAGCTCTGAATCGTCGTTCGCCAAAGCGAGCAGCCCGCGCGTGACATAAAGATGGCCGGTCGGCAGGGCGAAGGCGTTGATCGCCGGCGAGTTGAGGATCGTCACCCGGTATTTCAGGTCCGGCTTTTCGGACGAGGCGACGAGCTTGTCGACGGTCTGCTTCAAGACCGCTTCCATACGCGGGTTTTGATAGGCGCCGCCATAGGCGGCCAGGATGCGCTGATGCTCGCGCTGCGCCGCCGGGATCGGCTCCGCGCGCTTCGGCGGGTCCGGTAGGGCCGAAACCTTGCTGGCGCTTTCCGGCAGCGTGCCGGCGCAGCCCGCGAGCAGCAGAGCGACGAGCGCAAACGACGCCGGCCGGCGCAGATGCGCCGCCAACCGTCCCGAGTGGCCTCTCGTCAATTCCAGCACGCCGCTATTCCACCGCGTCAGTCAGGCTGTCGCTTACCCCAGTTTGAACGCGAGCTTTCCCCGAATCTGGCCACGTCGTTTCCCACTCGTAGCCAAGAACCTCGATTTGCTCCGGCCGCATCGCCTCGATCCAGGGAGCGCCATTTGGCCCACCGCGCCGCTCGATAATGCCGCGGACCCGGAGGCGTCGGCTTGCCAGCCGTTGCGGATCGAGGCCGGCGGCGCTGAACATGCGGGCATTGCGTTTCGCAATGGTAACGGTGAAGTCCTCCGACCATCGGCGGCCGAAATTGACGTAGATCGTGCCGCCACTCTCCCGCACGGACAGAACCTTGCCTTCGACCACCGCGAACTGGCCACGCCGGGCCTGGAGCGCGAGCGGATTGCCGGTTGTCTGGGTAACCTCGGGATCTGCCCACAGACCGCGTCGCGCCGTGCGTGCATTTTGCTCACGAGCCCAGAATGCGGTCGCGCAACCATAAGCGCCGACACGCGCTGCCACCCGAGCAAGCCCACTTTCAAGCATAGCGTCTTGCAGGGAGCGTTCCAAGCCCTCGTCGGTCATGAAAACATGCGCCACGACGCGCCCGTAGCGGTCCGTCGGGACAGCCGCCGTGGACTTCAGGCTCACAGTCTCGCCCGAGAGCAATTCCTGCAGGAAAAGATAGGCCTCGCGCCCGCGGGGCGTGTCCTGCGGGGGAACTTCGATGGCGGCGAGGCGCACCTCCCGTCCGTCCTCGAGGCGCAGCGTGCGGCCGTCCAGAACTTTGCGCACGTGTCCTGAGGGCAGGGAGACAAGCCGGCAGGTCGCGCTGTCCTCGGCGTGGGCCCAAGCCGTCGGGTGAACCGTGCAGACGCTTCCGGCGACCAACAGAACACTGATGCGAAAAGCGATGTACGCCATCGTGGTGCTGTTCGTGAGACAATGCCCCGCGCAATCTAACACGTATGCCGAAGCGACAACGAGGAGGAGACCGTGCCCGAGACGTCGACGCCCGCACTACGCCGGACATCGATCGCCCTGGTTGTTGCCGGCGGCCTTCTCATTCTCAATACCGGGCTTCTGGCCTGGTCATCGATCTCCAAGGACGCCCATCTCGACACCTGCCGTGCGCAGGCGAAGACGCTTATCGAGATGATGGAGAAGAGCCTTGCGTCGCAGAAGACGCAGATCGAGACGATCAAACAGCAAGCGGCGACCATCGAGACGCTGAAAGCTTCCCTCGCGACACAAAGCAAATAAAAGACGCGTCTCGCGCATGAAGCCACGGCGTGCGGCGCGCTGCGCGCTGTGCTAGATCGGCGGCACGGTCCCGTAGCTCAGCAGGATAGAGCAGCGGTTTCCTAAACCGAAGGTCGGGGGTTCGACTCCCTCCGGGACCGCCACAGCCGTTTTCGATGAACGTTCAGCGACGGGAGGAAACATGGCGAAGGCAAAAGCTAAAACTGCGCGCAAAACGACGGCACGACGCAAAGCGGCGTCGCATCGCGCCGGGACCACACGCAAGACATCGAAGTCCATGAAGAAGGCTGCGAAGGCGCCGGCGGCACGACGCACGAAGACGATGGCTCGTGCTCGTGCGCGTGGACGGACGGCGGCGCGTCCCAAGCGTCCGCCGCAGCGCTTCACGGTTTCGCATCTTAGCGAAGGAAGTTTCGAGTCCGGGTTGCGCCGTTACGCGCAATATCGCGATCTCGGCATTGCCGCTGCAACGAACGGGCTTGCCCGCGCGCATGTGATTCGCTTCGTGCCGCCGTGCCGGCCCGAGGAAGTGTCCAAGCTGCACACGCACGATGTCGAATTCCAGATGGTCTATGTGCTTAACGGCTGGATCAAATCGGAATTCGAAGGGCAGGGCGCCGTGACGATGGAGAAGGGCTCGGCTTGGATTCAGCCGCCCAAGATCAAGCATAAGGTGCTCGACTATTCAGACGACTGCGAAGTGCTGGAGATCATCTTGCCGGCGGATTTCGAGACCGCCGAGCTCGAGTGATCGGAAGGCCGCCGGCAGGGTCGGGATCGTCGTCGGCGCTGGGCCCGTCGTCGCAGCGCCAATGCAGGTCTTGGATGAACGGCATTTGGAGGGGAATGATCATGCGCAGGATTGCACTTGTCGTTACCTTCTTGATTGGGTTGACCGGGCCGGCGTTCGCACAAAAGACGGCGATTGAAGCGGCGAATGCGAAATTTGTGAAGCTCTTCAACAAAGGCGACTTCGCCGGCGTCGCCGCGCTTTATGCCGAGGATGCCGTCGTTCTTCCGCCTGGCTCTGCCATGGTGAAAGGCCGAACAGCGATTGCGACGCTGTGGAAGACTCTCGCGAGCCAAGTCGGCGATCCGAGGTTGACCACGCTCGCCGTCAAGCGGCTCGGGCGCTCGACCGCGCAGGAGGTCGGCACGTTCAGCCTGAAGACCAAGAGCCCGACGCCGCAAGAGGTGACCGGCAAATATCTCGTCGTGTGGGAGAAGGTCGGCAAGCATTGGAAGCTTGCAGCCGACATCTGGAACGACGGCAAGTAGCACGCCGAAGCTGCGTCTTTGCAGGCGCGCTCCGCGCTGCCGCAGCAGCGCGCCGTCGTCGTTCGTCATGCGCGGTCTTCACCCGCGCATCCGCCCCCACCCTACCCTCCGCCGCTTGCGGGGAAGGCAGAGGTGATGGATTACCGGGTCAGGCTCGGCAATGACGTGGCGGCGCGCTTAGTGTGAGAGCAAGAAATCGCCAGCCATGAAGGCGAAGACCAAGACGATCAGGAAGAGGATGAAGAAGATCGCGAACAGAATTTTCGCGATGCGGCCGGCGAAGGCGGACACATTGGTGAAGCCGAGCGCGCCGGCGATGAGAGAAATAACCAAAAAAATGATCGCCCATTTGAGCATCGCAATATCCTCATCCCCAGTCTGTCTGCGACAGCCTTGCACCAACCGTGCAGGGCGTCCGCGGTTCCGCGGCGCATGAATCGCGAGCGCAGAACCGCAGGCTGGCGATAAGCCGCGCGCGGGATCCCGACTGGGCTGAAAATCGAAGCGATCTCGCCCTGTCTGGCGGCCCGTGCCGCCCGCAGGTCTGGTCGACGAGGGGGCAGCTCGTTATCCAGTTAGGACAGCCTTGTTCACCTATTCAGATGCTCAGAACGAGGCTAACCTTCTTTAGGTAATAATGTATGCCACATGAGGAGAGGCCTGGCAGAAAGCAGACCAAAAAGCGGGGCACGACAAAAAGCGAAACGGGACGGAGGAAACGACATGCAACGCAGACAATCATTTTCGCGGCGCCATGCGCTGCTCGCCATGACGGCTGTGACTGGTCTCTTGATGGCCGGAGCGCCTGCCTCGGCGGCCTGGGAGCCGACACGGCCGGTCGAGTTCATCGTGCCAGCGGGCACGGGCGGCGGCGCCGATCAGATGGCGCGGACGATCCAAGGGATCATCAGCAAGCACAAGCTGATGAAGCAATCGATGGTCGTCATCAACAAGTCGGGCGGCGCCGGCGGCGAAGGTTTCCTCGACGTCAAGAACGCGAAGGGCAACCCGAACAAGATCATCATCACCTTGTCGAACCTGTTTACCACGCCGATGGTGACGGGCATTCCGTTCAACTGGAAAGACATCACGCCGGTCGCGATGCTGGCGCTCGACGAGTTCGTGCTCTGGGTCAATGCTGACAAGCCTTACAAGACGGCGAAGGACTATATCGACGCCGCGAAGGCGGCGAACGGCAGCTTCAAGATGGCCGGCACCGGCTCGAAGCAGGAAGATCAGATCATCACCGAGGCGATCCAGAAGGCGACGGGCGCCAAGTTCATCTACATCCCCGAACGCGGCGGCGGCGCGGTGGCCGTGCAGGTCGTCGGCGACCATGCCGATTCGAGCGTGAACAATCCGATCGAAGCGGTGGCGCATTGGCGCGGCGGGAAGCTCAAGCCGCTGTGCGTCTTCGACGAGAAGAAGCTCGACTATCACGAAAAGATCGTGGGCGATCTCGCCTGGGACAGCATCCCGACCTGCAAATCCGCGGGCATGGACGTCGAGTATCTCATGCTCCGCGGCATCTTCACGACGCCGGACGCCAAGCCTGAAGAAGTCGCTTTCTACATCGATCTTTTTAAGAAGGTGCGCGAAACGCCGGAGTGGAAGAAGTTCATGAACGATGGCGCATTCAATCAGACGTTCATGACCGGAAAAGAGTACGCCGACTGGCTGACGAAGACCGAGAAGGTTCACCACGATCTCGTCGAAAGCGCGGGCTGGCTCGCCAAGAAGTAGCCCTGAATGTCATCGGCCGGCGGGACGTTCCGCCGGCCGAATGCATGTGCTCACGGGTAAAACAAAAATGACTGACAGTTCTCACAGCGTGCCTGGATCGGGCCCGACCCATCGCAGCGTCGAGCTCGGCGTCGCACTGGCGATGGCGGCGCTTGCCGTGATCGGCATGGTCGGAAGTCTTCAGGTCGGCATCGGCTGGGCAGAAGACGGTCCGATGGCCGGCTTCTTTCCATTCTACGTATCGCTGATCGTCCTGATGGCGAGCGTGGTGAATTTCGTGCAGGCTCTCAAGACGGTTCCACCGACGATGCTGTTCGCGGAATGGAGCCAGCTGGGTCAAGTCCTCTCCGTCATTATTCCGACGGCGATCTATGTCGCCCTTGTGCCCTATGCCGGCATCTATGTCGCGTCGGCCCTGCTCATCGCCTTCTTCATGAAATGGTTCGGTCGCTACGGCTGGGCACTGGTCCTCGCCGTGGCGATCGGACTTCCGATCGCAACCTTCCTCGTCTTCGAGGAATGGTTTCTCGTGCCGCTGCCGAAAGGGCCGCTCGAAGCGTATCTCGGCTACTAGCTAGCCGGAATACGCAGCTTCAGTTCCGCTAGGGAGGAGCCGGCGCAACAAGCGGCCGGACATACAACGAATGCTCGAATCCATCGGCGATCTGTTCCACGGCTTTGCCGTCGTCATCCAGCCCTTCAACATCATGCTGATGTTCATCGGCATCCTGCTCGGCGTGATCATCGGCGTGTTGCCGGGGCTCGGCGGGGCGAACGGCGTCGCGATCCTCCTGCCGCTGACATTTTCGATGTCGCCGACGTCGGCGATCATCATGTTGTCGTGCATCTATTGGGGCGCGCTGTTCGGCGGCGCGATCACCTCGGTGCTCTTCAACATACCGGGCGAGCCATGGTCGGTCGCGACCACATTCGACGGCTATCCGATGGCGCAGAAGGGAAAAGCCGGCGAGGCGCTGACCGCGGCCTTCACGTCCTCGTTCGTAGGCGCGCTCTTCGCCGTCATCATGATCACGCTCGTTGCGCCGCTCGTCGCCGCCTTCGCATTGCGCTTCGGGCCAGCGGAGAAGTTCAGCGTCTACTTCCTCGCCTTCTGCAGCTTCGTCGGCATGAGCAAGGAGCCGGCGTTCAAGACAATCGCCGCGATGATGATCGGCTTCGCGCTCGGCGCGGTCGGGCTCGATCAGATGACGGGCCAGCTGCGCCTCACCTTCGGCATGGAGCCGCTGCTGAGCGGATTCGATTTCCTCATCGCCGTGATCGGCCTGTTCGGCATCGGCGAGATCCTACTTACGATGGAAGAGGGCCTGCATTTCCGCGGCCGCGACGCCAAGATGAATCTGCGCGTCGTGCTGCAGACCTGGGCGGAGCTTCCGCGCTACTGGGTGACCTCGCTGCGCTCGTGCTTCATCGGGTGCTGGATGGGCGTCACGCCCGCCGGTGCGACGCCGGCCTCGTTCATGAGCTATGGCATCGCCAAGCGCGTCTCCAAGGCAGGCGCGCGCTTCGGCACCGGCGAGATCGAGGGTGTGGTCGCGCCGGAGACGGCGGCGCATGCCGCGGGCACCTCCGCGCTCCTGCCCATGCTCTCGCTCGGCGTGCCCGGCTCGCCGACCGCGGCCGTGCTCCTCGGCGGCCTCTTGATCTGGGGCCTGCAGCCTGGCCCGATGCTGTTTGTCGAGCAGAAGGAGTTCGTCTGGGGCCTGATCGCGTCGATGTATCTCGGCAACATCGCGGGCCTCATTGTGGTGCTCACCTGCGTCCCGCTGTTCGCGGCGATCCTGCGCGTGCCGTTCAGCATCATCGCGCCGATCATCCTGACGTTCTGCGCGATCGGCGCCTACACGGTGCACAACAACACCTTCGACGTCGTGATGATGCTGGTGTTCGGCGTCGCCGGTTATCTGCTCAAGAAGTGCAACTACCCACTGGCGCCGCTCGTGCTCGCGATCGTGCTGGGCGACAAGGCGGAGGAATCCTTCCGGCAATCGCTGCTTGCCTCGCAGGGCGGTCTTTCGATCTTTTTCTCGAACGGGCTCGTCAGCACGATCATGACACTCGGCCTGATCGCGCTGTTCTGGCCGCTGATCCAGATGGCGTGGAGCCGCCTACGCGGGCAGGCCGCGACGGCCGCCTAAAGGCTCAGGGACCCTGGACGGCGGGATTGGAATTATGTATACCAGAGGCGAGCTCGGCAAAGGTCGGGGTGACGACGCTCTAGGAGGCGTGCTGTGAACGCGGCCTTGCGGACAGGAAGCGACAAAGCGGGGCGGGTGGCGTTAAGCCCGCTTGAGGATACGTCGACCTTCGCTGACCGCGCCTACGCGGCGCTGAAGGAAGTCATCGTCTCGCTGAATATCTATGGGCAAGACCAGGAGGTCCGCCTCGACGAGCGGCAGCTTGCGAGCGACCTCGGTGTGAGCCGGACGCCCGTGCGCGAAGCGATGGCGCAGCTCGAGCGAGAGGGCTTCGTGCGCTCGGTGCCGCGCCGCGGCGTCTATGTCGTGAAGAAAAAGAAGCGCGACGTGATCGAGCTGATCACCGCCTGGGCGGCGCTCGAGAGCATGGCCGCGCGCCTGATCACGCAGAACGCTGAGCCGGAGGAAATTGCGCCGCTGCGCGCGATGTTCACGAAGTTCGAAGACGGCACGCTGCACGCCAAGCTCGACGAATATTCCGAAGTGAACATCGAGTTCCATCAAACCATCATCAAGATGAGCAAGAACCAGGTGCTCATCGACCTCGCGGAAAACCTGTTCACGCATATGCGCATGATCCGCCGCAAGACGATCGGCGAGCAGGATCGCGCCAACCGTTCGATCCACGACCACCTGAACATCATCGAAGCGCTGGAGGCGCGCGACACCGGTCGCGCCGAAATGCTGGTGCGCGAGCATGCGCTGGGTCTCGCCCGGCATGTCGAAAAATACGCGGATTATCTGGAGTGAATGCATGCGTCGTTGCCGGGCTCGCCCCGGCAATCCATCGCTTTTGGAAAATGATGGATGCGTGGGGCAACCTTGCGCTTGACGGACGTAAAGGAGAGTCAAATGGCGGAAGCAGCAGTGAAGGCGAAACCGGACGTCGCGGACGCCGCCGATGAGCAGCGAGAGCTGACCGACGGCTTCAATCTCATCATCGATGCGCTCAAGCTCAACGGCCTGACCACGATCTATGGCGTGCCGGGAATACCGATCACGGATTTCGGCCGCATGGCGCAGGCGGCGGGCATTCGCGTTCTTTCGTTTCGCCACGAACAGAACGCCGGCTATGCGGCCTCGATCGCGGGCTTCCTGACCAAGAAGCCTGGCGTCTGTCTCACGGTGTCGGCGCCGGGCTTCCTCAATGGCCTCACTGCGCTGGCGCATGCGACGACGAACTGCTTCCCGATGATCCTGATCTCCGGCTCGTCCGAGCGTGAGATCGTCGACTTGCAGCAGGGCGACTACGAGGAGATGGATCAGCTCGCGATCGCCAAGCCACTCTGCAAGGCAGCGTTCCGCATCCTGCACGCACAGGACATCGGCATCGGCCTCGCGCGCGCCATCCGTGCGGCCGTGTCGGGGCGCCCGGGCGGTGTCTATCTCGACCTGCCGGCAAAGCTTTTCGGCCAAGTGATGGATGCCGAAGCTGGCAAGAAGTCGCTCGTCAAGGTGATTGACGCGGCGCCGGCGCAAATCCCGGCGCCCGACGCGGTGAAACGCGCGCTCGATGTGCTCAAATCGGCGAAGAGGCCGCTGATCATTCTCGGCAAGGGTGCAGCCTATGCGCAGGCGGACGACGCAGTCCGTGCGCTCGTCGAGAAGAGCGGCATTCCGTTTCTGCCGATGAGCATGGGCAAGGGGCTGCTTCCCGACACGCATCCGCAATGCGCCGGAGCTGCGCGTTCGACGGTGCTGAAAGAATCCGACGTCGTGATGCTGATCGGCGCGCGGCTTAACTGGCTCCTCTCGCACGGCAAGGGCAAGACCTGGGGCGACGCGCCGAAGAAATTCATCCAGATCGATATCGAGCCGAAGGAAATGGACTCGAATGTCGAGATCGCGGCGCCGGTGGTCGGCGACATCGGCTCGTGCGTCGCGGCGCTGCTCGCCGGCATGGGCGACAAGTGGCCGAAGCCGCCCGCCGACTGGACGAGCGCGGTTGCCAAGAAGCGCGAAGAGAACGTCGCCAAGATGGCGCCTCGGCTGATGAACAACAATTCGCCGATGGACTATCACGGCGCGCTCGGCGTATTGCGCACGATCGTCAAGGAGCGGCCGGACGCGATCCTTGTCAACGAGGGCGCCAACACGCTTGATCTTGCACGCGGCATCATCGACGTCTATCAGCCGCGCAAGCGGCTCGATGTCGGCACCTGGGGCGTCATGGGCATCGGGATGGGCTCTGCCATCGCCGCTGCGGTCGAGACCGGAAAGCCGGTGCTGGCGGTCGAAGGCGATTCGGCCTTCGGCTTCTGTGGCATGGAGATCGAGACGATCTGCCGCTACAAGCTTCCCGTTTGCATTGTCGTCTTCAACAACGACGGCATCTATCGCGGCATCGACCCTAACCCCGCCGGTTCCGACCCTACGGTCACCGCGTTCGTCAAAGGCGCGCGCTACGACAAGATGATTGAGGCGTTCGGCGGCGTTGGCGCCAATGTCACGACGCCCGATGAATTGAAGCGCGCCGTCAATGCGGCGATGGATTCGGGCAAACCGACACTCATCAACGCGGTCATCGATCCGGCGGCGGGCTCCGAGAGCGGCCGCATCGGCAATCTCAACCCGCAGAGCAAGCTGAAGAAGAAATGAGCGTGTCCGTTTCGCGGACATGGCAGAGCAGGAATAGAGCGGAGAGGCAGGATGGCGAAGAAAGCCAAAACGAAGTCAGCTTCGGTGAAGCGAAGCGCGCAGAAGAAGGGCGTCGCGAAGAAGGGCGCGACGAAGACGGCCGCGAAGCGAAGCGCCAAGCGGTCGGCGAAAGTCGCGCGGAGCGCTGCGCGTAAGGCGCCGGCTAAACGCGTTTCGGCCGTATCGAAGCGGGTCAAGCGCGGCGTCGCCGGTGCGGCACTCGCTGGTTTGGCGACGGGCGTTGCAGCCGCTGCGAAGCGTGTCAGCGGTGCAGTCAAAGCGAAGAAAACGAACGGCAACGGTCAGCGCCGGCCTTCGACGAAGCCTTATGGGCAGGACGGCAAGGCGCTCGACGGCGTGCGCATCCTCGACTTCACGCATGTGCAGTCCGGTCCCACCTGCACGCAGCTTCTCGCCTGGTTCGGCGCCGACGTGATCAAGGTGGAGCGTCCGGGCACCGGCGACATCACGCGCGGACAACTGGTCGACGTGAAGGGCGCCGATTCGCTCTACTTCACGATGCTCAATCACAATAAGCGCTCGATCACGATCGACTCGAAGCATCCGCGTGGCAAGGAGATCCTCGATCGGCTGATCAAGGAATGCGACGTGCTGGTCGAGAACTTCGCGCCCGGCGCGCTCGATCGCATGGGGCTCACCTGGGATCACATCCACAAGCTCAATCCGCGCATGATCGTCGCGTCAGTCAAGGGCTTCGGTCCCGGCCCCTATGAGGATTGCAAGGTCTACGAGAACGTCGCGCAGTGCACCGGCGGCTCCGCCTCGACCACGGGCTTCCTCGACGGCCCGCCGCTCGTCACGGGCGCGCAGATCGGCGATTCCGGAACCGGGCTGCACCTCGCGCTCGGCATCGTCGCCGCGCTCTATCAGCGCAACCGCACTGGCCGTGGGCAGAAGGTGCTCGCCGCGATGCAGGACGGGGTCCTCAATCTCTGTCGCGTCAAGCTGCGCGATCAGCAGCGGCTCAAAGCGGGCCCGCTCAAGGAATACAGCCAATACGGCCAGGGCATCGAATTCGGCGAGGCGACGCCGCGCGCCGGCAACGATTCCGGCGGCGGCCAGCCCGGCTGGATCATCAAGTGCAAGGGTTGGGAGACCGACCCGAACGCGTACATTTATTTCATCACGCAGGCGCCGGTGTGGGGCGCGATCTGCGACGTGATCGGCGAGCCGACGTGGAAGACCGATCCGGAATACGCAACGCCGCCGGCGCGGTTGCCGAAGCTCAAGCAGATCTTCGATCGCATCGAGCAGTGGACCATGACCAAGACGAAATTCGAGGCCATGGACATCCTCAACAAATACGACATCCCATGCGGGCCGATCCTTTCGATGAAGGAGATCGCGGAGGATCAATCGCTACGCAAGACCGGCACCGTCGTCGAGGTCGATCATCCGACACGCGGAAAATATCTGACGGTCGGAAATCCAATCAAACTGTCCGACTCGATCTCCGAAGTGAAGCGCTCGCCGCTGCTCGGCGAGCATACCGACGAGATCCTCGGCAAGGTGCTTGGCTACAGCGCCCGCGAGATCAACGACATCAAGGGCTCCGGCGCGATCACCGCGCCGGAGAAGAAGGCTGCGGCTTAATTCGATCCGCTGCTGAACAACAAAACGGAGGCTCGTCCCCGCGAAGGCGGGGACCCAGTGGTCACCGGCCGGCGAAGGCGCGGTGCCTCCACCACTCGCCGGTGATTACTGGATGCCCGCCTTCGCGGGCATGACAACGAAGGTCTGGGAGAGAAACGAATGCGTATCGTCGTTCACGGCCAACAGGCGTTTGGAAAGGCGGTGCTCGAAGCGCTGCTCAAGCGCGGCGAGAATGTCGTCGGCGTCTATGTGGCGCCGGAGAAGGAGGGCGCGAAGGCCGATCCGCTGAAGGAGGCGGCGCTCGCCGCGAACCTTCCGGTGTTTCAGCCCGAGTCTTACCGCGATCCGAAGGTCTGGGAGCAGTTCAAGTCGCTCAAGCCCGACCTGCAGGTGATGGCGTTCGTCACGCTGTTCGTGCCGGAGGAGTTCCTCAACATCCCGACCCACGGGTCGATCCAGTATCACCCGTCGCTCCTTCCGGCGTATCGCGGTGCGAGTGCGATCAACTGGCCGATCATCAAGGGCGAGAAGGAGACGGGGCTTTCGATCTTCTGGCCGGACAATGGGCTCGATACCGGTGACGTTCTCATCCAGAAGAAGACGCCGATCTCCGGCACCGACACGCTTGGCACCGTCTACTTCGACCGGCTGTTCCCGATGGGCGTCGAGGCGATGCTCGAATCCGTCGACCTGATGAAAGCCGGCAAGGCGCCGCGCATCAAGCAGGACGAGTCCAAGGCGACGTATGAAGGCCGCTGCGGCCCCGGCAACGCGAAGATCGATTGGGGCAAGCCGTGGGAGCAGATCGATCGGCTCATCCGCGGCTGCAATCCGGCGCCGGGCGCCTGGACGACGCACGACGGAAAGACGGTGAAGATTTTCGATGCGAAGCCGCTCCCCGCGCGCGACCCCAAGGGCATCGCCGGTAAGCTCGGCGAAGTCGTCGCGGTCGAGAACGATGGCATCACGGTCGTCTGCGCCGATGGCCGCTTCAAGGTCACGCGCGTGCAGGCCGAGGGCGGCAAGAAGATCGACGCCGGCGAATGGGCGGCGTCTGCCGGCCTCGCCAAAGGCGCGCGGTTCTCGTGAGCAGCGTCGACACGCATTTTTCCTCTTGTCGTCCCCGCGCAGGCGGGGACCCAGTACTCACTGAACTCTCGGTGAATACTGGATGCCCGCCTTCGCGGGCATGACATCCGAAAATTTCCTCTCGCTTCGCGATCACATGACGATTGGATAGTTCCCATGCCCGCCTCCCAGCACCAGAATCCCAAGTCCGACATTGAAATCTCGCAAGCCGCCAAGAAGCGGCCGATCCTCGACGTTGCGAAGGAAAAGCTCGGCATCACGCCGGAGAACCTCGAACCCTACGGCCATTACAAGGCCAAGGTCTCGATGGACTACGTGAAGTCGCTGCGATCGAAGAAGGACGGCAAGCTCATCCTCGTCACCGCGATCTCGCCGACGCCGGCGGGCGAGGGTAAGACGACGACGACCGTCGGCTTGACCGACGCGCTCCAACACATCGGCAAGAAGGCGATGATGTGCCTGCGCGAACCTTCGCTCGGGCCCTCGTTCGGCATGAAGGGCGGCGCCGCCGGCGGCGGCTATGCGCAGGTCGTCCCGATGGAGGACATCAACCTCCACTTCACCGGCGACTTCCACGCCATTACCTCGGCGCACAATCTCCTCTCCGCGCTCGTCGACAACCACATCTATTGGGGCAACGCGCTCGGCATCGACTCGCGCCGCGTTACCTGGCGGCGCGTGATGGACATGAACGATCGCGCGTTGCGCGAGATCGTCTGCTCGCTCGGCGGCGTCGCCAATGGCTATCCACGTGAGGCGGGCTTCGACATCACCGTCGCCTCGGAAGTGATGGCGATCTTCTGCCTCGCGAAAGACCTCGACGACCTGAAAGCGCGGCTCGGCAACATCATCGTCGGCTATACCCGCGAGCGCAAACCGATCCGCGCGAAAGACCTCAAGGCGAACGGGGCGATGACGGCGCTGCTCAAGGAGGCGATCGCGCCGAACCTCGTGCAGACGCTCGAAGGCACGCCCGCCTTCATCCACGGCGGGCCGTTCGCCAACATCGCACATGGCTGCAACTCGGTGATGGCGACGACGACGGCGCTCAAGCTCGCCGACTATGTCGTGACGGAAGCCGGCTTCGGCGCCGACCTCGGCATGGAGAAGTTCCTCGACATCAAGTGCCGCAAGGCGGGATTGAAGCCGGACTGCGTCGTCATCGTCGCGACGATCCGCGCGCTGAAGATGCATGGCGGGGTGAAGAAGGAGGACCTCAAGAAGGAGGACCTGAAGGCGCTCGAGGCGGGAATGGCGAACCTGCAACGGCACGTCGAGAACGTGAAGAAGTTCGGGCTGCCGGCCGTCGTGTCCATCAATCGCTTTTCCGCGGATGCGGAAGCCGAGGTCGCGCTCGTCAAGGAGAAGTGCAAGGCGCTTGGCGTTGAGGCGCTAATGGCGGACCACTGGGCGATGGGCGGCAAGGGCGCGACCGAGGTCGCGGAGGCCGTCGTCAAGCTGTGCGACGCGGGCAAGGCGAGCCTGAAGCTCCTTTATCCCGACGAGATGCCGCTGTTCGACAAGATCCGCACCATCGCGAAGGATCTCTACCGTGCCGATGACGCGACCGCCGACAAGTCGGTGAAGGATCAGCTCAAGGCCTGGGAGGAGATGGGCTTCGGCAAGCTGCCGGTCTGCATCGCCAAGACGCAGTATTCCTTCTCGACCAATCCGGACCTCAAGGGCGCGCCGGCGGGCTTCAATATCCCGGTGCGCGAGGTGCGCCTGTCCGCCGGCGCCGAATTCGTAGTCGCGATCTGCGGGGAGATCATGACGATGCCGGGCTTGCCGAAAGTGCCGTCGGCGGACGCGATCGATGTCAAGGACGGCAATATCGTCGGGCTGTTTTAATGCGGAGATACAGTCGCGGGATCGTGAGCCGCCCGCGGGTGCGATGAATGGCAAGCAAGAGGTCTTTGTTGCGATAATGGCGCCGCGCGGAGCGCAGCGAATGCGCCGCAAAATGATGCCGATGGAGATCAAGATATGCTGAAATTCTATTACAGCGGTGCGCCGAACCCGACGAAGGTGGCGCTATTTCTGGAAGAAACGGGGCTTCCTTACGAGCCGATCCCGGTCGATACCCGCAAGGGCGATCAGCACAAGCCGAACTATCTTGCCGTCAACCCGAATGCCAAGGTGCCGGCGATCGTCGACGGTGACGCGGTCGTCTTCGACAGCAATGCGATCCTTCTCTATCTCGGCGAGAAGACTGGGAAGTTCATGCCGCCGAAGGGCGACAAGGCGCGCGGCGAATTGCTGTCGTGGCTGATGTTCGTCGCGTCCGGCGTCGGCCCCTATGCCGGGCAGTCGGTGCACTTCCGCAACTATGCGCCGGAGAAGATCGAATATGCGATGAACCGTTATGCCTTCGAGGCGCAGCGCCACTTCGGCATTCTCGATGCACGGCTCGGGAAGCAGAAATACATGCTCGGCGATACCTACACGATCGTCGACATGGATGTCTGGGGCTGGGCACGACTGATGCCGAACATCCTCGGTGAGACGGCGTGGGCGAAGTTCCCGAATCTCAAGCGTCTCGTCGACGAGATCAGTGCGCGTCCTGCGGCGCAGCGCGCGGTCGCGCTGAAAGACAAGCACAAGTTCAAGACCGAGATGGACGAGGAATCGCGCAAGGCGATGTTCCCGCATCTTTCGGTGAAGGTTGCGTAAACGCCGCGGGCTCCTCTCGCAGATGCGAGGGGAGCCCTTATTTAAAGCTGGATGCGATGAATCCGAGAGTGACCATAGAACGCCCTCCGCCTGGCCCGGGGAGGGGACGCGGTCGAGGAAAGCCGAAGCCGAAGGGGCGCCAAGTCGAGTCTGCGGCGCTCGAGGACGTGCGTGCCTTGCTCGGCGATCGGCCACGGCGGCGCGATCTTCTCATCGAACATCTGCATCTCATCCAGGACCGTTACGGCTACCTCTCCGCTGCCCACCTCGCAGCGCTTGCCGCCGAAATGCGGCTTGCGCTCGTCGAGGTCTATGAGGTCGCGACCTTCTATGCGCATTTCGATGTCGTGAAGGAGGGCGAGGCTCCCCCGCCGCCGGTCACGGTGCGCGTGTGCGACAGCCTCTCCTGCGCGATGGCCGGCGCCGAGAAGCTCTTGGCCGAATTGCCGGGGAAGCTCGGGCCGAATGTCCGTGTGATGCGCGCGCCTTGCATGGGGGCGTGCCATCAGGCGCCGGTCTGCGCCGTCGGCCATGTGCAGGTCGCGCATGCCGATGTGGAGAAGGTCGCGCAGGGCGTTGCCGGCGATCGGCATGCGCATGCGGCGGCGCCGGGCCGCGATCTCGCCGCCTATCGTCTTGAGGGCGGCTATGCGCTCCTGCGCGATTGTCTCGATGGCAAGCGCACGCGCGAGGAGATCATCGGCATCGTCGACAATGCCGGCCTGCGCGGGCTCGGGGGCGCGGGCTTCCCGACCGGGCGCAAATGGAATCTCGTGCGCAAGGAGCCGGCGCCGCGGCTGATGGCGGTGAACGGCGACGAAGGCGAGCCCGGCACGTTCAAGGACCGGCATTACCTCGGTCTCGATCCGCATCGTTTCGTTGAGGGCATGCTGATCGCGGCGTGGGTGGTCGAAGCGCCGGCGGTCTATTTCTATTTGCGCGACGAGTATCCCGAGCTGCGCTTGATGCTCACGGACGAGATCGCGAAGGTCGTCGACGCCGGCCTCGCGCCGCACACGCAGATTCACATGCGCCGCGGCGCCGGCGCCTATATCTGCGGCGAAGAATCCGCGATGATCGAATCGATCGAAGGCAAGCGCGGCCTCCCGCGGCATCGTCCGCCTTACGTCGCGCAGGTCGGATTGTTCGGGCGCCCGACGCTGGAGCAGAATGTCGAGACGCTCTACTGGGTACGTGACATCATCGAGAAGGGCGCCGACTGGTTCACGTCCTATGGCCGCCGCGATCGGAAAGGTCTGCGCAGCTTCTCCGTTTCCGGCCGCGTGAAGGACCCCGGCGTCAAGCTCGCGCCGGCGGGAATTTCCGCGCGCGAGCTGATCGAGGAATACTGCGGCGGCATGCAGGACGGCCATACGTTCAAGGCCTATCTGCCGGGGGGCGCGTCCGGTGGCATCCTACCCGCGTCGATGGCGGACGAGCCGCTCGATTTCGGGACGCTTGAGAAATATGGCTGCTTCGTCGGCTCGCACGCGGTTGTCATCCTCTCCGACAAGGACGACATGAAAGCCGTGGCGCTCAACCTCATGCGCTTCTTCGAGGACGAAAGTTGCGGGCAATGCACGCCCTGCCGCGTCGGAACCGAGAAGGCGGTGGCGCTGATGGCGAGCGGACCGTGGGACGCGAAGCTGCTCGACGATCTCGCGAGCGTGATGCGCACGGCCTCGATCTGCGGTCTCGGGCAGGCGGCACCGAACCCGCTCACTTGCGTCTTCAAATATTTCCCCGAGGAGCTGAAGAAGCCGCTGGGGACATGGTGATGCGATGACGAACAGCAACGGCAAGGGTGCGCCTGGCGGTGAAGCGATCACCTTCACGCTCGACGGACGCGAGGTGATGGCGCGCGCCGATGAGACGATCTGGCAGATCGCCAAGCGGGAGGGTATCGAGATCCCGCATTTGTGCTACGCGCCGGAGCCCGGCTATCGGCCGGACGGCAATTGCCGGGCCTGCATGGTCGACATCGAGGGCGAGCGCGTGCTCGCGGCGAGCTGTCTGCGCAAGCCGGCCGCCGGCATGAAGGTCAACACCGCGACGCCGCGCGCGAAGATGGCGCGGGAGATGGTGTTCGAGCTCCTCCTCGCCGATCAGCCGAAGAAGAGCGAAGCACCGGACCCCACTTCGAAATTCTGGGCGTGGGCGGACCGGATGGGCATCGCGGTCAGCCGCTACCCGGAAGGGCAGAAGCCGACCGCCGACCGCAGCCATCCGGCGATGGCCGTCAATCTCGACGCCTGCATACAATGCAATCTCTGCGTCCGCGCCTGCCGCGAGGTGCAGGTCAACGACGTCATCGGCATGGCCGCGCGCGGCCACAACGAGAAGATCGTCTTCGACTTCGATGACCCGATGGGTCAGTCGACCTGCGTCGCCTGCGGCGAATGCGTGCAAGCGTGCCCGACGGGCGCGCTGATGCCCTCAACGCTTGTCAGCAACGATAATGTGCGTGACGCCTATCCCGACCGCAGCGTCGACAGCGTGTGCCCCTATTGCGGCGTCGGCTGCCAGCTCACCTACCACATCAAGGACGACAAGCTTCTCTATGTCACCGGGAAGGACGGGCCGGCCAATCAGCAGCGCCTGTGCGTAAAGGGCCGCTTCGGTTTCGACTACGTGCACAACAAGCAGCGCCTGACGCAGCCGATGATCCGCAAGGACGGCGTGCCGAAGGTTCCGCACGAGATCATCGATCCGCTCAATCCGTGGACGCATTTCCGCCCCGCGACATGGGAGGAGGCGCTCGACCGCGCCGCCGGTGGATTGAAAAAGATTCGCGACACCGAAGGTCCGCGCGCGCTCGCCGGCTTCGGCTCCGCCAAGGGTTCGAACGAGGAGGCCTATCTCTTCCAGAAGCTCGTGCGTGTCGGCTTCGGCTCCAACAATGTCGACCACTGCACGCGGCTTTGCCACGCCTCGTCCGTCGCCGCGCTAATGGAAGGCGTCGGCTCTGGCGCGGTCTCGGCCTCGTTCAATGCGTGCCGCGATTCCGATGTGATCATCGTCATCGGCGCCAATCCGACCGAGAACCATCCGGTCGCCGCGACCTTCTTCAAGCAGGCGGCGAAGCGTGGCGCCAAGCTCATCGTCATGGACCCGCGCGGACAGGCGCTCAAGCGCCACGCCTGGCAGATGATGCAGTTCAAGAACGGCGCCGATGTCGCGATGCTCAACGCGATGCTCAACGTCATCGTGACGGAAGACCTCTACGACAAGCAATACGTCCAGACCTACACGGAAGGTTTTGAGGCGCTCGCGGCGCACGTGAAGAATTTCACGCCGGAGGAGATGGCGCCGATCTGCGGGATCGAGGCCGACGTGCTGCGCAAGGTCGCGCGCACCTTCGCGCGCGCGAAAGCAGCCATCATCTTCTGGGGCATGGGCGTGTCGCAGCATACGCACGGCACCGACAATGCGCGCTGTCTGATCGCGCTCTCGCTCATTACCGGCCAGATCGGCCGGCCGGGCACCGGGCTGCATCCGCTGCGCGGACAGAACAACGTGCAGGGCACGTCCGACGCCGGGCTGATCCCGATGTTCTTCCCCGACTACAAGTCGGTCGAAGATCCGAATATCCGCGCCAAATACGAGAACGCCTGGGGCGTGCCGCTCGACCCGCAAAAGGGCCTCACGGTCGTCGAGATCATGGACGCGATCCATGCCGACAAGATTAAGGGCATGTACATCATGGGCGAGAATCCCGCGATGTCCGACCCCGATCTCAACCACGCGCGCGAAGCGCTGGCGCATCTCGACCATCTCGTGGTGCAGGACCTCTTCCTCACCGAGACGGCGGTCTACGCCGACGTCGTGCTGCCAGCGTCCGCGTGGCCGGAAAAGGACGGCACGGTCTCCAACACCAACCGCCAGGTGCAGATGGGGCGCGCGGCGCTGCCGCTTCCGGGTGAAGCAAAGCTTGACTGGTGGATCACGCAGGAGATCGGACGGCGGCTGGGGCTCGATTGGAATTATCAGCACCCAAAGGAAATCTACACGGAGATGGCATCGCTGATGCCGTCGCTCGACAACATCAGTTGGGATCGCGTCGAGCGCGAAGACTCGGTCACTTACCCCTGCGATGCGCCTGATCAGCCGGGCAACGAGATCGTCTTTGACAAGGGGTTCCCGCGGCCGGGTGGCTTTGGCAAGCTCGTCGCAGCGAAGCTCACGCCGCCTGACGAAACGCCGGACGCGGAATACCCGTTCATCCTGACCACCGGCCGTCAGCTCGAGCATTGGCACACCGGCGCGATGACGCGCCGTTCGTTCGTGCTCGACGCGTTGGAGCCGGGGCCGATCGCGCAACTCTCGCGCGGCACCATCGCCAAGCTCGGCATCGCGCCGGGCGATCCGGTGAAGGTGACGACGCGGCGCGGCACGGTAACTCTCAACGCGCGGCAGGAAGATGGCGTGCCCGACGGGGTCGTGTTCATTCCCTTTGCCTATGTCGAAGCGGCGGCGAACCTGCTCACCAATCCGAAGCTCGACCCGTTCGGAAAGATTCCGGAGTTCAAATACTGCGCGGCGAAGGTCGAGCCGGTGCGCGACGCGACGCAGATCGCGGCGGAGTAGTGACGGGCCAGGCGTTGTCATTCCGGGGCGCGCGAAGCGCGAACCCGGAATCCATAGCCCCGGAGAGCAAATTCTCGGTGTCATTGCCGGGCTTGACCCGGCAATCCATCACTTAAAGAAGATTCTTGCGAAGAAGATGGATGCGCGGGTCAAGCCCGCGCATGATGCTGAATTGTTTCACGTCCTCGCTACTTCGGCACTTTCACCGTGACCTCGATCGCCGCGTAATAGGCCGCGAGGTCGGCGATGTCCTGGTCGCTGAGCGGCTGCGCCACGACGCTCATCATCTCGTTCTTGCGCTCGCCTTTGCGGAAGGCGTCGAGCTGCTTGACGAGATACGGCTCTGGACTGCCGGCGATGTTCGGCGCGTCCGGCAGTTTCGAGAGGCCGTCGAGGCCATGACACGTCTGGCATTGCAACGCCTTCTGCCGGCCGGCTTTGATGTCGCCGGCCGCATGGACTGAGCTGCAAAAAGCAAATGCACCGGCGGCAACTGCAAAGGCGATCACGATCTTCGATGTCCGAAGATTGACCCCCTCCTTGATCCTCCCCCTTTCAGGGGGAGGAGATGCGCTAGAGTCTTTCACATTTTGACGGAAGCATATCTGGCGTTGGCGAAGTAGTTGCTGCATTCGTGGGGTTCGATTGTGGCGACGAGATCACCGATGTGACGCCAAGTGTCGGGGATTGTGCGTTTTTGCGCTATCCGCATCCAGTGCTTGATCTTGGCGAAG
>JBFWXB010000048.1:0-34995 GCA_050187875.1 Variibacter sp.
CCCCCGGGTTGGGGGTGGTGGGTTCGCGCCGCGACCGGGGGGGGGGCCATGTCTCTTGCGTGCGACCCCTCCCCGGACCGCCTGCGGCGGTCCGACCCTCCCCTTTCAGGGGAGGGAACACCTGCCCGCTCTGCCCAGCCCTTCGCCATCTGCCGAGCCGCTTGGCCGCGTGCCGAGCGGTCGCGGCGCAGCGCGTCGAGGCGATGCTCAAGGTCGATGTCGTTGCCGCCGAGACCACGCTCGGAGAGAAGCACCGAGAGCAAGGCCGCGCGCTCGCCATCTCCCTGCGCCGACGCCACCGCTACCATGCGCGCGAGCCGCGGCGGCAGCGGCAATTCGCGCAGCGCGCGGCCTTCAGGCGTGATGCGTCCGCCCGCATCGAGCGCGCCCAGTTCACGCAGCAAAGCGCGCGCCTCCGTCAGCGCAGCCTTCGGCGGGGGATCAAGAAATGCGAGCTTGTCCGGATCGGCAACGCCCCACTGCGCAAGATCGAGCACGAAGGACGAAAGATCGGCGCTGAGGATTTCCGGCGCGGCATAGGCAAGCAGCGACGCGGTCTGCGCCTCATCCCACAGACGGATGCACACGCCCGGTTCCGTGCGCCCCGCGCGACCACGCCGTTGGTCGGCCGCCGCGCGCGAGACCCGCACGGTTTCGAGCGCCGTGAAACCGAGGTCCGGCTCGTAGCGCGGCACACGCGCAAGCCCCGAATCGATAACGATGCGCACGCCGTCGATGGTGATCGACGTTTCCGCGATCGACGTCGCGAGCACGACCTTGCGGCGGCCCCCGCGCGCCGGGGCGATGGCACGGTCCTGCACGTCGCGATCGAGCGCGCCGTAGAGCGGAACGATGTCGATCGCCGGATCGTCGATGCGCTCGCGCAGCAGCGTCTCCGCGCGGCGGATTTCGGCGGCGCCCGGCAGGAACACCAGTGCCGATCCTGCTTCCGCGCGCATCGCGCGCACGACCGCATCGACGACCTGCCGCTCGATGGGTTCGCGCGGATCACGCCCGGCGTAGCGCGCCTCGACGGGAAACGAGCGGCCCTCGCTCTCGATCACCAGTGCGCCGCCAAGGAGCGCCGCGACACGTGCGCCGTCGAGCGTCGCCGACATCACCAGCAATCGCAAATCCTCGCGCAGCCCTTGCTGTGCGTCTCGCACTAGCGCAAGGCTGAGATCGGCATCAAGCGAGCGCTCGTGGAACTCGTCGAAGAGCACCGCCGCGACACCCTTGAGCTCCGGATCGTCGAGGATCAACCGGGTGAAGATGCCTTCGGTGACCACCTCGATGCGCGTCTTGCGCGAGATCTGCGAGCCGAAGCGCACGCGCAAGCCCACTGTCTCCCCAACCTCTTCGCCGAGCGTTGCGGCCATGCGTGCCGCCGCCGCGCGGGCGGCAAGTCGCCGCGGCTCGAGCACCAGGATCTTGCCCATCGCTGCCCACGATTCATCGATCAGAACGAGTGGGACCCGTGTGGTCTTGCCGGCACCAGGCGGCGCCACCAGCACGGCCGTGCTTGCGCCGCGCAGCGCTGCCGTGAGGCGCGGCAACGCCTCGTCGATCGGCAAAGCTGTGTCAAAGGCGCGCATGAGGAAGGCTAACGGGCTGTTTCTGCGATCGGTTTCATACGGTTTTTACCCGCCATCAGCGAAATGGCCGCGGCTCAGGTGGACCAGCCCGACCGGCACGCACCTTGCGACGGGGATGCCGGAAGAGGCCTTCCGGTCCCAAAACGGGACACCTGAACCACGAGGAGCGGCGCATGAAGACGGCTCAAGCATTCAAAGAGGGACGGGTCGACTGGGTCGACTACGCGAAGGGCTTCTGTATCTGCTTCGTCGTCATGATGCATTCGACGCTCGGCGTCGAGGCGGCGGCCGGCCACGAAGGCTGGATGCACCACGTCGTCGCCTTCGCCAAGCCGTTCCGCATGCCCGACTTCTTCATGATCTCCGGCCTGTTCCTGGCGCGGGTGATCGACCGCGACTGGCGCACCTATCTCGACCGCAAGGTTGTCCACTTCGCCTATTTCTACGCGCTCTGGGTCACCATCCAGTTCGCCTTCAAGGCGCCGGGCCTGATCGGCGAGCACGGGCCGCTCGGTGTCGCCGGCCTTTACCTCTTCTCCTATATCGAGCCGTTCGGCACGCTCTGGTTCATCTACCTGCTGCCGATCTTCTTCGTCGTCACCAAGCTCGTGCGCAACGTTTCGCCGATCGCGATCTGGACGCTTGCAGCGGCGCTCGAGATCATGCGCGCGCATGGCGGCGGCCCGGTGATCGACACCGGCTGGACGGTGATCGACGAATTTGCCTCGCGCTTCGTCTATTTCTACACGGGCTACATCCTCGCGCCCTACATCTTCCGCCTCGCCGCCGCGGTGCAGGCGCATATGCTTCTCGGCGCGATCGGCCTCATCGCGTGGGGCATCACGAACTACACCGTCGTCGCAACCGGCTGGTCGGAGATGCCGGTCGTCTCGCTCGCGCTCGGCATCGTCGGTGCCTGCGCCGTCGTGACGATCTCGGCGCTGCTCGCGCGCTTCCACGTGTTCGAGCCGCTGCGCTACTGCGGGCAGAATTCGATCGTCGTCTATCTCGCCTTCTTCCTGCCCATGGCGGCGAGCCGGGCGGTGCTTCTCAAGACCGGCGTTATCACCGATCTCGGCACCATCGCCCTGCTGGTCACGACGGCTGGCGTTATCGTCCCGCTGGTGCTGCATGCGCTCGTGCGCAACACGCGGTTGCGCTTCCTGTTCGAGCGCCCGGCGATGTTCAAGCTCGAGCCGCAAGGTCTCGCCAAGCGGCGGCTCGCGCTGCAGGCGGCGGAATAACCTGACCGCGACGGAGGTTACCGGCCGCGGGTGGCGAAGCCGCGCTCGGAGTGTTAAGTCGGAGGCGAAAGCTGCCTCCGATCCATGCCGAAAACCGCCACACAAGCCGCCGCCGCGCCGGCCCTGAAGAAAGGCGACCAGGTGTTCCTGGTCGACGGCTCGTCCTTCGTCTTCCGCGCGTATTTCCAGTCCATGAACCAGGACCGGAAATACAATACGCGCAGCGACGGCCTGCCGACGGGGGCCGTGCGCCTCTTCTGCACGAAACTCTTCCAGTTCATCCTCGACGGCGCCGTCGGCATCAAGCCGACACATCTCGGCATCATCTTCGACAAGTCGGAGCAGTCGTTCCGTCAAGGACTCTATGCCGACTACAAGGCCCACCGGCCCGACCCGCCGGACGAGCTCGTTCCACAATTCCCATTGATGCGCGAGGCGGTAAAGGCCTTCGGGCTCGTGCCGGTCGAGCAGCAGGGCTTTGAGGCCGACGACATCATCGCCGCCTATGCCTGCCAGGCGGCGGACGCCGGCGCCGAGGTCCTGATCGTCTCGTCCGACAAGGACCTGATGCAGATGGTCCGGCCGGGCGTGACCTTCTACGACTTCGAATCCGGCATCAAAGGCAAGCCGGGCTACCGCCCCGAGCGCCGCCTCGACCGCGATGGCGTGATCGAGAAATTCGGCGTGCCCCCGGAAAAGGTGACCGACGTACAGGCGCTGGTCGGCGATCCGACCGATAATGTGCCGGGCGTGCCCGGCATCGGCATCAAGACGGCAGCACAGCTCATCAACGAATACGGCGACCTCGAAACGCTGCTCGCCCGCGCGAGCGAGATCAAGCAGCCGAAGCGGCGCGAGACGCTGATCGAGAACGCGGAACGCGCGCGGCTCTCGAAGCAGCTCGTCACGCTCGACTGCAACATGGCGGTCGATGTGCCGATCACCGACCTGCGTCTCGTTACGCCGGACGCGAAGACGCTGATCGCCTTCCTCAAGGCGATGGAATTCACGACCATCACCAAGCGCGCGGCGGATATCTACAGCCTCGACGCCGGCGCGATCGAAGCCGATCCGCGGCTGCGGGCTGATCCTTCGTCCATCCCTCCCTTGCAAGGGGAGGGTGGCGCCGCGCCAGCGGCGCCGGGTGGGGTCGCTGCGGTCCAGGAAGCTCCTACCCGCGCGCCCGTTGAGCGCGCACCATCCCCCGCAGGCGGGGGAGGGATAACCCAACTCCTCACACCGCAAGCCCTCGCCGCTGCGCGCGAGAAGGAAGCGGCTGCATCGAAGATCGACCGCAGCGCTTACGTGACGATCGCCGACGCGGCGACCCTCGACGCCTGGGTCACGAAAGCGATCGACCGCGGCACGCTCGCCCTCGATGTGATCGTCAACGGTGCCGATCCGATGACCGCCGAGATCATCGGCCTGTCCCTCGCGCTCTCGCCGAACGAAGCCGCCTATATTCCGCTCGGCCACCGCACCGGCGCCGATCTTCTCAGCGGCGCCGGGCTCGCACCCGGGCAGATCGCGGTCGAAGAAGCGCTGGCGAAGCTTAAAGTCCTGCTCGAGGACCGCGGCATCCTCAAGATCGGCCACGACATCAAGCCGAAGATGCTCGTGCTCGCGCGCCACGGCATCGCACTCTCGCCGATCGATGACGTGATGCTGATGTCCTACGTGCTCGACGCTGGCCGCAACGCCTGCACGCTGCCGGCGCTTTCCGAGCAGCACCTCGGCCACACGCCGATGAGCATCATCGAGATCGTCGGCAAGGGGCGCAACCTCGTCCCGTTCGAGACCGTCGAGATTTCGCGCGCCCTTCCCTACGCGGCCGAGTGCCCGGACCTGACCTTGCGGCTGTGGCGGCTCCTCAAGGCGCGGCTCGTCGCCGAAGGCATGAACACCGTCTACGAGACGCTGGAGCGCCCGCTCGTTCCCGTGCTCGCGCGCACGGAGCGCAACGGCATCTCCATCGACCGGCAGATCCTCTCGCGCCTCTCCGGCGACTTCGCGCAGACGATGGCGCGGTTGGAGGACGAGATTGCCGAGCTTGCCGGTGAACGCTTCAATCTCGGCAGCCCGAAACAGCTTGGCGACATCCTGTTCGGCAAGATGAATCTCCCCGGCGCAACGAAAACGCCAACCGGCGCCTGGTCGACGCGCGCCAATGTGCTCGAAGAGCTCGCGGAGCAAGGCCACGAGTTGCCGGCGAAGATTCTCGAATGGCGGCAGGTCTCGAAGCTCAAATCGACCTACACCGACCTGCTGCCGTCCTACGTCAACGCGCAGACGAATCGCGTGCACACGAGCTACGCGCTCGCCGCGACGACGACGGGCCGCCTTTCCTCGTCCGAGCCGAACCTGCAGAACATTCCGATCCGGCGCGAGGACGGCCGCAAGATTCGCCGCGCTTTCATCGCGACCGACGGCAACAAGCTCGTCTCCGCCGACTATTCGCAGATCGAACTGCGCCTCCTCGCCGAGATCGCCGATGTGCCGGCGCTGCGCCAAGCCTTCCGCGACGGCACCGACATCCACGCGATGACGGCGTCGGAGATGTTCGGCGTGCCGGTGAAAGGCATGCCCGCGGACGTTCGCCGCCGCGCCAAGGCAATCAATTTCGGCATCATATACGGCATCTCCGCCTTCGGCCTCGCCAACCAGCTCGGCATCGGCCGCGAGGAAGCCGGCGCCTACATCAAGAAGTATTTCGAGCGCTTCCCCGGCATTCGCGATTACATGGACGCGACCAAGGCTTATTGCCGCGAGCACGGCTATGTCACGACGCTATTCGGCCGCAAGATGCATTATCCGGAGATCAAGGCGTCGAACCCGTCGCTGCGCGCCTTCAACGAGCGCGCCGCGATCAACGCGCGCCTGCAAGGCAGCGCCGCCGACATCATCCGCCGCGCGATGATCCGCATCATGCCCGCGCTCGAGAAGGCAAAGCTCTCCGGCCGGATGCTCTTGCAGGTGCACGACGAACTCATCTTCGAGGTGCCGGAGGAGGAGGTCGAGAAAACGCTGCCGATCGTCTCCAAGGTGATGGCGGAGGCGCCGCTCCCGGCGCTCAGCCTGCACGTGCCGCTGCAGGTCGAAGCCCGCGCCGCCGACAATTGGGACGAGGCGCATTAGAGCGCTTCCGCAATTTGTGACACAACGCGCCGAGTGTCGTCCCTGCGAAGGCGGGGACCCAGTACGCGCGGTCTTTCGATTACTGCGAGCCGGGATTACTGGCGGGCATGACACTGCGGTCAGCGCCTACAAGCTTCCCAGGAAATTCCGATAGATCGGGCTCGTGAGCACCGCTTCGCGGCCAGATTCGATCAAGAGATCGACGGACGGCTGCGGCAGCTTGAGGCGCGTCGGAATCACGTTGAGCTGGGCTGCGCGCGCCGGCCCGAGCTGATCGAAACCGATACGCCCGACATAGAATTTCAGGTCCTGGCAGTTCGGTCCACCGCGCGCGCGGCGCAGGGCCTGGCCTTCCGCGCCACAGCGCCAGCGCACGAGGGAGTTGCGCCAATCGATCATGGTGCGCTCGAACAGCGAGTAGCTCGCCTTGACGCTCATATCGAGCGCGGAATCGGCGACCGCCGCGACGAGATCGGCGCCGGTCGGCCCCTCGAGGGTCCGTGCCCAGTCGCCCTGCGGCGGACGCCCGGAATCGATCACCAGGAAGAGGACACGCCGCAGCTTGACCGCCTGCTCGCGGCTGAGCGGACCATACGGCGTCTCGGACGACTCGCGTGCAACGGTGAATCCCGAAAGGCCGAAATTGTCAGCAAGGCCGCCGTCGAGCAGCTTGATGTATTTGATCGAGCCATCGCGATAGCGCGAGACGCCTTGCGAGAATGAACGCAGGATCGGCGGCGCGTCGGGATTCTTCAACGCGCGGTCGATCCATGACGGAAGCTTCGCGTTGCAGCGATCCGGATAGGTTTCGAGGATGATCGGCGAAAAGGCGAGCGGCACGGCGGCGGAAGCCGCCACCGCCGCGGCGACGGGATATTTCGAAAGATCGCTGCAGATCGCGCTGAACGCCGTCTTGCCGAAGACAAACGGCGTGCGGTTGTAGATGTCGGTGGCGTTGATCCAGATGCGCGGCCGCCGCTCGGTGATGAGCGACGCGAAGGTCGCGCCCTCGAACAGGTTCGCATCCAGCCAGTTGCGCAGACGCGTATCCTCGTTCACGCCGCCACCGAAGGCGCGCGAAAGGTTAGCGAGCGACACATTGGTGCGCAACTCCGCCTCCGCGTCGCGCAGAAGGAAGCGCTCGCGGAAGTCGCGCAGCGCCGCGCGCTTCTTCAAGCCGAAATAAGCCGCAGTGATCGAGCCGCCGGAGACGCCGCTGACGAAATCGATATGGTCGATCAAAGACATCTGTTGGCCACGGACCTGTCGGCGCGCGTCGGCAAAAGCCTGCAGCGCGCCGAAAGAGAAGGCCGCAGCCCGGGTCCCGCCGCCGGAAAAGGCGAGGCCGACCAGCATGTCGTCTTCCGATGCCTCGGTCGGGATCGCATTGGCCGAAACGCCGCCTTGAGCGTCGGTGGTTGGCACGTTGATCGGCACATTGACGGTCGCGCAGGCTCCAACCGCCAGCACCGCCACCAAGCTGAGGATACGCAATACAAACATGAAAAGGGTCTCGGCGGCTTACGAAACCGCGGGCCGATCATAGCCTCTCGGCGATTAAGGCGCCGTTGTCGGCGACCTTGAGCGCAATTTCTGATGGATTGTGTCGCCTCGCGGCAACAGGCGGGCCTTTTGATCTCTTACGAGCAGGGGCCGATGCAGAACTCGACCCCGTCGGAGTTCTTGTAGTGGTTATCGCCCGTCCGCTCGTAGTCGACGCAGCGACGCCGGTCCATGGGATCGTTGGCGCTGCGGCGGCAGATTTTGTTGCCATCGGCCTCCCAGCTTCCCCGCACCACGATGCCCGCCCCGGCGACCACCGCCGAGCCATCGGGCATATGCACGGTGCAGAGCATCTTACCGGCGAAAGGGCCGCTGGTCGGCGTGCCGCAGAGGGGCATCCCGACGAGTTCCTGACGGAATTGGTCGAGCGTCATCGGCTCGGCTTGCGCGAGCGCAGTCCCGACGGCCGCGAGAAGGAAGGACAACAGCAATTTACGCATGCGGAAAACAGCCCCGAAACAACCCCGCCGCACTCACAGCATCGAAGGAAGCACCCGGTCCGGCGGCTTATGGCCGTCCATGAAGGCGCGGATATTGATGATGACCTTTTCGCCCATATCGACGCGGCCCTCGACCGTCGCCGACCCCATATGCGGCAGCAGAACCACCTTGCCGGCCCGCGCGAGCTTGACCAGACGCGGGTTCACGGCCGGCTCATGTTCGAACACGTCAAGCCCGGCGCCGGCGATCTCGCCGCTCTCGATCAGGCGTGCGAGCGTATTCTCGTCGATCACCTCGCCGCGCGCCGTGTTGACGACATAGGCGCCGGGCCGGATCAGCTTGAGCCGCCGCGCCGATAGCAAGTGATAGGTCGCCGGCGTATGCGGGCAATTGACTGAGATGATGTCCATGCGCGCCAGCATCTGGTCGAGGCTTTCCCAGTAGGTTGCCTCCAACTCTTCCTCGATGCTTGGGGGTAGCGGCTTGCGGTTGTGATAGTGGATTTGCAGGCCGAAGGCATGCGCACGGCGCGCCACGGCTTGGCCGATCCGGCCCATGCCGATGATGCCGAGGCGCTTGCCCCAGATGCGATGACCGAGCATCCAGGTCGGCGCCCAGCCGCCCCATTCCTTCTCGCCGGTGATGACGCTTGCGCCCTCCGTCAGCCGCCGCGGCACGGCGAGGATCAGCGCCATCGTCATATCGGCCGTGTCTTCGGTCAGCACCTTCGGCGTGTTGGTGACGGTGATGCCGCGCTTGATGGCGCTCTCGACATCGATGTTGTCGACGCCATTACCGAAATTGGCGATGAGCTTGAGCTGATCGCCAGCGGCCGCGATCGTGTCGGCGTCGATCCGGTCGGTGACCGTGGGGACGAGCACTTCGGCCGTCTGCATCGCCTGGACAAGCTCGGCCGGCGTGAGCGGCTTGTCGTCGAGATTGAGCCGCGCGTCGAACAGCTCGCGCATGCGCGTTTCGACGCTGTCCGGCAACCGGCGCGTCACGACCACCAACGGCTTGCGGCTTTTCGCCATGTCTCTCTCGCCCTCGCGCGACCGCTGGCTTGGTTTGTTCAGGCGACATTAACCGGTGCCGCCGACACTGGCCTCGCCCTCCGGTACGATCGAGCGGCCGCGAGCAAAACTCTGTCTACCAGAAGCCCTTGGGAAGACAAAGTATCCGCCTCGCCGGCACGACATGCAGCCGCATCCGTTTCGTGCCGCCCACGAAGTCGCCGATGCGAGTGAGTTGATGCCGTTGCGCCGCGTGCCATTCTTTATTTGCGCTCTCCTTGTCGTTTTTGCCGCGCACCCCGCGCCGGCGGCCGAGCAGATGGGCGTCGGACAATCGAGCGGCCTGCCGGTCCCGCGCTTCGTTAGCCTCAAAGCCGATCGGGTGAACGTGCGCGGCGGCCCCAACAAGGATCATGAGGTTTCGTGGATCTTCACCCGCGCTGGCCTGCCGGTGGAAGTGACGGCGGAATTCGACAATTGGCGGCGCATCCGCGATTCCGAGGGCGCCGAGGGCTGGGTCTACCACTCCATGCTGTCGGGCCGACGCACGGCCGTGGTCGAGCCCAACCCGAAGGAGAAGAAGCCGTTCTATGCGCTCCATGACTCGGCCGACGAGCAATCGGCCGTTGCCGCCAGGCTCGAGCCCGGCGTGCTCGCCCAAGTCAAGAAGTGCACCGGCACATGGTGCCGGATCACCGGCGCCGGTTTCGACGGCTGGATCGAGCAGGACCGGCTCTGGGGCGTATACCCGAACGAAAAGGTGGAGTGAGGCCCCCACTGCCTACCGCAGCACCGCGACCTGCTTCGGATCGATCGAAACCGCAACCGGCGCGCCGATCGCGAAGGCGGGCTCGCCGCGCTGATGCGGGACGTCGACCGTCATGTCCTGCCCGGCTGCGCGCACGCGGTAGCGCACGATGCCGCCGAGGAATTCGCGGGTCAGGACCTTCGTCTCGCCGAACGTCGCCGCGCTGAGCGCGATCGCCTGCGGGCGCACGGACAAGCAGACCTTCCCCGGCTCGCCATCGATACCCGCTAGCGTGAATCTCCCAGCGCCGACGAAGGTGCGGTCCGCGCCGATCTCGCCCTCGATCAGGTTCGCCGTGCCGAGAAAAGTCGCAACGAAGCGGTTCGCCGGATTGTCGTAGAGCGCGAGCGGCGTGCCAACCTGCTGAATGCATCCGCCTTCGAGCACGGCAAGCCGGTCGGCGATGGCGTTCGCCTCCTCCTGGTCGTGCGTGACATAGATCGCGGTGAGCTTGAGTTTGCGCTGCAGCGCGCGGATTTCCGAGCGCATATCGGTGCGCAATTTCGCGTCGAGGTTCGAAAGCGGCTCATCGAGGAGCAGCACCTCGGGCTCGATGACGAGCGTGCGCGCGAGCGCGACGCGTTGCTGCTGGCCGCCGGAGAGCTGCGCCGGGCGGCGGCCAGCATAGTTCGCCAGGCCAACGAGCGCGAGCGCCTCCTCGACGCGGCGTGCGATGTCCTTGCGCGAGACGCGCCGCTGCTCGAGACCGAACGCGACGTTCTTGGCGACGGTCATGTGCGGCCACAGTGCGTAGCTCTGAAACACCATGCCGAGATGGCGCTCCCACGGCGGCAGGCGCGTAACGTCACGGCCGCCGATCAGGATACGGCCTTGGGTCGGGCGACCAAAACCAGCGATCAGGCGCAAGAGCGTCGTCTTGCCCGACCCGGAGGGGCCGAGGAACGCAAAGAATTCGCCCTCGGCGATCTCGAGCCCGACGTCGTCGAGGACGGGCGCCGCGCCATAGCCGAAGGTGACGTGATCGATCGTGACACCGGCCGCCATCAGATGATCGCCTCGCGGGTTTTCAGGCTGCGCTCGCGCTCGGCGAAGCGATAGGAGATGAAGGTCGCGATCGCGACCGTGACGACGGCGATGACGCCGAGCGCGGCGCCCGGGCCGCGGCCCGCGGCGGCCTGCATGTAGACGTAGATGCCGTAGGCGATCGGCGCATCGTCGCTGCGCGCGACGAGCAGGAGCGTTGCGGAAAGCTCGACCGCGGCGGTCGCGAAGCTCGTCATGAAGCCGGCGAAGAGCCCGCCCGTCATCAGCGGCACGACGATGCGCCGCAGCGTCGTGAACTTGCCGGCGCCGAGCGTCTCGGCCGCCTCTTCGAGGCTGACGTGAAGCTGATAGAGCGCGGCCTTCGCGGCGGTGAGCGCATACGGCAGTCGCCGCACCGCGTAGGCAATCACTAGCATGAACCAGAAGGTCGCGAACGGCTCGCCGTTCCACGGCAGATGGACGTCGTAATAGGTGCGCAGGAGGCCAATGCCGATGACGAGACCCGGCACGGCGACCGCGGCCATCGCTGTCTGCTCGACAAGCCGGCGGCCGGGGACGCGCGTGCGCAGCACGAGGTAGGCGATGAGCGCGCCGAGCACGACGTCGATCAGCCCCGCCAAGCCGCAATACAGCACGGTGTTGCCGATCAGCGGCCCCGCCTCGTTCAGGACGGTCGCGTAATGCGCGAGCGTGTAGCCATCCGGCAGGACCGCGAACGACCACACGGTCGCGATCGACAGAAGGAAAATGCCGATATGTGGCGAGAGCGCGAGCAGCATGACAAAAAGCACGAACACGATGGCGGCGATCCGCGCGCCCGGCCCGAGGTCGCGGCGGGAGAGTCCGCCGCCGCCGCGCTGCAGGGTCGAGAAATCGCGACCGCGCAAGGCGAGGCTCGACAGCCAGATCGCCGTGACCGAGCACACGATCATGATGACCGAGATGACGTAGCCCATCGGATCGGCGAGACCGACGCTGGTGATCTTGAGATACGCCTGTGGCGCCAGCATCGTATTGACGTTGAGGAGGAGCGGCGTCGCGAGGTCGTCGAACACCTTGACGAAGACGAGCGCAGCACCGGCGATGTAGCCCGGCAGCGCCAGCGGAAAGACGATGCGCGAAAATAGAGCGAAGCCGTGCGCGCCGAGATTCTGCGCCGATTCCTCCATCGCCGAATCGATATTCGCGAGCGAGGCTGAAAGGTTGAGCAGGATGAACGGGAAGTAGTGCAGCGCCTCGACAAAGATGACGCCGTTGAGGCCCTCCATGAAAGGAATACGGAACCCGAACCAATCGTTGAGCAGAAGGTTGAGCGCGCCGTTGCGGCCGTAGATGAGCTGCATCGCCACCGCCCCGACGAACGGCGGCATGACGAGCGGGATGACGCCGAGCGTATGGATCAGCGCCGCGCCCCGGAAGCGGTAGCGCGCGAGGATGGTCGCGAGCGGCACGGCGATCACGCTCGCGATGCCGACTGCCATGGCGGCGACGAAGACCGAATTCCAAAACGCCTCGCGCAACAGCGCGGTCGCAAAGAAGTCCTGGAAATGCACGAGCGTGAAGGCGCCGCCCGGACCGGTGAAGGCGACGGCGATCACGCGCAGGATCGGCACCACAAGAAAGGCGATGAGGAACAGCGCGACGAGTGCAAGCGCCGCGATCTGCGCGGGCGTGCCGCCCAGGCGTGCCTGCCAGCTCTGCTTGATAGGAAGCGGCGTCGCCGCCTGGATTGTCATGCGCGGATCATGGCGCGCGGCGCGCCGCGCCGCAATTCACGCGGGCCGCCAGGCGAGCGGATGATCCACAAGCGCGCGATCGAGCGTGACGAGCTGCAGCTTTTCCACCGCGCATTGCGCCAGCAGCAGACGATCGAACGGGTCGTGCGTCGGCGGCTCGGGTGCGAGACCGACAACCGCATGACGAGGCGTGATCGTTATAAGGCTAAAGCCAATCGACTCGAAATATCCCGGAAGGTCATCAAGCGGCACATCAGGATCGAGTTTCCGCAGACGCGTCTTGATCGCGATCTCCCAAAGACTGGCGACGCTGGCGAAACAGTTCTCTGAGCCGACGAGCAGGTCCGTGAGCGGCGGAGCCAAGGAAATCCGCGGCCTTCGCGTGAAATCGATCAACAGATGCGTATCGAGCAACAGGCCGCTCATTCGGGCAGCGGCCGCAGAAGGAAGTCCTCTGGGAGAGGTTCGTCAAAGTCGTCAGCAACGTAAGTGAATATCTTGTCGATGCCGCGTGCCTTCAAATACGCCTCGCCCGCCGCAAGATCGAGCACACCCTTTTTCTTATGCGGCACGAGGTCGAGTACGGGCTTGCCGTTGCGCGTGACGGTGACGGTCTCGCCCTTCTCCACGAGGCGGGCGAGTTCCGTCAGCCGGTTCTTGGCGTCCTTGATCGAAACAGTCGTCATGGCGTTAATGTAGCTACCGGTAGCTACCGAAACAAGCGCCCCCTTATTTCGCCGTCAGCGCCTTCTCCGCAGCCGCTTTTGCCTCGGCATAGTTCTTCACCACGAAGTCATCCCATTTGCTCTCGAATTCAGCCTGCCGGCCGGCGGCCTTCTGTCCCTTCTTGACCCTCTGGAACGCGCCAGCGATGGCCGGGTCGCTCGCCTCCTTCTCGGTCACGGGAACGGTGCCCGCGAGCTTGCGCGCCTCGCCGATCAGCCGCTTCGCCTCGGCATTGGGGTTCGCGCCGAGCTTCGCCTCCGCCTCATGGATCGCCTTCCACGCGGCATTGAGTTCCTTCAGCCGGAAGGTGATGACGCGATCGAAAAGCGAGTTGAGAAGCTCATAACGCACCTCCGAGACATCGGCGTTGAACTTCACGCGGGCGCCGAGATTCTTGTCCTTGAAGGGATTCGGAAAGCCCGCCGGTGCCTTGTCGTAAGTGGCCGGCCGCACCGGCAGCCGCTGAATCTTCGGCTCGAGCAGAATCTGCTGCCCCTGCTCCGAGAGCAGGAACTCGACGAAAGCCTCCGCCGCCTTCTGGTGCTTCGCGCCTTTGATGATGCCGATATTCGCCGGCACGAGCGTCGTCACCGTCGGATAAACGAACTCGACAGGAAAACCGGACGCTTTCGCGGAAAGCCCGAAGAAGTCGATGACGATGCCGAGGCCATACTGGCCGCTATTGACCGCATCGGGCACGCCGAACGAGCGATCGGAAACCTGCGCGAAATTGCCGCCCATCTCGAGCAGGCTCGCCCAGCCCTTCTCCCATCCTTCGCCCTGCAGCAGCGTCTCGACGGTGAGATGCGTCGTGCCCGAGCGTGACGGCGCGGAGATGCCGACGTGGCCGAAATAGATCGGCTTCTTGAGATCATCCCACTCTTTCGGCGCCGGCAGGTTATTCGCCTTCAGATAGCGCGTGTTGTACATGATGCCGTAGCCGGAGGCGGCGAAGCCGATATAGAAGCGGTCGGGATCGTTGACCGGATACGAGCCGACCTTGTCGGCGATGCCTTGCGCCTTCGGCGTATATTTCTGCAGCAGCGCATTCTTCTTCAGCACTTCGAAAGCGTCGGGCGCCGACGCCCACATGAGGTCGGGCGGGCTCGATTGGGTCTCACGGATAAAGCTCACCGCAGCGGCGGTGTTGCGATTCTGAATCTCGACCTTAGTGCCGGGGTTCGCCTTCTCGAACGCCGCCGCGAGCGGCGCGGTCACGTCCTTCGAATACGAGGTGACGATGACGACCTTGTCTTCGAGCGCCTGCGCCGCGGCAACGCCCGCACCAAGCGCCGCGAAGGTTGCAGCGAGCATCGCGCGCCGCGTCCATCCACCAAGCATCCCCAATCCCTCCAGCCTCGTTTCGCCTCTCGATGGCGGACAAGGTGACATCGCTACGAAGGCCGAAGCAAGCGGGGCGAACGGCAAAAATAAACGGCCGGGACATCCCGGCCGTCATCAGCGCGTCACGAAGAACGCGGGCTAGTGGTCCGATTCTAACATTTGCATCCCGTTGCGGCAGACACTGTTGCAAATGTTAGAATCAAAGGACCACTAGCAAAAACAATCTGCTAGTGGAGTTTTGAATTTGACGTTCGCTTGCCAAGTTTGCTGCGAAGACGGTAGCGAACGTCAAATTCACTCCACTAGCCTTTGCGGCGCAGCCGCACGACGACGTCGATCCGCGCGACCTCGTAGCCTTCCGGCGGGGTCGGCGCCTTGCCGACCACGACCTCGGCGCCCGGGATATCGACCAGCGCATCCTCGTTCTCGACGAAGAAGTGGTGATGGTCGGAGGCGTTGGTGTCGAAATAGGTCTTCGACCCGTCCACGGCGACCTGGCGCAACAGCCCCACTTCCGTGAACTGGTGCAAGGTATTGTAGACCGTCGCGAGCGACACCGGCACCTTGGCGCGGGTCGCCTCCTCATAGAGGGATTCGGCCGTGATGTGCCGATCGCCCTTGGCGAATAGAATCCAGCCGAGCGCCATGCGCTGCCGGGTCGGCCGCAGGCCGACTTGGCGCAGCATGGACTTCACGTCGTGCCAGGGGCACCCGTTGAGATCGGCGCGCACGGCGGCGGCCTCGGCCCGCGGCTCGACGGAGCTTGAAAACGTCACGGTCGGGGATTGCGTCATCGATCTCGAATTCACTCGGCAGCCGTGGCGGGCGTGGGCTTCGGCTGCATTATTGCCTTATGGATCATAGGCATGCAGCCCCCAAGATGCAACCTTTGGAGCGCGCATTTGCCGCCCTTTCAGCCCCCGGACGGTCGCTTTGACCGCTCGATGGCCTATGTTAGGACAGCGACCCGGCCGGGGAACTCAGCCAGCGGCCATGCAGACGGGGACGGAATGCAGGAACGCCGCACGAGCTTCGACTACGACCAATTGCTGGCATGCGGCCGCGGGGACCTCTTTGGCGAAGGCAACGCTCAGCTCCCGCTGCCGCCGATGCTGATGTTCGACCGGATTTCGGAAATTTCCGAGGAGGGCGGCGAATATGGCAAGGGACTGGTGCGCGCCGAACTGTCGCTGAAGCCGGATCTCTGGTTCTTCCCCTGCCACTTCAAGGGCGACCCGGTGATGCCCGGCTGCCTCGGGCTCGATGCGCTGTGGCAGCTTCTCGGCTTCTTCCTCGGCTGGCTCGGCGCGCCCGGGAAGGGCCGTGCCCTTGGTCTCGGCGAGCTCAAATTCTCCGGCCAGGTTGTGCCGACCATGAAGAAGATCGTCTATGGCATCGAGATCAAGCGCGTGATGCGCTCGAAGCTCGTGCTCGGCATCGGCGACGGCTGGCTCTCCGCCGATGGCGACGTCATCTATCGCGCGAGCGACCTCAAGGTCGGGCTGTTCCGTCAGGACGCGGCCGCCGCGCCGAGCGGCGCTTAAAGCGCAAAAAGGAGCGTGACCTAAGAAAGGCGCGCCGGCGCTTTGGGCGAAGGTCATTCTCAAACAGACGCAGGTATGATGTGATCCGATTGTTGGATGACATCGGAAATTCGCGGAGCGTGTGGCCACGTTCCTTGGTCGGCCAAAGATGCGGATGAGGCGAGCATGAAACGAGTTGCCGTGACTGGAATGGGGATCGTCTCGTCGATCGGCAACAACACCCAGGAAGTGCTGGCGAGCCTGCGCGAGGCGAAGTCCGGCGTGGTGCGCGCCGACAAATATGCCGAGCTTGGATTCCGCTGCCAGGTGCATGGCGCGCCGACGCTTGACCCGGAAGAAGCCGTCGATCGCCGCGCGCTGCGCTTCGAAGGCGGCGGCGCCGCCTGGAACCATGTCGCGATGGAGCAGGCGATCCGCGATAGCGGCCTTGACGAGAGCGACGTCTCGAATCCTCGCACCGGCATCATCATGGGTTCGGGCGGCCCCTCGACGCGCGCCATCGTCGAAGCCGCCGACACCGCGCGCAGCAAGGGACCCAAGCGCGTCGGCCCCTTCGCCGTGCCGAAGGCGATGTCTTCGACCGCGTCGGCGACGCTCGCCACCTGGTTCAAGATCAAGGGCGTGAACTATTCGATTTCCTCGGCCTGTGCGACCTCGAACCATTGCATCGGCAATGCCGCCGAGACCATCCAGCTGGGCAAGCAGGACATCGTCTTCGCCGGCGGTTGCGAGGAGCTCGACTGGACGCTGTCGGTTCTCTTCGACGCGATGGGGGCGATGTCGTCGAAATTCAACCAGACGCCGGACAAGGCGTCGCGCGCCTATGACGCGGAGCGCGACGGCTTCGTCATCGCCGGCGGCGCCGGCGTCCTCGTACTCGAAGAGCTTGAGCACGCGAAAGCCCGCGGCGCGCGGATCTACGCCGAGATCGCAGGTTACGGTGCGACCTCCGACGGCCACGACATGGTCGCGCCTTCGGGCGAAGGCGCGATGCGCTGCATGAAGATGGCGCTCGCCAATCTGAAAGGCCCGGTCGACTACATCAATCCGCATGCGACGTCGACGCCGGTCGGCGATCTCAAGGAGATCGAGGCGATCCGCGAAGTGTTCGGCGACAAGTGCCCGCCGATCTCGGCGACGAAGTCGCTCACCGGCCACTCGCTCGGCGCCGCCGGCGTGCAGGAAGCGATCTATTCGATCCTGATGATGAACAACGGCTTCATCTGCGAGAGCGCGAATATCGAAACGCTCGATCCCGCGATGGCCGACATGCCGATCGTGCGCGAGCGGCGCGACAATGTCGATATCAACTGCGTGCTGTCGAACTCATTCGGGTTCGGCGGCACCAATGCTTCCATTGTTCTGAAAAAGCTCAATGCATAAAGCTGGCGGCCACGCCTGATCGCATTCGCTGGAGTGACGGAATTGGCAATGCAGGGATTGATGCAGGGCAAGCGCGGCCTGATCCTCGGCGTGGCGAACGATCATTCGATCGCCTGGGGCATCGCCCGCGTGCTGGCGGCGCACGGCGCGACGCTTGCCTTCACCTATCAGGGCGAGGCGCTGGGCAAGCGCGTCAAGCCGCTCGCCGCGCAGACGGGCTCGGAACTCACCCTGCCCTGCGATGTCGAGGACCTCAAATCGGTGGACGCGGTGTTTGCGCAGATCGGCGAGCGCTGGGGCTCGCTCGATTTCGTCGTGCACGCCATCGCATTCTCCGACCGCAACGAATTGAAGGGACGCTACGCCGACACCTCGCGCGAGAACTTCATCCGCACGATGGTGATCTCCTGCTTCTCCTTCACCGAGATCGCCAAGCGCGCCGCCGCGCTGATGCCAGGCGCGGGATCGATGCTGACCTTGACCTTCGGCGGCTCGACCCGCGTCGTGCCGAACTACAATGTGATGGGGGTCGCGAAAGCCGCCCTCGAAGCGTCGGTACGCTATCTCGCGACCGATTTCGGCCCGCGCAACATCCGCGTCAATGCGATTTCGGCGGGCCCCGTGCGCACGCTCGCCGGCGCCGGCATCGCCGACGCGCGGCAGATGTATAATTTCCAGAAGCGCCATGCGCCGCTGCAGCGGACCGTGACGATCGAGGAGATCGGCGGCGCGGCGCTCTACCTCCTCTCCGACCTCTCGACGGCCGTGACCGGCGACGTGCATTACGTCGATTCCGGCTTCAACACCGTCGCCATGCCCAACCCCTCGGCGATGGCGGGCGAATACAACGAGAACGGCGACAACGAGCAGCAGCGCGACGCCGCGCAGTAGCGATTCCTTCCAGGCGACGGATACCCGCTCTTCACCTCTCCCATAGGGAGAGGTCGACGCGCGAAGCGCGGCGGGTGAGGGGTTAGGGTCTATCGAGAGAGCGTAACCCCTCACCCGGATCGTCTCGCTACGCTCAACGATCCGACCTCTCCCCATGGGAGAGGTGACGGAGCGAGCCTCTCGCCTGTCACTCCGGACTTGCCTACTTGGCAGGCAATCCAGAACGACACGGAATAAGTCTGAATGCGTTACAGCGCGTTACTGCGCGGCCATACGCCAAGCCGTGACTTTCGTCGCGAGATCACCCGCCTCGATCGGCGCGCCGCCGATGAAATAGCCGAAGCGTGGCGCCCAGAGGGAAATCGGCAAGCCGCCGCGGCTGCTGCGCTGGGAGACGACGACCCAAAGTCCAAGCTTGCTCTTGCCGATGCCGAAGGCTTGGACTTCTTTCCAGTCGCGATGGCTTGAGAATAGCCAGAAGCCGACGTCGACGCCCTTGCGATCGACGGCAAAGCCCGTCGGCACGTGCCACAGCGCCACAAGCGCGAACAGCGCAAGAATTGCGAACAGCACCGCGAGCGGCCAAGCTTCGCCGCGCTTTCTCTGCAGGAGAATGACGCTGACCGCGAAGCCGGCGACGCCGACCGCAAGCAGGAGCACGGCGGCGAGAATTTCCGGGCCGGGACCGGCAACAAGGACGATGCGGTCGGTCTGCTCCATGCGGCGCTCGGCAGAAAAGACACCTTAAATGATACAGAAAATGCGGCATGCCGTCCGCAAACAAAACGGGCGGCCGAAGCCGCCCGTTTAAGAGCTTTGTCATTCCGGATTGCCGCGAAGCGGCAAGTCCGGAATCCATACACCGCAGCAGGGGTTATGGATTCCGGGCTCGCGCTTCGCGCGCCCCGGAATGACAGTGCCTGAACCGCCTCGGCGGGAAGCGTCGTCACTCCGCCGCCGGCGCGTCCTGGTTCTGCCGCTCGGCCTTCTGCTTCGCCTCGAGGTCCTCGCCGGTCTGCTGATCGACCGCCTTCATCGAAAGCCGCGTCTTGCCGCGATCGTCGAAGCCGAGCAGCTTGACCTTCACTTTGTCGCCTTCCTTGACGACGTCGGAGGTCTTCTGCACGCGATTGGCCGCGAGCTGGCTGATGTGGACGAGACCATCCTTCGAGCCGAAGAAGTTCACGAAGGCGCCGAAGTCCATCACCTTGACGACCGTGCCCTCATAGATGTGCCCAACTTCCGGATCGGAGGCGATCGACTTGATCCAGTTGATCGCCGCCCGGATCGACTCGCCGTTGGCCGAGGCAACCTTCACGGTGCCGTCGTCCTCGACGTTGATCTTGGCGCCGGTCTTCTCGACGATCTCGCGGATCACCTTGCCGCCTGTGCCGATCACTTCGCGGATCTTGTCGGTCGGGATATGCAGCACTTCGATGCGCGGCGCGTGCTCGCCGAGCTCGGCGCGCGCCGCGGTGATCGCCTTCGCCATCTCACCGAGGATATGCAGACGGCCATCCTTCGCCTGCGTGAGCGCCACCTTCATGATCTCTTCGGTGATGCCGGCGATCTTGATGTCCATCTGCAGCGAGGTGACGCCGCGCTGCGTTCCCGCGACCTTGAAGTCCATGTCGCCGAGATGATCCTCGTCGCCGAGGATGTCGGAGAGGACGGCGTAGCGGTCACCTTCGAGGATGAGGCCCATGGCGATGCCCGCCGTCGGCGACTTCAGCGGAACGCCCGCATCCATCAGCGCGAGCGACGTGCCGCACACTGTCGCCATCGACGACGAGCCGTTCGACTCGGTGATCTCGGAGACGACGCGGATCGTATAGGGGAAGTCGTGATGCGCCGGCAGGACCGGATGGATCGCGCGCCAGGCGAGCTTGCCATGACCCACTTCGCGGCGGCCTGGCGAACCGATACGGCCCGTCTCACCGACCGAGAAGGGCGGGAAGTTGTAGTGCAGCAGGAACGTCTCTTTATACGTCCCCTCGAGCGCGTCGATGTACTGCTCGTCCTCGCCGGTGCCGAGCGTCGCGACGACGAAAGCCTGCGTCTCGCCGCGCGTGAACAGCGCCGAGCCGTGCGCGCGCGGCAGGATGCCGACCTCCGACACGATCGGGCGAACCGTCTTCACGTCGCGGCCGTCGATACGCTTGCCGGTGTCGAGGATGTTCCAGCGCACGATCTTGGCTTCGAGTTCCTTGAAGACGCCGGCGACACGCAACTCGCCGTAGCGCGGCGCGGCCGTCGACCCCGCGGGGAAGAAATGCGCGATCGCTTTAGCCTTGGCCGTATCGACTGCTTTGTAGCGTTCGGCCTTGTGCGGGATGGCGTAAGCCGTGCGCAGGTCCTGCTCGACGACGCCGCGCATCTCCTCTTCGATCGCCGCATTGTCCTCGGTTGCGACGTCGCGCGGCTCCTTCGCCGCCTTCTCCGCGAGCTGGATGATTGCGTCGATCACCGGCTGCATGTGGCGATGGCCGAACATGACGGCGCCAAGCATCACCTCTTCCGGAAGCTCCTTCGCTTCGGATTCGACCATCAGCACGGCGTCCTGTGTGCCGGCGACAACGAGATCGAGACTGCTCTCCTTCATCTCGTCGAGCGACGGGTTGAGGACGTATTCGTTGTTGATGAAGCCGACGCGCGCGGCGCCGATCGGGCCCATGAAGGGCACGCCGGAAATCGTCAGCGCGGCGGAGGCCGCGACCATGGCGACGATGTCGGGATCGTTCTCCATGTCATGCGACATGGTGGTGACGATCACCTGCGTGTCGTTGCGCCACCCGTCGGCGAAGAGCGGACGGATCGGCCGATCGATCAGGCGGGAGACGAGCGTTTCCTTCTCGCTCGGACGGCCTTCACGCTTGAAGAAGCCGCCGGGTATGCGGCCCGCCGCGTAAGTCTTTTCCTGGTAGTTGCAAGTCAGCGGAAGGAAGTCGATGCCTTCCTTCGGCTTCTTCGCGGCGACGACGGTGGCAAGAACGGTGGTCTCGCCGTAGGTCGCCATGACGGCGCCGTCGGCCTGGCGCGCCACCTTGCCGGTTTCAAGAACGAGCGGACGGCCCCCCCAATCCAGGGTCACGCGATTGATATCGAACATTGCGGTCATCTTTCATCGGTTCGCGAAAAACGCGAACGCCATGGGCAAGACGGCGAGACGCTCCGCGCGGCGGCACAGCCGCGTATGCGCGAGCGTCTGGCGATCCTGCCATGGCCTTCGGGTCTTTCGTCATTTGCGTTCGGACGGCGTTCCGTCCCTCTGAGACACGGCAGTCCTCTGCCGAGCCGGCGCGGGCGCGAAAAGGCCCGCCTTCGCGCGCGGACATCCGCGCAATGATGGAATGCGCGCTAGCGGCGAATTCCCAGACGCTCGATCAAGGTCTTGTAGCGCGTTTCGTCGGCGCGCTTGAGAAAGTCGAGCAACTGACGGCGCTGCGAGACGAGCTTGAGCAGGCCCCGCCGCGAGTGGTTGTCTTTCACGTGTGTCTTGAAATGCTCGGTCAGATTACCGATGCGTTCCGAGAGGATCGCCACCTGCACTTCGGGCGAACCGGTGTCACCCTTCTTGGTGGCATAGGTCTTGATCAGCTCCGCCTTGCGGTCGGCCGTAATCGACATCGCAAACTCCTTTTAGTCTTGGGGGAAACGGCCGCGCCGGGATGTCGTCCAGCGGGGTCGCATAAACGCGTCGCGGGCCGAAAGCCCGCGCAGTGCGGCGCAATATAGCGAAATGCGGTTCCAACGCCAGCAGAATTGCCGGCCACGCATAACAAATTGAAATGTATAGATATTTTGAGAGAAACGGACCTTCCGAACCCTCAGCCGCGCGGGCGGTGGTTGAAAATGCGGCGAGGACGCAACTCGCCGCCCTCGGCGTCGACAATGGCGATCAGCGTTCCTTCGCTCGACGCGGCGGCGCAGCCATTGACGATGGGCGCATCGCGCCCGCGCATGATGACCGCCTGCCCGCGCGCGAGGCGCGCGGCGTCGGAGCGGCTGACCTGAAACGCCGGCAATTCGCTCAAGCCCGCCTGGACCGGCAGCAGCGGCCCACGATCGAGCGGCTTCCCCGGTTCGGCCTGCGGCAACCGTTCGACGCCGACAGCGGCCGTCTCCGGGAATGGCCCGACGGCCGTGCGGCGCAGCGCGACGACGTGACCGAACGTGCCGAGCGCACGGCCCAAGTCGCGGGCGATCGCGCGGACATAGGTGCCCTTGCCGCACTCGGCTTCAAGCTCGACATGATCGGCATCGGGCCGTGCAACGATGGTGAGCCGGCCGACATGGACCGGCCGCGGTTCGAGCGTCACCTCGGCGCCGTCGCGCGCGAGATCGTAAGCGCGCTCGCCGGCGATCTTGATCGCGGAGAATTTCGGCGGCGTCTGCAAGATGTCGCCGGTGAAAGCCGGCAGCGCTGCTGCAATCGCGGCTTCGTCGGGGCGCACGTCGGACGTCGCAATCACTTGGCCTTCGGCGTCGTCCGTGTCCGTCTCAACGCCCCAGCGGACGGTGAAGCGATAGGTCTTACGCCCATCCATCACGAATGGAACGGTCTTCGTCGCTTCACCGAGCGCGATCGGAAGAACGCCGGAAGCGAGCGGATCGAGCGTGCCGGCGTGCCCCGCTTTCTTAGCGGCAAACGCATGCTTCACGACCGACACCGCATGTGTCGACGTCATGCCGACCGGCTTGTCGAGGATGAGCCAGCCGTCGACGTCGCGCTTCTCGCGCTTTGGTTTCGTCGCGCGCGGCGGGGCACTTCCCTTCCCCGTTTGCAGGGGAGGGTCAGGGAGGGGGCTGATTGCGGCGTTGCCCCCTCCCGGCGAGCTTCGCTCGTCGACCTCCCCCGCAAGCGGGAGAGGTGAGAGGCGGCGATGTGGAGGAACGCTATTCATCATCAGCTTTGTCCAAATCCCGCTTCACCGCCGGCGACTGCAACAACTTGCCGATGCGGTCAGCCTCATCGAAGCGCTCGTCGAGACGGAAGCGGATATCGGGTGCGAATTTGAGGTTCACCCGCTTGGCGATCTCGCCGCGCAGGAATTTCTTGTTGCGATCGAGCGCGGCCACGACCGCGCCTTCGTCCTTACCGCCGAGCGGCATGACGTAGATCGTCGCGAGCCGCAGGTCCGGGCTCATATGCACTTCCGGCACCGTGATCATGTGCCCTTCGAGCACAGGGTCATGCACATCGCCGCGCGTGAACATCTCGGCAAGCGCGTGACGCACGAGCTCGCCGACGCGCAATGCGCGTTGCGAGGGGCCGGCCGATGCAGACGAGCGGTGATGTTTGGACATATTCTCGTCGCTCCAAAAAAGGAGCACTCCATCTACCTCGTCATGCCCAGGATTGACCCGGGCATCCATCATTGAATTGCAAGTTTCATTTTTCGGATGGATTGCCGGGTCAAGCCCGGCAATGACGAATTCCGAAACGCCTGTGCTCAGCCTTACAGTGACCGCTCGATCGACTCGACGCGATAGCACTCGATGAGGTCGCCGACGCGCATGTCCTGGTAATTCTCAAAGGACATGCCGCACTCTTGCCCGGCCTGCACTTCTCTCACGTCATCCTTCACGCGGCGCAGCGTCGCGAGCTTGCCCTCGTGGATCACGACGTTGTCGCGGATGAGCCGGACATGCTGACCGCGCTCGACCGTACCGTCGGTGACGCGACAGCCGGCGACCTTGCCGACCTTCGACACCGAGAAGATCTCGAGGATCTGCGCCGTGCCGAGCGTCGTCTCGCGCAGTGTCGGCGCGAGCAGGCCCGACATCGCCTTCTTCACGTCGTCGATGAGGTCGTAGATGATGTTGTAGTAGCGGATTTCGATGCCGGCACGCTCCGCCGCCGCCCGCGCTTCCTTGTTGGCGCGCACGTTGAACCCGAGGATGACGGCACCCGACGCCGCAGCGAGCGTCACGTCGGATTCGGTGATGCCGCCGACGCCGGCATGTAGCACGCGCGCGCCGACCTCCTCATTGCCGAGCTTCTCGAGAGAACCGACGATCGCTTCGCTCGAGCCTTGCACGTCGGCTTTGATAACCAGCGCGAAATCCTTGCGGCCCTGCGTTTTGAGCTGATTCATCATCTGCTCGAGCGAGCCGCGCATCGCGGTCGCGCGTGCGGCCTGCTTCTCGCGCTTCTGATGCGCACGATAATCCGTGACCTCGCGCGCCCGCGCTTCGTTCGGCACGACCGCAAGGCGGTCGCCCGCTTCCGGCGTGGCGTTGAAGCCCAGAATCTCGACCGGCGTCGACGGTCCGGCCGAATCGACCGGCTCTCCGGTGTCGGAGAGGAGCGCGCGCACGCGGCCCCACTCGGCACCGGCGACGACGATGTCGCCGTTCTTCAGCGTGCCACGCTGCACGAGGATGGTCGCGACCGCGCCGCGACCGCGATCGAGCTTGGCTTCGACCACTGTGCCTTCGGCCGGGCGATCGGGATTGGCCTTGAGGTCGAGCAATTCGGCCTGCAGGCCGATGGTCTCGAGAAGCTTGTCGAGATTGGTGCGCTTGGTCGCTGACACCTCGACGTCGAGCACGTCGCCGCCCATCGACTCGACCTGCACCTCGTACTGCAGCAGCTCCGTGCGCACGCGCTCGGGCTTCGCATCCGGCTTGTCGATCTTGTTGATGGCGACGATCATCGGCACCTTCGCCGCCTTGGCGTGCGAGATCGCTTCGATCGTCTGCGGCATCACGCCGTCATCGGCGGCGACAACGAGAACGACGATATCGGTGACGCGCGCGCCGCGCGCACGCATGGCGCTGAACGCCGCGTGGCCGGGCGTGTCGATGAAGGTGATCTTGGCGCCCGAGGGCGCGGTGACCTGATAGGCGCCGATATGCTGCGTGATACCGCCGGCCTCGCCGCCGACCACATTGGTCGAACGGATGGCGTCGAGAAGCGACGTCTTGCCGTGGTCGACGTGGCCCATGATGGTCACGACCGGCGGGCGCGGCACCTGCGCACCTTCCTCGTCCGCAGCGTCGAACAAGCCTTCCTCGACGTCGGATTCCGCGACGCGGCGAACCGTGTGGCCAAGCTCTTCCGCGATCAGCTGCGCCGTGTCGGCGTCGATCAAGTCGGTAATCTTCGCCATGTGGCCCTGCTTCATCAGCAGGCGCACGACATCGACTGCGCGCTCCGCCATGCGGTTCGCGAGTTCCTGGATCGTGATCGTCTCGGGGATCGTGACTTCACGCGCGATCTTTTCTTTGTTTTCCGTGTCGCGATGCCCGCTCATGCGCTGCGTGCGACGGCGGAACGAAGCGACGGAGCGCTCACGCACCTCGTCGGCATTGAGCGCGGTGACGACGGTCAGGCGACCGCGCCGCTTTTCGCCGCCGACATTGCGCGTCGGCTTCGGCGCGGGCGCAGGACGAGCCACACCACCGGCGCCACGGCGTGCCGGACGCCGCTCATCATCGTCGGCCTCGACCTGCATCTTGCGCGCGGAGGCCGGAGTGGTTGTGGTTGTGGCGGTGGTGGTCGTCGTCGGCTTGGCGCGGGTTTCTTCCTCGCCGAAGCGCTTCTTGGCCTCCTGCTCGGCCTTGCGCTTGGTCTCTTCATCGTGGCGACGACGATCCTCTTCCTCGCGCTTACGGGCGGCAGCGGCTTCACGCTCCTGCGCCTCGCGTGCATCGCGCTCGGCGCGGCGGCGCGCCTCTTCCTCGGCGGTCTTGCGCTCATCGGCCTCGCGCACCCGCGCGTCGGCGAGCGCATGCGCGCGCGCATTGCGCTCCTCGTCCGTCAGCGTGCGGAGCACGACGCCGGACGTGGAAGGTTTCGCAGCTGGAGCTGTTGACGGCGCCGCTTCGGGCGTCGCGGAGGGCGCCTTCGCCCGCGGGCGCAAGCCTGCGGCGACGCGTTCAGCCGTCGGCGCCGCCGCTTCCGGCTTTTCGCCGACAGCGCGCCGTTTCACCTTCTCCACGACCACCGACTTGGTACGCCCGTGGCTGAAGCTCTGCCGCACGACGCCCTGCTCGACGCCGCGCTTGAGCGTCAGCGTCTTCGTCGAGCTTACGCTCAGGGTCTTCTCGCCGGGGGCCTTCGTATCAGTCATTCACAATCCCGATCTGCGCGTCACGTCCCGGCGCGGCTCGAGCGCTCCCGGTCCGAAAATTCCAAACCTTGCGGTCCTTTCGAGCGCCGCTGTCGCGGCCCTCGAAAACCTGCCGGACCGATCATGATCCGCGGTCATCGCCGGGCGTCGTGTCCCCTCGGAAACGCTGGAGGGCAAAGACGCGCGCGAGAAAGCTTTTTCCCGCAGCACCGGCAATGAGCGCAGCATGTATCACATTTGACCGGCCTAATGCCAAATCCAATTGCGTCGAAGTGAACACGGTGATCGCCGGCGGGCCGGCCTCGTCCCCATAACGCCGTTTTACGGCACCCGCGAGCTTGCGAATTCCATCGGCCGAGGCGTCGGACGCATGAATAAGACCCGCGATATCGTGCTTAACGAGGCTCCCTTCAACCCTCGCGAAGCCGATTTCGACCAATCCCGCCTTGTGCGCCATCGACAATGCGTCAAGGGCGGATCGTTCAAGCAGCCGCTCGGTTTGGGCGGGAAGGTCCGGCGGGACCTTGACGTCCTGCTTGAACCCGCGCGCGAAGGCTTTGCGCCCGACCGCTTCCGCTAGTCCCTCGCGGGTGGCCGTGACCCAGACCCCCCGGCCCGGAAGCCGGCGCCGGATGTCCGCGACAACCGCCCCGTCGGGCCCGATGACGAACCGGATCAGCCGGTCGATCGGCTGGACGGTGCGCGTTGCAATGCACAAACGCTCCGGCCGGCCGGATTGCGCCCGGGGCCCGCGGTCGGCGTCCTCGTCGTCGCGGCGTTCGGGCACCGGGGGATACTACTCCGCCGGAGCCTCGGCGACTTCTTCCTCCTCCGCCGCCGTGAGGTCCGCCTCGGTGATCCATCCCGCCTTCAGCCGTGCCTGCATGATGATGGCCTCGGCCTCCTCGCGGGAAAGCTCAAAGCCGTCGAGGAAGCCGGCGTGCTTCACATTCTCGCCGTCCTTGCGCTCGGTCCAGCCGACAAGGTCGTCGGTTGCGCAGCCGGCAAGGTCCTCGACGGTTTTGACGTCGTTCTCACCGAAAGCGACCATCATCTTGGTGGTCACGCCCGGCACGTCGCGCAGATCGTCGGCGACACCGAGCTCCTTGCGCTTGGCGTCGAGCTCGCCCTCGATACGATCAAGGTAATCGCGCGCGCGGGCCTGCAGCTCGGCGGCGGTCTCCTCGTCGAAGCCCTCGATACCGGCGATCTCTTTCTGCTCGACAACCGCGAGTTCCTCGACCGAGCCAAAACCCTCGGACGCCAGCAACTGCCCGACCACTTCGTCGACGTTGAGCGCCTCCATGAACATGCGGGTGCGGTTCTCGAACTCCGCCTGGCGCCGCTCGGACTCTTCCTGCTCGGTGAGGATGTCGATGTCCCAGCCGGTGAGCTGCGACGCGAGACGCACGTTCTGGCCGCGCCGGCCGATGGCGAGCGAAAGCTGCGCGTCCGGCACCACCACTTCGATGCGCTCACGATCCTCGTCGAGCACCACCTTGGCGACTTCCGCCGGCGCCAGCGCGTTGACGACGAAGGTCGCGATGTCCTGCGACCACGGAATGATGTCGATCTTCTCGCCCTGCAATTCGTTCACCACCGCCTGCACGCGCGAGCCGCGCATGCCGACGCAGGCGCCGACGGGATCGACCGACGAATCGCGCGAGATCACCGCGATCTTGGCGCGAGAGCCGGGATCGCGCGCGACCGCCTTCACTTCGACAATGCCGTCGTAGATTTCCGGCACTTCCTGCGCGAACAGCTTCGCCATGAATTGCGGATGCGTGCGCGACAGGAAAATCTGCGGCCCGCGCGGCTCGCGCCGCACGTCGTAGATATAAGCACGCACGCGGTCGCCGTTGCGGAACGTCTCGCGCGGGAGGAGTTCGTCGCGGCGCACGATTGCCTCGCCGCGGCCGAGGTCGACAACCACGTTGCCGTATTCGACGCGTTTCACGACGCCATTGACGATGTCGTGGATGCGTTCCTTGTACTCGTCATATTGCCGGTCGCGCTCGGCCTCACGCACCTTCTGCACGATCACCTGCTTCGCCGATTGTGCAGCGATGCGGCCATATTCGAGCGGCGGTAGCGTGTCGGCGATGGTGTCGCCGAGTTGCGCCGCCGGATGCTGCTTGCGCGCCTCGTCGAGGCTGATCTGGTTCGACGGGTTCTCGACCGGATCGGTCACCAGCATGTGGCGCGAGAGGCGAAGCTCCCCGGTCTTGGGATTGATCTCGGCGCGCACCTCGGTCTCCGCGCCGTAGCGGGAGCGCGCGGCCTTGGCGATCGCATCTTCCATCGCCGCGATCACAATGCCGCGGTCGATCGATTTCTCCCGCGCGACTGCGTCGGCGATCTGCAGAAGCTCAAGCCGATTGGCGCTGACGGCTGCCATGAATTCACTCTCCTTTGTGACGGGAAGGATGCCGCCCCGCGGCTCCATTTCCCTTCGTCTTGTGACGCCGGCGCTGATCCGCCGGTTCGTCCGTTGATTCCTCTGATTCCTCTCGCGCCTGACGTTCCGCGAGCTTTCCGCGGCGGAGCGATTCGGCGATGAGCTCGTCCGTGAGCACGAGGCGCGCCTCGTGGATATCTTCGGCGCGCAGAACGACCTCGTCGCTCTCGCCCGCGGCCGCGTCGGTCCGTCTAATGCGCGCGGCGTCGCCTTGCGCGCCCAGCAGCACGCCGCGGAAGCGTTTGCGGCCCTCGACCGGAACGGCCATCTCGACCTTCACGATATGGCCGGCATTGCGCTCGAAATCCGAGCGCCGCACCAGCGGCCGGTCGATGCCTGGCGACGAGACTTCGAGACGGTACGCGCCCGCCACCGGGTCTTCCGCGTCGAAGACCGGCGAGAGCGCGCGCGAAACGGCTTCGCAATCCTCGATCAGCATCGTGCCGTCGGGCTTCTCGGCCATCACTTGCACAGTGCAGCCATCGGCGCCCGAGACGCGTGCTCGCACCAGCCGATAGCCGAGCGCCTTGAGCACCGGCTCGGCGAGCACAGCGACGCGTCCGCTCACGCCGGAATCGGCGATGAGCCTCGGCTCGTCGAGATCGTTCGCAAGCGTATCGTTCATGCTCTCCGGCCCATTCGACGGCCGGCCTTCGGTAATAAAAAAGAGCGGGTCCCGGCGGGGGCCCACTCTCGATAGCCGATCGGATAGCCGACCGTTATGAGACATCCAGCAAACACATTCACTGGACAGGTCAAATATAGCGGTTTGGGCCGTTCTTACAAGTGCCTACTGCGCCGTTTTGGAGGCCGGCTGCGAGATGGCCGACAATGCCCGCTGGCATCGGGATGGCGTTTCAAGCAAGCCGAAACGCCATCCCGAATTTACCGTTCAAGCCTCGGCCACCATCAGGCGGCGAGATCGAAGCGGTCGGCGTTCATCACCTTGGTCCAGGCCGCGACAAAGTCCTTCACGAACTTCTCCTTGGCGTCAGCGCTGCCATAGACCTCGGCGAAGGCGCGCAACTGGGCATGCGAACCAAAGACCAGGTCGACGCGGGTCGCCGTCCACTTGATGGCCTTCGTCTTGCGATCGCGCCCCTCGTAGACGCCGTCGGCATTCGGTGGCTGCCATTCAGTGCCCATGTCGAGCAGGTTGACGAAGAAGTCGTTGGTCAGCTTGCCCACCTGCTTGGTGAAGACGCCGTGCTTGGAGCCGCCGGCATTCGCACCGAGGACACGCAGGCCGCCGACAAGCGCCGTCAGTTCCGGTCCCGTCAGCGTCAGCAGTTGCGCGCGGTCGATCAACGCCTCCTCCGCCTGCATGAGCTGCCGCTTGCTGCTGCTGTAGTTGCGGAAGCCGTCGGCGCGCGGCTCGAGCGGCGCGAAGGATTCGACATCGGTCTGATCCTGCGACGCGTCCATGCGCCCCGGCGCGAAGGGAACCTTCACGTCGACGCCGGCATCCTTCGCGGCCTTCTCGACCGCCGCGGCGCCGGCGAGCACGATCAGGTCGGCGAGCGAGATTTTCTTGCCGCCCTTCTGCGCGCCGTTGAACTCGGCCTGAATCGCTTCGAGCTTGCCAAGCACCGTTTTGAGCTGCGCCGGCGCGTTCACCTCCCAGTCCTTCTGCGGCGCGAGACGGATGCGCGCGCCATTAGCGCCACCGCGCTTGTCGGAGCCACGGAACGTCGAGGCCGAGGCCCAGGCGGTCGAGACGACCTGCGGCACGGAAAGGCCGGAGGCGAGAATCTTCGCCTTGAGGTCCGCGATGTCCTTGTCGTCGACCAGTTTGTGATCGACGGCCGGAATCGGGTCTTGCCAGATCAGCTCTTCCTTCGGCACCAGCGGGCCGAGGTAGCGCACACGCGGTCCCATGTCGCGATGCGTAAGCTTGAACCACGCCCGCGCGAAAGCATCTGCGAACTGGTCTGGATTCTCCAGGAAGCGCCGCGAGATCTTTTCGTAGATCGGATCGAAGCGCAGCGACAGATCGGTGGTCAGCATGGTCGGCACATGCTTCTTCGACTTGTCATGCGCATCCGGGGTAATGGCGGGCGCGCCTTTCGCCTGCCACTGGTGAGCGCCGGCCGGGCTCTTGGTCAGCTCCCACTCGTACTTGAACAGGGTCTCGAAGAAGTTGTTGTCCCATTTCGTCGGCGTCTGCGTCCAGGTGACCTCCAGGCCGCTGCCGATCGCGTCACCGCCGATGCCTGAGCCGAATTTGCTTTTCCAGCCGAGGCCCTGGTCCTCGATCGCAGCGGCTTCCGGCGCCGGCCCGACCAGCGACGGATCGCCGGCGCCGTGGGTCTTGCCGAAGGTATGGCCACCGGCAATCAGCGCGACGGTTTCCTCGTCGTTCATCGCCATGCGGAAGAACGTCTCGCGGATGTCCTTTGCCGCCGCGAGCGGGTCCGGCTTGCCGTTCGGCCCTTCCGGGTTGACGTAGATGAGGCCCATCTGCACCGCGGCGAGCGGCTCCGCGAGCTGGCGCTCGCCGCTGTAGCGTTCGTCGCCGAGCCACGTTCCTTCCGGCCCCCAATAGAGCTCTTCCGGCTCCCAGACGTCCTTGCGGCCGCCGGCGAAACCGAACGTCTTGAAGCCCATCGACTCGAGCGCCGCGTTGCCGGCGAGGACCATCAGGTCGGCCCACGAGATCTTCCGGCCGTACTTCTGCTTGATCGGCCAGAGGAGCCGGCGCGCACGGTCGAGGAGCACATTGTCCGGCCACGAGTTCAGCGGCGCAAAGCGCTGCTGACCGGCGCCGGCGCCGCCGCGCCCGTCGGCGATGCGATAAGTGCCGGCGCTGTGCCACGCCATGCGGATCATCAGTCCGCCGTAATGGCCGAAGTCGGCCGGCCACCACTCCTGCGAGTCCGTCATCAAGGCGCGCAGGTCCTTCATCACGGCGTTGAGATCGAGGCTCTTGAATTCCTTGGCGTAGTCGAAGTCCTTGCCCATCGGATCGGACAGGCGGGAGTTCCGATGGAGCATCTCAAGGCTCAGCGCGTCGGGCCACCAGTCGCGATTGGTATGGCCGTGGCTGCCGGTAAACGGACATTTGCCCGCGCCCTTCTCGTCGGTTTTTGCGTCCATGTCTCTCTCCGTTCGTGTGCTTCTGCGACCCTCGAAGGTCGCGTCATCACGGTTTTTATTTGGATGGATTCGAGTGTTGCGCTGATCGTGCCATAAGGTCTAATCGTATTTCCTATCTTCGCGATCAGATTTTCTTATTTCCGCATGATCACGCTGCGGCAGCTTCGTTATTTCGACGCCCTTCTGCGCCATCGCCATTTCGGCCGCGCGGCAGAGGCCTGCAATGTGTCGCAGCCGGCGCTCTCCATGCAGATTCGCGATCTCGAAAGGCTGCTCGGCGCGGAACTCGTGGAACGCCGCGCCGGCCAAGTCGTACCGACTGAAATCGGCGCTGCAGTGGCGCGGCGGGCCGAAGCCATTCTCGGCGCCGTTCACGATCTCGGGACGCTCGCGCAGAGCGCACGCCGCCCGCTGTCAGGATCGCTGCGCCTCGGTGTTATTCCCTCCCTCGCGCCCTATGTCCTGCCCCGCGTTCTACCGCGGCTACAGGAAAGCCATCCGGACCTGCGGCTTGAGGTCCACGAGACGCAGACCAAGGCGCTTCTCTCCGAACTCGCGATCGGCGCGCTGGATACGGCGATGCTGGCACTCCCCGTGGAGGACGCTGATGTCGCCACGCTGCCCCTCTTCGAAGACCCGTTTCTCCTCGCGCTTCCGGCGACGGATCCGTTGCCTGCGGGAACGCAGGCCCTCGCGACCCATGTCGACCAGCGCCGGCTGATCCTGCTGGAAGAAGGTCACTGCTTGCGCGACCAGGCCCTCGCCTATTGCGCGATGGCGCGTCGCGACAGTGTCACCAGCCTCGGCGCCAGCAGCCTCGCCACGGTGATGCAGCTCGTCGCCAACAATTACGGCGTGACCCTCGTGCCGGAGATTGCATCGGACACCGAAGTCCGCGACGACCGCGTGAAGCTCCTACGGTTTGCGGCTCCCGAGCCGAAGCGAACGATCGGCCTCGCGTGGCGGCCGACCTCGCCACGCGTCGAGGACTTCCTGCTGCTGGCGCACCTTGTCATTGATGCGCTGGGTGTCGTGCCCATCACGCAGCCGCATGTCCCGGCTTGAACGTCACCCGGCTTCGTCGGCAAGGGGATGCAGATCGCGAACAAGGCTTTTGAGCCGCTCTTCGAGCACGTGCGTGTAGATCTGCGTCGTGGAAATGTCGGCGTGGCCGAGTAGCGTTTGCACGGCGCGCAGGTCCGCGCCGTTCTGCAGCAGATGGCTCGCAAAGGCGTGCCGCAGCACATGCGGGCTGATTTTGTCGGCGCGGATGCCCGCCGTGACCGCAACCGCCTTGAGGTCGCGTGCAAAATGCTGCCGCGTCAGATGTCCGCTTTCGCCGAATGACGGGAACAGCCAACGCGAGGCTTCGAGGCCGCCCTCCTTGCGGAGCGCCAGATAGTCGGCCATCGCGGCCTTGGCGGCGCCGTTGAGCGGCACCAGCCGCTCCTTGTTGCCCTTGCCACGCACCAGCAGCACCCGCGCATCACGCCGCGCCGCGGCGATGGGAAGCGAAACCAATTCCGAGACACGAAGGCCCGTCGCGTAGAGAACTTCGAGCAGACACACCAGCCGCGCGCGACGCAGGCGCTCGGCGAGGGGCCGTTCGCCGTCCGGCTCGTGCCGCGCCGCCTCCAATAAGCGATCGACATCGTCGATGGTCAGGACCTTCGGCAAGGGCCGCCCGCGCTTGGGCCCCTCGATAGCGGCCGCCGGGTCATCCTTGCGATGCCCTTCGGCATAGAGAAAACGATAGAATTGACGCAGCGCGGAGAGCCGTCGCGCAACCGACGAAGCGGTAAATCCCCGCGAGGCGAGCGAAGCGAGATAGCCGCGCAGATCGTCGCTTCCCGCCGCGGCCAGCGAAACGGCGGCATGTTCGGCGAAATCGTCAAGATCACGCCGATAGGCCGCAAGCGTGTTGAGCGCGGCGCCGCGCTCGGCAGCCAGCATGTCGAGGAACAGCGAAATCAGGTTTGAATCGTTCTGCGCGGGCTTGCGCGGCATCGACGCGCGCGTCTCAGCGGTGCTTGTTGAGGCGGTCCTGCGGGATCGTCACCGTGATCTCCCGCGGTTTCGGCTTCACCATCGTCGCCAGCGCAACGATCCCCCCGTAGGCCAAGCCGCCAAGCAGGCCCAAGGCAAAAAGTAAGCGGATCAGACTAGGCATAAAGAACGACGCGGGATTGGGAGCTCCCCTCCGAACTCCGTTCCAACTACGACCACGTTCCGGCCTTTAATACAAGCGTTTGATCGTCGCCTCCGCCGCGCCACGCACGATCTGCAGACTTTACGCCACGCTCGCGCTGACCGTCTGCCCGTTTCCACTTTTCCGATCATGCTCTAAAAGGCCGCAATGGCTGATACGGCAGCGCAAAGCGTGGAGCAGGCGTCAGTGGAAGCGGGCCTTCTGGCCGCGCTTGCGCATCGCTCCATCGTGCTTGTCGGCATGATGGGCGCCGGGAAATCCTCCGTCGGCCGGCGGCTCGGCGCGCGCCTTGGCCTGCCCTTCCTCGATGCCGATACCGAAATCGAAGCGGCGGCGGGCATGACCATCCCCGAAATCTTCGCCCGGCATGGCGAGCCGGCCTTCCGCTCCGGCGAGGCGCGCGTGATCGAACGGCTCCTGGAATCTGGCCCGCAGGTGCTTGCAACCGGCGGCGGTGCTTTCGTGAACCCGAATACCCGCGCGCTGATCCACACCAAGGGTGTCTCGATCTGGCTGAAGGCGGAATTCGACGTGCTCATGCGGCGCATTAAGCGGCGCAGCGACCGCCCGATGCTCAAGACCGCCGACCCCGCCGCGACGCTTCAGCAGCTGATGAGCGAGCGCGACCCCTTCTATGCGCAAGCCGACCTCGTGATCGAGTCGCGCGACGTGCCGCATATGACAGTCGTCGAAGAAATCATTATGCGGCTGCACGAGCATTTGACG
>JBFWXB010000049.1:0-34819 GCA_050187875.1 Variibacter sp.
CTTCCAGCAGCGCCGATGACGGATCGCCGCGGAAGTCCGCGCCCATCTTGTCGATCTCGTCGAGCAGGAAGAGCGGGTTCGACGCCTTCGCCTTGCGCATCGACTGGATGATCTTGCCGGGCATCGAACCGATATAGGTCCGCCGATGCCCGCGGATCTCCGCTTCGTCGCGCACGCCGCCGAGAGAGACGCGCACGAATTCGCGGCCGGTCGCCTTCGCGATCGACTTGCCGAGCGAGGTCTTGCCGACACCGGGAGGACCGACGAGGCACAGGATCGGGCCGGTCAGCTTGTTGGCGCGGCTCTGCACGGCAAGATATTCGACGATGCGCTCCTTGACCTTCTCAAGGCCGAAGTGGTCGTGGTCGAGAATGCCCTGCGCGTTCGCAAGGTCGTGCTTGACCTTCGACTTCTTGCCCCACGGGATCGAGAGCAGCCAGTCGAGATAGTTGCGCACCACCGTCGCTTCGGCAGACATCGGCGACATCTGACGCAGCTTCTTGAGTTCGTGCGTCGCTTTTTCGCGCGCCTCCTTCGAGAGCTTCGTCTTCTTGATCTTGTCTTCCAGCTCCTGGAGTTCGTCGCGACCTTCCTCGTCGCCGAGCTCCTTCTGGATCGCCTTCATCTGCTCGTTGAGGTAATACTCGCGCTGCGTCTTCTCCATCTGGCGCTTGACGCGCGTGCGGATGCGCTTCTCGACCTGCAGCACCGAGATTTCGCTCTCCATCAGGCCGAGCACCTTCTCCAGGCGATCGGTGACCTTGAGCGTCTCGAGCACGGCCTGCTTGTCGGAAATCTTGACCGCAAGATGCGAGGCGACGTTGTCGGCAAGCTTGGCGTAGTCGTCGATCTGCTGGACGACGCCAATGACCTCCGGCGAGACCTTCTTGTTGAGCTTCACATAGCTCTCGAACTCGTTGACGACCGAGCGCGCGAGCGCCTCCGCTTCGACCTTCTCGCCGCCGTCGTCAGCCAGCACAGTGGCCTCGGCTTCGAAGTAATCGGCGCGGTCGGTGTATTTCGAGATGCGCGCGCGCTCGACGCCCTCGACCAGCACCTTCACGGTGTTGTCGGGAAGCTTGAGCAGCTGCAGCACGCTGGCGAGCGTGCCCACTTCGTAAATCGAATCCGTCGACGGATCGTCGTCCGCGGCGTTCTTCTGCGTCGCGAGGAGGATGTAGGTGTCGCTCTTGAGAACCTCTTCGAGCGCCTTCACCGATTTCTCGCGGCCGACAAAGAGCGGCACGATCATGTTCGGGAAAACGACGATGTCGCGGAGCGGCAGAACCGGATAAGAGCGCGTCTCGCCGGCGGGAGGCAGTGGACGAGGCTTGGGACTTGTCATGGGCCCAGTTCCTTTCACGTGAGCCGCTTCTTCGGACCCCTACCGAGGCAGTCGCAAAGAAGCGCATTGGGGGCCGGGATGGATGCAAAACCCGGTGGAAGGGGTGGCATCTCTTGGTGGGACGGAACGTGTCCCGGAATCACGCTTTCGTTGCCATTAGGTGGCGATGCGGCAGGGGGGTGTCAAGCACGCCCTTGTCGCCGTCCCGTGGAAGAAAGCGTCGAGATTACAATGTCGTAATCCCGGCGCTCAGGCGCTGGCTGAACCCGCGTCGTTGGCGCGGTCGGCATAGATGTAGAGCGGCCGGGCGGTCGCCTCGACCACCTCCTTCGAGATGACCACCTCCTCCACGCCTTCCAGGCTCGGGAGATCGAACATCGTCTCGAGAAGGATGCTCTCCATGATGGAGCGCAGGCCCCGCGCGCCGGTTTTGCGCTCGATCGCCTTCTTGGAGATGGCGCCGAGCGCGTCGTCGGTCAGCGTGAGGTCGATCGTCTCCATCTCGAAGAGCCGCTGATACTGCTTCACCAGCGCGTTCTTCGGCTCGGTGAGGATCTTCTTGAGCGCCGCTTCGTCGAGGTCTTCCAAGGTCGCGACGACGGGAAGACGGCCGACGAATTCGGGGATCAGGCCGTATTTCAGAAGGTCCTCGGGCTCGACCTGGCGGAAGATCTCACCGGTGCGCCGATCCTCGGGCGCGGCGACCTTGGCGCCAAAGCCGATCGAGGTCGACTTGCCGCGACTCGAGATGATCTTGTCGAGGCCGGAGAAGGCGCCGCCACACACGAACAGGATGTTGGTCGTGTCGACCTGCAGGAACTCCTGCTGCGGATGCTTGCGTCCGCCCTGCGGGGGAACAGACGCGACAGTGCCTTCCATGATCTTAAGCAAGGCCTGCTGCACACCCTCGCCCGAGACGTCGCGGGTGATCGAGGGGTTGTCGGACTTGCGCGAGATCTTGTCTATCTCGTCGATATAGACGATGCCGCGCTGCGCGCGCTCGACATTGTAGTCGGCCGACTGCAGGAGCTTCAGGATGATGTTCTCGACGTCCTCGCCGACATAGCCGGCTTCGGTCAGCGTCGTCGCATCCGCCATCGTGAACGGCACGTCGAGGATGCGCGCGAGCGTCTGCGCGAGCAGCGTCTTGCCGGAGCCGGTCGGCCCGATCAGCAGGATGTTCGACTTCGCGAGCTCGACGTCGTTGTGCTTGGTCTGATGATTGAGCCGCTTGTAGTGATTGTGGACCGCGACCGAGAGAACTTTCTTCGCATGGCCCTGCCCGATGACGTAGTCGTCGAGGACCTTGCAGATTTCCTTCGGGGTCGGGATGCCGTCGCGCGACTTCACCAACGAGGACTTGTTCTCCTCGCGGATGATGTCCATGCACAGCTCAACACACTCATCGCAGATAAAGACGGTCGGACCCGCGATCAGCTTCCGGACTTCGTGCTGGCTCTTGCCGCAGAAGGAGCAATAGAGCGTGTTTTTTGACTCGCTATTGCCGACCTTGCTCATTCCCATCTCCGTACCGCCTGGCGGGCGAGACTCAATTCAGTTCGCCGCCATCGTGTGACTATCGGGGGCCACCCTAACAAACCGTAGCCCTTCAGAAGACTCCCCGCTCGAACGCATCGTCGCAGACCTAGCGAAACATGGTAGGGCTGCGACAATCAAGAAAACATTAATGATAAATCCGCGCGCCTGCCCGGCGTTTCTGTGGCGATCCGCCCCATTGCGGATCGCCCAGAATTACCCACCCGCTCCTTCGCAAGAGCCGGGCCAGTTGAGCCGCGCCCGCGCGCCGTCCACCTAGGGCTTCGGCAGCGCGACCGGGTCTTCGAGACGCTTGTCCACGACCTTGTCGACGATGCCGAAATCACGCGCAGCGTCGGCCGTCAGGAAGTAGTCACGCTCGAGCGCATCTTCAATCTTTTTAAGAGGTTGGCCCGTGTGCTTCACGTAGATTTCGTTGAGGCGCTTCTTCAGATTCAAGATTTCCTGGGCGTGCAGCATGATGTCCGTCACCTGCCCCTGGAAGCCACCCGAGGGCTGATGGACCATGATGCGCGCATTCGGCAAGGCGAAGCGCAGGTCCTTCTCGCCGGCCGTGAGCAGGAGCGAGCCCATGGAGGCCGCCTGCCCGATGCAAAGTGTTGATACCGCCGGCCGGATGAATTGCATGGTGTCGTAGATCGCCATGCCCGATGTCACCACCCCGCCCGGCGAGTTGATGTACATCGCGATCTCCTTCTTCGGATTCTCCGCCTCGAGGAAGAGAAGCTGCGCGACCACGACCGTCGCCATCCCGTCCTCGACCGGGCCGGTGATGAAGATAATGCGCTCCTTCAGGAGCCGCGAGTAAATGTCGTAGGAGCGCTCGCCCCGGTTGGTCTGCTCGACCACCATCGGGACGAGGTAGTTCATATAGGTATCGACGGGATCGCGCATCGTTCACCTGGATATTTGGGCCGGCGGCGCTACGCCAAGGCTCGGGCCCCAAGAGGAAATCTGGAGAATCGCGGAAGTCCGCGATTCAGGTAGCACAAATATGCTCAGATCGATCGCCGACAAGACGGCGAGCTTATGGCGCAGTGCCGCGGCCGCCTCGTGGTCGGCCTGACGGGCGCAGCCTGCAGGCGGCCGCTCAACCGGCGACCGCAGCCTCCGGCACCTCGTCTTCCTTGAAGAGCTCCTCGCGCGAGACTTCCTTCTCCGTCACGGAGGCAAGCTCCAGGAGATAGTCGACGACCTTCTCCTCGAAGATCGGGGCGCGCAGCGACGCTAACGCCTGCGGGTTCTTGCGATAGTAATCCCAGACCTGCTGCTCCTGGCCGGGGAACTGCCGCGCGCGCTCGACCGCGGCGCGGCTCACTTCCTCGTCCGTCACCTGGATCTTGTTCTTCTCGCCGATCTCGGCGAGCACGAGGCCCAGGCGCACGCGACGCTCCGCGAGCTTACGGTACTCCGCCTTCGCCTCCTCCTCGCTCGTGCCTTCATCGGCCAGCGTGCGGTTGGCGTTGGCGAGATCGGTCTCGACCGTGCGCCAGACGTTGTTGAACTCCTCGTCGATCAGCGTCGGCGGCAGCGTGAACTGGTGCTTCTCGTCAAGCGCATCGAGGAGCGCACGCTTCACCTTGCGGCGGGTCGCGCCGGTGTGCTCCTGCTGCAGCCGGCCCTTCACGGCCTCCTTGAGCTTGTCGAGCGATTCCATACCGATCGTCTTGGCGAATTCATCGTCGACCGTAAGCGTGCCCGGCGCGTGGACCCCCTTCACGGTCACCTCGAACGAAGCCGCCTGCCCGGCGAGCTTGTCGTTGAGATAGTTCTTCGGGAAGGTGACGTTGACGGCGCGGGTCTCGCCCTCCGCGACGCCGATCAGCTGATCCTCGAAACCGGGGATGAAGGTGTTCGAGCCGATCTCAACCGTGATGTCCTCCGCCGAGCCACCCTCGAACGGCTTGCCGTCGATGGTCCCGACGAACGACACGATCACCCGGTCGCCATTCTCGGCCTTACCCTTCTCCTTCGGCGCAAAGGGGCGATTCTGTGCGGCGAGCTTGCCGATCGCCTCGTCGACCTCGGCGTCGGCGACTGGCGCGACCGGGCGCTCGAGCTTGATCGTGCGGACGTCCGCAATCTCGATCTTGGGGAGAATCTCCAGGGCGAGCGTGTAGGTCAGGTCCGACTTGCCGTCGATGAGGCTCTTGACCTCGCCTTCCTCGGTCGGAAGCGTCACCTTCGGCTCGGTCGCCACCCGGAAATTGTTGTCGGATACGATCTTGGCGTTGGTCTCGGCGACGAGCGCGTCGATTGTTTCCGCCATCACCGAGCGTCCGTAGACGCGCTTGAGATGCGCGACCGGCACTTTGCCGGGGCGGAAGCCGGGGATTTGAATGCGGTTCTTGAGCTCGGCCAGGCGCTCGGCGACCTTCGCGTCGAGTTCCTGAAGCGGGACGACGACCTGGTACTGCCGTTTCAAACCATCCGAAAGCGTTTCTTGGACTTGCATGATCTCGCTGCCGTTCGTCTCAAATTCTGTGCGGCGGTGAACAGGGGCAACAGCGGGCCCGCGCGCTGCCCGAAGCCGCATGGTGCGGGCGGAGGGACTCGAACCCCCACAGCTTTCGCCACTGGAACCTAAACCCAGCGCGTCTACCAATTCCGCCACGCCCGCCTCGGCAAGCGCGACGCCGGAGCGGTGTCGGCGCCATGAGGCGCCGGATGCCGCTCCAATTCAAATAGCTTGCGCTCATCCGGGTCGCAAAACCAACGTCAATCTTGCGGGAATGGGCGCTGGCGCTGCAGCCAAGCGGCGCGGCTTATAGCACGCCCATCCTCGCATGCAGCAAAAAATGTTGAGGCAAGATAGCGCGCCGTCGACCGTTGCGAGGCTTTGGCGTCTGCCGCACATTGCCGCCCATGACCTCCACGCCATCGCAGGATTCGCTCTTGCGGCCGACCTTGCGGCCGACGCGCCGCGACCTCCTTGCTACGGCCGGGCTTGCTTGTGCCGCCTTCGCCCTTCACCGCCCAGCCTCAGCGCAGAGCGCGACGGTGCTAACGCCGGACGGCTTTCGCATTCTGCGGGCGAAAACCGGCACGGCGCGCCTGCGCGGCGAAGGTCAGCCGGAAACCGGCATTTGGGGCTATGACGGCATCGCTCCAGGGCCGCTGCTGCGGATCAAACGTGGCGAAGAACTGAAGGTTCGACTGACCAACGACCTGTCCGAGCCGACCCTCGTCCATTGGCACGGCGTCCGGGTGCCGAATGCGATGGATGGCGTGCCCTATTTGACCCAGGAGCCAATTGGTTCCGGCAAAAGCTTCGACTACCGCTTCAAGCCGCCGGACGCCGGGACATTCTGGTACCACGCGCATTTCAACCAGGCGCAGCAGGTGGCGCGCGGCCTCTACGGGCCCCTCATCGTCGACGAGCCCGAGCCGGTCGGCGTCGATCAGGACATCGTGCTCGTCTTTTCCGACTGGCGGTTGAAGCCAGACGGCGGCATCGACGAGGCGAGCTTCGGGTCCGCGCTCGACGCTGCCTATAACGGCCGCATCGGCGAGCATCTCACCGTCAACAGCCGGCCGATGATGGACATCCCCGTCCGCCGTGGCGAGCGCATCCGCTTCCGCTCCATCAACGCCGCCAACGCCCGCATTCTCGGCGTGCGCTTCGAGGGCCACAGCGCCCGCGTCATGGCGATCGACAGCCAGCCGGCGGAGCCTTTCGACGCGCGCGACAGCCGGGTGGTGCTGGGGCCGGGAAACCGGGCCGATGTCTTCGTCGATATGATCCTGGACCTTGGAGCCGAGAGCACGGTGTTCGTCGATACGGACACGGCGTCGGTGCCGATCGCGAAGCTGCGCTACGACACTCAGGCGTCAACGCCGCACAAGGCCGATGAGCCGCGGCCGTTACCCGCCAACCCCCTGCCCGCGCGCATGGATTTCGCGCACGCCCTGCGCGTCGACGTTCCCCTTGCCGGAACTGATGTTCATGACGCGCCGCCGGCCAATGCGCGCCCGCCGGCGGGTCATGGAATGACCAACGGCAGCAAAGCAATCTGGACGATGGCGGGCAAAGCCGGCACCGGTCACGACGGGCCGCCGCTGTTCAAAGCGAAGCGCGGCCGCACGGTCATGCTCGCCTTCACCAATCGCAGCAAATTCTTCCATGCGATGCACACGCATGGACACCATTTCCGGCTGCTCGATTCGCTCGACGACGGCTGGAAGCCGTTCTGGCTGGACACTGTGCTCGTGCCGCCGGACACGACCGTGCGGATCGCCTTCGTCGCCGACAATCCGGGAAAGTGGATGCTGCATTGCCACCGGCTCGAACATTCGGAGAGCGGCATGGCGGCGTGGTTCGAGGTCGCCTAAGCGTACCTGCGATCAGGCGTCGAGAAGTGCCCGATAGACCCGCGGCAAAGTCTCGGGCAGGTCTTCCGCAATAAGCCCTGGACCAAAGGCCGCCGCGGCTTCCCCATGCAACCACACTGCGGCGCTCGCCGCTTCGAACCCCGGCATGCCTTGGGCGAGTAGGCCCGCCGTCATGCCGGCGAGAACGTCGCCGGCTCCCGCCGTCGCAAGCCAGGGTGGCGCGTTGTCGGCAATCGCCGCGCGGCCATCGGGAGCCGCGACGACCGTGTCGCCGCCTTTGAAAACCAATGTGGCGCCACTGCGCGCCGCAGCGGCACGTGCCGCCGCTAATTTTCCGCCAGTCTCAAGCTCTTGCGCGATGTCGCCGAACAGCCGCGCGAACTCGCCGGCATGCGGCGTGAGCACGGTCGGAGTTTCGCCACGCTGCCGAATGACCTCAAACAGCGCAGCCGGATCATCCGAGAAACTCGTGATCGCATCGGCGTCGAGAACGACGGCGCGTGGGCCCGCAAGCGTCGCGAGGACTTGCGCGCGCATGCCCTCACCGGTCCCGCCACCGGGCCCGATCACCACCGCGCTGATCCGGCGGTCCGACAGGAAGGCGGTGAGCTCCGCGGCGCCGTCGACCGGCCGCACCATGATGGCGAGATTCGCCGCCGCATTGACCAAGAGCGCGTTCGAGGGCGATGCGATGGTGACGAGACCGGCGCCGGCGCGCAGCGCACCGCGTGCGGCGAGCCGGGCGGCGCCGGTGGTCGAGAGGCCACCCGATACAACGACAGCATGACCGCGGGCATATTTGTGCCCGTCGATGCGCGGCACCGGAAAGTCCCGGCTCCAGAGCGCCGGGTCGTTTGCAAAAGTCTGCGGGCGAATTTGGCTCAGCACGTCGGCGCTGATCCCGATGTCCGCAACCGTCACCGGGCCGCAATGAATCCGGCCAGGCAGAAGGAGATGCCCGGGCTTCTTGCGAAAAAATGTCACCGTCTCCGATGCGCGCACGGCGCAGCCCATCACTTCGCCGGCGTCGCCGGAAATGCCGCTCGGCAGATCGACGGCGACGATCCGTGCCTCCGTGGCATTCATCGCTTCGATGAGCGCACGCGCCTCACCCTCGATCGGACGCGTCAGCCCCGCCCCGAACAAGGCATCCACAATGATGTCAGCGCTGCGCAGCCGGCTCGGATCAGCGGAGACGGTCGGCCCGTTCCAGCGCGCGGCGGCTGCCGCGGCGTCTCCCTTTAGTCTGTCACGGGTGCCGTGCAGCAGCACTTCGACCTGCTGCCCACGCTCCGCCAGCAGCCGCGCGGCGACAAAACCGTCGCCACCGTTGTTTCCCGGCCCAGCCACAACCACGACGCGGGCTTCGCCCTGAATGTCGCGCACAACCGCCTCGGCAACGGCTGCCCCGGCCGCGTCCATCAGGACGCTGCCAAGCCGGCCGCCGGCGATCGTCAGCCGGTCGGCCTCCGCCATCTCTGCGGTGCTGAGAAGTTCGTGCATGCGCCTCAAGATAGCGCCTCCCCCGGCCTTCGTCCCCGCCGTCCTGTCCGAAACCTTGTCTGCCTGAAGACCAGGCAACGACGCCCCGTCGCGCCTGTCTATTTTTTGTGCTGATTGCCTATTCTCGATGCAGATATTGCCTTGATCGGCTGCCCAAGCCTTTGCCACACGTCTATTCGCGCTGGCACGAGACCTGCAGACGAGACCTGCAAACGGTTCTTTGCCCGCGGATGACGGTTCGTCCTATTGGCCAAGGAGAAGGCGAGGCGATGAAAAAAATCGAGGCCATCATCAAGCCCTTCAAGCTCGATGAGGTGAAGGAGGCGCTCCAGGAAATCGGCCTTCAGGGCATCACGGTCACCGAGGCCAAGGGCTTCGGGCGCCAGAAGGGTCACACCGAGCTTTATCGCGGGGCCGAATATGTCGTGGACTTTCTGCCAAAGGTGAAGATCGAGATCGTCATCGGCGACGACATGCTCGAGAAGGCGATCGAAGCGATCCGCCGCGCCGCACAGACCGGCCGGATCGGCGACGGCAAGATTTTCGTCTCCAACATCGAAGAAGCGATCCGCATCCGCACCGGCGAGTCCGGCGTGGACGCGATCTGATCGCGCTTTTCCAATTTCATTCCATTCAGGTGCAGGCTCAGCAAAGGAACGTACTGCCATGACGACGGCTAAAGATGTCCTGAAGATGATCAAGGACAACGACGTGAAATACGTCGATCTTCGTTTCACCGACCCGCGCGGCAAGTGGCAGCATGTCACTTTCGACGTCGGCATGATCACCGAGGACACGTTCTCGGACGGCGAAATGTTCGACGGCTCCTCGATCGCCGGATGGAAGGCGATCAACGAGTCGGACATGAACCTGATGCCCGACCCGGCGACGGCCTGCATCGATCCCTTCTTCGCCGAGACGACGCTGGTTCTCACCTGCGACATTCTCGAGCCGACGACGGGCGAGCCCTACAACCGTGACCCGCGCGGCATCGCCAAGAAGGCGGAGGGCCTGGTGAAGGCCTGGGGCATCGGCGACACGGTTTACTTCGGCCCCGAGGCCGAGTTCTTCGTGTTCGACGACGTGCGCTTCCGCGCCGATCCGTACAACACCGGCTTCAAGCTCGACTCGCTGGAATTCCCGTCCAATGCCGACACGGAGTACGAAGGCGGCAATCTCGGCCACCGCATCGGCGTCAAGAAGGGCTACTTCCCGGTCCCGCCGCAGGATAGCGCGCAGGACATGCGCTCGGAGATGCTCGCGGCGATGTCGCGCATGGGCGCGAAGGTCGAGAAGCATCACCACGAAGTGGCGTCGGCCCAGCACGAGCTCGGCCTCAAATTCGCGCCGATGACCTACATGGCCGACCAGATGCAGGTCTATAAGTACTGCATCCATCAGGTCGCGCACATCTACGGGAAGACCGCGACCTTCATGCCGAAGCCGGTCTATGGCGACAACGGCTCGGGCATGCACTGCCACCAGTCGATCTGGAAAGACGGCAAGCCGACCTTCGCCGGCAACAAGTATTCCGACCTGTCGGAGACCTGCCTGCATTACATCGGCGGCGTCATCAAGCACGCGAAGGCGATCAACGCCTTCTCGAACCCGACGACCAACTCCTACAAGCGTCTGGTCCCGGGCTTCGAGGCGCCGGTGCTGCTCGCCTATTCGGCGCGCAACCGCTCGGCGTCCTGCCGCATCCCCTACACGTCCTCGCCCAAGGCGAAGCGTGTCGAGGTGCGCTTCCCCGATCCGCTGGCGAACCCGTATCTGTGCTTCGCGGCGCTCCTGATGGCCGGCCTCGACGGCATCAAGAACAAGATCGATCCGGGCGAAGCGATGGACAAGGATCTCTACGATCTGCCGCCGCGCGAGCTCAAGAAGATCCCGACGGTGTCGGCCTCGCTGCGCGAAGCGCTGCAGAATCTCGACAAGGACCGCGCCTTCCTCAAGGCCGGCGAAGTGTTCGATGACGACTTCATCGACAGCTACATCGAGCTGAAGATGACGGAAGTCATCCGCTTCGAGCACACGCCGCACCCGGTCGAGTTCGACATGTATTACTCGGCGTAAGCTGCGCCGCTCCTGCGAAACGAAATGCCCGGCTCGCGCCGGGCATTTTCATTTCAAGCTCAGCGCGAACGCGCCTCACATCATCAGGAAGGCAAAGGCAAGCGCGGCAGTGAGCGCCACGCTGCCAATCCAGCGCCAGTGCCGTGTGCGCGCGACGGGGCCATAAGCGCCGGCGGCGCGACGCTCGCGGATGAGGTCGGCCTCATATTCGTCGGAGCAGGAGAAGAGGCAGGCGAGCGCGGTCCCTGCCCTGTCAGCCGCGACCCTGAGCGCTGCGATATCGGCTTCAACGCCAACTGTCTTCACGCGAACCATGCGGCGATGATAATGCCGACACGGTTAATGAGATGTTGTCGGGACTCATGCTGCGGTCAGCACCGCGAACGCCGTAACGGTTTCCTTCGCTGAGCGGATCGACGGTGCGCCGCGTGACGAAAGCCGGACGCAATTGCGCCCTTCCTCCTTGGCGCGATAGACCGCGCGATCGGCATCGACGATCAGCGCGAAGACATCGCGCGCGTCGCTTGCGACCGCGACGCCGACGCTGACCGTCGGACGGAAATCGGGAAGGCCGATGGTGCTGGCCGCGTCCGCAAAGCGGTGCCGCACGCGCTCGCCGGCGCGGGCCGCCTGCTCCGCGTCGCATCCCGGCAGGAAGGCTGCGAACTCCTCGCCGCCCAGACGCCCAAGAAGATCACAACCGCGCAGCTCCTTGCGCGCCGCGGCGGCGAAGAGCTGCAGCACATGATCGCCGACAGGATGGCCGAAGCGGTCGTTGATCTGCTTGAAGCGATCGAGGTCGAAGACGAGAACGGACAAGTTGCGATCGGTGGCTGTCGTGTCCGCCGTTTGGCAGGCGTCGAACAGCGCGCGCCGGTTCAGTAATCCCGTGAGCGGATCGATGCAGGCGGCGCGCTTGAAATGCAGCTCTGCGCGCTCCTTGGTGAGCGCCAGCAACGTGAAAGCAAACGCGACCATGAAGCACAACAGCGTGGTCACCATGATGCCGAAATAGCCGCTGCGGAAGAGAACGGACTCTGGCGGGATATGCAGCACATAGGCGCCGGGGACGCGCAGCAGATGCATCGTGCCGTGGATCAAGAGAACGGTGATGACGGCCCAGCGCGACACCAGTAGCTCGGTCCGGCCCTGCCAGAAGGTATGCACTGTCGCGAAAACAAAGGCCGCGAGGATCAGCGAGAACACGACGATGCGCAGGCGGATGTCTTCGCTCATCGGCGGCAGCTGGCTGGCGACGAACCAAAAGACCGGCGGCAGGATGAGCCATCGTCCGCGCGAAGGCCGCCCCTCGAAGAGCTGCGCCCCGTTCCACATCATGCCGGCGGCCAGGATCAACGCCGCATTGGCGACACTGATCGAGAGAAACGTCGGGATGCTGCCGCGCAGGCCCAGCATTACCATTCCGACGGCCGTGAGAAGGCAGGTGGCTCCCCACCACAACAGCGGCCGCACCCGGCGATCCTGAAGCCACGTGCACACCAGCAGCGTCCCCAGAATGGCGGTGACGAAGGCCATCACCATAACCAGGGTGGGAACGTGCGGCGTCAGCGTCATGCGGGATCCCGTGTTCAGACGGGGCGGACCCTGGCATAACACGGCCTACGTTCACGTTAACGGGCGTTCATGCCCCGTAACACGAGCCCGTGATCCCCTCCCGAGACACGAAAAAAGGGCGCGTCCGCGGACGCGCCCTTTCGCAGGGATTGCCGAAATCGGCTGAAGCGGTCAGCGCTTCGAGAACTGGAACGAGCGGCGGGCCTTGGCGCGGCCGTACTTCTTGCGCTCGACCACGCGGCTGTCGCGGGTGAGAAAGCCGCCGCGCTTAAGGGCGCCGCGCAAGTCCGGTTCGAAGTTGGTCAGCGCCTTCGAGATGCCATGGCGCACCGCGCCGGCCTGTCCCGAGAGGCCACCGCCCGAGACGGTGCAGACGATGTCGTACTGCCCGTTGCGGTTGGCGACGACGAGCGGCTGCTGGATCATCATGCGCAGCACCGGTCGCGCGAAATAGACCTCGAGCGTGCGGTCATTGATGGTGATGCGCCCGGCGCCGGGCTTCACCCAGACGCGAGCGACGGCGTCTTTGCGCTTGCCGGTCGCGTAGGCGCGGCCCTGCTTGTCGAGCTTCTGGACGTATTTCGGTCCCTCGGCCGCCGCCGGCTTGAGCGCCGACAGCCCTTCGAGCGATTGCATGGTCTCGGCCATGTCACGCCTTCCTTACGTTCTTGCGGTTCATGGCCGCGATATCGAGTTTCTCCGGCTGCTGCGCCGTGTGCGGATGCTCGGGGCCGGCATAGACGCGCAGATTGCCGAGCTGACGGCGGGCGAGCGGCCCACGCGGGAGCATGCGCTCCACCGCCTTCTCGACGACACGCTGCGGGAACTTGCTGCCAAGGATGAAGCCGGCGGTGCGTTCCTTGATGCCACCGATATAGCCGGTGTGATGGTGATAGACCTTCTGCTGCAGCTTACGGCCCGTCAGCACCACCTTGTCGGCATTGATGACGACGACGTGGTCGCCGTCATCGACATGGGGCGTGTACGTGGGCTTATGCTTGCCGCGCAGGCGCATGGCGACAATGGTGGCGAGACGGCCGACGATGAGGCCTTCGGCGTCGATCACCACCCATTTCTTCTCGATGTCGGCCGCTTTCGCCGAATAAGTTGACATGGGTCTGGTCCGGGAGATGTGGCGGGCGCGGCCCGCGGATCGCGCTGGCTTCTAGAGGGGCCGCGCTCGCGTGTCAACTGCTTTCCAAAAAATCCAAATATTTCAGATGAATAGAGTAACGGTATTATCAAACCGTCGACGGTATCGAATACGTTAGTGTGGCGTGCGAGACGGGCTCGCTCTTGCCCTCCGCCCGGATCGTCACCTCGCCAACGGCCAGGCGTTTGCCGAGCTTGAGGAGACGCCCCTCCCCGATCAGATCGACGGGCTCGGGCTTGCGCAGGAAATGGATGTTGAGCTGATTGGTGACCGCAAGCGGCACCCAGCCGATCGCGGAGAGGACCGCGATATACATCGCGACATCGGTCAGGGTCATCATCGTCGGCCCCGAGATCGTGCCGCCCGGCCGCAGCAGGCCCGAATGGAAGATCTGGCGCACGCGGCTTGCCCCATGCGTCACCGCCTCGATGCGCATGCCGTTCGTCCCGTTGAACATCTCGGGGAATTCGGCGGAAAGCCGCTTCTCCAGTTCACCCGCCGTGATCGCCGCCGCGCGCATCCCGCTCCGCCTTCGCCAAGAGAGCGTGCCTCTAGCGCAAGGCGGGCGCGGCGTCACCTGCGTCAGGCTTTGTGGAACAGGGCCCGCAGCACATCCTTCGCCTTCTCGAGCTTCTTCTTGCGGCTCGCGGACAGATTCTTGCCGCCGCGATTGATGTAGAACGTCAGCATCGACATGGCCGAACGGTACGGATCGGATTTGCGCCGGTGGCTGTGTTCGGCCGAGCGCTTGAGCGACGCGGCGATCTTTTTTGGGTCATTGAGCTTGAACACGCCCTCGCGCAGATCGAGCGCGTCGCTTCTATCCGTCACCTTATGGGACCAGCGCCGGCTCGATCCCTTACCGCGCGACGTGGGCCGGCGCGTCGACGTCTTGCGCCGTGTGCGCGTCGTGGAGGTGCGCCGCGCATGCGTCTTGCGGGTTGTTTTGTGGCGCGTGCTTCGCTTCGTCGTCGCATGTTTCGCCATAGCGCGTCCTTTCGGGATTCATCCCTTTGTCGCGTCGCCTCTTGCGGCAACGCGTGGCACAAGTCCGGCGTTCCGGCGGCAGGGTTGCGCAACCGTGCCGGCGCGCTAAGTATCGATTGTCTTTTTCGCTACGAGACCCGCCCATGAATGCGCCTGCACCCGTCGCGCATGTCGCGAGTGCCGAACCTATCTTGCTCCGCCAGGATACGGATGGCATTGCGATCCTCACCCTCAATCGCCCGCAGGCGCGCAATGCGCTCTCGGAGGCGATGCTGTCCGCGCTCGGCGAGGCGTTCACCGCCATCGCCGCGGACCGCGCGGTGCGGGCCGTGATCCTGCAGGCGAACGGCCCGGCCTTCTCGGCCGGCCACGACATGAAGGAGTTGACGGCGCGCCGCAGCGACGCGGATCGCGGCCGCGCCTACTTCAAGCAGATCATGGATGCTTGCAGCGCGATGATGCAGATGGTCGTGCGTCTGCCGCAGCCCGTGATCGCCGCCGTCGAAGGTGTGGCGAGTGCGGCCGGCTGCCAGCTCGTCGCGAGCTGCGACCTCGCGGTCGCGACGCAGGAGTCACGCTTCCAGACGCCGGGCGTGCATATCGGCCTGTTCTGCTCGACGCCGATGGTGGCGCTCTCGCGCAACGTCGCGCGCAAGCACGCGATGGAAATGCTGCTCACCGGCGACATGATGAGCGCTGATGACGCGCAGCGCATCGGCCTCGTCAACCGCGTCGTCGCGCAAGGCAAAGCGCGCGAGGAAGCGATGGCGATGGCGCGCAAGATTGCATCGAAGTCGGCAGCGATCATCAAGATCGGCAAGGAGGCGTTTTATCGCCAGATCGAAATGGACCTCGCTGACGCTTACGCTTATGCGGCGCAGGTGATGACGGAGAACATGATGGCGCGCGATGCCGAGGAAGGCATCGGCGCGTTCATCGAGAAGCGCGAGCCGCGCTGGGAGGATCGGTGAGTCACGACAATTACGCGGACGCCTATATCCGCGGCATTCTCAATACGGTGAAGACGATCGCCATGGTCGGCGTCTCGCCGAAAGACAATCGCCCCAGCTACTTCGCTTTCAAGTATCTGCTCGAGCGCGGCTACACCATGATCCCCGTCAATCCGGGCCAGGCAGGGAAGGAGCTGCTCGGCCAGAAATTCTATGCGCGATTGGCGGACATCCCCGTGCCGGTCGACATGGTGGATATCTTCCGCGCTTCCGCGAATGTGCCGCCGATCGTCGACGAGGCGCTCACCTTCAAGCCCCTCCCGCAAGTGATCTGGATGCAGCTCGGCGTGCGCAACGACGAGGCGGCCGCGAAGGCGGAAGCCGCGGGCCTCAAGGTCGTGATGAACCGCTGCCCCAAGATCGAATACGGGCGCCTCTCGTCCGAGATTTCCTGGATGGGCGTCAATTCGCGCACGCTTTCCTCCAAGCGCGCGCAGCTCGGCAAGGGCGTGCAGCGCATGTCGCTCAACCGAACGACGATGTCGGGCGGCACCGTCGACGCGAGCGACCGCGCCCAGAAGGATGGCGGGTGACCGGCGCGCCAACTTCCAAAGGAGCGTGCAATTGGAGTTTTGAAATCTGCCGCGAATGCGGCGGAACTCCCTCTCCCGTGGGCAGAGGGTTGGGGTGAGGGCGTACGGATTCTCGACAGGCTCTCTCCCCTCACCCGGATCGCTTCGCGATCCGACCTCTCCCCACAGGGGAGAGGTGGAGCGCGGCGCCCGTCCACCGAAAACGACTAGGACTTACGCCTCCGCGCCGGTGAACAGCGCCTTCTTGATTACCGCATGAACGCCCCAGTTGCCGTCAACGACCTGCGTCACGCCGAAGTCGACGCCGACCGACATCAGCGAGATCGCTTCGTCTTCCGTCAGTCCCTTCGTCGACATCAGGAAGGCGCGCATCTTGCGGAATGCGTCGCGCATTGCGAGGTCGACGGACGACTTCTCGTAGATCGTCTGCTGCGCGCTCGCGCCGAGTTCGGCGAGATAATTGGCATAGCTGAACCCGTGCAGCACCCACTCGTCCTGCGTCTCAAGGAGCGGATAATCGAGCGATGCGAGCGAGGTGCCTGCGAGCGTCGGCTTCTTGTGCACGACGAGCTGGAAGGTGCCCGTGAGCGAGCATTCGATCGCCGTGCCGCAAAGCTCGGAGTCACCCTGCGACGCATGCGGGTCGCCGGCCGAGAGGAGCGCGCCCGGCACCGCGACCGGATAGTACATCGTCGCGCCCTTGCCGATCCGCCAATTGTCGATGTTGCCGCCGAAATAGCCGGGCGGAATGGAGTCCACGATGTCGGCCTCGCGCGGCGCGACGGCGATCACGCCGAAATGCGGACGGATCGGGATGCGGACGTTCTTCAGGATATTGTGGTTCTCGGTCACCTTGCCGTGGTCGACGGGCACGCCCGGGTAGTCGATCGTCGCGTGCGTGACGCCGAACGGGTCGGTCTGCGGCATCCAGCGGAAATTGTACGCGGCCTTCGCCCAGTTGCGCTGCCCCGTCGCGTCGATCTCGTAGATCGTCACCACCTCGCGCGGCTTCGGCTCGGTGAGGAGGTCCTTATAGTGGAAGCCCCACCACGCCGCCGCGTTGCTGCCGAAGGCGCGGCCGCGGAACTGCGGATTGGCGGAGGGGCGCGGCTTCACGTCGATGATGCGAACCTCGAGCACGTCGCCGGGCTCCGCGCCGCGCACAAAGACGGGCCCCGTGCAGATGTGAACGCCGAAGCCCTCGCCGGCGCCGCGGCCCTTGAGCTTGCCGTCCATCGGGCCCGCGCCGCGCCGGTCGACGTTCTTCTTCTCCTTCGTCCAGAGGAACACGCTCTCCGCGCCGGGATCGCCCTTGACCATGCGCTCGGCATCGTCATTGGCGTGATGCGTCAGCGTTTCGATGGTGACGTAGTCGCCGGACGCCACCTCGATCTGCGGCTTCAATAATTTGCTGAAGTAGCCCCAATGCACCGTCTCAGCCGTCGCGGGGAGATAATGATGGTTCGGCCGGCCTTGGCGCGCCTCCGCCGTCTGCGCGCCCGCCGGGCGTACAAAGCCGCCGCTGGCGCTCAGCGCCGCCATGCCTCCGCCCGCGGCGAAGGCGCCTTTGAGGAAACTGCGCCGCTCGGCATCGAGATCGGCCAGAAGCTGCGCGCGATGCGTTTCAAATTCCGGACAGTTGCGGTCATCTCCCGAACACATGACTTGGCTCCCCGCTGCTCACGGCGCCCAATGCGTCGCATGATGGTACGATGAAGTCTGCGCCGCCTCTGATCGGTGAAGAAGTATGCTTGTCGGCGCGCCAGCCATGCGGCGTCATGATGCTTGGAGCCTGCTTGCCACGGGCCGCGCGTCACCCGACAGTGTCGCAGCTTGACCTCGCCCTGTCGTTCTATAAAACGGACGAAATGGCTTTTCGGCCGAATTATCGGCCCAACACAATAGGATTTTCCCCATGACCGAGCGCGCTCCCGGCTTCTCCACGCTCGCCATTCATGCCGGCGCCCAGCCCGATCCGACGACCGGCGCGCGGGCGACGCCGATCTACCAGACGACCTCGTTCGTCTTCGACGACGTCGATCACGCCGCTTCGCTGTTCGGGCTGCAGACGTTCGGCAACATCTATACGCGCATCGGCAACCCGACGAACGCCGTGCTCGAGGAGCGCGTCGCCGCGCTCGAAGGCGGGACGGCTGGCCTTGCGGTCGCCTCGGGACATGCGGCGCAGGTGATCGTCATGCACGCGCTGATGACGCCGGGCGACGAGTTCGTCGCATCGAAGAAGCTCTACGGCGGCTCGATCAACCAGTTCAATCACGCCTACAAGAATTTCGGCTGGAATGTCGTCTGGGCCGACCCGGAAGACATCACCACCTTCGAGCGCGCGGTGACGCCGAAGACGAAGGCGATCTTCGTCGAGTCGATCGCGAACCCCGGCGGCGTCATCACCGACCTCGAAGCGGTCTCGGCAATCGCCAAACGCGCCGGCGTTCCGCTGATCGTCGACAACACGCTGGCGTCGCCCTATCTCTGCAAGCCGATCGATTTCGGCGCCGACATCGTCGTGCATTCGCTGACGAAGTTCCTCGGTGGCCACGGCAACTCGATCGGCGGCATGATCGTCGACGCCGGCACGTTCAACTGGTCGCGCGAGGGCCGCTACCCGATGCTCTCGCAGCCGCGCCCGGAATATAACGGCATGGTGCTGCACGAGACGTTCGGCAATTTCGCCTTCGCAATCGCGTGCCGCGTTCTCGGTCTGCGCGACATCGGCGCGGCGCTCTCGCCGTTCAATGCGTTCTTGATCCTGACGGGCGTCGAGACGCTGCCGCTGCGCATGCAGCGGCATGTCGAGAGCACGCAGGTCGTCACGGAATTCCTCGCGCAGCACAAGAAGGTCGCGTGGGTGAGTTATCCGGGTCTGCCGGGCGACCGCTATCACAACCTCGCCAAGAAATACTGCCCGAAGGGCGCGGGTTCGGTGTTCACCTTCGGCCTCAAGGGCGGCTACGACGCCGGCGTGAAGCTCGTGTCGAACGTGAAGCTGTTTTCGCATCTCGCGAATATCGGCGACACGCGCTCGCTTATCATCCATCCGGCGTCGACGACGCACCGCCAGCTCACGGACGAACAGAAGACGCAAGCCGGCGCTGGTCCCGACGTGGTGCGGCTCTCCATCGGCCTTGAGGATCCAGCCGACATCATCGCCGATCTGGAAGAGGGTCTCGCGGCGGCGTGATGCTGTTTTACCCTCCCCCTTGCGAGGAGGTCGACGCGCGCAGCGCGCCACCTCTCGCCGTCATCCTGAGGCGCTCGGCCGAAGGCCGAGCCTCGAAGGATCGGCCCGGATTTCTGGGGCCGTCGCCCGTGAAATTCTGAGGTCGCCACAAGCACGGCATGACTCCCTCTCCCGTGGGGAGAGGGTTGGGGTGAGGGGCGTATGCTTATCGGGAATCCTGAGCCCCCTCACCCGGCACGCTTCGCGTGCCGACCTCTCCCCGCAGGGGAGAGGTGAAGAAGGCGGCGCTACTTCTTTCGCAGCGTTTTCGCGACGTAGGCGTCGATCGTTTTGATCGCTTCGGGAGAGGTCCAGATCGCTGTGACGGCGGCGTCGACCTTGTCGCCGTCGGCGCGCAGGCGATCGGCGACCGTCTGGCGGCTTTGCTGCTTCGTCTGCGAAAAGGCGCGGGGCGCGATGGCGGCAAAGGCCTCGGCGGCGGCGAGCGCCCGCTCAAAGACCAGACCCGGTTCGACCACTTCGTCGGCAAAGCCACGCTCACGCGCCGCCTCTGCTTCGTAGGTCGCACCGGTGAATAGGACTTCCTCCAGCCAGTGGTTTGCGACCACATGCCGAAGCACCTCGAAGGCGAGCGCCGGGAACGGCAATCCGACGAGAAGCTCGGTCACGCCCATGCGCCCGCCACCGCGCGCGATGATTTTGCGATCGGTGACGCAGGCGAGAATGCAGCCGCCGGCGATGGCGTGGCCGTTGATCGCGGCGATCACGGGCTTCGGAAAGAAGAAGATCGTCTCGTAAAGCCTGTGCAGCGTCGGCAGGAAGCGGCGAAGATAGTCAGGGCCGCCGTCGCTCGCCTTGAGAAGGTCGACGCCGGCGGAGAAGATGGCGCCCTCCCCCGTCAGCACCAGCGCGCGTGCTGCGCTGTCTTTCTGCTTCGCGACGGCGTCCGCGAGCGCCGTGCAGAAATCGATATCGAGAGCGTTGGCCTTGCCGTGATTCATGGTGAGCACGGCGATATCGCCGCGCAACGTCGTCTCGATCATGATCGCCCTTTCGCTGACGCCGGACTTAACGTGGATGGCGCGGCCGCGGCATCGCGCCGCTGGCCCACCGCTTTCGCCGTCAGCCGCGCCGCGTTGAGAACCGCGAACGTGAGCACGATGATGGCCATGGCCTGATGCGCGAGCGCCATCGGCAGCGGCGCCTGCTGCAGCAGGGTCGCGATGCCGAGCATCGCCTGCAATGTCACGACGATGGCGAGCGACAGCGCGCCGCTCACCGCCGCGCGGTCACGCAAGCTCCGCACGACGTCGAGCGCGTGCAGAACGGCGACGATCCACAGGGTATAGGCGACCATGCGATGCACGAACTGCGCCATCAGATCGTTCTCGAAGAAATTGCGCCAGGCCGGGGAGATGAAGAAGAGGTGCTCGGCGCGCGGGACGAAGGCGCCGTCGATCAGCGGCCAGGTATTGTAGACGAGCCCGGCATTGAGGCCGGCGACGAGTGCGCCGAGATAGATTTGCAGCAAGACGAGCGCCACGAGGGCAATCGTCGTGCGGCGCAATCGCGCGGATACGGCCAGCACTGCTGGCGGCCGCAAGCGCTCTCCCGCCCACAGCACGGCGGTGTAGATCACGCAGGCGAGCGTCATGTGGAAAGCCAGCCAGTATTGCGACACGCTGACGCGGTCGGCGAGGCCCGATTTCACCATCCACCAACCGACGGCCCCCTGCACCGCGCCAAGACCGAAAATGACGGCGAGCGGTCCGCGCATGCGCGCTGCGATCCATCCACGCGCGAGGAAGTAGATGAAAGGCAGGAAGAAGACGAAGCCGATCAGCCGCCCGAGATTGCGATGCGCCCACTCCCACCAATAGATCGTGCGGAAGGCGTCGAGGGTCATATCCTTGTTGATGTTCTTGAACTGCGGCGTCGTCTTGTATTTGTCGAACTCCGCCTGCCAATCGTTCTGCGAGAGCGGCGGCAGCGCGCCGGTGACCGGCCGCCACTCCACGATCGAGAGGCCCGATTCCGTGAGACGCGTCGCGCCGCCAAGCATCACCATGCCGAAAATCATTGCGGCGACGAGATAGAGCCAGGTGCGCACGAGACGGTCGTGACGGCCGGCGGCGATTGCGTCAGTCATAGCGGCGGTATGGCCTTGCTGCGGCAGGAGGGGTGGCTTTGCGCCGCAGATATAATAAGAAGCGCCGCACCCGACAACGCACCCGACGCCGCACTCGGCATCCGCGAGCTCCCCATGCCCCTGCGTCTCCGCAAGCTTATCGGCACCGTGGTGCTTATGGCCCTGATCGCCGCCTGGGCACTGCTGGCGATGGTTGTCGCGCAGGCGATGCTGCCGAATGCGGGGCTTGGGCTCTCAGCGCTTTATTATATCGTCGCGGGCCTCGGCTGGCTCGTTTTCGCGATGCCGCTGGTGGCTTGGATGTCGCGGCCTTAAGGCCTACGCCGCGTCCACCCTGCGGAAGCCGTTCCAGAGCGCCGTCGCCGCGCCTGAGGTCAGCACCTGCACATAGCGCTTGCGCTGAAACTCGCCATTGAGCGAAAGGCGCGGCAGCGCGGTAAAATGATCGGCATGCTCGGGAAAGAGAACGCCCGGCCGCGTCGTCACTGCCGACTTGAATCCGAGCTCGCGCGCGATCGCGAATTCGCGCGGCCCCGCCGATGTCGGGTCGCCGACCGGATATGAGAAGTGCGCCGGCCGTCTGCCGAGCGCAGCTTCGATCACCGCGGCGCTCATCTGCATCTCGCGCCGAACGACCATCGGCGTCGCCTTCGCCAGCATGATGTGATTGACGGTATGCGCGCCGATGGTCACCTGCGGGTCCGCGGCGAGCGTGCCGATCTCGTCCCACGTCATGCAAAGCTCGTCGCAGATGCCGGGGACGTCGACGCCATAGCGGCCGGCGAGGTCATGAACGGCAAGGCTCATATCCTCCGGCGTCGTGAGGCTGCGCAGCCACCAATAGATGGTCTCGAAGGTCTGGCGCTTCTCACGCGCATTGGCGCAGTCGAACCGCTGATCCTTCCCGTCCATCATCAGCGCGACGCGCTTGTTGTTGGCGATCACCTCTTCGAGAACGAGCCACCACAATTCGCCGAGGCGGTCGGGAAAGCTCGTCGGGATGTAGATCGCGAAGGGCACCCCGTGCTTCTTGAGGATCGGATAGGCGAAGGTCTGGTTGTCGCGGTAGCCATCGTCGAAGGTGAAGCACACGAAGCGCCGCCGGAAATCGCGTTCAGCGAGACGCCGGTGCATCTCGTCGAGCGAGACGGCCTCGACGCCCGAGCGCAACAGCGTCGCGATCGCGCTATCGAGGAACTGCGGCGTCACCTCGAGCAGGCGGTTCGGCTGAAAGGCGTCGGGGCGCGCCGGACGGACATGATGCAGCGTGAGCACCGCCCCGACGCCGCCAAGCAGCGGGCGCAGCGCCCGATAGGCGCCGGTGAAATAGAGGCCCTCGAGCCCCGTGCGGATAATGACCTGCTTGAGCACCACGCATCCCTGCCGTCAACGCGCTCCATTATCCGAGGTTGCGTTGACGAATCTTTACGACCGCAGCGCGGCGGCGGGCGCGCTCAGGCGGCCGCAACCCCGACATCATCGGCCGGTGGATCGATATGGTCCGGCACCACGCCATCAAACGTCGTGACTTGCGTGAACCCTGCGACGGAGAGCGTGTCCTTGGCGGCGCGCGCCGCCTCCGATCCGGGTTCCGCCGCGACAAGCAGCGCGTAAGTGCCGAGCTTCGAAAGCGCGTAGAGCGGCGCGCCGGCCAGCGTCCCGGCGTCGATGATGACATGGTCGTAGGTTTTTGACAGCGCGTCCATCGCGACGCTGAGGCGCTCTGACCCAATCAAGGCCTCGCCGTCGGTCCCCGCCTCCCCCGCCGAGATGACATGCACCCGCGACTGACGGTCGCGCGTGATGATCTGACTGAAGGAGACATTGCCGCGGAGAAGCTCGGCAAGCCCGGGCGCGTCGTGGTCGTTCGAGATGGCGGCGATGCTCGGCGAATTGACGGCGACGTCGATCAGCACCACGCGGCGCTGCAGGCCCAGTTTGCGGGCGAGCGCGATGGCGGTCTTCGCCGAACTCGGCGCATCGGCGAGACCAACAACCGTCACGCGCTTCGCCGCCTCCCCGCCCTCGCGGATCGTTGCGACCATGTCGACGAAGGACGTCGAGGACACTGGTGTTTGAGCTTCCGACGCCGGCGGCATTTCGGGCGGGACCCATGCGGACTCCGTCTCGCCTTTTTCGGCGTCACGCGCCGATTCAAAGCGCGCGGGAAGCATCGCGACGGGACCGGCAACATGCTCCTCAGGCGTCGCTTCGTCGCGGAACACATTGCCCGCCAAAAGCTCGCCGGTGACGATGAACCCGGTCGCGAGGAGAAGCGTCGCCGCCGCCGCGATCAGCACGATCGGAAGCTTCTTCGGGAAATATGGCGTGTTGGACACGACCGCCGGCGAAATGATCCGCGCGTCGGCCGGCGTTGCGCCGAGGCTCTCGCGCGCGCTCGCCTCGCGATACTTCGCGAGATACGATTCCAGGAGGTCACGCTGCGCCTTCGCCTCGCGCTCGAGGCTGCGCAACTGCACGTCCTCATCATTGGTCGAGGCCACCTGCCGCTTGAGCTGATCGAGGCTGGCGGTGAGCTGATCGACTCGTTCCTTGGCGATCGCGGCATCGTTGTCGATCGAGCGCGCCACCTTGCTCGCCTCGGCGCGGATCTGCTTATCGAGATCGGCGATCTGCGCCTTGAGTTCCTTGATGCGCGGATGCTTGTCGAGCAACGTCGAGGATTGCTCGGCAAGCTGTGCGCGCAGCGTGACGCGCTGCTCATTGAGCCGTCGGATCAATTCCGAGTTCGCCGTGTCGGCGGATTCGATCGGGCGACCCGCTTTGAGCATTTCGCGGATCAGGCGCGACTTGGCGTCAAGCTCGGCCTTCTGCGCGCGGGCGACGGCGAGTTGCGAATTGAGCTCGCCAAGCTGCTGACCGCGCAACGTCGTGTTGTTCGTGCCGACGAACAGATTCGATTTCGAGCGAAAGTTCTCGACTTTCGCCTCGGCGTCGGCGACTTTTCCGCGCAAAGTCTCGATCTCGCCGGCGAGCCACTTGCTCGCCGCGCGGGTCTGATCCTGCTTGATGCTCTGCTGCAGACGCAGGTAGGCCTCGGCAATCGCGTTTGCCGCCTTCGCCGCGAGCTCAGGGTTTGCGGATTGGAATTCGACGCCGATAACGCGCGACTTCTCGACGGGATAAGCGGTGATCCTGTCGTAATAAGATTCGAGAACGCGTTCCTCCGGCGTCATGCGCAGCGGATTGCGCGCAAGCCCGACCAGCATCAGCATCTGGCGGATCGGGTTGAAGCCGCGCAGCACCGGATCGAATTCGGGGTTGTCGTTGAGCTTGAGCTCTTTGATCACCTGGCGAGCGACGTCGCGCGAAGCGACAAGCTGCACCTGACTGGTGACGGCTTCCTGATCGACCGCCGGCCGCTCACGATCGCCGGCCTTGTCCGCTTCGGGGCGGAAGAAGACGCTCTCGCGACTTTCGATGAGGAGGCGCGCTTCGGACTTGTAGCGCGGCGTGATCAGATTGACGGCGACGAAGGTGAGCAGCGCGACGAGGATTGCCGGGCCGATGATCCAAAGCTTCTTACGCCAGAGCGCACGGCCGACGGCGCCGAGATCAAGTTCCCCATCGCTGGGGCTGTCTGCATCCGCTGCCATGTGCTGCCTATTTCCGCGGCTCGCGCGAATCCTCTTTTTAAATCTCGACCACGACTAGAGACCATTATGGTTTCCGCGACGTTAATAGATGCGGCCGGCTCATGAGCGGCGCCATCAACGGTGGCTCACCGTTTCTTAACCTTATCAAGGCCTAAATCCCCTCGTCGCTGTCGCGTTTTGTAGGGGATTCTCATGCGGCCAAGCCGCATCATTGTGTTTTTCGCTGCGGCCCTCGCTTTGGGAGGGTGTGCGTCGCCATACACCCCCGATGCGCCGGTGACACCCGTCGCCTACGCGGATCAGGCGCCGATGGAGCCGCCCGGCCCTTACCGGCTGGACTCGGGCGATCGCCTGCGCATCGTCGTGTTCGGTCAGGAAGGCCTGACCACCACCTATATTGTCGATCCGAACGGCAATGTGACGCTGCCTTTGATCGGCGCGGTGCGGGCGCGCGGCCTCACGACCGCCGAGCTTGGCCAGTCGGTAACGGCGCGGCTGAAAAACGGCTATGTCCGCGAGCCGCATGTCGCCGTCGAAATCGAGATTTATCGCCCGTTCTTCATCCTCGGCGAAGTGGCCAATCCGGGCCAGTATCCCTACGTTGCCAATATGACGATCGAAACCGCGGTCGCCATCGCCGGCGGCTTTAGCCCGCGCGCCTACAAATACCGCGTTCGCGTGAGCCGTTCGATCAACGGCGAGCTCGCGCGCGGGCAAGTCCCGCTCTACTACCCAGTCCGCCCCGGTGACACGATCAACGTGGCGGAGCGCTGGTTCTAAGCGCTCGACGCGGCCGTGCGTCCCTTGCGAATCCTGCATGTGCTGAGGGCGCCGGTCGGCGGCCTGTTCCGGCACGTCGTCGACTTGGCGAGCGGGCAAGCCGCGCGCGGCCATCGCGTCGGCATCATCGCGGACTCCTCGACGGGCGCCGCGCTTGCGGAAGCGACACTCTCCTCGCTTGCGCAGACGATGGCGCTCGGCGTGCGCCGCGTGCCGATGAGCCGGCATCTCGGCCCACGCGATCTCGGCGCCGTCCAGGCTGTTTCAGCGATCGCGCGAGAAGAGAAGGTCGATGTGATCCATGGCCATGGCGCAAAGGGCGGCGCCTATGCCCGGCTCGCGCGCGGCACTGCGATCCGCGCCTACACACCGCACGGCGGCAGCCTGCATTACCACCGCAGCTCTCCGATCGGTTTCATGTACCTGACGCTCGAACAGGTGCTGATGCGTCGCACCGATTTGTTCCTGTTCGAAAGCGCCTACGGTCAAAGGGTCTATACGGCGGCGATCGGCGACCCGGGCGCGGCGGCCCACATCGTTCACAATGGCGTGGCCGCAGATGAATTCGTCCCTGTTCCGCATGATACCGACGCCGCGGACCTCGTGTTCGTCGGCGAGTTGCGCATGCTCAAGGGCGTCGACGTCCTGCTCGATGCGATCGCGCTTCTACAGAGCAGCGGTCGGCCGGTCTCCGCGACCATCGTCGGCGGCGGGCCTGATGCGCAGGCCTTTCGCGACCAGGCGGAAAGGCTCGGGCTTGCGTCGGTGCGCTTTCCCGGACCGATGCCGGCGCGCGCGGCTTTCGCGCAGGGCCGTGTGCTGGTCGTTCCCTCCCGCGCCGAGTCCCTTCCCTACGTCATCCTCGAGGCGGCCGCGGCCGCGATGCCGCTCATTGCGACGGCGGTCGGCGGAATTGCCGAAATCGTGACCGAGCCCGGCCGGCTTGTGCCTCCCGACGATAGCCGGGCGCTCGCCGAAGCGATCCGGGCCGTTTTGGCCGATTTGCCGGCCGAAGCGAGATGGGCGGAGCAGTTGCAGGGCGACATCCGCGCTCGATTCTCGGCCGACGCGATGACCGAGCAGGTCCTCGCCGCCTACCGCCAGGCGCTTTCCGCGCATTGAGGCGGATTTCTTACGGTCGTCCTAAGCCTTTCTTGAAACTTTTCGCGTAGGCGGAAGGCTCGTGTTCCCCGCTGCTTGCGCGTTTGCGGGCGTTTCTGGTCGAGTTGCGTCATGACCGAAATTCAAAGTCAGTCCGCTTTTCACGGGGCGACCGCCCTTCCCGGCGGCACCCGCGTGATCGCCACCCCGCGGCGGGCGGCCGAGCTTTCAACCGCCGCCCTCAAGGTGATTGCGCAGCCCTTCCGGGCGGCCTATTCGCCGATCGTGCTGGCCGGCCTCGTCCGCCTCATCGAATTCGGCCTCGTCCTTCTTACCGGCATCGTCGTCTATTGCGCTTACGTGCTGCCGCATTACGGCTTCAGCTGGTATTACCTCTCGGCGATCGCTGCGATCTCGGTGACCTCGATCGTCGCGCTGCAAGCCGCCGACGTCTATGACGTCGCCGCCTTCCGCACGCCGATCCGCCAACTCCTGCGTATCCTTTCGGCGTGGACGGTCGCTTTCCTGATCGCCATGGCGATCGCCTTCTTCGCCAAGTTCGAGGGCATGTTCTCGCGCGTCTGGCTCGCCGCCTATTACGGCGGCGGTTTGGCGCTGCTGTTCGCGTTCCGCTTCGGGCTATCGGCTTTGGTGCAGCGCTGGACCAAGGAAGGCCGCCTCGAGCGCCGCGCCGTGATTGTCGGCGGCGGCAATGCCGGCGAAGGGCTCGTCGAGGCGCTCGGCCACCAAGAGGATTCCGATCTCGAGCTCGTCGGCATCTTCGATGACCGTGGCGAGGACCGCTCTCCGCCGATGTGCGCGGGCTTGCAAAAACTCGGCAGCGTCGATCAGCTCGTCGAATTCGCGCGCCGCACACGCGTCGACCTCGTGATCTTCTCGCTGCCGATCTCGGCCGAGGGCCGCATCCTCGAAATGCTGAAGAAGCTATGGGTATTGCCGGTCGACATCCGCCTCTCGGCGCATTCGAACAAGCTGCGCTTCCGTCCGCGCGCCTATTCCTACATCGGCAACCTGCCGGTGCTCGACGTCTTCGACAAGCCGATCACGGACTGGGACGTCGTGATGAAATGGCTGTTCGACAAGATCGTCGGTGGCGCCGCACTTCTTGCGGCGCTCCCGGTCATGGCGCTCGTCGCGCTCGCGGTGCGCCTCGACAGCCGTGGCCCGATCTTCTTCAAGCAGAGGCGCTACGGCTTCAACAACGAGCTCATCGAAGTCTACAAATTCCGCTCGATGTATGTCGATCAGTGCGACGCGACGGCATCGAAGCTGGTGAGCAAGGGCGACCCGCGGGTGACGCGCGTCGGCCGCTTCATCCGCAAGACGTCGCTCGACGAACTGCCGCAACTCCTCAACGTCGTGATCAAAGGCAACCTCTCGCTCGTCGGCCCGCGCCCGCACGCGGTGCACGCGAAAGCGGAAGATCGTCTCTATGACGAAGCGGTCGACGGGTATTTCGCGCGGCACCGCGTCAAGCCCGGCATCACCGGCTGGGCGCAGATCAACGGCTGGCGCGGCGAGACCGACACGCACCAGAAGATCCAGCGCCGCGTCGAACACGATCTTTATTACATCGAGAACTGGTCGGTGCCGTTCGACTTCTACATCCTGGCGAAAACGCCGTTCGCGCTGGCCAAATCCGAAAACGCATACTGATGCCCGCCGCCGTCGCCGCTTCGCCGAGCGATTTTCGCGCGCCACAGCGCCCAACGCACGCGCCGCGGCTTGCGACGTCGCTCGAGCGCCTGCGCGGCGCCGTGCTGTGGTTGATGGCCTTCTCCGGCGCCTTCGTCTTCATGGAGCCGAGCCCGTACGAGATCACGTCGATCCTCGCGATCATCGTCTTCGTCATCACGGGGCTGTCGCTGCGCGCAGCGATCATGCCGCTCGTGATCATCCTCACCGTCTACAACATCGGATTTTCCATCGCCGTCATTCCGGTGCTCGGCGAGCCGAAAACGCTGATGTGGGTCCTCATCTCCTGGTTCATGTCGGCGACCGCGATCTTCTTCGCGGCGGTGCTCGGCAAGAACACCGAGAGCAGACTCGCGCTGATCGTGAAGGGCTACATGGCCGCCGGCGTCGTTGCTTCTCTCGCCGGCATCATCGGGTATTTCCATATCATCCCGAAACTCTCCGACCTCTTCCTGCGCTATGAGCGCGCGCGCGGCACGTTCAATGATCCGAACGTGCTCGGAGCCTTTCTCATCTTTCCCGCACTGATCGCGCTGCAGCGCGTCCTCTCCGGCCGGACGCGGGACATCTTTCGCAGCGGCATCGTGTTGATGATTCTCGTCGTCGCGTTGCTGCTGAGTTTTTCACGTGCGGCGTGGGGACAATTCGCCGTCACCGCGGTGCTCATGGTGGCGATGTTGTTCGTCACCAGCCGATCGCGCCGCGAACGCACGCGCCTCGTCGCACTCTCACTCGCGGGCGCGGGTGCGCTTGTGCTTCTCATCGCCGCGCTGCTTTCGATTGGCTCGGTCTCGACACTGTTCGAGGAGCGCGCCTCGCTCGAGCAAAGCTACGACAGCGGCCACACCGGACGCTTCGGACGGCACATTCTCGGATTCCTTCTCGCACTCGACCGCCCGATCGGGATCGGGCCGTTGCAGTTCGCGCATTTCTTTCCTGAGGATCCGCACAACGCCTATCTCAACTCCTTCATGTCCGGCGGCTGGATCAGCGGCATCTGCTATTTCACGCTGGTGCTGACGACGATCGTCATCGGCTACCGCACGATCTTCATCGCGACGCCGTGGCGAAAGACCTATCTCGCGTTCTACGCGGCATTTCTCGGCGTTGCCGGCGAAAGCACGATCATCGATAGCGACCACTGGCGGCATTATTTTCTCATTCTCGGCGTGCTGTGGGGGCTCATCTGCGCCTCACAGCCTTATGCGCGCCGGCAACGCGCAACCGAGGGCCAGCACGCCGCGCCGCCGGCCGCTGCGCCCCTTGCACCGAGCGTCCGCGCGTCTTAGAGGTCAGGCGTCGGGGCGTAGCGCAGCCCGGTTAGCGCACCTGTCTGGGGGACAGGGGGTCGTGAGTTCAAATCTCGCCGCCCCGACCATTTTCCTGCTTGATCTGCGGTTCCTTTGTGGATGACGGCCGTTGTCGTCGGTCGCGGCCATATAGTTCTTTTTTTACAGATGGTTACGGGCTCGCCAAAACTTAATATTGGCGCTTTGAACATCCCATCTTGTTGCGTCTTGAACACACCCCGCCCCGATAATGGCGAAACCGTGCGTTTCCCGGTCGACTTCAAGGCCGAATTCATAGAGGCTAGTCGGCGAGTAAAACACTCGGGGGCACTCAAATGGCCAAAACAACTTCTATCCTTTCTCTCGCTGGCGCAGCGCTGGCTTTCTCTGTTGCGGGCGCCGCGGCGGCTGACCTTCCGGTCAAGGCCCCGATGATGGCTCCGATTCAGGCTTTCGACTGGTCCGGCTACTACGCCGGTGTCGGTATCGGCGGCCAGTGGAGCGATTTCGACTGGGTTTACGTGAACGGCGCGACCCCGAACCCGCGCACGCAGTCGCGTGACCGTGCAGTGTACGAGCTGCATGGCGGCGCCCAGTATCAGTTCGGCGGGCTTGGCTGGGGCGGTCTGGTTGTCGGTTACGAATATAGCGGCACCTTCGACATGGACAGCCATGGCACCGACGGCGCGGTGTGCCCGAACGTGGCCTTCAACTGCCAAGTCAAGATGGAAAGCCTCTTCACCATCGGTGGCAAGCTCGGTCTCGCCTGGGATCGCTTCATGCTCTACGGCCAGGGCGGCTGGGCCGGCGCCTATGTGCGCACCAACGGCGTGGTCCCCGCCACCGGCGTGATCTTCGAGCAGACCAAGCAGTGGCATAACGGCTGGTACGTCGGCGGCGGTCTCGACTACGCCTTCTACCACACCGCCGGGACCGACTGGATCATCGGCGTGGACTACAAGCATGTCGAGCTCGACACGGTCTATCACCAGGTCACCCCCGGCAACGTGACCATCCTCGACCGCAACATCACCCCGACCTCCGACCAGCTCCTCGCTCGTCTGACGGTCAAGTTCCAGGGCCCGCTCTGGCCGTTCGCCAGCGCTGCGCCGGTGGCCGCGCGCTACTGATCCTCAGCGGGATCACCAAAACAAAACCCCGGGCTTCGGCCCGGGGTTTTTGTTTTTGCACTACCCTGAGCCAAAGCGCTTGACGGCCGTTAACGCCCCCTCGTTAAGCCGCCGTTAGGCGTTCGGCGCAAATGGTGCCGCTTCCGATTCGAGGAAGCGTGATGGACTTCGTAGATTTCGCCTTGTTGAGCGCAGCCGCCGCGATTCTTGCTGCGCTCCCGCGCGTGAGCCGCCTGGCCGATCACTGAAGCGCCGTGTCATGGCCATTTGTCGGATTGACCGGCCTCACGGCCTGCGCTATCAGCGCCGCGTCATGACGATGCATTTCGCAGCCTTCGCGAATCGCCGCCGCCGTACCACCACGGCGGCCGGGTTGCGCACGCGCGTCTGACCAACCCCGATGCCGCCGGAGATCGCTCCGCGGCATGATTTTCCCCACACCCTGCGGTTCGACCTTCGGCGGCTCCTTTCAGGAGCTTCGCCATGTATGTCCATCCCGCCTTCAAGACCGATCGCGCCGCAAGCCTCGCCTTCGCGGCGGCGCGCGGCTTTGGCCTCGTCGTGGCGTGCCACGAGGGCGCACCGGTCGCCTCGCCCCTGCCCTTCCATCTGGACTTCGCGTGTGACGGCACGCCGCGCGTGGCGTTTCACGTCGCGCGCGGTAACGCGCTTGCCACCATGGCGCAGGCGGGCGGACCGTGGCTCATCAGCGTCATGGGCGCCGATGCTTACGTCTCGCCGGATTGGTACGCGAGCCCCGATCAGGTTCCGACCTGGCTCTATGAAACCGTGCATCTCTCGGGGCCGGTGCGCGTGATTCGCGACGGCCTCGTGGAGCATCTCGACACGCTCACTGAGCGATTCGAGGGCGCCCTTGCGCCGAAAGCCCCCTGGGCGGCGGCCGCCGTGACGCCAGGGCGCAAAGCCAAGCTGATGCAGGCGATCGTCGGAATCGAAATGATGGTCGAGACCGTCGAGGGTAGCGTCAAGCTCAACCAGCACAAAAGCGACGCCGATCATGCCGCCGTCGCCACAGCGCTCTTGCGTCGGCCCGACGCCGCCTCGCAAGCGATCGCCGCGCGCATGGTCGCGCTGCGCCCGCATCTCGATTATGAACCTGTCGCAGCCCTGTGCGACTGAGCCATTTGATTTGTCGCGCGTCCGGACGGAAAACCGGTTTCCACTTTTGGACGCGCTCCGTTGTTTTTTCGCGCGTCCGAACAGAAACAGTTTCCTGGACGCGCTCTGAAGGACCTCTGCCATGACGACGAAAGCGAAAATCGGCATCCTCGGCGCCTCGGGCTATACCGGCTCGGAACTCGTGCGGCTCCTGCTCGCCCATCCGCGAGTCGAGATCGCGCTGCTCACCGCCGATCGCAAAGCCGGCCAGGACATGCGCGACGTCTTCGGGCAGTTCGCGCCGTTCAAGCTGCCGACGCTCGTTTCGATCGACAGCGTCGACTGGAAGACGGCCGGGCTTGATCTCATCTTCTGCGCGCTCCCGCATGCGACGACGCAGAAGGTGATCAAAGCGCTGCTCGCCGACGTTCCGGCGATGAAGATCGTCGACCTCTCCGCCGACTTCCGCCTCGCCGACACGGCGGCCTACGCGAAATGGTACGGCCACGAGCATCATGCGCCGGAGCTGCAGAAGAGCGCCGTCTACGGCCTGGTCGAGGTCTATCGCGACGCGATCAAGAAGGCGCAGCTCGTCGCCAATCCCGGCTGCTACACGACGGGCGCGCAGCTACCGCTCATTCCGCTTCTGAAAGCGAAAGCGATCAACCCGGACGAGATCGTCGTCGACGCAAAATCCGGAATGACCGGCGCCGGGCGCTCGGCCAAGGAGGAGATGCTGTTCTCCGAAGTTTCGGAAGGCTTTCACGCCTACGGCGTCGGCAAGCATCGGCATATGGCGGAGCTCGATCAGGAATTCTCCAAGGCCGCCGGCCACGAAGTTCTCGTGAGCTTCACGCCGCATCTCGTGCCGATGAATCGGGGCATCCTCTCCACGATTTACGTCCGCGGCCTGTCCGGCCGATCGCCTGAGGATCTGCACGCGATCCTCGCGCAGACTTATGCGGCGGAGCCTTTCGTGCATGTGCTCCCCTTCGGCCAGACGCCGCACACGCGGCATGTGCGCGGCTCCAACATGACGTTCATCGGCGTCGCCAAGGATCGTATCCCGGGCCGCGCGATCGTGATCTCGGCGCTCGACAATCTGGTGAAAGGCGCGTCAGGCCAGGCGGTGCAGAACATGAATCTGCTGCTCGGCTATCCCGAAACGACGGGCCTCGAGCAGGTCGCGCTGTTTCCGTAGCGGAAACCCGTTCTGAGCTTACCTTCCATCGTCATTGCCGGGCTTGACCCGGCAATCCATCCCATTCGCAAAGAGTCGTGCGGATGATGGATGCGCGGGTCAAGCCCGCGCATGACGAAGTCGCGGCGGTGTCGCCTTCGCAGGAGGCGTGGGGTGTTGCAAAGCGCTTGCGCTCCCCATCTCCCACAAAGGAGGTGTCCCCGATGACCGACGCGATCCGCGACAATATCGAACGCCATCGCTTTGAATTGCCCCTGAGTGGCGCTGTGCCGGCCTTTGTAGTCTATCGCACCGCGCCCGGCGCTCTCGCTCTCATTCATACCGAGGTGCCTCAGGATCTGCGCGGCCAGGGGATTGGCGGGCGTCTCGTGCGCGCGGCCCTCGAGGAGGTGCGCCGGCGCGGGTTGCGTGTCGTTCCCACCTGTCCGTTCGTCGCCGCCTTCATTGCCGCGCATCCGGAGTTCGCCGACATGGTCGCAACGCCGGACGCCGCGCCACGGAGCAGCGAAACGGCAACGCGCGCGCATCAGGAGGCACAGCTCGACGAAGCGCTCAAGGAGACGTTTCCAGCGAGCGATCCGATCGCGGTCGGCAACGGCCGTTGAGCGCCGCCAAGTCGTAAAGGCCGAAGCCAGCGTCAATGCTACGGCCGCGGCCGTAGCCTAACGCGCTCCTATACGTGCAACGTCTCTCCCGTCACCCTGAGGCGCGCGATGCGATTTGCATGCTTCGGTGATTGGAGCCGAAGCATTGCCGCAGCGAAAGCGCGCTCCCTCTCCCCGCAGGCGGGAGAGGTGAAGGACGGCAGCGAAATCCGGGATCACGTCCGATGAAGGCTGCCATAGGGAGAGGTGAAGAGAAGCGAGCCGCTCTCTCCGGAGTCGCCCCCGCGAAAGCCGGGACGACTCTGTCATTCCGGATTGCCGCACTCGGATCGGCGCTTCGCGCCGTCCGAGCACGGGCTCCGCGGCAAGTCCGGAATCCATAACCCCAGTGCCGCGGATCATCATCGGCGCTGCGGCGTATGGATTCCGGGCTCGCGCTGCGCGCGCCCCGGAATGACAGGCCTTGACACGCCAAAGAAAATATTCCTATGATGCGTCGTCCACTCCACGAGGGGCGTCTTCCGGAGGCGTCTTGGAGATGGGAGTGGATGCGGCGCCCGCGGGCCGGCTCTACGCAAGCCGTCACTCGGGGGGCCTCGGGGCTCCGTCCCCCGCCACTAGGAGCGGGTGCCAGGAGCTGGCTGAAGGGTGCGCTCTCTTCGGAGTGTGTCCGAAGCGCGGTCCCGGGGTTTCTATAAACGCCGCGGCGGAACGGGCGCTAGAGCGGTTCACGGCTTAATTGAATCGCGGGGATTCCCGAGGACTTGGGTTTGTGATTCAAGATGCTGGCTGGGCTGGAGGCCAGCATCTGATGGCTCGACCTCTTTCCAATGATCTGCGGA
>JBFWXB010000050.1:0-33085 GCA_050187875.1 Variibacter sp.
TGAGCGTGAGCCCGCCGGCGACGCCGGCGTCGATGGCGTTGCCGCCCGCTTCCAGGACCTTGAACGCCGCTTGCGCCGCGAAGTAGTGGCCGGCAGAGACCATGTGACGGCGCGACATCATCAGCGGACGGAAGGCGGTCCCGAATTTGTAGGCACTCATGTCGTATCCTCGGTGATCCTCAGGCGATCGCCTTCACTCTTGGAAGGCTTCTTCTCAACGTCGGCGATGATCTTCGCCGACGTTCCCAGAGATAGCTTGAGGCAAGCCTAAGTGATCACAGCTAAACCGCTGCATCGCGAAATCACGGAGCGCTGATCTTCAAGAACCAAAAACAGTCCTAAACACGCGCATCCAATTTCCACCGAGGATCTTTTTTGTATCTTCGGAATTGTAGCCGCGGGCGACAAGGGCCTTAGTCAGATTCCGCATGTGTTCCGGCGTATCGAGCCCCTCGGGATAATAATGAGGTGGCTCAGGCCAACCTTCGCGCGACCAGCGACCGGTCTCGATATTTTCTCGCCAGATCGCCATGGCTTTTTCGTCCGAGGCGAACGGCTGCTGGCCGTCAAAATAATCAAACCCAATACCAACATGATCGATACCAATGAGCTTCACGTAATGGTCGATATGAGCGCAAAATTGATCCATCGAAGGGCGCCCCTTCGGAATAATGAAGTATGGAACAATATTTACGCCGACGAGGCCGCCGGTCTTGGCTGCAGCCTTGGCTTGCTCATCGGTGATGTTTCTCTGGTGCTTGTACACCGACTTGGAATTGGAGTGAGAAAACACGACCGGTGCCGTTGAGACCTCCATCGCTTCCATGGTGGTGCGATAGCCAGTGTGCGTGCAATCGACGATCATGCGGCTTTGATTGAGCCGCTGAATCAAGCGGACACCGAAGTCGCTCAAGCCGCAGTCCGTGCGTTCCGTGCAGCCATCGCCGACTCGATTTTTTACATTGTACGCGAGCTGCACCATCCGAACGCCGAGTTCGCGATATGCCTCGACGAGATTGAGATCGTCGTCGAACGGGTCGGTGCCTTGAAAGTGAAAAAGGACGCTGAATTTCTTCTCACGTTTTGCGCGTTCGATGTCTGCGGCGGTCTTTGCGAGGATCACGTTAGGAGTGACGTCGAGATAACGATGCCAATCAGCCAATGATTTTAGCGCATAATTCGAGGACTGACTGCTGGCGATGGTAGGGGCGACGCAAGTGAAACCGCCCTTGATGCACAATTCGATATATTTCCTGGTCCGAATAAGAGGCGAAACCGCGTCGATAACGATGGCATCTTCATGCAGTTTGAGTGGATCGATAGCGGAAGCAGACATCGGTCATCTCTCTTTCCAATGAGCAATGTGACGGAGAAAAGCGCGGTGGGTCTTGGAATCTGACTGGCGAGAACTCCGGAAGAGCGTCTTGACAATGCAGATTGTATAAAATCTACTCTCGTTGGCAAGAGCCGCAAGTTCGCAAGTGGGAGGAAATGATCATGCGGGCTACGAGACGAAGTGTATTGATCGGAGGATTGGCTTCTGCAGCGATGGGGCCGAGCATAATTTCGGCACGCTCGGCGCCGGCGGCGGGGCGCACCGTGCGCGCGGTAATGCATGCGGACTTACGTGTGTTCGATCCGATCTGGACGACCGCGACGATCACTTCGTATCACGGCGCGATGGTCTACGACACGCTGTTCGGACAGGACGAACAGGGCCGCCCTCAGCCGCAAATGGTCGGCAAGTGGGGCACGTCCGATGACAAGCTCACTTACACCTTTACGCTGCGGGACGGGCTCAAGTTCTCAGATGGATCGCCGGTGACCGCAGCAGATTGCGTTGCGTCGATTCGACGATGGCAAATTCGCGATGGCGCCGGCACCCACATGTTCCGACGCGTCAAAGATACACCCGTCGTGGACGACAAAACGTTTCAGATCGTGCTGTCGGAGCGGTACGGATTGGTCATCGAGGCGCTGTCGAAAATCTCATCGTCGCAGTGCTTCGTCATGCGAAAGAAGGAAGCCGAGACAGATCCTAATCAGCAAGTACGAACGATTATCGGATCGGGGCCATTTCTCTACAACGCTGACGAGAGCCGGCCCGGCAATCGATACGTTTACGACCCGAGTCCGTCCTACGTGCCGCGCTCCGAGCCGGCGTCAGGAATGGCGGGGGGCAAGGTCGTTAAGATTGACCGCGCGATCTTTGAGAACATTTCCGACGAGCAAACGGCCTTGAGCGCCCTTCAGGCGGGCGAAGTCGATTTTTGCGAGGCTCCGCCGCAAGACATGCTTGCCGACCTCGAGAAGGATTCGAACCTGACCGTCGATATCATCAATACGACCGGTCGGGTTCTCGTGATGAGGATGAATTGCCTTCAGCCCCCCTTCGACAACGTCGAAGCGCGGCGCGCGATGCTTTACGTGGTCGACCAGGAAGCGATCATGCAAGCGATATTCGGGCAATCAAAAGCCTGGCGCAAATGCGGAGCCTACTTCTCCTGCGGGAATCCGATGGAGAACGACGAGAATACGGAATGGTTCAAGACCGGGCCAAACTCGAAAAAAGCCGCCGAGCTGTTCAAAAAAGCGGGCTACGACGGACGACCGGTCGTGGTCCTCCAAGCGACCGATAATACGTTCGCAAACCCTGCCGCAATGCTGACAGCTCAAGGCTTGCGGCAGGCTGGGGTCAACGTGGACCTCGCTCCGATGGACTGGGGCGCGGTCGTGACCCGTCGCGCCTCGAAGAAGCCGATTTCGGAGGGCGGTTGGAACACCTTCTTTACCGCCTCGTTCGGCTCCGAGCTCGTCGATCCTATTGCGTTCGGCGCGCATGCGGCCACTGGTGAAAAGGGTTGGTTCGGCTGGCCAAAGGACGATCTCCAGGAAAAGCTTCGAGACCGTTGGGCGACTGCGGAGACGGCCGAGCAGCGAAAAGAGCTCGCACGCGAGATGCAACGCAACGCCTGGAATTATGTGCCGCAGGTGTACTGCGGGCAGTTCTATCCGCGATCTGTTTGGCGGAAGAACCTTACGGGGGTTCTTAAAATCCCGCAGATCGTCGCATTCTGGAACATGGAAAAAAAGACCTAGGCGCGTTTCAGATGATTGATTACGTGGCGCGCCGACTCGTCTCGACAGCTTTCGTCATGGCGATCGTGGGAGTCTTTGTTTTTCTCCTTCTTCGGCTCGCCCCGGGTGACCCGGCGGCGATTATCGCAGGCGATACTGCGACCCCTGCGCATATCGCCGCCATTCGTCAACAATTGGGACTAGACGATAATTTGGTCGTTCAGTTCTGGCGCTGGATGCGAAATGTGGTTCATGGCGAGCTCGGAATTTCGATCTTTTCGAATGAGCCGGTGACCAAGCTGGTTCTTCAGCGCCTTGAACCTACCCTTTCGTTGACAGGAATGACCTTGCTTATCTCGGTCACTCTTGCCGTCACTCTCGGCGTGACCGCCGCGGCGCGTGCGGGGAGTTGGATCGACCGGTCTTTGATGGTTGTGTCTGTTCTGGGGTTTTCAGTTCCCACATTTGTGGTCGGTTACATTCTTATCTACATCTTCTCAATAAAGCTGAGCTGGCTTCCCGTTCAAGGATACTCGTTCTTAGACAACGGCGTGAGCCGGTGGATTTCTCATTTGATTCTGCCCGCTACGACTCTCGGTCTCGCATACATCGCGCTCATCGCGAGGATTACGCGCGCTTCGATGTTGGAAGTGCTATCCGAGGATTACATCCGCACGGCGAAGGCGAAGGGCGTCGATCGGCCGACGATTCTTATAAAGCACGCGCTGAAAAATGCTGGAGTACCGATCGTAACCGTGATCGGAATCGGTGTAGCGCTTCTTATTGGAGGTGTCGTTATCACGGAAACCGTTTTCAATATTCCCGGTGTAGGCCGGCTTACAGTCGATGCGATAACAAAAAGAGATTATCCGATTATTCAGGGCGTCATTTTGATATTCTCCGGCGTCTACGTGATTGTGAATCTCTGCGTCGACATCGCCTACACTTTTCTCGACCCGCGCATTCGGTACTGATCGAATGCAGGTCGAGACGTCTGCACTCTAGCCGCCCCCACACATCGGAGAGTCTTGTGACCGACGTGGTGCTAACCGCTCGCACTGAAATATCTGAGCCACGCCGCGGTCTTCTTCGGTTCGTTCAACGCAATCCAACGCTTGCGTTGGGGGCCGCCTTGCTTTTGCTCTTCATATTCATTGCAGCGGCTGCCCCGTTGTTTGGGGGCGATCCGATCAACATGGTGCCGGCCCAGCGGTTACGCCCGCCGTCAGCGGCGCACTGGTTGGGTACCGATCATGTCGGGCGTGATGTCTTCGCGCGCACCTTGTTCGGCGCGCGGATCTCACTAATCGTCGGCTTGGCGGTCGCCATATTTTCTGTGGCGGTTGGTTTAGTGATCGGATTGATCTCTGGATATTTCAGGAGGTTCGACGCGCTGCTGATGCGCTTTATGGACAGTCTGATGTCGATTCCATCGATTCTTCTGGCCATCGCATTGGTCGCCCTCACGCGGGCCAGCGTGGGCACGGTTATCGTGGCAATTACTGTTCCGGAAGTGCCGCGCGTCGTTCGCCTCGTCCGGTCTGTGGTCTTGTCCGTCCGCGAAGCGCCGTATGTCGAAGCAGCGATCTCCGTCGGCACGCCGACATGGAAGATTTTGCTTCGGCATATTCTGCCCTCGACCATCGCGCCCTTGATCGTGCAGGCGACGTATATCTGTGCATCAGCGATCTTGATCGAAGCCGGCCTCTCGTTCCTCGGCGCGGGAACGCCGCCGGAAATACCCACGTGGGGCAATATGATCGCGCAGTCTCGTCTTTATCTGGCGCGGGCGCCGTGGACGCTATTCGCGCCGGGGCTGAGCCTTGCCCTTGTCGTGTTGGCGGTAAACCTGCTTGGCGATGGACTTCGCGATCGTCTTGATCCCCGCATCGCGCGGCGCATGTAACATCAGGCTTGCGATAAATGGATCCTGTTCTCTCCGTTCGCAATCTCAAGACCTACTTTTTTACGCAGGACGGCGTCACTCGCAGCGTCGATGGATTGTCTTTCGACGTCTTTCCGGGTGAAACGGTGGCGATCGTCGGCGAATCAGGATGCGGCAAAAGCGTAACCGCGCTGTCGATCCTTCGACTCTTGCCAGAGCGGATCGCACGCACAGTCGGCGGCGAGGTCTTTTTCGAGGACGAGAATATTCTGTCCATCGATGAGGCGGAGATGAGAGAGATACGAGGAAATCGTATTTCGATGATCTTCCAGGAACCGATGACAAGCCTTAATCCGGTTCTCACCGTTGGTGAGCAAATCGCGGAGGCGGTTCGGATTCACGATCGAAGCGATAAGAAAGCGGCCGTGCAAAAGGCCGTTGAAATGATGAGGCTGGTGAAAATTCCGGATGCGGAGCGGCGGTTCCGCGATTATCCGCATCAATTCTTCGGGGGCATGCGCCAGCGCGTGATGATCGCAATGGCGCTGGCCTGTGGGCCCCAAGTTCTCATCGCGGATGAACCGACTACCGCGCTCGACGTGACCATTCAAGCACAAATCCTGCAGCTGATATTGGAGTTGAAGAGTCGGACGGGCGCGGCGGTCGTCCTTATCACGCACGACCTGGGCGTCGTCGCCGAAACATGTCAGCGCGTCATCGTCATGTATGCGGGCAAGAAGGTCGAAGAAGGTGACGTCTACGAGCTCTTTGATCGGCCGGCGCATCCGTACACGCGAGGTCTGCTGGGATCAATGCCGTCGCTTCACGAAAGCAAGCACCGCGAAAGGCTGTGCGAGGTCGGCGGCGTTGTACCATCGTTGCGCGAGAAAATCTCCGGCTGCGCATTCGCCGCTCGCTGCGGATGGGTGACCGACAGGTGCCGGGTAGAGGAGCCGCCTCTGGTTCCCGTATCGGTAAAGCACATTTCCGCCTGTCATCGGGCGCGCGAGGTGCAGGGAATGGCAGATCGTGTCGATGAGAATGCATATGGCTGAGCCCGTACTCAGGACGTCTGCTTTGACGAAGGAGTTCCCGTTGGGACGAAGCTTCTTCGGCCAGCCTCCGGTCGTACGGGCGGTCAACGGTGTAACTTTGCAACTGGCAGGGGGAGAGACGCTGTGTCTCGTTGGAGAGTCGGGGTGCGGAAAATCGACCGTGGGTCGATTGATCATGCGTCTCATCGAGCCGACGAGCGGGGAGGTCGTCCTCGGCGGGCGAGACATCACGCATCTCGACAACTGCGAAATGCGCGGCGTCCGGCAAAAAATTCAAATGGTCTTTCAGGACCCGTTCGCTTCGCTAAATCCAAGGATGACGGCGCGGCAGATTGTTGCTGAGCCCTTGGAAAATTTCCGGACATACAAATCCGCGCGCGATCGCGCCGACCGCGTCTCGATGCTGTTTGAACGCGTCGGCCTGAGAAACGACATGCAATCGCGATTTCCTTTTGAGTTCTCCGGAGGTCAGCGACAGCGACTTGGAATCGCGAGGGCCTTGGCTCTTGATCCGGCCATTATCGTCGCGGACGAAGCCGTGTCGGCGCTGGACGTTTCCGTCCAGGCTCAAGTGCTCAATCTACTGATGGATATCCAAGACAGTCTCGGGGTGTCGTACCTTTTCATTTCCCACGACCTTGGTGTGGTCAAGCACATCGGTCACCGCATTGCTGTCATGTATCTTGGGAAAATTGTTGAACTGGCGCCGACGCGCGCGCTGTTCAAAAAGCCTGAGCATCCCTATACGCAGGCGCTGATCGCGGCGGCTCCCGTTCCCAATCCACGCGCCAAGCGAAACCCGATCGTGTTGCAGGGCGACGTGCCATCTCCAATCAGGCTGCCCACTGGGTGTGCATTCCATACCCGCTGCCCCAAAGCATTTGACCGATGCAAGGTCGAAGAACCGCGTTTGGTTCAAAGCCCAAAGAACGAGCGGTATGTCGCCTGCCATCTTGTGAACGCGTGAACCGCGGTCTGATAAGACAAGGAACGACCAATGCGCATTAAAGCCTGTCAAGTTTATGCATACACACTGTCGTACGCTCACGGTGATTACGTCATGTCTGGCGGGCGTGCCGCCCAGACGCAGGAATCCACGCTTGTGCGGCTGCTGGCCGACAATGGTGAAGAAGGGTGGGGTGAGATCGCTCCGCTCGCGGGGACATATCTTCCAAACTTCGTCGGTGGCGCGCGTGCGGCGATCAACGAACTCGCACCGGAACTGATCGGCGCCGACCCTCGAAATATTTCCAACATCCACCGCATCATGGATGGCGTGTTGCTGGGTCAGTCGGGGGCGAAAAGCGTACTTGATATCGCCTGTTGGGATCTGTTCGGAAAATCTCTGGGGGTGCCGGTATCGACGCTCCTGGGCGGAGTGTTGCAGCCTGATTTCGCGCTTTACGAGGCCATTCCGCTCGGATCGCCCGAGTCGATGGCGGACTTCGTCAAAGCGCGCTCCAAAGCCGGAATCAAGAAATATCAGGTAAAGGTCGGTAATGATCCGTACGAAGATGCGGAAAGAGTGCGAAGCGTTGTCGAAGCCAACCCAACGGCTCTATGCGTTGCCGACTCGAACGGAGGTTGGAATTTACAAAACGCTCTGATCGCGTCTCGCGAGATGAAGGAGTTTCGGATGTACCTGGAGCAGCCTTGTCGCGAAAGTCCCGATTGCGCGATCGTCGCAAAGAAGAGCGAAATGCCGATCGTTATGGACGAGTCAATAGTGTCGGCGTCGGACCTTTTCTACGCCAAATACGAGATCGGCGCAGGGTCGCTCAATGTCAAATTGAGTAGGTTCGGGGGGCTCATGCCGGCGGCGCGGATTCGCGATCTGGCGCAGGGGCTCGGGATGTCGGTGACAATCGAAGACACCTGGGGAGGAGATGTGACCACGGCCGCAGTGAGTCATCTTGCGGCGACCACGCGGCCGGACCTGCTGTTGTCGACGAGCTTCTTCAACGACTGGACCAACGAGCACGTTGCGACGGAGGCTCCACGGTCAAAAAATGGTCGAGGGTCCGCGCCAACCGCGCCTGGTCTTGGCGTGAAGGTGGATGCCAAGAGCCTGGGCAAACCAATTTTTGAGATCGTGTAGACGTCGTCGAGCCGCATCATTCATATGAGCCGTTAGCCGAGGTCGAGAAGCAATGAACGGCCAAGATCGTGATGTCGTCAAAGTCGTGGTGGCAGGCGCATTGGGGGCGGTCGGCCGCAAGCTAGTCGCCGCTCTATTGAGTGAGAAGCAGGAGCTGCGACTGGTCGGGGCGTATGCACGGCGGTGTGTCGGTGAAGACGTGGCGGCGGCGATAGGGGTGCCTTCGTGCGGCGTTCGCATCAGCAGAACGATCGAAGAGGCGCTCGACAGCCGTCCGGACGTTTTGATCGACTTCACGCATCCGTCGGTCGTCCGGTCGCATATCTCTGCTGCGTTTGAGCGCAAGATCAACGTAGTGATCGGAACGACTGGATTCTTCGACCGTGACTTCGCTGCGATTGACGCCGCCGCGAGGGCCGCCGGCGTCGGCGCCGCCACGGGCAACTTTTCTCTGACTGCGGCGCTGCTTCAACATTTTGCGCGCTTTGCCGCACAGCATGTGCCGAATTGGGAGATCGTTGAATATGCGTCACATCGCAAGCCCGATGTCCCGAGCGGCACAGCGAGAGAGCTTGCGGAGCTTCTTCACCGGAAGGCTTCGCCGCTGCCGCAGTTCAATCCCGACGACGTTATCGGCCCGCGCGAAGCGCGTGGCGCAACGTTCGGCGGAGCCCAGGTGCACTCAATCAGGCTGCCAAGTTTCGCAAACTCCTTGGAGATCGTTTTTGGGCTTGCAGGCGAGAGGCTCACGATTCGCCATGACGAGCTCGACAAGGAGATCTTTGTTAAAGGAGCGCTCCTCGCCGCCGAACGCGTGATGGAAATAACAGGTCTGGTGCGCGGCCTTGACAGCTTACTGTTCGGGGACGGCCGTTAATCGAGAGCGCGCGCGGGGTTGACATTCATTGTTGCAGTAGATTGTATATTTTATACGACGGGAGGTGGCGATGGTTGATGTTTTGAGTGGCGTGGGACAGCCGGAAACGCAAAGCGTCGGGTCGCGAAAGCGGCAGATCGCGCTTGCGGCAGGAATGATCGGCCATTCGCTGGAATGGTACGACTTCGCCGTCTATGCATTCGTAGCGACGCAGATCGCCTCGCATTTCTTCCCGTCTTCGAGCGGGACCGCATCCCTGTTGGCGGCGTTGGCCACGTTTGGCGTCGGCTTTGTCGCTAGGCCGATCGGCGGTGTGCTGTTCGGCCGCGTTGCCGATAGCAGCGGGCGGCGCACGTCGCTCATTGTCTCTTACGTATTGATGGCCATCGCAACCGTGGCGATGGGGCTCCTCCCGTCGTATCAATCGATCGGAATTTTGGCTCCCATTCTTCTCGTCGCTGCAAGGCTTCTGCAAGGGCTTGCAGCGGGTGGCGAGGTCGCGGGAGCGATCGTCTTCCTCGTCGAGTGGGGAGGAAACGGCCGGCGTGGTCTTGCGGGTAGCTTTCACCAAGTCGGAAGCGGGGTCGGATTTTTGCTCGGTTCGCTAGTTGTCGCGCTGTTGACGACGCTTCTGTCGACGGAGGCGATGCAGGAGTGGGGATGGCGCATACCGTTTCTGCTCGGCGCGGTGATCGGGCCGCTCGGCTATCTGTTGCGTCGGAATGTCGATGAAACCCCCGAGTTCGTAAAGATCAAAGAAAGCGGCGCGGCCGTACCGGACCTGGCAATGTCCGAATGGCTTCGCTTCGCGCTGCGCGCCTTTCTCTTCAACGCGTTTTGGTCGATCATCTTCTACTTCTTTCTCACCTATTTGCCGACATACGCGCAGCGAGAGCTCCACCTCTCGAGCGCCGTCGCGTTTTGGGTGAGCACCGCGACATTGTTCGGATACGTGTTCCTGCTTCCGTTGTTTGGGCACATCTCCGACCGTGTGGGGCGAAAGCCGCTTTTCATCGCGAGCTGCTTGGGCTTCGCGGTGTTTCTGTACCCGGTTTTCAGCCACCTCAGTGTCGACAACATCTCGACGGCAACTTACTTCGGCGTATCCGTGCTTTTCGTGACGTTCCTGGCGATGTTCGCGGGCCCCGCGCCGGCCATGATCTCGGAGATCTTCCCGACCAAGAAGCGCGGGACTTTCCTAGGGCTGGGTTACAGCATGGGGACCGTCGTGTTCGGCGGCTTCACGCCGTTCATTGCCCTTTGGTTGACCGACAAGTTCGCGTCGCCCTTGGCGCCGATCGTCTACATCATCGTGGCCGCTGTGATTTCCGGCGCCTACATCCTCACATTGAAGGAAACCGCCCACGACCAGTCATGAGGCCGCGGGACAATCGTTTCGAGTCGAGGAAATTGTGCAAAAGAAAACGGCCATCATCGACGGAATCGTGATTCCGGCATTAAGTCGGCAATCGCTTGTTGAGATGCGAGACGGCGGCATCACGGCCGCCGTCTATATGAGCTCGATCTGGGACGATGCCGGACAAGCGTTTTGCAACATCGCCAACACGCAGGCGGTGATCCGGGAAAACGCCGACGTTGCGACGCTGGTCCGGTCCGTCTCGGACATCGACGACGCTTCCGCAAATGGAAAAATCGGCATCGTCATCGGATGGCAGAATTCGGACGGGTTCGGTCAAAGGCCGCAGAACGTCGAGCTTTTTGCCGACGCCGGATTGCGTACGGTGTCCTTGACGTTCAACTCGGCGAATGCGGCGGGCTCGGGATGCTACGAGCCGAACGACGGTGGCTTGACCGGCCTCGGGCGCGATCTGGTCGCTTCGTGCAATCGCGCCGGGATTCTTCTCGATCTAACCCATATTGGTGACCGGACGGCCGACGACATCGTCAACGCATCCCAACGGCCGGTCTGTTTCACGCACGCGCATGCCCGCGCCTTGAAAGACCACGTGCGGAATAAGTCCGACGATTTGATGCGTTCCGTCGCCCGCAAGGGCGGCGTCATCGGCCTCGGCGCCCTTCGGCATTTTCATCGGCGCGGTTTGGAGTCCGATGTGACCGACTACGTGCAAGCTGTGCAACACGTGATACGCGTCGTGGGCGAAGATCATGTCGCGCTTGGCTCCGACATGACCCCGTATCAGCCGACCTCGTTCCACCACTACACCGGCCGGCACAAAGGCAACGGGAAGATCATGCAGAACTACAGCAGCCTTCCCGCAATGCCTGGCCTTTCGACGTTCGATGATCATAAACATTTGGAGACGCGGCTCCGAGAGGGCGGCGTCAGTCCGAGCGCTTGTGAAAAATTTCTGCACATGAACTGGCGTCGGCTTTTCGCCGAAAGCTGGTCGCCGCTTCGCTGACTGCTGTTCGCACCTCAAGCAGATTGGCCAATTTGGAGAGACTGATGATCGTTGACGGTCTTGTTGTCGCGAAGCCAAACCGCGAGCTGTTCGAGAGTCTGAAGAAAGGCGGCCTGACGGCGGCGAATTTCACGTGCTCGATCTGGGAGAGTCTTGAAGCGACAATCAATAACGTCGCCGACTGGACCCAGAGATTTGAAGAGAACAAGGACATCATTGTCCAGATCAAGACCGTTGCCGACATAGAAAAAGCCCGCGACGACGGGAAGGTCGGGATCATTCTCGGGTGGCAAAATTCGAGCGGATACGGCGACTACTTGCCCAACGTGCGCCTCTTCAAGGATCTCGGCGTGGGCATCGTTCAGCTGACATACAATTCGGCGAATTCCGTTGGAGGTGGTTGCTACGAGTCGCGGGACGGCGGCCTTTCGGATTTTGGCAGGGCGCTCGTCGAAGAAATGAACGCGGCTGGCGTGTTGGTGGACTTGAGCCACGTTGGACCCGTCACGTCTAAAGAAGCGATCGACTGTTCCAAAATGCCGGTCGCCTACACGCATTGTTGTCCTTCGGCGCTGTTTCAGCACCCCCGCAATAAATCAGATGATCAGCTGCGGTACATTTCGCAACACGATGGGTTTGTCGGCGTCGGCGCGGCCGTTCCGCATTTCATGCCGAAGGGTTGGGATACGACCGTTGACGATTTTGTCGACGTGCTCGATCATGTTCGGAATATTGTTGGGTCGGATCAGATTGGCCTTGGCACCGATCTCGTGCAGGGACAACCGCCGGAGTTTTTCGATTGGATCGGCCGAGACAAAGGGACCGGCCGGTCGGTAACGTCGCTTCCCGCTTTTCCCGTGATCAAGGGTTTCGAGGACGGCGCCGACTATCACAACATCGTTCGCGCAATCGAACGCCGGTATTCATCCGGAGACGCCGAGAAGATCCTAGGGAGGAACTGGCTCGCGTTCCTGCAGCACGTCTGGCGCAACTAGTTGGGTTTGGCACCCGATTAGAATTCAATTTTCTGCACAGAAAGACACGGGATCAGTCGCCTTGTTGGTATGCTTTTCGAGGCTAACAACGTAACGGTCTACTGAAAACACTCTAATCTATTTATCGATGCCCCAGGAGAATGTAGTGCGCGCGCAGATTTTTTCAGGCTGTATGCCGGCTTTGATGACTCCTTGCACCGAGGACCGCAAGCCCGACTTCGACGCGCTCGTGCGCACGGGAAAGCAACTGATCGCCGCCGGCATGTCCGCCGCTGTCTATTGCGGCTCGATGGGCGATTGGCCGCTGCTCACCGATGCGCAACGCATGGAGGGTGTCGAGCGCTTGGTGAAAGCCGGCGTTCCGCTCGTCGTCGGGACGGGCGCCGTTAACACGGCTTCAGCCGTCGCACATGCTGCGCATGCTCAGAAGGTCGGCGCGCGCGGCCTGATGGTCATCCCTCGCGTGCTGTCGCGTGGTAGCGTCATTGCCGCACAGAAGAATCACTTCAAGGCCATCCTTTCCGCTGCGCCCGATTTGCCGGCTGTGATTTACAACAGTCCGTACTATGGCTTCGCAACGCGCGCGGATCTGTTCTTCGCCTTACGCGCCGAGCATCCCAATCTTGTCGGGTTCAAGGAATTCGGTGGCGCGGCGGATATGCGTTACGCGGCCGAGAACATTACCAGCCGAGATGACGATGTTTCGCTCATGATCGGAGTGGATACCTGCGTGGTCCACGGCGTCGTCAACTGTGGAGCAACGGGTGCCATCACGGGTATCGGCTGCGTTTTACCCAAAGAAGTACTGCACCTTTTTAGCCTGAGCCAGGCGGCCGCAAAGGGCGATGTCGAAGCTCGTCAACACGCGCTGGAGCTGGAAGCAGCGCTCGCCATTTTGTCTTCCTTCGACGAAGGACCGGACTTAGTTCTCTTCTTCAAATACATGATGGTACTGAAGGGGAATCCCGAATACCGGCTGCATTTTAATGAGACCGACGCTCTCACCGAGAGCCAGTGTGGTTATGCCGAAGAGCAGTTGAAATTGTTCGAGGCTTGGTATGCCCGATGGTCAAAGCAACTTCGGGTGGTTGGAAAAAGCGCCGCTTGAGCGTCACGATGGAGCGTTCTCGTCGCACGGGTCAGAATCACGTCTTCGCGCCTAGGACAAGCACCGTCCAAATGCTTTCGGCTGCCCGATGCGTTAGCTTTTGAGTGACAGCGCAATTTACGAGACAGATACGTTCAGGACCGTGCCGGAAGTGTCGATCTCCGCCCGACCGAAGCCAGCAAAAGGAAAATATCGTTTGTCGTTAGCTGACTGTCGGTTTCCCACGTGCCCGCCGATCAGAGAGGCTTCGAGCTGCGCCAGTGAGTTGGTGAACTCGATGGCTTCTGTCTGTTGAATACAAGTACGCCGCCTGCGCCCGCGTCACCCTGGATTGATTTCAATTCACGCATAGGCATTGGTCCGTAAAAAGTCCTACCAATGCTGCAAATGCAACGACGATAACGACCTGGGGAAGTTCGCTCACACATAGTTCCCATTAGGGCGTGGTGCTGAGTCCGGCCGACTGTTGCTAGGCGCTCCGGGGACGCTCTGGTAGTGTAGCCGCGCCACGGCGCGTAACGCTCAGTCGACAATTCAACCCCGTCCGCCGGCAAGCATGGGTATCATCCGGGGCTTGCGGAGCGATCACTCTTGTGCGCAACCCTTCTTGCGTTGCTGTGACACATGTCGCGTCGCATAAGTTGTGCTACAAGTTTCGACGAACCCTTGAGCCGCGCCTCGAGCCCGTGCTGAGGTAATCGAGTCAAGGGTACCGGTCTTGCCTACACTTTACCGCTTCAATTGCGAAGAACTCGTCCAGCGTTGAGGCATCTTGCTCGCCACGACTCATATCAGGCACGTCGATGAACCAACCTTATGGCCAACCCACCACGGAGGAAAAGCAGTTCAAGACGATGTCTGCTGCGGCCGCAGCTCGCCTTCGGCAGCTGATCTTGGATGGCCAGTTACCGGGTGGAACACCGCTACGACAAGGCCCGATAGCAGAGTACTTCGGTATCAGTCGAATTCCTGTGCGCGAAGCGTTGCTGCAGCTTGAGGCCGAAGGACTCGCTAAGATCCTACCTCACAAAGGTGCCATCGTTTCCAAGATTTCAATCGATAGCCTGATCGAGCTTTTCGAGCTGCGCAAACTGCTTGAGCCCTATCTGCTCCGTCGCTCTGTACCTCATTTAACGACATCTGATTTCGCTAATCTTGAGAGGATTCTCCAACGCTACAGCAAAGACCTCAGAGAAAATCGCATCGACCAATGGGGGGAGCTGAATAGCGCGTTTCATCTTCAGCTCTACTCCAGGTCCAGAAGCCCTCGGTTGTTACAATTCGTGGGTACGCTTCTACAAGATAGCGATCGCCATATTCGCATCCAATTAGCCTTCACAAAGAATAAGGAACGCGCCGAGCGAGAACACGCCCAACTCCTGAAGCTTTGCGCATCACGACGGATTGAAGAAGCTTTGGAGCTCCTCGATTCTCATATCGAGAACATCCGGGTTGCTCTCGTCGGGTATTTTGAAAAGCAGAAGCAGCATTCTCAGGCGGCGCACAGGGTGTCAGACACGTCGAACGATCTTGTCAAACTCCTAACGGAACGAACGTCAACCCGTCGGCCGGACGCTGCTCAAGAATGAACGGCTAGGTCACGTTTTCTCTTTATCTATTCGCATCCAACCGCTGCCCTACTTCCTCTTGACGCAACTCGGCAACGTTACGCCCAAGCTTGGGCGTCTTGACAGTTAGATCGGAGTTGATCGTTCTAGATCGGTGTTGATCGTTCACGCCACTTCCAACGACGGTTGCTGGCTGTCGGCACGAGATCGGCCGACAAAAACTACGCCTACCTTCGCCCAATTTCTGCGAGGCAAGGGCGAGCAGCCGCCATGCTACCCGCGCTGATACCAAGCGGGTGATACTGCACAACAAGGAGCAATTAGTTGTGCAGTTCAGAAAAATGAACGGCCTTCAGAGTGCGGACCTTTAAAATACGAATCGGGGAATCAGGAGTTCGAATCTGTTCGGGCGTGCTATCTAACACCCTGGATACGCGACTAATTTCCAAAACGCTCTGAAGCGACCCCAGACTAAAATTTCCGTTTAGTCTGGATTGCCAAATCTGCCCGGAGTAAGCCGATTTCGTTCGAAATTGTTATCGTGCAACCAGGCGTCAGTCGCAAGGGTATGTCCCACGACCGGCAGCTGGTTCTCGGAGCGGGTTTGGCGTTCCTCAAGCAAACCGTCGGTGTGGACGCCCAGGTGATCTGCAGTGAATGACCGGCAGAATGCAGCCCGGCCCAAGTTAACATCCGACATTGAGTGGGCCGATCATCCGCTCTTGTATGGAATGAATTTCGACCGTCCGCGCAGAACTGTCAGCTTGTGCGACTTGAGTTCGCCGGACAGGCTTTCCGTTTGAAATCCAATGAGGGTTAACCGCGTTCGCTTTCCTCAGAATCAAGCTGAACACTCACTGTCCTTCCCCGTGTCCCCGATGGGGGCGCGGGGCTTTGCACTTGGGCTGACCTGACGGAGACAGCCGCTCGCCGCAAGGGCCAAGCCCTCGCGCAAGCGTGCCCTTCGGATGCGGCGCGCGCCTCTCTCCGTCTCTCCGGTCGTCGGCAAGGCCAAGCGCCGCCAGCAAAGGAGAGACAGCATGAGCAAGGAACGTTTCGATACCCGTCCTGAAAGGCCCTTCTAGTCACGAATCAACTACATTGGTTCGATGGTCGACCGCCTCGTCTGGCGCTCGTCAATCCTTTCGGTGCGACCGAATCTGTATTGTTTGATTTTGGGCCTGGAGATTTGGAAATGCCTGTCAAACCTTTGGATGACTACAAGACATTCCCCAAGATGACCCACTGGTTCAATCCGGTGCTGCTCGCGAAACTCCTGAACAATGTCGCTTCGTCATCGATGTTCGGCCAGTACGCCGACCGTCGGCTGATGGTCGCGGCGCTCGATACGGTGCCGCCCGAAGAACACATGCGGCGGGCGCAAGAGCTCAAGGACGAGCTTGATCCCGACAAGAGCGGCGAGGTCTGGATCGACTTCGTCGCCGACCTGGGCGACGGCCTCGATAGCACACTCGCGGTCGCATCGCTGCTTGCGCGGAAAGAACTGCAGCTTGGTGACCTCAAGCTGCCACGTGGGCAGACGCTCATTTTTGGCGGCGATCAGGTCTATCCCGCCGCGACGGCCGAAGCCTATCGCAACCAGCTGCGCCAGCCGTATGCCTGGGCGTTTCCTGACCACGACCGGAAATCAGACGGCGGTGTGCCGGTCTATGCCATCCCCGGCAATCACGATTGGTACGACGGCCTAGTGCATTTCCTTGCCTTCTTCTGCCGCGAGAAGTGCTGGCACATCGGCGGCTGGCGAACCCGCCAGCGCCGAAGCTATTTCGCGCTTCAGTTGACCGATGACTGGTGGCTCTGGGCAGCCGACATCCAGCTTGCGGATAACCTCGACCAGCCGCAGGCGGATTATTTCGCGGTGATCGCGAAACGCATGCCCGCGAAAGCGAAGATCATCCTGTGTACCGCCGAGCCGGGATGGCTCTACACCGACACGGCGAACAAATCCTGGGGCATCATGGGATTCGTCATTCGCATCGCGATGGATGCCGACAAGGACTTCCAGATACCGCTTCTCATCTCTGGCGATACGCATCACTACAGCCGCTATGTTGCGGCGGACGGTACCCAGTTCATCACCTCAGGCGGTGGGGGCGCGTTCCTACATCCCACGCATCAGCTCGAGCCGACGGTGAAGATAACGTGGAGCGGGGAGCGCAAGCTTGAGCTTGCCAAGATCCAGCCCGCAAAAGAGGGAGAGCCGCCGCAGGACGCCTGCTATCCGTCCAAGCGAACGAGCTGGTGGCTGACGTGGCGGAATCTGTGGTTCGCCGCCACGAACTGGGATTTTTCGTTACTGATGGGCATTGTCTATTGGCTAGCCGGCATCGGCATCACCTTCCGCGACCAGTGGGACTCGTACATCATCCTCACACTGGTCTTTGGAGCAGCCATCATGGGCTACACCATCAACCAGGAAAAGTCGCGGCGCACATCGGTTCTGATTACCAGCGCGCTACACACGCTCGCCCATGTGGCTGCAGTCATCTGGTTTGCGCGGTTCTTTGCTGCCTGGAACGAAGCGCACCCAGTCCTAGAGGGCGAATGGTACAGCGTCTGGGTCTGGCTCCTGACACTGCTCGTGCAAATGGGTGTTGTCGGCTTCGTGCTGGGGAGCACGATCTTCGGCCTCAACATGCTGTTCACCAGCCTCTGCTTCCGGATGAACCGCAACGACTCGTTCAGCTCATTCCGGTTGGGCGGCTACAACAACTTCCTGCGGATTCACATCAAGGGGGAAACCGCCGAGGTCTATGCCATCGGATTGAAGGACGTTCCGCACCGCGACGACTGGATAGACAACACCAAGTCCAAGCTGGGACCCGACAGCAGAAGGAATCCCGACGAGCCGGTCTTTGTGCCGACCAAGCCGCTGGAGCCGCATCTCATCGAGAAGGTGTTGACGAGCGCGACCACGCCGCTTTGACCTGCTGCGATGGATATGCGCCATACTGTTCGGGATAGCTGATAAAGCAAGAAGCGACTTACCATCTTGACTTAGTCGCGGTTGCTTTTGAGTCTCTTCAATCCTGCATCCAGGAACTTTTGGACGAGTTCGTTGCCTGCAGCCATAAGATCTTTGGGCTTCTCGGCGCGCATTCTCTCTGCCTCTGCAATAAATTCAACAACCGAATCCCGCAAATCGTCGGGAGAGTTGTCTAGGCGCCTGAGCATTTTCAAGCTGTTGAAGGCGCACCCGAGAAAGGTCTGATTCCTTTCGAGGATCTGTGCGAGCATTTCCGGAGTAATCTGCTCGCTTGGCGAAACAAACTCCCCGTCCTGCCAGTCTACATATAAGGACCCATTTTTCGCATCATTCGACGCCTCATGAAATTCCATCTGCAGCTTTTTGAATTCTTCGCGCATAGCTTTCCAATTGCCGCGTGCCTTGGCGTCTTTCTCCGCCTGCGACCCCTCCAGCATGTATGCATTGCTCTTGTTCTTGGCGGAATGACGTCGGAATGAGGCAAGAACTTTATTCTGATCCACCGGAAGGCCAGACAGTAAGCTGGTTGCTCATGCGCCGATGTTCTCGATCTTCGAGCATTCCTCGAGCGAAATTTGATGAAGGCAAAGTGCTCGCGCCGTGGCACCAGCCTTTGCCAGAATTTCTGCCTCAAAATAGAGTTGCTCGGCGTTGTCGAACGCTTTTCGGCGCCGCGCACAAGAGTGCTGAGGAACCGGCGATCAACCCTCGAAAGCGCCCCGGTCATCTTGGGACCTTACTCGTCTGTTGTACACCGCGATCCAAGCCTCGTGTTCACCTTTGAGGTTCTCGACGAGTGCATTCACCGTCGCGTCGTTGATCGCCTGCGGCTTTCCGTGAGTGAACTCGTTTCTACGTTCGTGGATGTCTTCTAGTAAATCGGCAACTACCGAAAATCCGTGCACTCGAAGATCTTCGAAATAGTTCGTCCCAAAGAATATTTTGTACAGGTCGTAGAGGCGGCTCCCGATGCCGGAGTGACGCCGAAGCTGGTCATCTAAAACTCGTTGTGGACGCCCGCGCATCGCGGTTCGGTGAAGCCGTTCGATACGAGTCTCGAAGTAGCCCCAGAACAGCAGCACTAAAGCCGCCCGAGCGGATGGACGTTCCGAATCTGCGAAGTGCGAGAAGCGTTCAAACTCGGCCGTTGGCCGTTCCCACTCGCGCTGGAGCATCTGGAGATAGATGTAGTCCTCATAGCGACCTTCAGCACCCGCAAAAGTGGGATGGATGACCATCCGCTCATCATTTATGGTCCTGATGTAGGGCGAAGTATCGAACGGGTCGGAACCGCACGCGGGGCAAGACGCGTCAATCCTGCGAATGCCGGGACAGTCCCCTCCGCACAACACGTAGCCTGACCAGAGGCTTGTCCATGATTTTCCCGGGAGATTGTCGCACCACATTGGATGACCCCGTAATCGGCGCCTTTACAGCCTCTGCCTGAAAACTCTCCGGAGCTGCGCGCGGCGAGCCTCAAACTGCGCAATATCCGAATCGTTCTGTCGCGGCCTGAATCGTGCCGGCTAAACGACTTTTTTGAAGCCCGGCGGAAGGATGATTGTCGGCTTGCCAAGTGCTTTCACCGGATAAAGTAGAATAATGACATTGTGCGTCGTGTCGAAAGCCTCCGCCACGCACTCGTGAGGAACGCCGTTGCGATCCTTCATTGAGACGGTTGTGGGGCGTGTCATCTTTCGACCGATCGGAAGAATACGGCCAAGGCAATGATCGGTTGTTATGACCGTGTCCGTAGGCTTGCCAAACTGAACGATGAAAGAAGGCGAGGGTTCGATGCGACGGACGGTAGCCCGTGCGCCGTGACCCACAACGATCTCGATAGGTTCGAGGATATATACTACGCAGGCGCGATGGTGAGTGCGGGCAAATTCTCGTGCTGAAGCATAGTTAGATGCGCCGAATTTCTTAGCGAGCGTGATCGGTGTCTTGATGTCGAACTTACAGTCAGCGGCATATCGCGCATAAGTGTCGCCCTTGAACAAGGCGAACCGGGCAAAGTTGTTCGCCTCGCGTTCAAACTGGTCCGAGATTTCGGGATCGAGATGTTGTTCGCTGTCCTGGAAAAAGCGAAACATGCGCTTATGCACGGGAAGATCGTGATGCGCGGTTTCGTGGAGCGTCAGGAAGACCTTCTTGGATTTCGACTTGATGGCGCTGTCATCGATATGGATGAGCGTTTCGGCGGAGTCGTAGAGGCCGAAAAGCTTGCCAAGCGCGGATTTAACGATGGTTGCAGTTTGAATCGCCTTGCCCGCCAAGTATTCCATGACGGCAATGGGATCGAAAAGGCTGGTTTGCGCGACACGCACATTTGCCGCGGCGAGGATATCTTCGAGTGGCACGGGGAATCTGTCCCATGCGCTTGCGCGGTCGAGGAGCTGCCGTGCTCGCTCCTCGACCGCGCGACGATCTTCGGGATCGAGGCTGCTATCGTCAGCTTTTGTCACCCGGCTTCTTCCTCGTGCGCATGAATTGAAGGTATTGGAGCATCTCGGTCTCTTCCTCGGCCGACAGATTATGCTCGGCGAAGGTCGCGATACGTCCGTGCCGCTCGGTATTGGCGCGCTTGGTCCCGGATATGTACCCGGCCATGTCCATCAGGTTCTCGAAGCTGATGGCGTAGAGTTCGGCGAGCGCATGCAGAATGTTCGGCGATGGCTTTTTGATCTTGTCGTTTTCGATCTGGGACAGATACGCGTTTGAAACCTGCTTGCTCGTGGCTTCCTCGACGTCGCGCAGGCTCATCTTTCGATCCACGCGAATCGACGCGAGATACTGACCGAGTGTCCTTTTCGATGTGTTCCTTTCATCGGTCGGGGCCAGCATGGATTGCTCCTGCAAGTTGTTGTTTCTGTTGCGATTCTAGCGGACCAATCGTTGGACGTCAAGCGCGCAAAGAAGGTGCTTGATGTTCTTAGCGCGCTATGTCATGTTGGAACTATCGAAGGGCAGGGTGCCCGGGTACGTCCAATATGGAGAACATCAAAATGACGGACAACTTTGAAGACAGGAGGGCCGACCCCGGCGTGGAAGAGGTCCTCGACGAGATCATCGATCTCGAAGAGTACGCCAAGCTGGGCAAGCGCCCCCCGCTCTCGAAGGGTTATCGCATCCGTGTGAACGGCGATCCGTTCGTGGTCCATGATCCGAACCCGACGGGCCGCGCCGTCCTGACCCTCGCGGGCCTGCTGCCCCCCGAGAATTACACGCTCCGCGTCAAGCTTGCGGGCGAGAAGCCCAAGAAGGTCGGGCTCGACGAAAAGGTCGATCTCCGCCACGCCGGCGTGGAGAAGTTCAAGGCGCTGCCGCGCGACCAGACAGAGGGCTAAGCGATGACCCTCCGTCGTCAGTTTGACTTGCTGCCCATCGACCGGGAATTTCTCGACGAATACGGCCTGCCGTGGGAAACGATCGTGGATGGCTCACAGTGGGTCCTCATCCACGATTTCCCGGCACCGCGCGGATACAACCACGCCACCGTGACGGCCGCCATTCGCATCGAGACCGGCTACCCCAACACCGAACTCAACATGGTGTACTTCTTTCCCGCGCTCGCGCGCGTGGACGGAAAGAAGATCGGGGCGACCGAGGCGCAGCAGCAACTCGACGGAAAGACCTACCAGCGCTAGTCCCGCCACCGCACGGGCGCGAACCCGTGGAAGATCGGGCGCGATCACATCGGGACGCATGTCATCTTGATCGAAGACTGGCTTGACCGGGAGTTCGAGAAATGAACGCCCCCGTCACCCTGGCCTTCTCGGGCGACCAGCACGAGCACTTAAAGAGCTTCCTCTTCCCCGGCGACGGGAACGAGGCCGTCGCGATCCTACTGTGCGGCAGCCGCGCAGGCGATCGCACCCATAGGCTGGTCGTGCGCGAGATTCATGGCATTCCCTATGAAGGCTGTTCCGAGCGGACGCCGATGCGCGTGACCTGGCCGCCGGACTACATCGCGCCGATGCTCGACCGGGCGGCCGCCGAAGCGCTGACGGTCGTCAAGGTTCACAGCCACCCCGGCGGCTACGCCGCCTTCTCGATGACGGACGATAAGGGCGACGAACGACTGATGCCAATGATCCGCGGGTGGGTCGAAGCGGATGTGCCACACGGCAGCGCCGTGATGCTGCCGGACGGCCAAATGTTTGGGCGCGTCTTGAACGCGGCCGGCGGCTTCGATCCGATTCATTGCATCAGCGTAGCGGGAGACGATCTCCACTTTTGGTATGCGGACGCGGGCAGTATCGAACTGCCGAACTTCGTCGCGTCACATGCGCAAGCATTCGATAAGGGTACGATCGAACGACTCCGCCGCCTGTCCTTTGCGGTGATCGGCGCGTCGGGGACCGGCAGCCCGACGGTTGAACAGCTCATGAGATTGGGCGCGGCCGTGATTGTCAGCGTCGATGACGACCACATGGAAGAGCGCAACGTCAACCGCATCCTGAACTCCACCATGGATGACGTGAAGCAAAAGCGTCCCAAGGTCGACGTTCTTGCTGATGCGGTTGAGCGTACCGATCTCGGCACCCGATTCATCCCTATAAAGAAAAACCTGTGGAACCCTGACGTTATCCGCGAAGTCGCTCAGTGCGACATCATCTTCGGATGCATGGACACGGTTGATGGGCGGTATCTTCTTAACGCTATCGCGTCCTACTATTCGATTCCCTACTTCGATATCGGCGTACGCCTGGACGCGACCAAGGATTTCGACGGCTGGGCCCACATCCGTGAAGTTTGCGGTACCGTGAACTATTTGCGTCCCGGACGTTCGAGCCTGGTTAGCCGAGGCCTCTTTACGATGAGCGATGTTGCCGCCGCCGGTCTGCGCCGCAACGACCCGACAGCTCACAACCGGCAGGTCGAGGATGGCTACATCAGGGGCATTGCCGGGCACCGGCCCGCGGTCATCAGCGTCAACATGTTCGCCTCGGCCCTTGCCGTAAACGAAATGCTCGCGCGCCTGCATCCCTACCGTGAGGAGCCGAACGGCGCCTATGCCGCCGTCACGTTTAGCTTGGCGAGTATGGAACTCATCTACGACCCCGAAGAGGGAATCTGCGACATCTTGGGAGCAAAGGTAGGCTTCGGCGATACTGCGCCACTCCTGGGACTCCTCGAGCTTGCGGAAAGGCGAAAGGCGTGAACCGATTTCGGCGGGTTCTGGTTAATGCATATCGGCGTGCAGATAGGTTTCTGCGTTGTGCATACTGCCATATCCATAATTGGATCGTCCCGCCGTATGCAACGTTGTTGGTCGTAGACACGCTTCCCAAGCAATTGAAGCGCCGGACTCTCTACATCGTCGAGGAAGATGGCTTCCAAGAGCAGGCAGCAATGATTTGCCCGTGCGGTTGCCAATCTGTTTTACATATGAATCTTCTCCCCGATGAACGTCCTTGCTGGCGTGTTACGCGCCATGACGACGGGACTGCCACTCTCCATCCCTCAGTGTGGAGGAAGAAGGACTGCGGCTCGCATTTTTGGTTTCGAAATGGCCGCGTCGTATGGTGCTAATCGAACGTCGCCGCAGCTGTATGCAAACGCCGTGCGCATGTCAGAGCCGATGTGGCACGCTTGCGGCTATTGCGATTGAAGGGGCTAAGAATCACGCTCAATCACTGCCTAAAAATGATGGATCGTGATCGAGTGTGCAGATGGGGTATCGAGTGGGATTGTTGTGCACCATTCTTCTATCAGGACGCCGACGAACTTCCCGACGACGTTGACATCCGCCTCGGCGAGATCGAGAAGGCACCGTTGGCATTCGAGACTGGCCACATATCCTCGACCCTGGTGACGTCACCCGCACCGGCGCCTTCGACGGCGACGGCAGTTGCTGATCGACAGCGGTTCCGTGCGGGATGAGGCGTCGGTTGAGGGCGTAAGCGGAGAAGCTGACTCATCGGAGACAGACAGAGCTGCTCCCGACACGCCATCGGTGCGCCGGGCTGTTATTGCGGTTGGCGGTCAGCCGGACGTGGAGGATGACGGCATCAAGCCATTGCCCGACCGCCTTGTGATAGAGCTCACGGCTCGTCGTACGCACGCGCTGCGCGATGCTGTGGCGGCCAACCCCCAAGTCCCGATGCGGGGCTCCTGCACAAGCTCTGCCTCGACACCTCCCAGCGGGAGATGCCGATCAGGTGGTCGTCCGGCAGGTCCACTTCTCCGCGCCGGCGCGCCAACGGATGTCTGCAAGGCATCGAATTGTCTTTAGATGTCCCCGCCGGTAGGCATTCCGGGTCGACCGACTAGTATCGTGAGGCGCCCATCAACCGCACAACTAAGTACGCTTTGTTGTGCAGTTCGGAAAATTGGTACATCGCAAAAATCTTCGAAGTGCGGCTTCGGAGTCAGGCAGATCTTTCCGGCACTCCACTTATGCTCTCACACCGGCTACCGCACCACGATGGAAGCCATTGAGGCATCGACGCGCCCGACCGTGATTCCGCACCAATTGCCGAGCGTCCATAATAGCGCTCACAACGTCAAGGGGGATCGCCACGATATTCGAATTTCATAAAGATGGAGCGCCGATCTCATAAGTATTTTCATGTGGGGTTGCGGGCTACGACCGGCAGATTTGCGTCAAACGTCGGACAACTGCGCGGCCAAGGCGCGCGGCCGCGCGTCTTTATGAAATTCCTATAAGGAACGTCCCGCGTCCGCCTCGAAAGACTATGCGATCAGTGTCACGTAGCTGGCACTCGAACAACGACTTCGCTCGACGGGACTAGGCACTCGCCTCCAAGAGGAAACCGTAGGAGTTCTGCAATGCTCGACATTGCCATGCTCGTCATTGGGATCGGCTTTTTCGCCTTGTCCGTCGGCTACGCCTTCGCGTGCGATCGTCTATGAGGGCCCAACCGATGATCATCGACTACTCACTTGCCGCGATCGTGACGGCGGTACTGCTCGTCTACTTGACGTACGCGCTACTGCGGCCTGAGCGCTTCTAAAGGAGCCGTACCATGACCGTCGTCGGCTGGGTTCAGATCACCCTCTACTGCGCAATCGTACTCGCGTCGGTGAAGCCGCTCGGCTGGTATATGACGCGCGTGTTCAATGGGGAAAGCACGTTTCTCTCGCCGGTGCTGCGCCCTCTCGAAACCACGATGTACCGGCTCGCCGGGGTTGATCCCGGGCGCGAGCAGCATTGGACCACCTACACGATTGCTATGCTGCTCTTCAATGCCGCAGGCTTCGCGTTACTCTACGCAATCCTTCGGCTGCAGAGTGCTCTCCCGTTCAATCCAGCCGACCAGTCCGCGGTCTCCGCCGACCTAGCGTTCAACACGGCGATCAGCTTCACAACAAATACCAACTGGCAGAACTACGGCGGCGAAAGCACGCTGAGTTATCTCAGCCAGATGATTGGCCTCACGACCCAGAACTTCGTGTCGGCTGCTACCGGAATTGTTCTCGCAGTCGCCGTCATCCGTGGGTTTGCGCGCGCATCGATGCGCACTATCGGGAATTTCTGGGCCGATCTCACCCGCTGTACGCTCTACGTGCTCCTGCCCATTTGTATCGTTTACGCCCTTTTCCTGGTGGCGCAGGGCATGCCGCAAACTATTGGGCCGTACGTCGAGGCGACGACGCTGGAGGGCGCAAAGCAGACGATCGCGGTCGGGCCGGTTGCCTCGCAGGTTGCGATCAAGATGCTGGGCACCAATGGTGGCGGCTTCTTCAATTCCAACGCGACGCACCCGTTCGAGAATCCCACCGCGCTGTCGAATTTCGTGCAGATGATCTCGATCTTCGCGATTAGCGCGGCGCTGACGAACGTTTTCGGACGAATGGTGGGCAATGAGCGCCAAGGCTGGACCATCCTGGCGGCGATGGGTGTTCTCTTCGTTGCTGGCGTCGCGGTCGCCTATTGGGCGGAAGCGCACGGCAATGACGCATTCACGGCCCTCGGCCTCACCGGCGGCAACATGGAGGGCAAGGAGGTCCGCTTCGGCATCGCTGCTTCCGCCCTCTTTGCAGTGATCACCACTGCCGCCTCCTGCGGTGCCGTAAATGCGATGCATGATTCATTCACCGCGCTCGGCGGCATGATTCCGCTCATCAACATGCAGCTTGGCGAGATCGTCGGCGGCGGCGTGGGCGCCGGCCTTTATGGCATGCTTCTTTTTGTTGTGATCACGATTTTTGTCGCCGGGCTGATGGTGGGCCGCACGCCCGAATATGTCGGTAAGAAAATCGAGGCGCGCGAAGTGAAGATGGCGATGCTGGCGATCTTGATCCTGCCGCCGATGATCCTCGGCTGGACCGCCGTCGCCGCGGTCATGCCGTCCGCCGTGGCGTCCACGAACAATGCCGGCCCGCATGGCTTCTCGGAGATGCTCTACGCCTACAGCTCGCAGACCGGGAATAACGGCTCCGCCTTTGCGGGCCTCAGCGGAAACACTCTCTTCTACAACACGACCGGCGCGATCGCGATGCTGGTTGGTCGCTTCTGGATGATCGTTCCGGCCATGGCGATTGCGGGTTCGCTCGCAGAGAAGAAGACAGTCCCAGCCTCGACCGGCACCTTTCCGACGGCTGGGGCACTCTTCATCGGGCTGCTCGTCGGCGTCGTCCTCATCATCGGCGGTCTCACCTTCTTCCCGGCGCTCGCTCTCGGCCCAATCGTCGAACACTTGGCGATGGGCGCCGGCACCTTGTTCTAACGAGATTCATCCCGGAGCTATTCCCATGGAAACCGCCAAGCTGCGCAAGCAGGCACCGACCTCCGCGCTGCTCCACACAAGCATCGTCTTGCCGGCGATGGGCTCGGCATTTGCCAAGCTCGATCCGCGAGCGCTGATCAAGAATCCCATAATGTTCGTGCTCGAAATCGTGACTGCGCTGACCACGGTCATCCTGGTTCGAGATCTCGTGACGGGCGCGCAACATCTTGCATTCGAATTCCAGATCGTCCTTTGGCTGTGGTTTACGGTGCTGTTCGCCAATTTTGCTGAAGCCATTGCGGAGGGGCGCGGCAAAGCACAAGCCGATGCACTCCGGCGTCAGCGCACCGAAACCCAGGCAAAGCTGCTGACCGGCGCCGACCGGAGGAATTACGAACTTGTGCCGGGGACATCGCTCAAGGTCGGCGACACCGTGCTTGTCGAAGCGGGTGACATCATCCCGTCGGACGGTGAAGTGATCGAGGGCATTGCCTCGGTCAACGAGGCCACGATCACCGGCGAATCGGCGCCCGTCATTCGGGAATCCGGGGGCGACCGTTCGGCAGTCACGGGTGGAACGCAGGTGCTGTCGGACTGGATTCGGGTCCGCGTGACCGCGGCACCCGGATCGACGTTCCTTGACCGCATGATCCGCCTCGTCGAAGGCGCCGAACGGCAGAAGACGCCGAACGAAATCGCGCTCAACATCCTGCTCGCCGGGATGACGATTATCTTCGTCTTCGCGACTGCGACCATCCCGAGCTATACGGCCTATGCGGGTGGCACGATCTCGATCGTGGTGTTGGTTGCGCTATTCGTCACCCTGATCCCGACCACCATCGGCGCACTCCTGTCGGCGATCGGCATTGCTGGCATGGACCGCCTCGTTCGTTTCAACGTGCTCGCGATGTCGGGGCGCGCTGTAGAGGCAGCTGGCGACGTGGACACCCTTCTCCTCGACAAGACGGGGACTATTACGCTCGGCAATCGGCAGGCGACTGAATTTCGGCCGGTGCGCGGCGCCACTGAACAGGAACTGGCAGATGCCGCGCAGCTTGCTTCGCTTGCGGACGAAACGCCAGAAGGTCGCTCGATCGTCGTGCTTGCAAAAGAGAAATACGGCATCCGTGGTCGCGAACTTGCTGATTTGCGCGGCAACTTCATTCCGTTCACGGCCCAGAGCCGGATGAGCGGCATGGAAGTCGGAAATTCCTGGGTCCGCAAAGGCGCAGTCGATGCGATCCTTAATTACCTCAATGCGCCGTCCGGGGCGGTTGGGCCGACCGGTGCGGTGCGCGCCCTCCAGCCCGCGGTCAGCGCGGAGACCGTTCGCGAAATCAATGCCATCGCGGACGAGATTGCGAAATCGGGCGGGACGCCTCTCGCGGTTGCCAAAGACGGCCGCCTTCTAGGGGTGGTCCATCTTAAGGACATTGTGAAGGGCGGCATCCGCGAACGCTTTGCCGAACTGCGCCGGATGGGAATTCGCACGGTCATGATTACCGGCGATAACCCAATGACCGCTGCCGCAATCGCTACCGAGGCCGGCGTCGACGATTTTCTGGCGCAGGCCACGCCCGAGGAAAAATTGCGTCTGATCCGTAACGAGCAGGCCAACGGCAAGCTTGTGGCGATGTGTGGCGACGGCACCAATGATGCACCGGCGCTCGCGCAAGCGGATGTCGGCGTCGCCATGAACACCGGCACAGTCGCCGCGCGCGAGGCCGGAAACATGGTCGACCTCGATTCCAACCCGACCAAGCTGATCGAGGTGGTCGAAATCGGCAAACAGCTGCTCATGACGCGCGGGGCGCTGACCACGTTTTCAATCGCGAACGACGTTGCGAAATACTTTGCGATCATTCCCGCGATGTTCGTCGCCTTCTATCCGCAGCTCCAAGTACTCAACATCATGGAGCTTGCAAGCCCGCAGAGCGCGATCCTGTCGGCCATCATTTTCAATGCGCTCATTATCATCGCGCTGATACCGCTGGCGCTGAAAGGCGTCGCCTACCGGCCGATCGGCGCTGGTCCGCTGCTGCGGCGCAATCTTCTGATCTATGGCCTCGGCGGCATCATCATTCCGTTCATTGGAATCAAGGTGATCGACCTTGCGGTCGTTGCCCTGCAGCTTGCCTGAGGAAAACGTCATGCTGAGAGAATTCCGCCCGGCTATTGTTCTCATCGCCGCCTTCACGGTCATCGTCGGGCTTGCATATCCGCTCGCGATCACGGGCATCGCCCAGGTTGTATTTCCTAGTCAGGCGAACGGCAGCATTCTGGAAAGGGACGGGAGGATCGTCGGTTCGGCGCTGATCGGCCAGGACTTCACGAGTGACCGTTACTTCCACGGCCGACCTTCCGCGACTACGGCGCCCGATCCGAACGACTCCACGAAGACGGTCCCAGCGCCTTATAATGCAGCAAATTCAGGCGGCTCGAACCTGGGACCCACGAGCAAATCGCTTATAGAGCGGGTTCGGGCGGACGTGGCAAAGCTCAAGGAGGAGAATCCAACAAGCCCGGTGCCGATCGACCTGGTAACGACCTCTGGTGGGGGGCTCGATCCTCACATCTCGCCCGAGGCCGCGTTGTTCCAGGTGCCGCGCGTGGCGAAGGCGCGCAATCTGTCGGAGGATCGGGTGCGGCAGCTTATTGCCGACCATTTGGAAGGCCGCTTGTTCGGCATCCTTGGCGAGCCTCGCGTGAACGTCCTCGCCCTAAACTTGGCCTTGGATCGCGCGGCGCCGTGACGCCGTCCTGAACATTTCCGCGGTTGCAGCTTATGGCCGATCAGCGACGCGACCCCGATCAACGACCGTCTCCGGAAGCGCTTCTAGAGGCTGCCCGGCGCGAGGAGAGCCGCCAAGGCAAGCTCAAGGTCTTCGTTGGTGCGGCGCCTGGGGTCGGCAAGACCTACGAAATGCTGCAGTCGGCCCGCGCGAGAAAGCGCGACGGCGTGGACGTTGTCGTCGGCGTCGTCGAGACGCACGGGCGCAAGGAGACCGAGGCGCTCCTCGAAGGGCTGGAGACCATTCATCGGCGGCGCATCCAATATAAAGGACGCGCGCTTGAGGAGATGGACCTCGATGCCATCATTGCGCGCCGGCCGCAAATTGCTCTTGTTGATGAGCTGGCTCATACCAATGCGCCAGGGTGCCGTCACCCGAAGCGGTACCTCGACGTCGAAGAACTCCTGGGCAATGGCGTCGACGTTTACACCACCGTCAACATCCAGCACATCGAAAGCCTAAACGATGTTGTCGCGCAGATCACGCGCGTGCGCGTTCGCGAGACGGTTCCGGATTCGCTCCTCGATCGTGCCGACGAGATCAAGCTCGTCGATTTGACACCGGATGATCTGATTCAGCGGCTGAAAGAGGGAAAGGTCTACGTTCCGAAGCAGGCTGAGCGTGCGCTGGAGCATTATTTCTCGCCAGGCAATCTGACCGCGCTTCGCGAGCTCGCTCTTAGGCGGACGGCCGATCGGGTCGATGAACAACTGCTCACGCATATGCAGGCCCATGCCATTTCGGGACCGTGGGCCGCTGGCGAACGCATTCTCGTCTGCATCAGCGAGGACCCACGGGCCTCTGGGCTTGTACGTCACACCAAGCGGCTCGCCGATCGTCTGCACGCGGCGTGGACGGCGCTCTACATCGAGACGCGACGGAGCGCGCAGCTAAATGAGGAAGAACGGGATCGCATTGCCGACACCCTCCGGCTGGCGCAAGCGCTAGGGGGAGACCCCGTCACAATTCCAGGCGGAGATCGCCGAGTGGCTGACGACGTGATCGGGTTTGCGCATGCGAACAACATCACGCAGATTGTCATCGGGAAATCCACACGCACGCGCTGGTTCGAAATTCTACACGGCTCCGTGGTGCACGATCTCGTTCGTCGGGCCGGCAATATCAGCGTCCATGTCATTGCCGGAGAGGAAATCGAAGCCGAAGCAATCCCAAAGAAGATGGTCCGAACCGCCGAGAGACCATCCACCTTCGATCCACGTGCGTACATGTACTCTTCTGTCGCTGTTGCCGGCGCTCTCGGTGTCGGCGAACTGTTGTGGCCGTGGATTGGGCGAGAGAACATCGACCTGGTGTTTCTCATGGCAATCGTCGGCATCGCCGTACGCTTCGGTTTGCGGCCGTCGCTCCTTTCCAGCGTAGCTTCAGCCCTTTGCTATAATTTCTTTTTCACCGAGCCGTATTACACGTTCGAAATTAGTCACACGACCGACGTTATCGCGGTCGTATTCTTCACGCTTGTCGCGATTGTCGTTTCGAACGTTGCTGCGCGGGCTCGAATTCAAGCCGTTTCCGCAATGGCGCGAGCGCGGGCCACGGAGTCGCTCTACACCTTCAGTCGCAAGCTTGCCAGTGTCGGCACACTCGATGATGTCCTTTGGGCCACGGCTTACCAGACCGCGCTGATGCTCAAAGTGCGCGTCGTCCTGTTGCTTCCGTACAACGGCTCGATTTCTGTGCGAGCCGGCTACCCGCCGGAAGACACTCTCGACGAAGCTGATCTAGCCGCCGCCAAGTGGGCTTGGCAGAACGATCGGCCGGCCGGCCGCGGTTCGGATACCCTGCCGGGGGCGAAGCGCCTGTTCGTGCCGATACGCACCGGACGCGGCACCATCGGTGTCGTGGGCATCGATAGCGACAAACCTGGCCCGATCCTTACTCCCGACGAACGGCGCTTGCTCGATGCTTTGATAGACCAGGGCGCACTTGCAATCGAGCGCGTGCACCTGGTCGAAGACATGGATCAGGTCAAGCGCACGGTTGAGACGGAGCGCCTCCGATCCGCGCTGCTTACCTCAATATCCCACGACTTGAAGACGCCGCTTGCTGCCGTGCTTGGAGCGGCGGGAACGCTGCGTGATCTTGGGGGTAAGCTGTCGGAGGCAGAGAAAGTCGAACTGTTAGGGACGATCATCGATGAATCGGAGCGGCTCAATCGGTTCATCGCAAACCTGCTGGATATGACCAAGCTCGAATCTGGAGCAATCATCCCGAACGTCGCGTTTCTAGACATCGGGGAGGTTGTCGGAAGCTCGCTACGACGCGCGAGCCGCATATTGGCCGCTCACCAAGTCGAGCTGGACCTCGAGGCCGACCTACCAATGGTCGAACTCGATGCCGTTCTGTTCGAGCAGGTTCTATTCAATCTCCTAGACAATGCAGCCAAATTCGCCTCGGCCGGCTCGACCATCAGGGTGCAGGCTTGGCGCAACGAGAATTTCATCTGCTTGCAAATCCTCGATGAGGGCGATGGCATCCCGCCTGCGGAACTGGAGCGCATCTTTGACAAGTTCTATCGCGCGCAGAAGGCCGACCAGGTACGGGCCGGCACTGGGTTGGGGCTGGCGATTTCCCGCGGCTTTGTGGAGGCCATGCGCGGTACGATTACTGCGGCCAATCGGACCGATCGGAAGGGCGCGGTATTTTCCATCAAGCTGCCAATCCCGGCGGAGGCGAAGCAATTGGATACGGCCGCATGAGCGCCGCTCCTCTTCGTGTGCTCGTCATCGACGACGAACCTCCGATCCGCAAGCTCCTACGCATGGGCTTGAGCACGCAAGGTTACGAGGTCGTCGAGGCGTCGAATGGCAGGATGGCTCTGGAGATGCTGGATGAAAAGCCGGGCCTGATTATTCTCGATCTCGGGCTGCCAGATATGCAGGGGATGGAGCTCTTGCGAATGATCCGGGCGCGGAGCGAGGGCGTGCCGATTGTCGTGCTTTCGAGCCGGGGGGATGAAGCCGGCAAGGTGCAGGCCTTGGACTTCGGTGCCGACGACTATGTGACCAAGCCGTTCGGAATGGAAGAGCTGCTCGCGCGCATGCGCGCGGCATTACGCCATCAGCTGCAGGTTCATGGGGAGCGGCCGATCTTTCGGGTTGGCGATCTGTCGGTCGACCTTGTGCGCCGCATCGTCAAAGTGGGTGACAAGGAGGTGAAGTTGTCTCCGAAGGAGTACGAGCTCTTGCGCACGCTCGTGCAGCACGCCGGGAAGGTCCTGACGCATAAATTCCTGCTCGGCGAGCTTTGGGACGAACTGACGGACGCGCAGTATCTCAGGGTGTACGTCCGGCAACTCAGACAGAAGATCGAGGCTGATCCGGAGCGGCCACAGTACATTCTCACGGAAACGGGTATCGGATACCGGCTGCGCGCGCCTGACTAAACACCATCCCGTCGCGGCGTGTTTCCGTGAACGAGCTGAAAAGCCATGGATATCAGTCGCTTTCTTTCACCCGACGATGCGATCTTAAACGTCCGCGCATCCGATAAGACGCGTCTACTGAAGGCCCGATGCACTC
>JBFWXB010000051.1:0-31867 GCA_050187875.1 Variibacter sp.
GCGTCATGCTGGTGAACCCGCAAAAGCATCCGAAGGTGAAGAAGGAGCTCGGCCAGGCCTTTATCGACTGGTTGATCTAGCCGGAAGGGCAGAAGGAGATCGCCGATTACAAGATCGACGGTCAGCAGCTATTCTATCCGAACGCTGACGATCCGAGCGCGTGATGCGCTGCGCGGGTCTCCTCGCGGCGGCGATCGCCATGTCGTTCATGACACATGCAGCCGCGGCCGACTCCGTCCGGCTGCATGCCGCCGGGAGCCTGCGAACGGCGCTCACGGAGGTCGCCGCCGCCTACGAAGCGGGCGGCGGCACGAAGGTTTCGGCGGAGTTCGGCCCTTCGGGCTTGCTCAAGGACAAGATCGCGCAAGGCGAGCCGGCCGAGGTGTTCGCCTCGGCGAACATGACGCATCCGCGCGCCCTGCATGACGCGGGGAAGAGCGGGCCCGTCGTTCTCTTCGCCCGCAACGATCTTTGCGCGCTCGTTCGATCGGGGCTCGCTGTCGAGACCGATACGCTGCTCGCGACGATGCTCGACCCTGCGGTCAAGGTCGGCACCTCTACGCCCAAGGCGGACCCGTCGGGTGACTATGCCTTCGAGGTCTTCGCCAAGGCGGAGAAGGTCAAAGCCGGCGCGCGGGCAGCACTCGAGGCGAAGGCGCGCCAGCTCACCGGAGGCCCGACCAGCCGCACCGCGCCGAAAGGAAAAAGCCTCTACGGCGAGCTCGTATCGACGGGCGAAGCCGATATCTTCCTCACCTATTGCACCAATGCAGCGGAAGCGCAGCGCGAGTATCCCGCGCAACGCATCGTCGCCTTGCCGGATGCGCTTGGCGTTGGCGCCGACTATGGACTCACGGTGATGAAGGATGCGTCGCCGGATGCGTTGCGCTTCGCGCTGTTCATTCTCGGCACGGACGGGCAGGCGCTGCTTGCGAAGCGCGGCTTCAAGGGTGTCGGACTGCCGCGCTGAAATGGAGGGCTCCGTGCGTCGTCTCTCGATGATGGTTGTGCTCGCGCTCATGACGCTCCCGCTCACACCGCGGACGGCGGGCGCGCAGGACGCCTGCGCAACGTTCGCCTGGCCGGTCGAGCGCGAGCGTCAGCAATTTGCCGCGGCGTCGAAGCCGGAATGGCCGAGCGGAGCATCGATACCGCAGGCTCCGAATGAAGGCTTCGCGCTGCGCCTTGAGCCCGCGGCCTCCGCCAAGCTGTCGCGCGCGCCCGAGCGCCCTGCGCGCCACGGTGGCGCTTTCGCCGGAATGGGTTCGATTGCTGGCCTGAAGCCCGGGCTTTATCAAATCAGCCTGTCGCAGGACGCTTGGCTCGATGTCGTCCAGGACGACGCTTTCGCACGCTCCGCCGCGCATTCGAGCAGCCGTGGCTGCAACGGCGTGCGCAAGAGCGTGCGCTTCCATCTCGGCGCATCGCCGCTGGTCATCCAAGTGAGCGACGTCGCCGAGCCCGTCATCAATGTCGCCATCACGGCGGTGAACGAGACGAAATAGCGCCTCCGAGGATCATGCGCCGTTAAAGCTTTGCGCGAGGACGGCGCGCGTCGCCGCGAGGCCTTCGCGCGCCACGTCCGCCGGCGGCCGCGCCCAATACGCCGGGTTCGGCGCCTCGTAGCTGAGGTAGCCGCGATAATCCTTTGCCGCGAGGAGGGAGAAGAAATCGCCGAGGCGCGCGACGCCGTGTCCCGGCGGCAACCGGTCGATCGCCGGAATGCTCGGCACGGGCGCATCAGGGACGTCGCTGAATTGGGCATATGAAATCGCGTCCGCCGGCACGTCCGCGAAGCCGCGGCCGCCGCGCCCGCATCGCTCGAGATGATAGGCGTCGAGAAGGAGCCGCACGTTCGCACGATCTGCTCGCGCGATGACCTCGCGCAGAATCTCGAGCGACGTCACGGCCGGATGTCCGAACTGATATTCGAGCGTGAGCTCGAGGCCCGACGCGGCGGCAAGGTCGGCAGCGTGCCGGACATTGGCGATGGCGTCTTCAGTTGAAACTGCGCCGGGGCCGATGGCGCTCATGAGCAGCGGACAGCCGAGCGCCACGGCGTTGGTGCAGCATTCTTGGAAGACGGAAAAGAGCCGCTGGCGCTCCTCGCCCTGCGCGAAGAACCAGCCATACTCGACGCCGAGCGCGCTGACCGGAAGGCCGCTCGTGCGAATGAGATCGAGCACGGCGGCGTTCGATGTCCCTTGCGCGAACATGCGCGTGAAATCGAGGCGGCGCACTTCCACAGCGTCGTAACCGGCTTCCTTCGCAACGCGCAGAGCGTCGGGAAACGGCGTCGTGTCGAGCGTCCAGGTGTGCAGCGCAATGCCGGCGAAGGGATGCAAGGGCATGGTGGAGACGCGGCGGGAGGCGAGGGCGAGGCGCTCACTATCGCATGCCTGCATCGAGTTGACAGCCCAGCCGCGCCGTCGTCTTTCTGCGCTCCGTGTTTTTTGGAAAAGACGAGGGCGAGGGATGTTGCGGACGGCGATCGTCGGCGTGGGCTGGTGGGGACAGACGCTCGTGGATTCGATCCACGGCAAAGGCGAGGTGCAGTTTGTCGTCGGGCAGACGCGCACGAAGAGCCGCGCGGAGGAGTTTTGCCGCAAGCGCGATATCAGGCTCGTCGACGACTATGCGGCCGTGCTGGCCGATCCGTCGGTTGACGCGGTCGTCTTGGCGACGCCGCACAGCCAGCACGGCGAGCAGGTGCGCCAGGCCGCCGCGGCCGGCAAGCACGTGTTCTGCGAGAAGCCGTTTACGCTCAGCGTTGCCGACGCCGAAAGCGCGATTGCGGCGGCGAAGCGCGCGGGCATCGTGCTCGCGGTCGGCTTCAACCGCCGCTTCCATCCCTCGATGCGCGAGCTTGCGAAGCGCGTGCACGCGGGAGGTCTCGGCGCCATCGGCACCGTGACCGGGCATCACACGTCATTCTCCTCGCCGGCGCTGACGGCGGATGGCTGGCGTGCGAGTCCCGATGAGGCGCCGGCCGGCGCGATGACGGCCATCGGCGTGCATACGCTCGACTGCATGATCGGCCTGTTCGGCCCGGTCGCGGAAGTTTTCTGTGTCGCCACGCGCCGCGCGACGCCGCAAGCCGACGACACGACCAATGTCGTCGTGAAGTTCGCGAACGGCGTGACCGGTCACATCTTCTGCTCGATTTCGAGCGCGGCGCATTACAGCTTCAAGGTCTTTGGCCTCAAGGGCATCGCGGAAATTTCCAAACCCAATCTCGATCAATTTACGTTCACGCCGTCGCCGCCGCGTCCGCGCGAGCCGAATGGCGCGCCCGAGATCCTCGAGACGGCGAAGTTCGATACGCTCAATGCTGAGCTTGCAGCGTTCGCCGAAGCCGTCGCCGGCAAGGCGCCGTTTCCCGTGCCGCTCGACGAAGTGATGATGGGCGTGAAAGCCTTCGAGGCGATCGTGCGCTCCGCGCAGGAAGGCCGGCCGGTAAGGGTTGATTGAAAAACCTTTCGGTCGTCATGCCCGGACTTGATCCGGGCATCCATCTTCTTCGCAAGAGTCGTTGTTCGATGGATTGCCGGGTCAAGCCCGGCAATGACGAAAGAACTGATTGCTCCGCGGGGGTCATCTTCGTTTTTCCTCGCCTGCGATCCCCACCCGGTTTGCTGCGCAAACCGACCTCCCCTTTTCAAGGGGAGGTTAAAGCGCACGCATCATCCGCCCGAGGTTTACGGCGCCGGGTGCGCCGGGGGTCCCTTTTTCCGTTTCCCCGAAAGGGGGATGGAGCGCCGGGAGGCGCCAGGGGCTTGCGAGGCCCCTCAGCGGGTTTGCGAGACCCGCTCATGCGCGCCGGATTCGGACCAGGGTTGCGAAGCCTGATCCGGGGCGCGCGGGCCTCCTTGCGATCGGAGACCCAGCGCCTCCCGGCGCTCCATCGGCGAGTCCGCCCGGAGGCAAAACCCGCGATTGCCTCCGCTGCCTCGAGACGCCGCGGGGAGCATTTCTAATGTGCATATTTTCCTATTGTAGTCAAGCCCCCACGTTGTCATTCCGGATTTGCCGCGAAGCGGCAAGTCCGGAATCCATAACCCCCGTGCTGCGGATTATCGTCGGTGCTGCGGCGTATGGATTCCGGGCTCGCGAGCTAACGCTCGCGCCCCGGAATGACGGCGGATCGAAGGCTCTTACCCCGCGCGCTTCAACGCGATGCCGAACACGCGCTTGGCGAATTCCGGATAGATCTCGGCAAGCTGCGGCGCGACCATCTCGCGCATCACGCGCAGCGTCTCGGGCGACGGCGCCGGCGTTTCCGGCACCGTGTCGGGCGCGTCGTAATCGAACCCGGTGTTCTCGCGCACCTCCTCGACCGTATGCCCCGGATGCACGCTCGCGAGACGAAAGCGCTTCGCCGCGCGATCGAACGCGAAGTGGCAGCGGTTGGTGATGAGCGCGACCGGTCCGCCGGGACGGAAGACGTTGTCGTCCGACCCTCCCGGCGCGCTGATGAAATCGACTTTTGGCACCAGCGTGCGCCGCGAATGCTCGGTGCGGAACAGGATCACGCGCGGCACGACATAATAGAGATAGGCCGAGCCGAACGAGCCGGGAAAGCGCACCATGGGCTTTTCGTAATCGCCGATGGTGACGAGATTGACGTTGCCTTGGCCGTCGATCTGTCCGCCCGAGAGGAAGAACGCATCGACGCGCCCTTGTCCGGCGCAGTCGAACAATTCGCGGCCGCCATCGGTGAAGAAATTGTGCTTGCGGCTCTGCAGCAGCGAGACGTAGGGCCGTCCGCCGCCGCGCGCTTTCGCAAGAAGCGCCGCCGTCGCCGGAATAGGCGAGGCCGCGCCGACCGCGACATGGCGCAGATCGCCGATGAGACCGGCGATCACGTCGGCCAGCATCTCCTCGGTCGAGAATTCAGGCGGCGCGGCGGTCATGCACGAAGCGATCGAGATAGGTCGCAAAGCCCTCCGCCGTTGCGGCGAGCCGCGCATAGTCGGCGAGGTGTCCGCCGTCGTTGGGATAATGGTCCGGTAGTGTCAGCGGCCAGGCGCCGCGCGGCGCGACGGCGACCGCCTCGACATAAAGCCCCGGCAGCGTTCCTGCGGCGAGCACCGGATCATCGAGCAGTGAGCCTTCGTGCAGCTTTTCGACTGTGACGACCGTGACTCGCGCCGCATGCGCCATGGTGGCCAATTCGCGTTGTCGTCCGATCCAGACATTGCCGTCGGCATCTGCCATCGGCGCATGGAAGAGCGCAACATCCGGCTTGAGCGCCGGCAGGAGCACGATCGGATCGTTCGCGGCGAGCGGGTTGTCGATCACCGTCCAGTCAGGCCGATGCGCGAGCACGTCGGAGCCGATCAGCCCGCGCAGCGGCATGAACGGCACGCCCTTTTCCGCGGCCTGCAAAGCGGCGTGCAACGCGGGGCAGGTGGCGTCGCGCACGCGCAGCGCTCCGGATGTGACGGCAGCGGTGAAACGCGGCGCGAGGCCAAATTCGCCGAGGCTGATCGCCGAGGTTTCGATCGTCGCGACGCAGCCCGCGCCGATGAGAAGGTCCGCCTGCAGGCTCGACGTCGGCAGCGTGATGAGGTTGAGATTGCGCACGCCGCGGCGGATAAGCGCGCGCGTCGCCTCCATCGCCGCGCCGCTGCTCTCGCGCGGCACGACGAGCGTCGCGCCGTCGATGATCGGCGCGAGCGCGTCCTCGAGCGAGCGGATGATGGGCATCGGATGTGCCTCCTGTCGCGTCGAGTCTAAGCAATCGAAGACAGAAGGGAAGCGTGTAGAGACAGCCCGTCATGCCCGCACGTGTTGCGGGCATCCACGTCTATCCCTTCCCGGAGGGGAGGGTGGCTCCGAGCGAGCGCAACGAGTGAGGAGGCGGGTGGGGTCTCCTCACGATTTGTCCCCCACCCGGCCGCGCGCTTTGCGCGCGTCCACCCTCCCCTCCGGGGAGGGACGAGCCCGGACATGACGAGAGGAGCCTAGGTCCCGACCTTGAGCGTCGAGACCAAGCCGCGCAACGCCGCCACGGCGCTCAGCGCCGTGATCTTGCCGGTGCGCGGGTTTTCCTCGGTCGGAACGCCTTGGATCGCCATGCTGAAGCGCGCGACGTCGGCCTCGACCTCGATGCGGTGCGTATTGCGGTCGAGCGCTGGATCGGCCCAGATCTCGAGCCGCGTGCGGTCTGGCCCGATGCCGGCGAGGCTCAGCGCCGCGGCGACATTGACGTTCGCCGGGAAGCCGCGCGCGCCCTCGCGCGCCGTGCCGTCGAAGACCTTCTTCGGTTCATTCAATCCTTTGAGCGAGATGCCGTTCTCGACGAGATAGGGCGCACCTTCGAGGCCGCCCGGCGGCTTGCGCGTGATCATGATGACGGATTGAATCTCACCCTCCGCAGCCGCGCGCACCGCATCGAGGCCGATCAAGGCGCCGGTCGGGACGAGGATGCGCGCCCCTCTCTCGCGGGCGAGCTCGACCAGGTCCCAGTGCACGAGCAATTGCCCGACGCTGAGCGGCATGAAGATGCGTCCCGCTTCGATCGCCGGAACGGCCACCTCGCGGAACATCTTCGGCGGCAGCCCCTCGACGATGATGTCGCAGTGCTCCGCAAGCCCCGCGACCGTCACCGCTTCGACCCCCTGGCCGAGGCGCGGCACGGTCTGCTTGGCCTTGTCCAGGTCGCGCACCGCGATGGCGCGCAGCGAAAGTCCGTCGATTCCTGCTTCCAGCCGCTTGGCGATGCCGATTCCGACGCCGCCGAGGCCCGCGAGGCCGACCCGCAATGGTTCTTTGCCGCTCATGCGGCCCCTTGTAGGATGCGGCCGACCTTCAGGGCAACCGGTCCGCCGGCGGCCCTGAGGATGGGCCGCTTGTGGGAGCCGGAATGCTGCAAGGCTGGGTCGCTATCGTCGTTGCGCTCGCCTATATCGGCCTGCTGTTCCTCGTGGCGAGTTACGGCGACCGCAGCGCCCGCATGCGCGCCGGCCGGCCGCGGATGCTGATCTATCCGCTCTCGCTCGCGATCTACTGCACCTCCTGGACGTTCTTCGGTTCGGTCGGGCTTGCGTCGCAGACGGGGCTCGACTTCCTGACGATCTATGTCGGTCCGGCGATCATGGTCGGGCTCTGCACGCCACTGCTGCTGCGTGTCGTGCGGCTCGCCAAGGCGCAGAACATCACCTCGATCGCCGACTTCATCGCCGCCCGCTATGGCAAGAGCCAGGCGGTGTCGGCGACGGTGACGCTGATCGCGATCATCGGCTCGATCCCCTATATCGCGCTGCAGCTCAAGGCGGTGTCGAGCTCGCTCTCGACTATCCTCGAGCAGGGACAGGGCAAGATCGGCGTGGCGCAGCCGGTCTTCGGCGACCTCTCCCTCTTCGTCGCCATGGCGATGGCGACTTTCGCCGTTCTCTTCGGCACCCGCCATGCGGACGCCACCGAGCATCAGCACGGCCTGATGCTTGCGGTCGCGACCGAGTCGATCGTGAAGCTGGTCGCGTTCCTCCTGGTCGGTCTTTTCGTCACGCTGCTGATCTTCGACGGCCCGTCCGATCTATTTACGCGCGCCATGGCCAAGGCGCAGACGGCCGCGGTGCTCGAGCGCATCCCGCCGATCGGCAGCCTGCTGACGATGACGCTCCTGTCGTTCTTCGCGATCATCCTGCTGCCGCGCCAGTTCCATGTCTCGGTGGTCGAGAACAACGGCGGCGCGGAAGTCCGCCGCGCCGCCTGGCTCTTCCCGCTCTATCTCGTGCTCATCAATCTCTTCGTCGTCCCGATCGCGCTCGCGGGAATGCTGAAGTTCCCGAACGGCTATGTCGACAGCGACATGTTCGTCCTCGCGCTGCCGCTGTCGGCAGGGTGGACCGTGCTTGCGATGGTCGCCTTTGTCGGCGGCCTGTCGGCGGCGACCGCGATGGTGATCGTCGAATCCGTCGCGCTCGCGATCATGGTGTCGAACGATCTCGTGATGCCGCTGATGCTCAAGCGCCGCGCGGCGATGGTCAGCGGCCGCGACGATGTCGGCCGCTTCCTCCTCATGGCGCGCCGCGCCGCGATTCTCGTGATCTTGGCGCTCGCCTTCATCTATTATCGAACCTCCGGCGATGCGCAGCTCGCCTCCATCGGGCTTCTCTCCTTCGCCGCCATCGCGCAATTCGCTCCGGCCTTTTTCGGCGGGCTGTTCTGGCGGCGCGGCACCGCGCGCGGCGCCATCGCCGGCATGTCGGTCGGCATTGCCGCCTGGGCTTACACCTTGCTTCTCCCGAGCTTCGCCGACGCAGGGCTCATCAGCGAAGCGTTCGTTACGCACGGGCCGTGGGGCTTTGCGATGCTGCGTCCGCAGGCGCTGTTCGGCCTGGACGTGGCGCCGCTGGTGCACGGCGTGCTGTGGAGCCTGGCGCTCAATGTCATCGCCTATATCGGCGTATCGCTGGCGCGCGAGCCGGCCTCCATCGAGCGGCTGCAGGCGAACGTATTCGTTCCGCCCGACCTCGTGCCGAGCACGCCGAGCTTCCGGCTGTGGCGCTCGACCGTCACGGTCGAAGACTTGATGACGACTGTCAGCCGCTATCTCGGCGAAGAGCGCGCGCGCGGTTCGTTCGAAAGCTTCGCCTCGACGCGGCGCATCAGCCTCGAGCCACAGCACGAGGCCGACATCCACCTCTTGCGCTATGCCGAGCATCTCCTCGCCTCGGCGATCGGCGGTGCGTCGTCGCGTCTCGTGCTCTCGCTGCTTCTGCGCCAGCGCACAGTGTCGACCAAGGCGGCGCTCAAGCTGCTCGATGACGCCAGCGCCGCCATTCATCACAACCGCGAAATCCTGCAGCTCGCGCTCGATCACGTGCGCCAGGGCATAGCCGTTTTCGACAAGGATGTGCACCTCATCTGCTGGAACCGGCAGTTCGGCGAAATCCTCGATCTGCCGCCGCAGCGCGTGCGCGTCGGCGCGACGCTGGACGAGGTTGTGCGCGACTATGTCGGCCGCATGCTCGATAGCGACGACATCGAGATCGAGGTGCGTGAGCGCCACGCACGTTATCTCACCTCGAACGACCCGTTCCTCGAGCGCTTTCCCGATCGCGGCCTGATCGTCGAGGTGCGCGCGAGCCGCATGCCGGACGGCGGCATGGTGATGACCTTCACCGACATGACGCCGAGCGTCGCGGCGGCCGAAGCGCTGGAGCAGTCAAATGTGACGCTGGAGCGCCGCGTCCATGAGCGCACGGAGGAGCTGACGCGCCTCAATGCCGAGCTTGGCCGCGCCAAGGCCGAAGCCGACGAGGCGAATATCTCCAAGACGCGCTTCCTTGCCGCAGCGAGCCACGACATTCTGCAGCCTTTGAACGCGGCGCGGCTTTACGTGACGAGCCTCGTCGAGCAGCAAGGCAAGGAGACCGACGAGCGGCTGGTCGAGAATATCGACGCCTCGCTCGAAGCGGTCGAAGAGATTCTGAGCGTGCTGCTCGACATCTCGCGCCTCGATGCCGGCGCGATGAAGCCGGAGGTCGCGGCGTTCTGCGTCGGCGATATGCTGCGCCAGCTCGAGGTCGAGTTCGCGCCGCTTGCCCGCGCCAAGGGGCTCGACCTCGCCTTCGTGCCCTGTTCGCTCGCGATCAAATCCGACCGGCGATTGCTTCGCCGTCTCCTCCAAAATCTCGTCTCCAACGCCATCAAATACACGCCGCGCGGCCGCGTGCTGGTTGGTTGCCGCCGCGTCCGCCGTCGCCTACGCATCGAGGTATTCGACACCGGGCTCGGCATTCCGCCGTCGAAACGGCGCGCCGTCTTCAAGGAGTTCCATCGTCTCGACCAGGGCGCGCGGGTCGCCCGCGGTCTCGGCCTCGGCCTTTCCATCGTCGAGCGCATCGCACGCGTTCTCGATCACCGTGTCGACATGCAGTCGGCGCTCGGGCGTGGGTCGCATTTCTGGGTCGAGGTGCCGATCGCCGCCTCCGGCGCGCGCGTCGTGCCGCTGCCTGTGACGAAGGCGCCGGAGCGCCGCATGGCGTCCGACATGACCGTGCTCTGCATCGACAACGAGCCGAAGATCCTTGAAGGCATGCAGACGCTGCTCGGCGGCTGGGGCTGTGAGGTTCTCGCTGCCCCGGACCTTGAGGCCGCATTGGCGAAATTGGAGAAGGCGAAGAAGCACCCGCATGGATTGTTGGTGGATTACCATCTCGATCATGGCAACGGCATTGAGGTCATCGCCGCTTTGCGCGCCTGGGCGGGCACGGAACTGCCGGCCATTCTCATCACCGCGGATCGCAGTCCTCGCGTGCGTCAGGAGGCACGCGCGAACAGCGTGGCGGTGCTCAACAAGCCGGTGAAACCGGCGGCGCTGCGGGCATTGCTTGCCCAATGGAGCGCACAGCGCATCGCCGCCGCAGAGTAGGCGCGAGCAAGCGGCGCGCTGCTCGTGTTCCGTGCGATGCACATGAATATTCGATGAACAAAATATTTTGCGTCAACTACGCGTGACGTGGAAATGACTGTCCCATGTCGCGCGTTTAATAGCCTGGGGCAACAACAAACCAAGAAGAAAGGATGTCTCAGGAGGACATAACATGTGGCGTAAAATGATGATTGCGCTCGCTGCGACGACATTTGTCGGCGCGGCGGTCGTCGCCTCGACCACGGCTGAAGCACGCATGGGCGGCCATGGCGGCTTCGGCGGCGGTGGTTTCCACAGCGGTGGTGGGTTCCATGGTAGTACGATGGGCTTCCGCGGCGGTGGCGGTTTTCGCGGCGGTGCGATGGCGTTCCGCGGCAGCGGCTTCCGCGGCGCCGCCGCCGGCTTCCGAACCGGCGGCGTGCGGTTCCGCAGCGCGGGGGTAGGCGCCGGCTTCCGCCATTTCGGCGTCCGTTCCCGTTTCGCGGGTGGCCCGTTCGTCCACCATCGGTTCTTCCGCCATCGCTTCCATCGGCGCGCATTTCTTTTCGCGCCGTTTGTGACCGCGCCGCTCTACGCGTCGTACTATGACGACTCCTGCCTGGTGCGGCGGTGGGTTCCGACCCGTTGGGGATGGCGCTGGCGTTGGGTGAACGTCTGCGGCTACGACGACTATTGATGGCCGCGCCTGTCGGAAGGCGCATGCGCGGATGCGCGTAGCGCGCGTCTTCCGATTGAGAACGTGAGAGCCGCTGTCGCGGCCACCGGAACGCTCAGGTGCCGTCAGCCGCGACGTGCGGCCAATGTCCGCTTTCGATCTTGGAGGCGGCGATCACCGCCTGCGTGCGGCTTTCGACATTGAGCTTCTGCAGGATCGCGGAGACATGCGCCTTCACGGTCGCTTCCGAGAGGTTGAGCTCGAAGGCGATCTGCTTGTTGAGCATGCCCTCCGAGAGCATCATCAGCACGCGCACCTGCTGCGGCGTCAGCGTCGCGAGGCGCGCGACGAGCTCGGTCGTGGCGACATCGGCGCCGCCTTTGAGGTCGATGTCGGGCGGCGTCCACACGCCCCCGGCGAGCACCGTGCTGATGGCGGTGCGCATCTCGTCGATGCCCAAGGTCTTGGGAATGAAGCCCGACGCACCGAACTCCATGCAGCGGCGGATGACGGCCGCATCTTCGTTCGCCGACACGATGACGACGGGTACGGCGGGATACTGTGCGCGCAGATACATCAGGCCGGAAAAGCCGCGCACCCCCGGCATTTTGAGGTCGAGCAGCACCAGGTCGACGTCTGCGCCGCGCTCGAGAAGCGCGATCGCCTCGTCGAATGAACCGGCCTCCGAGATTTCGGCGCCGGCGAACTCGCCAGACACCGCCGTGCGCAGCGCCCCGCGGAACAGCGGATGATCGTCCGCGATGACCAGCCGATATTGTGCAGATTCGCTCAACCAATCGCCCTCGACGGCGGTTTCGCCCGCGTCAAAGCGTATTTCCCCGTTTGCTGCGCCTCGGGTCAAGCCCGCCCCACCGAATATAGTGTCACATGATTGACGCGAGGCCGCCGCGTCCCCTTTCATTTCGCGCCCCGGCCGATGAACTGGAGGATGACCTGGCGCCGGTGCGGCCGCGCCCGATGCTCGACGAGGTAGACGCCCTGCCATGTCCCGAGCCCCGGCCGCCCGCCGATCACAGGGACGTGCAGGGAGACGCCCGTGAGCATCGCCTTGACGTGGCTTGGCATGTCGTCGGGACCTTCCGCCGTGTGGATCCACCCGGCGTTCTCCGGCGCAAGCCTGCGCAGCGCTTTCATCAGGTCAGTCTGCACGTCGGGGTCTGCATTCTCCTGGATGGTCAGGGAAGCCGAGGTGTGGCGCACGAAGACGAAGAGCGCGCCGTCGCCGGCGGCGACACGCTTCAGAAAGGCACGAATGTCCGCGGTGACCTCGACGAAGCCCTCGCCCTGCGTCGCGACGGTCAACGTCTCGGTCGCGATCAGGTCGGGCGCGAAAGCGGATGCTGTGGACGTCATCGCGCGTCAGGCCGTGTTTTATCCAACTTGCGTGAGGCGTCTCTTCGCCTCTCCCATGGGGAGAGGTCGGCGCGCAACGCGCGCCGGGTGAGGGGTTACAGACTCTCGATAGGTCGGCACCCCCTCACCCCACCCCTCTCCCCGCAGGGGAGAGGGAGCGCGCCCGTCGTGTGGCGAGCGCATCAGCTCTTCTCTTTCTCGGCGTTCTTCTTGTCCATCTCGCGCTGCATGTTCTGGACCATCTCGACAAGCCGTCGCCAGACCTTCTCGAAGAAGGTCATGGCCCGGTCGAGGTCGGCGTCGCTCGGCAGCTTGAGGGTGAGCTCGTCGTTCTTCGCGCTTGGCCGCTCCGGATTCTGGATGCCGCCAGGCAGCGCTATGCCGCGCGAGATGAGCTCGCGCTTGAGCGTCGCGGTTTCGCTCTGCAGGCGGCCGATTTCGGTCTCGAGCGCGGCGCGCTCGTCCGGCACCACCTGGCAAGCCCATCCGGCGGCGCGCTTGCTGCACAGCGAGACGTGGCCGGTGCGGCTGTCGAGCCGCAGCAACCCGTCCGGCACCTGGTTGAAGGAGTAGCGCCCGTTCTCGCTGTCGGGCGCCGCGTCCTGAGCCAAAGCAGCGGGCACGGCAAGCAGCGTGAGCCCGAGCAGCGAAGCAAGAAAGACGCGCGTCATCGGTGAAACTCCCTCCGTGGCACGGGCCGGCGGCGCATCGGCCGCAGTCGGACTGAGCGCTTCATTTGGGGCGGCGCCATGGCGTTTCAACGGGCGCCGGCCGCCTCAAGCCTCGCGTTCCGCGGCCCGCCAGCCGATATCGCGGCGGCAGAAACCCTCGGGCCAGCGGATGCGGTCGAGCGCCGCATAAGCGCGCGCCTGTGCTTCGCGCACGCTTGGCGCGCGCGCGCAGATATTCAGCACGCGCCCGCCATTGGCGAGAATGTGCTCGCCATCCGCTTTCGTTCCGGCATGGAAGATTTCGACCCCCTCGACGCTCGCTGCGTCGGCAAGGCCCTCGATGACCGAGCCCTTGACGTACTGTCCCGGATAACCCTTGGCGGCCATCACGACGCAGAGCGCCACGTCGTTCGACCAGCGCAGATCGAAAGTCTTCAGCATGCCGTCACGCGAGGCGATCAACGCCGGGACGAGGTCCGATGTGAGGCGGAGCATCATCACCTGACATTCGGGATCGCCGAAACGCACGTTGTATTCGATGAGCTTCGGGCCATCCGCCGTGATCATGAGCCCCGCGAACAGCACGCCCTTGAACGGACATCCCATCGCCTTCATCGCGCGGATGGTGGGCAGGATGATCTCGTCCATCGTGCGTTTCGACACGGCTTCCGTCATCACCGGCGCCGGCGAATACGCGCCCATGCCGCCGGTGTTGGGCCCCTTGTCACCATCGAAAGCGCGCTTGTGGTCCTGCGCCGAGGCGAGGGGGATCGCGGTCTCGCCGTCGCATAGCGCGAAGAACGAGGCCTCCTCGCCCACGAGGAATTCTTCGATCACGACTTCGGCGCCCGCTTCGCCGAGACCGCCCGCGAACATCATGTCGATCGCCGCGTCCGCTTCCGCCTTCGTCTCGGCGATGATGACGCCCTTGCCGGCGGCAAGCCCGTCCGCCTTGATGACGATCGGCAGCGATTGGGTTGCGGCATAGGCTTTGGCTGCGGCCGCATCGGTGAAGCGCTCATAGGCGCCGGTCGGGACGCCGTGCGCGCGGCAGAGGTCCTTGGTGAAGCCTTTCGAGCCTTCGAGCCGCGCGGCGGCGCGGTCCGGCCCGAACGTCTTGATCCCAGCCGCCTCGAGGTCGTCGGTGATCCCGGCGACCAGCGGCCCCTCCGGGCCGACAACGACGAAATCGATCTTTTTCTCGCGGCAGAAGGCGATCACTTGCCGGTGGTCGGTGATATCGAGCGGCGCGATCTCGGCCACCTGCGCGATGCCGGCATTGCCGGGCGCACACCACAAGCGTGTGGTGAGCACGCTATCGGCGATTTTCCAAGCGAGCGCGTGTTCGCGTCCGCCCGAACCAAGGAGAAGGATGTTCATGGCCGGCCCCGTAAGTCGCGGCTGGCGACGAAATGTGGCTCAGCCCCTTGATTGAGCATGATCTTTCCTGAATGACGGGGACGCGGGAAAGGCGATGTGCGCTGGTGTAGCATGCGCCGCCCGCCCGCTACGATGGACCCATGACCGACGCTCGACTTGTCAACAACCCCGAATTCACCGTCTCGGAGCTTTCCGCGTCTCTCAAGCGGACGCTGGAGGACGCCTACGGTTATGTCCGGGTGCGCGGCGAGCTCGGCAAGGTCAGCTATCATTCCAACGGCCACGTCTATTTCGATCTCAAGGATGAGAAGGCCTGCATCGCCGGTGTGATCTGGCGCAGCAGCGCCGCCCGCATCAAGCTCAAGCTGGAAATGGGGCTTGAGGTAATCGCGAGCGGCCGCATCACCACCTATCCCGGGCGCTCGCAATATCAATTGATCGTCGACACCGTCGAGCCGGCTGGGCTCGGTGCGCTGATGGCGCTGCTCGACGAGCGCAAGCGCCGTCTCGCCGGCGAGGGACTGTTCGAGGACGCGCGCAAGCAGCTCCTGCCTTACCTGCCGACGGTCATCGGCATCGTCACGTCGCCGACCGGCGCCGTCATCCGCGATATCCTACATCGCCTCGCCGACCGCTTCCCGCGCCGCGTGATCCTGTGGCCCGTGCGCGTGCAAGGCGACGGCTCGGCGGAAGAGATCGCGGCCGCGATTCGCGGCTTGAATGCGCTTGATGGGCGCAACGGAATTCCGGCGCCTGACGTCATCATCGTCGCGCGCGGCGGCGGCTCGCTCGAGGATCTGTGGTCGTTCAACGAGGAAGCCGTTGTCCGCGCGGCGGCGGCGAGCATGATCCCGCTCATCTCCGCCATCGGGCACGAGACGGACATCACACTGATCGATTTCGCCGCCGACCGTCGCGCGCCGACGCCGACGGCCGCTGCCGAGATGGCAGTGCCGGTACGCAGCGAGCTTGTCGGCCAGGTCGATACGCTCGCGCGCCGCACGCGCGCGGCGTGGCTGCGGGCGATCGAGATGCGCCGCAAGGACATGCGTGCCGCGGCGCGCGCGCTGCCGAGCGCCGACCGGTTGCTCGGCGAGCGGCGTCAGCGTCTCGACAATCTCGCCGCGCGGCTGCCGCGCGCACTGACGGCAAATGCGCAAATCCATCGCGCTGATTATACGAAGATCACGGCGCGCCTCGCGCGTTACACACCGCATGCGCAGCTCGTGCGTCAACGCGACAGTTTGGGGGCAATAGATCGGCGCGCGCGCCAGGCCTTGAAGGTTGCCGTCATGCGCCGGCGCGATCGCTTGAACGGCGTGGCGGAACGCCTACAGGCGTCCGTGCGCGCCAATCGTGCGGCGCATATCGCGAAGCTCGCGCGCGAGCGTGCGCGGCTCGATGTTCTCTCCGATCGCGGCGAGCGCGCCATCCTCGCAACCATCGATCGCCGCTGGACCGCGCTCGAACGTGCCGCCGGGCTTCTCGCTGCGCTCTCCTATCACGGCGTTCTCGCGCGTGGGTTTGCCCTTGTGCGCGACGGGAAGGGGCAGCCGGTGCGTTCCGCCGCCGGCGTCACGCCGGGCGCGCCGCTCGACATCGAGTTTGCCGATGGTCACGCCGCGGCCATTGCGACGGGCGGATCAACGCACGCGGCGCCTGCGCCGCTGCTGCGTCCGCGACGCCGGAAGCGTGACGTCGCGCCCGGGCAGGGAAGCCTATTTTAGACGATGGTGCGTGGCCTTACGTACGCCACTCGCGCTTTACCTCTCCCGTGGGGAGAGGTCGGATCGTTGAGCGCAGCGAAACGATCCGGGTGAGGGGTTACGACCTCTCGATAGGCTCTAACCCCTCACCCGCCGCGCATCGCGCGTCGACCTCTCCCTATGGGAGAGGTAAAGCGAGCCGCTCGCGCCGCGCGGAAAAAATCAAATCCTCCGTCCGGCATCGCGCCAATAGGGCTCGCGCAGTTTGCGCTTGAAGATCTTGCCGCTCTCCTCGCGCGGAAGGTCGTGTGCAAAGGCGATCACGCGCGGCACTTTGTAGTCCGCGATGCGCGCGCGCAGGAACGTGCGCACGTCGTGCGATTCCATCACCGTATCCGCCGCCGGCTGAATGTGCGCGGCGAGGCTCTCGCCGTACTCGGCATCGGGAATGCCGAAGACAGCACAGTCGGCGACGCCGGGCATGGTGATCAGCACGGCCTCGATCTCGGCCGGGTAGATGTTGACGCCGCCGGAGATCACCATGTCGGCCTTGCGGTCGCAGACGAAGAGGTAGCCGTCGGTGTCGAAGTAACCGACGTCGCCGACCGTCATCAGCCCGTCACGCTCCATCTCGCGGCGCGCATCGGCGCGATTGAGATAGGTGAAGTCGGGATAAGCGTGATTGCGCGCATAGATGAGACCTGGCGTGCCGATCGGCAGGTCGCGCCCGGCGTCGTCGAGAATGCGAATGTCGACATGCGCCAGCGCCTTCCCTGCGGTTCCGGGCTTGGCCAATGCATCCGCCGAAGAGCACATGGTAAGGAAGCCGAGTTCGCTGCAGGCATAGCCCTCGTTGATGATCGGTCCGCACCAGTCGATCATCGCGCGCTTGATGTCGGCCGGGCAGGGCGAGCCCGTGCTGGCGATGAAGGTGAGCGAGCTCAGGTCGTAGCGGCGCTTCACCGTGTCGGGAAGCCGCAACAGCCGCACATAATGCGTCGGCACGAGATAGAGATGCGTCAGCCGATGCTGCTCGATATCGGCGAGCAAGCGCTCGGGATCGAGCCGCGGATGGATGATCACGAGATCGCCAACGAGCGTGCTGTGCGTGCCGTATGACGCCGGCGCGCTGTGGTAGAGCGGCGCGACGATCGCGGTGCGTGCGCCGGCCGCCAGTCCGAACGCGGCGCGCAACGTGTCGGCGACGCCGGCGGCGAGCGCCGGGGTCAGGGCCTCGCGGCGGATGCCTTTCGGCCGTCCCGTGGTGCCGGATGAATAATAAAGCGAGAGCCGGGTCGCGCGGGCAGGGCCGTCATACGGCGGCGCGCTCGCGATCCATTCCTCGTAGTCGCGCTCGCCTGGCGGGATTTTGCATTGCGCCGCGTCGATGCGGAACGCGGCGCGAAGCGTATCGGACGTCGCGACCACCACCACCGGGAGCCCCGCCGGCAATCCTTCCTTGATCTGCGCGAGAAGATCGGCGTGAACGATCAACACGGCCGCGCCGCTGTCGCGCAGGACGAATCCCGCCTCGTCCGCCTTGTAGTGCCAGTTGATCGGGCAAGCGTAGCAGCCGGCCTGCCGCGCGATCAGCATCGCTTCGAGAAACGCCGGATCGTTCCGCAGCATGATGGCGACGACGTCGCCCTCCTTCACACCAAGGCCGGAAAGTGCCGTGACGCCGCGCCGTACGCGGGCGTCCACATCCTCTCCGGTCAGCCCGCGGTCGCTGGCGATGATCGTCGCTGTCATGTCTCTCCGATGGATCCGTTGGCGCTCAATGCGCGAACCACTCCGTCACGCGCTTGATCGCGTCATTGCGGGCGGCCTCATTGGTGCCGATATGCGCACGCCCCGACCCGGTGGCGGTGAAAGCGAGGTTGGCTCGCTCGCGGATCGGCATGTTGGGTTGGTCGAAGCCGTGATAGGCGCCGGGATAAAGCTTGATGTCGACAAGCGCGCTGCGCCCGCGCGCATCGGCGATCATTGCTTCGCAAGCGGCCGGCGGCGTCCAGTCGTCGGCCGCGCCGATCAGGATCAAGGTCGGCACGCGCGCACTCCAGCCGGAATTCGCCGGTTGGCGGCATCCGGGATAGAATGCGACAGCGGCGCGGAAGTCGGAATAGCGATCGTCGAGCCGGACAGGGCGGCGCACGGTCCAGAGGGTCGTCGAGCCGCCATTCGACCATCCCATGAGGTAGACGCGGTCCGCGTTGGTCCAGGGTTGCTCCTGCAGCCAGCGGCGCGCGGCGAACGCGTCGCGCGTACGTTCGCGCCGCGGCCGCACATGCCGGTTCCGCGTTTTGCACTGGGAGCCCAGGCGCCGCGAGCCGAAGCTGTCGGGAAAGAGGACGGCATAGCCGGCGGCGGCGAGCCGCTCGCCCCAGTCGCGATAGATCGGCCGGACCTGGCCGCTGCGGGTCATGAGGCCGCCGCAACCGTGCAGGGCGACGACGACGGGGAACGGTCCCTTGCCGGTCGGCTTGAAAAGCTCGCCGCGCAGCAGGTCCTCTCCGCTCGGAAACTCGACAACCTCGGACGCGACGGCAGGGGAAACGACGAGAAGGCCGAACAGAAAGGCGAGCCACGCGCGCATGGCCATCGCTCCCTAGATCACGATAATTTCGGATCGAATCGATCCAAAATCATGAACGTGATCGATTCTAATATCTTAGAGCGGGATGCGGGCGGAAACCGCTTCACAGTTTTCCTCATCCCGCTCTACATGGCACGTCCGCTGATACCACAGAATGTCGCGCCTGGCATGTGCGCTCGTGAGCGCGCTTGAGGTTTGAAACCCGCCGCCAACGAATTATGTTTGCTGGCGTCGCCGCGTCGCCTGAAGGCCGAGGAGAAACTGGTGCTGAATCGTTACGAACGCCCGTCCCCAATGGCCGGTGAGGCGGAGGTGAGGTTTCTCGACGGGGACTTTCGCGTCATTCGGCCGGGTGCGTTCGTGCGCTGTGCGGTGACCGGCGTGCCGATCCCGCTGGAAGAGCTCAAATATTGGAGCGTCGATCTGCAGGAAGCCTATGCGACGCCTGAGGCGGTGCGCCGCCGGCTCTATCCCGAGGACGCGCAGGATAAGGCGCGTTAGGGCTCGGCCCGCATTTGGTCGTCATGCCCGGGCTTGACCCGGGCATCCATCACGTCAAAGAATTTTTGTAACGATGGATTGCCGGGTCAAGTGTTCAGCCCGGCAATGATGCTGCCGCGTCAGGCGTCGGAGCGCGCCGGAATCCGCTCCATCACGAAGGCCAGAAAGCCTTTCTCGTCTGAAAACGCCAGGCTCACCGGCAGCGTCTTCGTCTGTCGCGCGAGTTCGCCCACGCGCCCGTGTGTGGTGAAGCGCGCGGCGTCCTTCTCGGTCGTGAGGAGAAGTAGCTTGTCCCGCTCGGCCTCCTTGAGGAGCTGCGCGGCTTCCTGCTCGGTGTAGCGATGATGGTCGGGAAATGCGCGCCGCACCGGCGCTTCGATTCCGCTGCGCTCGAGGGTGCGGAAGAATTTGTCCGGATCGCCGATGCCGGCGAAAGCAAGCACGCTCTGGCCTGCAAGCTTAGCAATAGCGCCGGCGTCCGGCTGCAATGCGCCGCGTACGATCCGTAACCCCGCCGTTGTGGCTTGCGCCACGAGCCTCTCGGAGCGTTCGTCCGCCTCGCCGATGACGAGCAGCGCGTGCGCGGCAGCAAGTTGCGGCGCGAGCGGCGCGCGCAAGGGACCTCCCGGAATCGTTCTGCCGTTTCCGATGCCACGCATGGAGTCGACGACGAGGATCGAAACGTCCTTGGTCAGCGAGGGATTCTGAAACCCGTCGTCCATGACGATGACGGTCGCGCCCTCGCCGAACGCTTCGCGTGCACCCTGCACGCGATCGCGCGCGACGATGGTCGGAAAACGGCGCGCAAGGAGAAGCGCCTCGTCGCCGACATCGCTCGCGTCGTGCTGGGTGACGTCGACGCGGATGGGCCCCGCAAGCCGGCCGCCATACCCCCGGGTCAGCACTGCGGGGCGGTGGCCCTGGCGCAGCAGGAGCGCGGCGAGCGCAAGTGCGGTCGGTGTTTTGCCCGCGCCGCCGGCAGTCGGGTTGCCGATGCAGATGACCGGAATTTCCGCGCGCGTCCCCGGCATGTGCATCCGGCGCGCGGCAATGGCGCCGTAAATCCAGGCCAAGGGCGCGAGCAGCGCCGCTTCCGCCCCCGGCTTACGCCACCAGAAGGACGGGGCCTGCATCGTCGCTACCGATGTTCGAGACGCAGTTGCATCAAGTAAGGCTCGAGTGCCGCCAGCGTGCGGTTGCGGGCGCCGCCGAGCTCGTCGACCGTGCGCTGCGCGGCTTCGGCGACCGCCTGGCGCGCGCCGGAATCCTTGAGCCACGCGCCGAGGCGCAACGCCAGCTTGCTGCCATCCGTCACTTCCGAGGCGCCGGAGGCGCGGTCGAGCTCGTCATAGATTTCGGCGAAGTTCCACACATGCGGCCCGTGCAGAATGGCGCTTCCGAGCTTCGCCGCCTCGATCGGATTTTGCCCGCCATGCCGCACCAGCGAGCCGCCCATGAAGACGATCGGCGCGAGCCGGTAGATGAGGCCGAGCTCGCCCATCGTGTCGGCGACATAGATGTCGGTCTCGTCCGCCGGCAGCTCCGCTTGCGAGCGCGAGGCGGAGTAGAGTCCCGCGGCGTAGGCAAGCTCGGCGATCCCCGCGCCGCGCTCCGGGTGGCGCGGCGCGATCACGGTGAGGAGCCCGGGGAAGCTCTGCCGCAACCGACGATGCGCATCGATGATGATCTTCTCCTCGCCGGGATGGGTGGAGGCGGCGGCGATCATCGGCCGGCCCTGCACCACGTCTTCCAGCATGGCGAGCGCATTCGGGTCGGCGGGCGGCGCCGGCACGTCGAGTTTGAGGTTGCCGGTGGTCGCGATGCGCGGCGCGCCGAGCTGGCTGTAGCGGTCGGCATCGGCGATCGACTGCGCGAGGCAGAGATCGAAGTGGCTCAGCAGCGCCTTGATGGTCGACGGCATCCGCCGCCAGCGCAGGAACGAGCGCTCCGACACCCGGCCGTTGACCAGGATCAGCGGGATGTTGCGCTCGGAGCTTGCGGTGATGAGGTTCGGCCAGAGGTCGGATTCCGCAAACAGGGCGAGATTGGGCCGCCAATGATCGAGGAAGCGCGCCACGAAGCGCGGCGCATCGAACGGTGCGAACTGGTGGATCGTGCCTGGCGGCAGACGGTGCTCGGCTAAGCGCGCCGAGGTCACGGTGCCCGATGTGATGAGCACGTTGAGGCCGCGGGCATGGATATGCTCGACGAGCGGGACGATGGCGAGCATTTCGCCGACGCTCGCACCGTGGATCCACACGAGCGGGCCGCGCGGGCGCGCAACATCCGTCTCGCCGCGGCGCTCGGCGACGCGTTCGGCCGCCTCCTTGCCGCGGCGCAGGCGCGTGGAAATGAGCAGCGGAACGAGCGGCATCGCTGCCGTCGTGAAACGCCGATACGTGCGCATGGCGAATGTCGGCCGCTCAGGCACTCGCCGCGTCTCCTTTTTCACCGTCGGCGATGGCGTAGGCCCGCGCCGTCGCCGCATTCAACGACACCTCGACCGCCTGCCGGTATTTCTCCAGGTCGGCATCGTCGGTATCGGCCGGAACGCGGATCGGGTCTCCGAGGACGATGGCGCCCCGGCTGAAGGGAAGATTGACAACCGATCGGTCCCAATTGTCGAGAGTGAAACGCCGGCTGGTGGCGATGCCCACTGGATAAATCGGCCGCGCGGAAGCACGCGCGAGCATGACGATTCCGCGTCCGGCGACACGGGCGACTTTTGGGACGTCAGCGGTCACGACCATGTTCCAGCCGTCCGCCAGCGCATCGCGCATAGTGATGAATGCACGCACACCGCCTTTTCGGTCGAAGCGTCGTTCATGGTCGCCCGACCCGCGGATGGTTTCCATGCCGAGATGCTCGGCGGCGATCGCGTTGAGCGTGCCGTCGCGGTGCGACGAGATCAGCGCCTTCGCGCGGTAGTCCGGGCGGCGCATGAAGGGACCCATGAAATGCTGCCCATGCCAGAGCGTGATGATCACTGGCAGTTCGGGGCTCAGCCGTTCATGCAAGTCCGCCGGCTCGAAGACGAAGCGGCTCGTCTTCCACACGGCGCGCAGATATTGCGCCATGCCGAAACCGACCGCCTCGCGAAACCAGCCGGCGTCCCGTATCCGCTTCAGTGCCATGGATCATGGACCTGGGCTGACGTGCGGACCTGTCGTCAACGTCCCTTCAGGGTCGAGCAGACGATGAAGGTGGACGATGAAATAGCGCATATGGGCGTTGTCGACGGTCTGCTGCGCCTTCGCTTTCCACGCGGCATGTGCGCTCGCATAGTTCGGAAAGATGCCGACGATGTCGAGCTTGTCGAGGTCGCGGAAATTGACGTCGTCAAGGCCGGTCAGCTCACCGCCGAAGACCAGATGCAGGAGCTGCTTGGAAGAGGATGACATCGTCTCTCGCTTGGTCGCGCTTTGGGGCACCGGCATCGGTCAGGACAGACGGACGCTGCCGTCGCCGATGCGTTGCAGGAGCGCTGTGTGGCGCGCATTCGACGCCGCCACAAGCGCACCGTGCACCGGATTAGGGCGATTATAGGTCGGATTATGGCCGTCGAAGCCGGTCAGCCGGCCCCCGGCTTCATGCACGATCAGGTCCGCCGCCGCAATGTCCCAATCATGGCTGTTGCCTCCCGCGATGGCGATGTCGATCGTGCCCTGCGCGACGCGCGCGAGCCGCAGCGCCAGCGAATGCACCTTAGGAAGCGCCACGATCCCGAGGCCGGCCAGAGCGTCGAGCCGCGGCTTCGGGCCGGCCGTTCGCGCGCCTTCCAGGCGTTGGCCTTGCACCGCGATGGTGCGGCCATTGAGCGTGGCGCCGCCGCCTGCGGTCGCGAGGAAAAGATTGTTCTCCGCCGGCGCGAACAACGCGGCAGCGACCGGCCGTCCATTTCCGATCAGCGCGGCCGAGACCGCCCAGTCGGTCTTTCCGGCGATGAAGGCGCGCGTTCCGTCGATCGGATCGACGATCCAGACAGCGGGGCAATCGAGACGCGTGGGGGCGTCGACGCTTTCTTCCGACAACCACCCGCAGGCCGGGTCAATCGCGGAGAGCCGCGCATGCAGGAATTCGTCGACCGCGATGTCGACTTCGCTGACAGGCGAATTTGCGTCCTTCGTCCAGCTTTTGTAGGTCGCGCGGAATTTCGCCAGCGCCAGCGCGCCCGCGTCGCGCACGGCGTCCGCGAGGGCGGCCGTCATCGCCGCCGCGTCGATCCTGCAATCAATGGCCGGCAATAGTCAGCCCTTCCACCCGCACCGTCGGCGCGTTCGTGCCGTAGCGGAACTGCAGGTCTTCGGCCGGGGCGAGGCTGCGGAAGATGTCGGACAGATGCCCGGCGATGGTGATCTCGCTGACGGGATAGGTGATCTCGCCGTTCTCGATCCAGAAACCGGCGGCGCCGCGACTGTAATCGCCGGTGACAATGTTGACGCCCATGCCGATCAAGTCGGTGACATAGAGGCCCTGCTTGATCTCCCCGATCAACGCCTCGCGCGTTGTCTTGCCCGGCGCAAGATGCAGGTTGCTTGCGCCCGGCGACGGCACGGAGGAAACGCCGCGCTGCGCGTGTCCCGTCGTCTGCAGGCCAAGCTCGCGCGCGGTCGCGCAATCGAGAATCCATGAGCGCAGGACCCCGTCCTCGACCAAGGCAAGCTGTGCGCCGGCGACGCCTTCGCCGTCGAAGGGGCGCGAACGCAGCCCGCGCCGTCGCAGCGGATCGTCGATGACGGTGATGCCGGGCGAGAAAATCCGCTTGCCGCGCTTGTCCTGCAGGAAGCTGGTACGCCGCGCGATCGATGCACCATTGATCGCGCTGGCGAGATGGCCGACGAGCGAGCCCGCAAGGCGCGAGTCGAAGACGACCGGCACGCGATGCGTCGAGACTTTGCGCGGATTGATCCGCGCAACTGCCCGTTCGCCGGCGGTGCGGCCGATGCTTTGCGGATCGCGCAGATCGCTCGCATGCGGGGCCGACGCGTAGTCGTAATCGCGCTCCATGCCGGTGCCTTCGCCGGCGATCGCGGTCATGCTCGTCGAATGGCTGGAGCCGAGATAGGCGCCGTGGAAGCCGTGGCTCGTTACCAGCACCATCCCGCCGATGCCGGCGGCCGCCGAGGCGCCGCCTGATTTCGTCACGCCAGCGACGGCGAGGCCGGCCTGCTCCGCCGCGCGCGCGCGGCTCTCCAATTCTGCGACCGATGGCGTCGTCGGATCGAGCAGATCGAGGTCGGGAAAGGTCTTTGCAAGGAGCGCGGCTTCCGCGAGCCCTGCGAATTCGTTTTCCGGCGCGGCGCGGGCCATGGCGACCGCACGTTCCGCCAAGGCCGGGATCGCGTCGGGCGAAAGGTCGTTGGTCGAGATGACCGCCTGGCGCTGTCCCACGAGCACGCGCAGGCCGAGATCGTTGCTTTCGGAGCGCTCCGTCTCCTCGACCACGCCGTCGCGCATTTCCACCGAAAGAGAGGTGGAGCGAAGCGCGACCGCGTCGGCGGCGTCAGCGCCGGCGCGCCGCGCGGCCTCTACGAGCCGCTCGGCGAGCGCTGTCAGTTTCGATTGGTCGAGAGGGGAAATCGGGGCGGCCACGCCCTCCGTTTAGGCCGGGACCTGCGGCCTGACAAGGCCGTTGCCAGCCCCGCCGTGGAACCCATGGCAACGAAAAATTACGCAAACGACGAAAGCTCTTATCAAGCATGCGGGGCGAGGAAGCCCTTGATACAAGCGGTTAACCCAAGAAATTAAGCCGATCCGAAACGGTCTCTGGCATGCTCCCCCCATAACCCGGCGACAGTCCGGGCAGGGAGCTGAAATTGAGGCGTCAAACGGTACTCGGCGAGGGCATCCTCGCCGGGTCGGGCTGCAACGCGCGGCTCGACCCGCTCGCATTGCCCGTTCGCTTCACGGCGCAAGACGCCGTTGCGGACGGGCAGGTGCGCCACATCGAAATCGACCAGGGCCGGATGCGCGTGCGCCGTCAGGTGCGCGGCATGACGATCAGCGTCAATGTGCCGGTAGCCGCGTTTCTCGGCGTCGCCGTGCGCCGCGAAACCGACGCGACCGCCATCCGTCTCGAGCATCGCGACCCGGCGCTCTCGACGACGCTGTGTGCGGCCGCCGAAGACGCGATGACGGAAGCTCAGGCTTGGGCCGATGCGCTCGGGCTGCCTCTTCTGGTCGATGAAGACGGCCGCTTTGCCTGGCTCGGTGCGCTGAAGGTCGGTGCCGTCGGCCCGCGCCGCCGCCGCCGCAATGCCATCAAGCGCCGCCGTTCGACGATGGCGCTGCGCCGCCGCGCCTGCCCGTCGCAGGACCTGGCCGTCATTCGTGGCGAGCGCGAGATCATCGCGCGCAACTGATCAACCGAGAAACGCGCGCGCGGCTGCGTCGGCCACAAGGCCGGCGAACAGGATCAGGCCGGCATCGCGGTTCGACTTGAAGACGACGAGGCAATTCACCGGATCGTCGATGTCGAGCCGCCGGATTTGCCATGCGAGATGCGCAGCAAACGCGGCGAGGCCGAGATAGGCGACGATGCCGGCGCCGGCCGTCGCGAAGGCCGCGCCCATCAAGATGATCGTCACGACATAGCAGACCGCAAGCATCGGCTTGGTGCGCTCGGCGAAGAGCCGCGCGGTCGATTTGACGCCGATCAGCGCGTCGTCCTCGCGATCCTGATGCGCATAGATCGTGTCATAGCCGATGACCCACATGATCGACGCCGCATAGAGAAGAAGCGCGGGCGCGTCGAGCCGACCGAAGGCCGCGGCCCATCCCATCAGCGCGCCCCATGAGAAGGCGAGGCCGAGCGTGAGCTGCGGCCACCAGGTGATGCGCTTCATGAACGGGTAGGCGGCGACGATAAGAAGCGACGCGATGCCGACGCCGATGGCGAAGCGGTTGAAGGTCAAGAGGACCGCAAGGCCGACCAACGCTTGCAGCACGAGGAAGACTGCGGCTGCCCTCGGCGTCACCTGGCCGGAGGGGATGGGTCTTGAGCGCGTGCGCTCCACCCGTGCGTCGAGATCGCGATCGACGAGATCGTTCCAGGTGCAGCCGGCGCCCCGCATCGCCACCGCGCCGATGGCGAAAAGCACGACATGCCATAGGTTCGGGAACGCGGACTGCGCATAGACCGCGGCCAGCGCCGCCGACCACCAGCACGGGATCAGGAGAAGCCAGGCGCCGATCGGCCGGTCGGCGCGGGCGAGCCGCAGGAACGGGCGCAGACGTGCCGGCGCGAGATGATCGACCCAGTTGCCGGTCGAATCCGCGACGCGGCCGGCTGTTGCGTTCATTGCTTGATCGCGTTGCCGCTCAGCGTGCCGAAGATGGGGCTGGGTTTGGAATCGCTGGAGGGCGTAGCCGCCCGGCTGGTGCCGAGCGCATCAGCGAGGCCGGGGCCGGCCGGGAGCGCCTGCGGCGCCGACGCGGCTTTGCAGGCCTGGCCACGCAATTTCATGCTGTGCTCGTGGCTCTGCTTGACCTGATCGATCGCCTGGGCCGGGAAGGCGCACCAGGAGGCATTGTCCTCGAGATATTTGATGAACTTCGCCTCTGCGGCGGTGAAGTTCTTGAGTCTGTTGCAGATTTCGGCCGCGCCCTTCTTCCCGTCGATGGCCGCCTTGACTGCAATTCCGGTCTTTTCGACCGGCGCGCGCGCGGCATTCACTTCGTTCATGCACGCCATCTGGGCGGCAGCGGGCAGGGCCGCGGCGCCGAGGCCGGCAAGCGCAAGCGCGAACGAGACATAGAGGCGGCGCGGCATGGAGGACACGAATCTCCTGCGAACAAGGATCATAGAGCGTGGTCTCTCTATACATCACCTGTGGAATTCGGCGACAACGCGGCAAAGCAGCGCGAGTCTAAACCCCCGATGGTTTCCGAAATGCTCAAAGGGGGGCGGGGCTCGCCAATGCGGCCTCGCCCCTTTAGCGCAAATTGGTCCCCGGCTCAGACTTGGCATTTGCCATCGCCAGCAAGCCAGGTCGGGGTAACGCACAGCACAGGTGCGCCTCTGCGGAGGCGCGGCGTGCACGTCGGCCCAGTGTAACCTATTGTGAAGATGGATCTTGAGCCCGATTCGGCTCTACGGCTCAGCCTTAGCCGGCAGTCATGCCGAGCGAGTGTAGTCTCTACCGCACAAGGGGCGCGGCAGGGCTGCCCCCTCGCTAGTCTAGTGAGGTGCTATGCCTGATAGTTGTAGCTAATGAACTACCGCAACCACCTCCTCTCTGTGCTGCCGCCCGATGCGCTTGCGCGACTAGAGCCGCATTTTCGCCGTGTCAGCATCGAGCAGGGAGCCATGCTCGTGCGCGAAGGCGAACCGTTCAAGAGTGGCATGTTCCTGGAAAGCGGGGTCATTTCCTATGTTACGCGCATGGCCGATGGCGCTCTCGTCGAGAGCCTGTCAATCGGCCGCGAGGGCGCGATCGGCCTTTCCGCCAGTACCAGCACTGGGATCGCGCTGCGCACCGCTTTAGTGCAGATATCCGGCGAGGGCTTGGCCATTGGGCACGATGCCCTTCGTTCGGCATTTCGCGAAAACGAAAGTATCCGGCAGATGATGCTCGGCTATACGGCCGCAGTGTTGTCGCAAGCTTTGCAACGTGTGGTCTGCAACGCGCGACATAGCGTCGAGGAGCGTCTCGCCTGGTGGCTGCTCATCAACAGGGATCGGATTGACGGCCCCTTCATCGAAGTCAAGCATGACACGCTAGCCGCGATGCTCGGCGTGCAGCGCTCGACCATCACGCTCGCAGCGCGCGCCATTCAAGCCGCCGGCCTAATCCGTTACAGCCGCGGCGTGATTGAACTGCTCGATCCTGCCGGGCTGAGCGGGATCGCCTGCGAGTGCTACGATAAGATGCAGGCGCAGTTTGATCACCTCATTCCGCGATACGAGCCGTCAGCAAAAAGAGTTCGGCGTTAAGCGTTCTTACACGATTGGTTCTTATGTTAGGTTCCTAACACAGTCGGAAAGATGACGTGGTGGGAGCTTCCCGTGGTGCAGCCGACCGGCTCGCTGGGTCCGCCCGGGCGCGATCTCGATTATACGGGCGCGCTCGCACGTCGTGCATTGCACACAATTGAGGACATGCGGCTGCCCGCCGACCCAGCGGGCTTCGAACTTTGGTACACGCACTTCAGCAAGACTCACCCGGCGTTGAGCCGTGCGCTCAACGAAATCGTGGGCGCCCGCGGACAGCTCACGCTGGACGAGATGGACGCCCTTCATCAGGCTCATCTTTGCCCCGCGGATGCCCCCGCGCAGACCTCGCGACTCTCGCAGGAGATCGATCACCTCATCCGGCTCGTCGACGGCTCCCGAAAGGTGCTGGGCCAGCAGGAAGCCGGCCTCTCCTTCGTGACCGAGCGCCTGGAACAAACGAACAGCCGCGACGCCATTCGCGCCGTGGCGCGACGTATGATCGAGCTATTGCGGCGGGTGCAGGCCGACAACGCAAATTTAACCGAAGCCTTGAAGACGTCGGGCGGCCGAATAGCCGAGCTGCAGCTCAGCCTTGCAATGCTGGAGGCGGAGAGTCTAAAGGACGCACTAACGCAGCTCGCCAATCGCAAACATTTCGACAGTTCGCTGGCGCGTCTGCTCGGAGAGATGCCGACGGCGCAGCCATTTTCATTGCTTCTGCTCGATATTGATCACTTTAAGCAATTCAATGACCGTCACGGACATCTACTCGGGGACGACGTCCTGCGCCTTGTCGCCAGCATCATTCACGAGTCGATCCGACGAAGTGACGTGGCCGCCCGCTACGGCGGCGAGGAGTTTGCCATCCTCTTGACGGACACTTCCCTGGAAGCAGCGCTGACCGTTGCCGAGAAGATGCGCTCTGCGATTGCGGAGCGGGAACTGCTCCGGCGCAGTACCAAGGAGCCACTTGGTCAAATTACGGTCTCGATCGGTGCGGCCCAAGCGTGCGCCGGCGACGATCCGCAAGCCTTAATCGGGCGCGCCGACGCTTGCCTCTATGCCGCAAAACGACGGGGGCGCAACTGCATTTCCGCGCAGGGGCAGGAGATGACGGCCTGATGCATTACAACAAGAGGAAAGAGCGGCGCCGTCAAATCAAACATGCGGGCAGGATCATCTCCGTCGACGGCGTGCTCAGCATCAGCTGCATCGTGCTCGATATTTCCGAAAGCGGCGCCCGCATTGCGGTGGAGAATCCCGCGGATGTGCCGGAGGAATTCATCCTGAGCTTCGTGGATAACGCGCGGGTCAGTCGTTTATGCCAGCAGGTGTGGCGCTCCGATCATCACCTCGGCATAAAATTTACAGCCGCGCCGCCTCCGCGGCGAAACGGGCGGCAGGGTCAGAGAGCGCCGAGATCAAATCAATAAGCTGCTAATGTCCCTCGGAGGCTGCCGATGGACGCGAACATCGGCATCGGGCCATGAGTGGGGGAGGCGCCATGCCGGCTTATGATTTCACCGGACCGCGCCTTTTCGTCGAGGCAGCCCTTCAGCCCGGGGCCGAGATTCCGCTTGAGAAGGGGCCGGCCCACTACCTGACCCATGTGCTGCGCCTGCAAGCGGGAGCGGAACTGCTCGCCTTCAACGGCCGCGACGGCGAATGGCGGGTCCGCCTCGCCGGTGGCAAAAAGTCCGCCGCGCTGATCCTCCTGGAACAGACCCGGCCCCAAACCGTCGCGCCGAACCTGCATTACCTGTTCGCCCCGCTCAAGCATGCGCGCCTCGACTATATGGTGCAGAAGGCGGTGGAGATGGGCGCGGCCGCCTTGCAGCCGGTCCTGACCCAGCATACCCAGGTGACGCGCATCAATCGCGAACGCATGCGCGCCAACGCCATCGAGGCGGCAGAGCAATGCGGCGTGCTGACCCTTCCGGAAATCGGCGAGCCGACGCCGCTCGCGGCGGCCGTCGCGGCGCTCGCGGCTGAGCGCGTCCTCATTTTTTGCGACGAGCGCGCCGATGTTTCCGACCCCATCGCGGCCTTGGCGGCGGTGCGCACGTCGCCGCCCGCGCCGCTCGCGGTTCTGATCGGGCCGGAAGGCGGATTTTCCGTCGCCGAGCGTGAGCTGCTGTTGCGACGCTCACGCGTGGTGCGCCTCGCGTTGGGGCCGCGCATCCTGCGCGCCGACACCGCTGCCGTTGCGGCGCTGGCGCTGGTGCAGGCCGTATTAGGCGATTGGGCCTCGCAATAAAGCGAGCCAATGGCTCTAAGTGTCATGCCCGCGAAAGCGGGCATCCAGTACGCCTCGGCCTAACTATGAGTCGTGAGACTGCGGTGTACTGGGTCCCCCGCCTGCGCGGGGACGACACCCAGAATCAACCGTCGCGCCGCGGCCCCCAAGGCCCGGACGAGCTTTGCCCGCCGCCCGAGAGCGGCGATTGATGCGGCAGGAACGCGCCGCCCGGGCGCGGGGGCTCCGGCGTCTCGGACGACGGCGCATCCGGCTCGGCCGCGTCATCTGTCTCTTCGGTCGGTTCCGGCAGCGCGAGCTCGCCCGGATCATGTCCGCCCGCGTAGCGCACCAGTGCGTCGACGCGCTTCTCGATCGACGGATGGGTGGCGAAAAGGTCGACAAAGCCGGAGCGCGGATTGTCGACGCACATTTCCATGACCGCCGAGGGCGCCGACTGCAACTCGCCCCGCCCCTCGATCTTGCGCAGCGCCATGATCATCGCGTCGGGATTTTTGGTGAGCTCGACGGAGCCGGCATCGGCGAGATACTCGCGCGAGCGCGAGAGCGCGAAACGGATCGCGATCGAAAGCACCCAGGCGAGCGCGATCAGCCCGAGCGCGATGACGATGGCGAGGAAAGCGCCGCCCGAGCCTTTGCTGTCGCTGTCGCTGCTGCGCGAGCGGCGCGACCATCCGCTCGGACGTGCGGAGCCGCCGGCATTGAACATGATACGGAACGTCATCTCGGCGAAGAAGCCGATGACGCCGGCGATGATCACCGCGATCACGAGGAGGCGCACGTCGCCATTGCGGATATGCGTCAGCTCGTGGCCGAGCACGGCTTCGATCTCCGCATCGTCGAGCGTCTCCAAGAGCCCGCTCGTCACGGTGATCGCGTACTGCTTCGGGTTCATGCCGGAGGCGAACGCGTTCAGCGCAGGGTCGTCCGCCACCTTCAGCCGCGGCATCGGGATGCCGCGCGAGATGCACAGATTCTCGAGCAGATTGTAGAGGCGCGGCTCCTCCTTGCGCGTCACCTCGTGGCCGCCCGTCACCATGTCGATCAGCACTTGGTGGAATTTGTAGGCAATAGCGATCCAGATGAGCGTGCCGATCGTCGCGAACGGCGCGGCCTTGACGGCATCCTGCAGCGCGTGGCGCATAAGCCAATCGAGCGACGCGTCGACGGTCAGCGCGCGCGCAATGAGCGCGCCGGCGAAGACCATCACATAGACGAGGAAGAACAGCCCGGCGATCAGGAACGCCGAGCGGATGCGGTTCGCGCGGATATGCGTGTAAAGGCCGTAAGCTTGCGCCATGACCGATCGCTCTTTCACCCTCCCCTGAAAGGGGAGGGTCGAATCGCGTCAAGCGGTTCGGGGAGGGGTCTACGCGGCGACCCCCACCCGACGCGCTGCGCGCGGCGA
>JBFWXB010000052.1:0-28697 GCA_050187875.1 Variibacter sp.
CGCTGCGCCGCCGGGACGAGGATCGCGTTGAGATCGGCGTAGGCATTCTCCATGTTGCGCGCGTTCTTCGCGATCGACATCTCCGAGACGTAGAGGACGAGGCCCTCCTTCGGATACGCGATTTCGACGGGAACGCCGGCGTTCTGCCACATCACGCCGCGCGCGCGCCACATGATGCACATGCCGACTTCCTCGGTCTTGAGCGCCTGCGCCATCGCCTCGTTGGTCGGGTAGATCTTCACGCCCATCTTCTTGAGCTCGAGCAGCTTCGCCTTGCCCGGCTCATAATCATGCAGCGAGCCGCCGCTGATCATCGCCGCCGACTCGATCGTCGTCTGATATTGAATGTCGATCACACCGACCTTGCCCTTGTTCTCTTCCTTCCAGAGATCGGCATAGGACGTCGGCGCCGTCTTGATCATCTTCGGATTGTAGAGGATCACGCGGCCCGTATAGATGTGCGGCACGGAGTAGGTCGTCTTCAGCTGCGGCACGATGTGCTTGGCGTTCGGGATCTTCGCGAAGTCGATCTCCTCGAGCGTGCCGTTCTTGTGCATCTCGTAGGCGCCGGACTGCGTGAGGCAGACGATGTCCATCGAGCCGCGCGGCAGGCGCTTCTCGGCCATCAGCTTCACCTTGCGTTCCGTGTCGTTGCCGGTCGCGAAGATCACCTCGATGTTCTTCGGCTTCATCAGCGGGTCGACGATGTGCTTTTGCTGCAGGTTCTGGTAATCACCGCCCCAGGTGCCGACGACGACTTGTCCTTGCGCCGCGGCCGGCCGCGTGCCGAGCGCGAGCGCGGCGGCGCCGCCGCCGGCCAACAGGCCGAAATTTCTGCGCGTGATTTTCGTCATTCTCCGTCTCCCTCTGTTCGTCGTCTCTGTTGAATCATGAGCCGTTGGTTGCAGCCGGCGCGCCGGTCCGAAGTCCGCCGGCGGCGTCCGGGTCGATCTTTGCCGTCACGCGGTCGCCCGGCATCCAGTCCGCCGTATAGGAAGCGGGGACGGCGACGTCGATGAGATCGCCGTTGGCGAGCCGCAACGTCGCTTCGAGCGTCGAGCCGAGATAGGTCGCGATTTCGATCTGCGCCGCAAAGCAGTTCGCACCGCTTTCCGCGCCGCGCATGACGGTCACATTCTCCGGCCGCACGAGCAGCGTATCGTGATCGGCCTTCAGGCGTGACGCCGCGATCGTCAGCCCGGACGCCGTGACAAAGCTGCGCAGATCCTCCGCCGGCTTGCCGGCCAGGAAGTTGCCGCGCCCGACAAACGACGCGACGAAACGCGTCGCCGGTTCGCGATAGAGCGCCTGCGGCGAGCCGACCTGCTCGACGCGGCCGTTGTTCATCACGACGAGGCGGTCGCCGACGCTCATCGCCTCATCCTGGTCGTGGGTGACCATGATCGTCGTGATGCCGGACAGTTTCTGCAGCCGCCGCAATTCCTGGCGCACATCGTGGCGCAGGCGCGCATCGAGGTTCGACAGCGGCTCGTCGAGGAGGAGCACATCCGGCTTGATCGCCAGCGCGCGGGCGATGGCGACGCGCTGCTGCTGTCCGCCGGAGAGTTGGCGCGGCATGCGCGCGCCATAGCCGTCGAGCTTGACGAGGGCGAGCGCTTCTTCGACGCGCTTGTTACGCTCGGCGTCGGCTACTTTGCGGCGGCGCAGCCCGAACGCGACGTTCTCATGCACCGTAAGGTGCGGGAACAGCGCGTAATTCTGAAACACGAAGCCGATGTTGCGCCGATGCGGCGGCAGGTGGGTGACGTTGCGCTCGCCGATGCGGATCGTGCCGGACGTCACGTCAAGGAAGCCGGCGACCATGCGCAGCGTCGTCGTCTTGCCGCAGCCGGATGGGCCGAGCAGGACCAGGAACTCTCCGTCCTCGACGTTGAGCGAAAAATTATCGACGGCGCTCACATTGCCGAAACGCTTGCTCGCCTGCGCAATGTGGACGGCGGTCATCAGACGGCCTTCGCCAGGCTGACGAAACGGTCGGTGATGAGGAGCGCGGCCGTCACCACGACGATCTGCAAGGTCGACATCGCCGCGACCGTCGGATCGATCTTCCACTGCAGGTATTGCAGGATGGCGATCGGCAGCGTGGTCTGTCCCGGTGCGACGAGGAACAGCGAAAGCTCGACATTGCCGAAGCTCACGACGAAGCTGAACAGCGCCGCGGCGACGATGCCGGGCCAGATCAGCGGCAGCGTGACGATGCGGATCGTCTCGAACGGCGTTGCGCCGAGCGAGAGCGCGGCCTCCTCGATGAAAGGATTAACGCCGACGAGATTGGCGGCGACGAGCCGCAAGCACCAGGGGATGACGATCAGCATGTGCCCCATGGCGAAGCCGAGCGTCGAGCCGCTGAGCGGTACGCCGGTCTGCACCTCCGCTTCGACGAAGCCCATGTAAAGCGCCGAGCCGATGACGATCGCCGGCACGATCAAGGGCGACATCAGCAATTGCAGAACCGCTTCGCGGCCGCGAAAGCGTGCGCGCGTGAGCGCAAGCGCGGCCGGGATCGAGACCGCGAGCGCCATGGCGGTCGCCCAGATGGCGACGACGAAGCTGAGTGTCAGCCCGGAGATGAATTGCGGTTGGTTGGCGATCGCGCGGTACCAGCGCAGCGAATAGCCCTGCGGCGGCAGCGCCAGAATCTCGTTGTCGAAAAACGACAGCCACAGCACGAGGAAGAGCGGCGCGAGAACGAGCCCGAAGGCGCCCCCAACGCTGAGGCGAAAGCCGGAACGCTGCAGCCGCTCGGCGAATGTCGTGCCTCGAACCATGGGTACCCTTGCGCAGGAGCCGAAAGGATAGATTGCATAAAGGATACGTCAAGGAACGCGCGGCCGGCCAGCGGACGGCAGCCTGCGGGCGTTTTGGCGGGGCGGTTAGAGGATCGAGAATTCGCTGTTGCGCCGGTCGGTCACCAGCATGCAGCCGGGATAATGCGTGATGCAGAACGGCGGCTTGGCGGCGGCGATCACCGCCTGGGGTGTGACCCCGCAAGCCCAGAACACCGGCAGCTCGTCGTCGCGCACGGGAATGGCGTCGCCGTAGTCCGGGCGCATGACATCGTTGATGCCGATCAGCTCCGGCTTGCCGATATGCACCGGCGCGCCGTGAACGGCCGGGAAGCGCGTCGTGATCTGCACGGCGCGGATCGCGCCTGCCGGCGTGAACGGGCGCATCGAGACGACCATCGGCCCATGGAAGGGACCGGCGGGTTGCGTCATCACCGAGGTGCGGTACATCGGAACGTTGCAGCCCTGGGTCATATGGCGCATTTCGAGGCCGTCTTCGATCAATGCGGCCTCGAACGAGAACGAGCAGCCGATGACAAAGCCGACGAGGTCGTCGCGCCAATAGCTGCGGATGTCCTCCGGCTCGTCGGTCAATACGCCGTCGCGCCAGACGCGGTAGCGGGGCAGGTCGGTGCGCAGATCGAGGTCCTCTCCGAGTGCCGGCACGCGCCAATCGCCTGGTGCGCTGGTGCCCAGAAGCGGGCACGGCTTCGGGTTGAGCTGGCAGAACTTCAGGAAATCGGCGGCGAGGTCTTGCGGCAGGATCGCGAGATTGCCTTGCACGAAGCCAGGCGCGAGGCCGGAGGTCGGCGTGCGATGCTCGCCGCGCCGGATCGCGAGCCGGGCGGCGTGGCCGTCGGCTGTGATGGCATTTCCTTCGTGCGAGGGGGCGATCCATTCGTGGGCGAGGGACATGTGCGACACCGTGCGTTTTGCCGAGGCCGGCCGTTTGACCGTAGCCTAGCACATTGCATCCACACGGGCCGAGACGAAAAGGCTCTGGCGCTCCGTGTGCGATGCCGGTTGAATAAGTTGTTTGGATCGCGTTTGCTAAGGCGCCTGGGGCGGAGCCATCGGCGGTCTTCAAGGGCTAGGGAGAGGAAATCATGACGAGTTACGGAATTCGCGCGCTTAAATGCGGCGCCGCCGTGTTGGCGGCTGCGGCCCTGACCGTGGGGGCCGCGCCTGTCCACGCGCAGGACGCCGCGCCGATCAAATTGGGCCTGGTGACGTTTCTGACCGGACCGGCCGCGGGCCCATTCGGCGTTCCCGGGCGCAACGGCGCCGAAATCCTGATCGAGGCGCTCAATGCCGGCAAGGTGCCGGCGCCCTACAACACCGTGGGCTTGGGCGGCGCGAAGATCGACTCCAAGTTCGTGGACGAGAACGGCTCCGCGGCCAACGTCGTGACCGAATATCGCAACCTCGTGCAGCGCGATCAGGTCGACGCGGTCGTCGGCTACATTTCCTCCGGTAACTGCCTGGCCGTCACGCCAATCGCCGAGGAGCTCAAGGCGCTGACCGTGCTTTGGGATTGCGGCACGCCGCGCATCTTCGAAGAGAAGCCGCGCAAATACGTGTTCCGGGTGACGGCGCACGCGACGCAGGACAACGTCGCAGCCGCGCGCTACCTCGTCGCCAAGAAGAAGGACATCACCCTCTATTCCGGCATCAACCAGAACTACGCCTGGGGCCAGGATTCCTGGCGCGATTTCGTCGGTTCGATGGCGGCTCTCGCGCCCAAGGCCAAGGTCGACAAGGAACTCTTCCCGAAGCTCTTCGCCGGCGAATACGGCGCCGAAATCTCGACGCTGCTGACCTCGAAGTCGCAGGCGCTGCACACGAGCTTCTGGGATGGCGACCTCGAGAGTTTCATCTATCAGCAGGCCGCACGCGGCTTGAGCAAGCGCATGCCGATCATCGCGACCGCCGGCGAATCCGCGATCTGGCGCCTGCGTGACAAGATGCCGGACGGCACGATCATCGGCGCCCGCGGTCAGCACGGTCTGCTCGCGCCCGACACCGAGCTGAACCGCTGGTTCCAGAAGGTCTATACCGAGCGCTACGGCACGCCGCCGACCTATCCGTCCTACCACATGGCGCAATCGATCCTCGGTCTGAAGGCGGCCTGGGATAAGGCGGCGAAGGCGAAGAACGGCGCCAAGCCGACGACCGACGAAGTCGTCGCCGCGTTCGAGGGCATCGAGTTCGAGGCGCCGAGCGCCAAGATTAAGCTCGCCATCGGCAACGGCCATCAGGGCATTTCCGACATCGCCTATGGCACCTACAAGTTCAACAAGCAGAAGGGTGCGCCTGAGATTGTCGATATCATGCGCTTCCCGGCGGAATGCGCGAACCCGCCGGCCGGCGTAAACTCCGAGGACTGGATCAAGGGCGGCATGAAGGGCGCGAAGTGCTGACGCGCCGCGCCTGACCCACGGACTGGCGGGATCGCGACGATGCGGTCCCGCCGTTTTTCAACAGAATGCCGTGACATGGGTGACCCGTGCTGACCGCGTTCGCCATCCTCACCGATGGCCTCGTCTACGCCGCATATCTTTTTCTGGTCGCCGTCGGCCTCACGCTGATCTTCGGCGTGATGAAAATTCTCAACGTCACGCACGGTTCGTTCTACGCCTTCGGCGCTTACGGCGCGGCGATGGCCGTCGGCGTCTATTACGATCGCGGCCTGCCGGAAGCCGGCGGGCTCCTGTTCATGGTGCTGGTCGCAATGGCGATCGGCCTGGTGATGGGATTGATCCTCGAGCGCGGCGTGCTGCGCTGGGTCTACGGCAAGGACGAGGTGATCGTCGTTCTCGTCACCTACGCGATGTTCCTCATCCTTGAGGATGTGATCGTCTTCATCTGGGGCCCACGCTCCTATGCCGCCTATCAGCCGATGGTCTGGGCCGGCAATGTCGAGGTCGGCGACCTCGTCCTTTCCAATTACGACATCATTCTCGTCGCGCTCTCCGCGGCGCTCGCCGTCCTCTCCTATTGGGCGCTGAAATTCACGCGCTATGGTCGGCTTCTCACGGTCGTGATCTTCGATCGTGAGACCGCCGCCGCCTTCGGCATCAATGTCACCGTCGTCTATACGGTGACCTTCGTCATCGGCGCGATGCTCGGCGCGCTCGGAGGCGCGATGATGGCGCCGAAAATCTCAATCACGCTCGGCATCGGTGTCGAGGTGATCGTGCTCGCCTTCGCGGTGGTGGCGATCGGCGGCATGGGCTCGATCGAAGGTGCGCTCATCGGCGCACTGATCGTCGGCATCTGCCGTGCCGCCGCGGTACACCTCGCGCCGCAGATCGAGCTCTTCGTCATCTATGCGGTGATGGCGCTGGTGCTGATCTTCCGGCCCTACGGCCTGTTCACGCGCGTGCAGCCGAGGAAAATCTGATGTTCACGCGCACCAATCTCATTGGCGCGGCGCTGTTCATCCTGGCGGCGATCGGCGGCCTCTTTCTGCCGGCGTGGCTGGTGTCGCTGGCGACGATCGCCTTCGCCAACGCGCTGGTCGTGCTCGGCCTCATTATCCTGTGGCGCGCGGGCCTCGTCCCCTTCGGGCAGGCGCTCTACTACTGCGCCGGCGCCTACACGGTCGCGCTCGGCGCGCGCTGGCTTGGCATCACCGACGCGTTCGTGATGGTCGTCATGGGCGCGATTGTCGCGGGCATCTTCGCCTTCATCACTGGCTTTCTCCTTGCACGCTACCGCGAAATTTTCTTCGCAATGCTCAGCCTCGCGATGTCGATGATTCTCTACGGCATTCTTGTGAAGACGGAGACGCTTGGCTCGACCGACGGCTTCGGCATCGATCCACCGACGTTTCTCGGCTATGCGCCGCATGGCGATGAATTGGGTTACGCGCTCTATTGGCTCGTCCTCGGCGTCGGCGCGCTCGCGGCACTGCTCGTCGGCGCCTATTTCAAATCGGTGGCTGGCGCTCTCGCGGTGCCCATCCGCGACAACGAGATCAGGGTGGAGTTCCTCGGCATTTCGGTGACGCGGCTGATCCACGTGAAGCTCGTCATCGCGGGACTTCTTGCCGGCGTTGGCGGTGCATTGGCGGCGATGACGATCGGCCACGTCGATCCGAACATGTCCTACTGGACGACGTCCGGCGGCTTCGTCTTCGTGACCATCCTTGCCGGCGCGGGCTCGGTCGCCGCCGCCTTCGTCGGCTCGCTGGTGTTCGAGGTGGTGCGCTCCTTCGCCTTCGCCATGCTGCCGGGCTTCTGGCAGATGACGCTTGGTGCGGTGCTCCTTCTCACCATCCTGTTCCTGCCCGAGGGGCTGGGTTCGCTCGCCACGCGCTTTCGCCGGCGCAAGCGGCCGGCTACCGCGACCAGAGGGACGGCGGCGTCATGACAGCGATCCTCGCCGTCTCCGGTCTCGAGAAGAGCTTCGGCTCGGTCGTCGCCGCGCGCGATATCTCGCTTGAGATTCCCGCGCATCAGACCGTCGGCGTCATCGGCGCCAATGGCGCGGGCAAGACGACCTTCGTCAACATGATCACCGGCCATCTCACGCCGACGAAGGGCTCGATCCATTTCGAGGGCAAGGACATCACCGGCCTGCCGTCGCGCGACATCACGCAGATGGGGATCTCACGCTCCTTCCAGGTCGCGCAGGTGTTTCCCTCGCTGAGCGTTTACGACAACATGTGCGCGGCGACCGCGATCGCGCGCGGGGACGGGCGCTTCATCTCGGCGGCGCTGCGTTCCGTGCATGCGCCCGAAATCGCCGCGGAGGTCGACGTCGCGATCGAGCTGTTCCAGATCGCGGCTTATCGCGACACGCTCGCTTCCACCTTGCCGCAGGGCATTCGCAAGCTGCTCGACATCGCCATGGCGGTCGCCGGCGCGCCGCGCGTCCTCCTTCTCGACGAGCCGACAAGCGGCATCTCGATCGAGGAGAAGTTTGGGCTCATGGACGTCGTGATGTCGGCGCTCAAGGCGCGCAAGATCACGGTCCTCTTCGTCGAGCACGACATGGAGATCGTCGGCCGCTTCGCCGACCGCGTGCTCGCCTTCTACGACGGCACCGTCATTGCCGACGGCAGTCCGGCCGAGACATTGGGCCAGGCGCGCGTGCAGGAACTGATTACCGGCACGAAACTCAAGCCTCATGCGGGGGAGGGCGCGCCCCGTGCTTGAGATCGCCGGCCTCAACGTATCCATCGGCCCGATCCCGATCGTGCGCAACGCCTCGCTCGCGGTCGACGAGGGGCAGATGTGCGGGCTCATCGGCCGCAACGGCGCTGGCAAGACGACTTTGCTGCGCGCTTTGATGGGCGCTATGCCGGCAACCGGCAAGATCACCTTCGAGGGCGCCGACCTGCTGGCCTTGCCGGCGCATCGCCGCGTTGGCCACGGCATCGGCTACATGCCGGAAGACCGGCGGCTGGTGCCGGAATTCACGGTTGAGGAGAATGTCCGCCTGCCGACCTGGGTTGTGAAACGCGACGACGCGGACGCCCGCCTGGATTGGATTTTCGGCATCATGCCGGAGGTCGCGCGCTTCCGCGACCGGCGGGCGCTTGAGCTTTCCGGCGGACAGCAGAAAATGGTGGCGCTGGCGCGCGCCATGATGGCCGGCACGCGCATCTTGGTGCTGGACGAGCCCTTCGAGGGGCTCGCCCCGGCGCTTGCCCGCCGCCTCGGGGAGGTTCTGGCCAACCTCAAAAGCGAGGGTGTATCCGTGCTGATCTCGGAATCGAACGAGGTGCACGTGGCTGATCTGCTTGCGCGGGCCTATCGCATCGAGCGCGGATCGGTTAGCCCGGTGACCTGACGGCGGCCGGGCGGGTCCGGCACCACAAGAACAAGGTGGAGTGACGTGGCTTACGAGACGATCCTGTATGAAGAAGACGGCCCGATCGGGACGATCACGCTGAACCGCCCCGACGACGGCAATATGTTCACGGCCACGACCTGTCACGAAATTCGCGACTGCATCAACGCGATCCGCCGCGAGACGCGCACGCGCGTGATCGTCCTTACCGGCTCCGGCGACAAGTTCTTCTGCATCGGCGGCCGCAAGGACGGGATGGAGAAGACGATCCTCTATGCCGGCACGCTCCCGACGCTCGACATGTACGAGTCGATCGAGCGGCTGCAGAAGCCGGTGATCGCCTCGGTGAACGGCTTTGCGGTCGGCGGCGGCAACGTGTTGCAGATGGTCTGCGATCTCACCATCGCGAAGGAGAGCGCCATCTTTCGCCAGGTCGGACCGATGATGGGCTCCTTCGACGCCGGCTACGGCACCTGGTATCTCGAGGACATCGTCGGCAAGAAGAAAGCCAAGGAGATCTGGTTCCACAATCCGAAGATGAGCGCGAAATATGCGCTCGAGCTCGGCCTCATCAACAAGGTGGTGCCGGACGATCAGCTCAAGGCGGAAACGCGCAAGTTCGCGCTCGAGATCGCCGATCGCGGCGCCTTCGCGCTCGCATCCGTGAAAGGCGCGTTCAATGCCCGCCACGGCGGCGTCGCCGGGCTCTCGCGCATGGCGCATGATCTGTTGCTGCGCGCCTACATGGAAGGCGAGGAGAGCCACGAGCTGAGCGACTCCTTCCGCGAGAAGCGCAAGCCGGACGCGAGCAAGTTCGGCAGGTGAGCGATGCGGCCGTTTCTCACGCTGCATCATCCTGAGGCCGCGCGGCGCTACCACGCGCAAGGCACGTGGCGGGACGAGACCTTTTATGCGCTGCTCGCGAAGCATGCGGCGGCGACGCCCGACGCCTACGCCTTGCGCGACAGCCGCTATCGTCTGACCTGGCGCGAGTTGCTCGCCAGGGTCGACGGCGCGGCGGCCGACCTCGTCGCGCTCGGCCTCGCCGGTGGCGATCGCGTCTCGCTCTGGCTCGGCAATCGCGTCGAAGCGGTGGTGATGTTCCTCGCTTGCAGCCGGCAAGGTTTTGCCTGCAATCCCTCGCTGCACCGGACCTACACCTGCGGCGAGATCGTCACGCTACTCAACCGCCTGCATGCGAGCGCGCTGGTGACGGAGCCGGGCTGGGGCGTCGACCGCGCCAAGGTCGATTTCGACGCGGCGCTGAAGGATGTTCCCTCGCTGCGCCGCGTCTACACGCCCGCCGATTTCCCGAAAGCCGCGCCACCGCCCGGTGCGCCCGTCAGCGATCCGGACAAGATCGCCTATCTCGCGTTCACCTCGGGCACGACCGGCGCGCCGAAATGCGTCATGCATTCGGACAACACGCTGCTCGCCAATGCGCGCGACATGGTGCGCGACTGGAATCATGGGCCGCACACGAAGCTCCTCACGCTCAGCCCGCTCTCGCACCACATCGCCTGGGTCGCGATCGCGCAGGCGCTGGTCGCCGGCTGTGAGCTGATCGTCAACGATCCGCCGCAGGGCGCGCATGCGCTCGACTGGATGATCGAGACCGAGGCGACCTATGTCATGGGCGTGCCGACCCACGCGATGGACATCCTCGCCGAGCAGCGCCGGCGCGGCCTCGATCATCTCGGCAAGGTCAATGTCTTCTACATGGCGGGGTCGCCGATCCCACCGTCTGTCGCCGAGGCTTTCGTCGACCAGGGCATCAAGCCGCAGAACATCTACGGCATGACCGAGAACTCCTCGCATCAATATACGCATCCGAACGACGACCGCGCGACGATCGTCGGTACCTGCGGGCGCGGTGGCCCCGCCTATGAGGTGCGGATCTTCGACGCAGCGGATTCCGATCGCGAGGCGCCGCAAGGCGACGTGGGGCAGATCGGCGGGCGCGGCGCGGCGCTGATGCTCGGCTATTACGGCAATCAGGATGCGACCGCCGAGAGCTTTAATCGCGACGGCTGGTTCCTCTCCGGCGACCTCGGCCGTCTCGACGAACGCGGCAATCTCGAGATCGCGGGCCGCTTGAAGGATCTCATCATCCGTGGCGGCCACAACATCTATCCGTCGCATATCGAGGCGCTGGCCGTGCGCCATGCACAGGTCGAGCGTGTCGCCTGCTTTCCGCTTGCCGACGAGCGGCTTGGCGAGCGCGTCTGCATTGCGGCGATCAGCGATCTGACGCCCGAGGCTTTGCTCGATCACCTCGCTGCGGAAGGGCTGTCGAAATACGACATGCCGGAATTCTTCGTCGCGGTGACGTCGTTCCCGCTCACCGCAAGCGGAAAAATTCTCAAGCGCGAGCTTGTCGAGATGGTGAAGCGCGGCGAGCTTGCGCCGACGCCGGTGCGTTGGCGTCAGAAGGAAAGTGCCTGATGCCGGTGACGCTCACGCGCCGCGACGAGTTCGCGCTCCTCACCCTCGATCGCCAGGAGGCGCTCAACGCGCTCTCTTTCGCGATCCTGGAAGAGATCGCCGCCGCCTTCGACGAGGCGGCGAAGATGGATGTGCGCGCGCTGCTGATCACCGGCGCCGGGCCGAAAGCCTTCTGCGCCGGCGCCGACATCAAGGAGCTACGCGGGCGCGATCTTTCCGCACAGAAGCGTCAGGCGGCGCGTGGCCAGGCGATCTTCGCCAAGCTTGACACGCTGCCGGTGCCGTCTGTCGCCATCATCAACGGCTTCGCCTTCGGCGGCGGCCTCGAAATGGCGCTCGCCTGCACCTTCCGTATCGCGACCCGCAACGCCAAGGTCGGTCTGCCCGAGATCAAGCTCGGCCTCATTCCCGGCTATGGCGGCACGCAGCGCCTACCGCGCCTGATCGGTGAGGGGCGCGCGCTGGAAATGATCATGACCGGCCGCACGGTCGCGGCCGACGAGGCCCACGCGATCGGCCTTGTGCATCGCCTGGTCGACGGCGACCCGGTCGAGGCGGGCGTCGCCTTCGCGCGCGAATTCTCCGGCTACGGCCTGCCGGCGCTGAGCTTTGCGCGCGAGGCGGTGCAGCGCGCGCTCGACCTGCCGGTGCATGAGGGACTGAAAGTCGAGACCGATCTCGGCACGCTCGCCTTCCGCACCGCCGACGCGGAGGAGGGCATGGCGGCCTTCGTCGAGAAGCGCAAGCCCGCGTTCCGCGATCGCTGACGGAGTGTCGCATGCAGATTTTCGAGAACCTGGAGCGCGCGCGCAAATGGTCGGAGGAGGAAAAGCTCATCCTCGATCAGTTCCGGCGCGTCGCCGACACCGTCATCGCGCCGAACGCGGCGCGCGCGGACGCGAGCGGCGAGCTTCCGCCTGAGAACATGAAGGCGCTCAACGATCTCGGCGCCAACATGCTGTTCATCCCGGATGCGTTCGGCGGCTCGCTGGTGCGCTATCGCGTCTATCTCGAGGTGGTGAAGATTCTCGCCGAGGCCTGCGCTTCGACCGCGATCGTCTGGTCGACGACCTTCAACGGGCTGAAGTCGCTGATCGACCAGGGCACGGACGAGCAGCGCAAGCGCCTCCTCCCGCGCATCGCCGAAGGCGGGCTCGGTGCGCTCGGCATCACCGAGCCGAATGCAGGCTCCGACGCGACCGGCATGAAGACGACGTTCACGCCCGACGGCGACGATATCGTCGTCAACGGCGGCAAGATGTTCATCACCAACGGCGACGTCGCCGACCTCATCCTCCTCTTCGGGCGTTGGTCGGAGATCGACGATCGCAAGGGCGCGATCTCGACCTTGATCTTCGAGAAGGGCACGCCCGGCTTCGAGGTGATCCGCCTCGAGGAGAAGATGGGGCACCGCGCCTCCTCGACCGCGACCATCGCCTTCAACAAATGCCGCGTGCCGCGCGCGAACCTGCTCGGCAAGCCGGGCGAGGGGCTTCGCATTCTGTTCGCGTCGCTCAACAAGTCGCGGCCGAGCATCGCCGCGCATGCGCTCGGCATCGCAACCGCCGCGTTCAAGGACATGGTGAGCTACATGAACGAGCGCTCCCAGTCCGGTCGCAAGATTTCCGAGTTCCAGGGCAACCAGTTCATGCTCGCCGACACCGCGACCGACCTCGCGATGGCCGAGCGCTGGCTCGATTATGTCGCCGACCTCGTCGAGGCGAACGAGGTCGAGTACGGACATGAGGCGTCGATGGCGAAGATGCGCGCGTCCGATTTGGCGATGCGCATTTCCACCGACGCGGTGCAGATGCACGGCGGCTACGGCTATATGCGCGACTTCCGCGTCGAACGCTTGATGCGTGACGCCAAGGTGACGCAGATCTGGGAGGGCACCAACCAGGTGCACCGCCAGCTGATCGGCCGCAGTTTTGTGAAGCGATGATGAACGAGATGGTTACGCGGACCCCGATCCGTCATCCTGAGGTGCGCGCGCAGCGCGCCTCGAAGGACTACGGCCCGCGCCTTGCGGCCATCCTTCGAGGCCCTCGCTTCGCTCGGGCACCTCAGGATGACGCCGTGATATTGGCGAACCAGAAAGAATGACGGCATGGCTGCAACGAACATAAAAACGGTCGGCGTCTGCGGCGCCGGCGGCACGATGGGGGCGGGTATCGCCATCGTCGCCGCGCGGGCGGGCTTCAAGACGATCTGCTACGACACCGCTGACGAAGCGCTCGCGCGAGCCGAGAAGCAGACGCGCGGTTTCTTCGACAAATCGGTCGAGCGCGGCAAGATGCAGGCGCAAGAGCGCGACCGCGTGCTCGCGAATTTCTCGCGCTCGTCAAAGCTCGATGCGCTCAGCGGTTGCGACCTCGTCATCGAAGCCGTGTTCGAAGACCTCGGCGTGAAGAAGACGCTGCTCGGCGCGCTCGACGGCGTCTGCGGCGAAGACACGATCTTCGGCTCCAACACCTCGACGCTCTCGATCACCGAGATCGCGTCCGGCAGCAAGCACCCCGAACGCGTCGTCGGCATGCATTTCTGCCTGCCGGCGCAACTGATGAAGCTGGTCGAGATGTCGCCAGGCGTGCTCACGTCGGACGAAACCTTCGCGGCCGCCTGGGCGTGGACGGAGGCCGCCGGGCAAAAGCCGGTGAAGACGCAGGACAAGCCGGGCTTCATCCTCAACGCGCTGCTCGTGCCGTTCAATAACGATGCCATCCGCGCCGTCGAAGCGGGCGTCGCCTCGCCGGCCGACATCGACAAGGCGATCAAGGTCGGTCTCGGCTACAAGATGGGCCCGCTCGAGCTTGTCGACCTCGTCGGGCTCGATACGCAGATCAGGCTGTGCGAGGCGTTCTACCCGATCACGCTCGATCCGCGTGCGGCCTGTCCGCCGCTGCTGCGCCGCATGGTTGCGGCGGGCCTCCTCGGCCGCAAGTCCGGCCGCGGCTTCTACACCTACGAAGGCGGAGCGATGTTCGGCGCATGACGACGCGATACACGATCAAGCAAAATGGCGAGAGCCGTTCCTTCCCGAAGGGCGATGCGTTCCTCGCAGCGGCGTCGAAAGACGACGCCGATGTCGTTATCCATCTCGGCACGCCGCTTGTGGCGGCGCCTGACAAGGCGGCTGTTCTCATCGAGCTCGGTACCGAAAGCCTCGGCACGCACACCGGTGAGAAGGAGGGCGAGGAGGGCGGAAACGTCCTCGGCTTCGCGCGCTATCGCAACGGCGACGACGCGCCCTCGCCGCTCATCGAGCTGGTGCGCCAGCCGCGCACGGCAGAAAGCGCGATCGCGGCGGCCCGCGCGGTGTTCGAGGCGGCGGGCTTCACCGTCGTCGTCTGCAGCGATCAGGCCGGCCGCATCATCGACCGCCTCGTGCGCCCGAAATACAACGCCGCGCTGCGCTTCCTCGACGAAGGGCTCGCGACCGCTGCCGATATGGACCTGACTTGCCGCCTTGGTCTCGGCTATCCCGATGGGCCGATCGAGCGCGTCGCGCGCGGCGGCCTCGCGCATCACCATGACGTGACGCAGGCACTGTTCGAGACCTACGGAACGGCGGCGTATGCCCCGGCGCGGCGCGCCATTGTCGCGGCGGCGCGGAGGAAGAAATGACGCGCCCGCTCGAAGGCACGCTCGTCCTCGACTTTTCGACGCTCTTGCCGGGGCCGATGGCGACGCTCCTTCTCGCCGAAGCTGGCGCCGAGGTGCTCAAGATCGAGCGCCCGGGCAAGGGCGAGGACATGCGCGCCTACACGCCGCAATGGGGCAATTTCGGCGTCAACTTCGCGCTGCTCAACCGCGGCAAGAAGAGTCTTGCGCTGGACCTCAAGGACCCGGCCGCGATCGCACAGCTGCGTCCGCTGATCGAACGCGCCGACGTGATCGTCGAGCAGTTCCGTCCCGACGTGATGGCGCGCCTCGGCCTCGACTACGAGAGCGTGCGCAAGATCAACCCGCGCATCGTCTATTGCGCCATCACCGGTTACGGCCAGGACGGGCCGAAGCGCGATGTCGCCGGCCACGACCTCAACTATATCGGCGACGCCGGCCTGCTGGCGCTCTCGATGGGGCTGCTCGACCATCCGACCGTGCCGCCGGCGCTCATCGCCGACATCGCCGGCGGCGCTTATCCCGCGGTGATGAACATCATCCTGGCGCTGCATAACCGCACGCGCACCGGCGAGGGCTGCTTCCTCGATGTCGCGATGACGGACGGCCTCTTCCCCTTCATGTACTGGGCGATGGGGCAGCTCGCCGCGACCGGCAAGGCGCCAGGCAACGGCACAGAGCTCGTCACCGGCGGCACCGCGCGCTATCACCTTTTCCCGACGCGCGACGGCAAGGTCGTGGCGGCCGCGCCGATCGAGCAGAAATTCTGGGAGACGTTCTGCGAGATCATCGCCCTCGATGCGCGGCTGCGTGACGATCGCCGCGATCCGCAGAAGACGCTGACGCGTTGCGCCGAGATCATCCGGAGTGAAGATGCGGAAACCTGGCGGGCGCGCTTCGCCGGCAAGGATTGCTGCTGTTCGGTGGTGGCGACGATCGCCGACGCGCTGAGCGATCCGCACTTCAAGGCGCGCGGCCTGTTTGATCACACGGTGACGAACGCCGCCGGCGCGCGCATGCCGGCGCTGCCGGTGCCGATCGCGCCCACCTTTCGCGCCGATCCGAAGACGCCGGTCGCCGCGCCGGAGCTTTGTGATGGCAACGCGAAATATCTCAAATGAAGGCCGTTCTCGTCCGTGAATTCGGCCCGATCGGCGGCGCGAAACTCGAAGACTGCCCTGATCCGTCGCCGAAGGCCGGTGAGGTCGTCGTCGCGCCGGTCGCCTCCGAGGTGAACTTTCCCGACCTGCTGGTGATGGAAGGCAAATATCAGGTCAAACCGCCGCTCCCCTTCTCACCCGGCAAGAGCGGCGCCGGCCGCGTTGCTGCGGTCGGGCCGGGCGTCAGAAATCTGAAAGTCGGCGACCGCGTTGCGTTCGAGGTCGAATACGGCGCTTATGCCGAACGCGTCGTGGCGCAGGCGGCGCACTGCTATCCGATGCCGGATGGCATGGATTTCGCGACCGCCGCGGCGCTCGGGCTCACCTACCTGACAGCGTATCTCGCATTGAAGGCGCGCGCCGATTTCGAGATGGGCGAGACGGTGCTGGTGCTCGGCGCATCGGGCGGCGTCGGCATCGCCAGCATGCAGTTGGCGAAGGCGTTCGGCGCGTCGCGTGTGATCGGCGCCGCGCGCGGCGCGAGAGGGACGCAGACCGCGCGGGAAGCCGGCGCCGACGGCGTGATCGATCTCACGATGCCGGACCTGCGCGATCGCCTGCGTGCGGAGGTCGCGCGGATGACGGACGGGCACGGCGCCGACGTGGTCATCGACTCTGTCGGCGGCGATGCGCATCAGGCGGCGATGCGCGCGCTCGCCTGGAGCGGCCGCATCGTGATCGTCGGCTTTGCCTCCGGCGACATCCCGGCGATCCGCGGCAATTACCTTCTGGTGAAGAATATCGCAGCGACGGGGCTGCAGTGGTCCGATTACCGCGACCGTGAGCCCGAGCGTGTCGCCGCGGCGCAGCGCGAGATCTTCGATTTCTATGCCGCCGGGAAGTTCAAGCCGCGTATCGGCTTGCGTCTGCCGCTCAAGGATTTCGGGCACGCTCTGCAAGCCCTGCAAAGCGGAACGGTCACAGGTCGTATCCTGCTTGATGTAGGTGGCGAATAGCGAGCGATAACCACCAATTGTCATGCCCGCACCCGGGTCTGGCCTCCGGCCAGCCCGAGTACAGGCTCCGGCGGGCATCCAGTACGCCCTGCCTGCATATTTATTGCGCGATCAGTGGTTACTGGGTCCCCGCTTTCGCGGGGACGACAGCCGAGAATGTATTCGTGCTCATAATTCCGTGCGGTAGCACAAAGGGTGCGTTACTCGGCGCCCGCCCGACCGCCCCGGACACTTGAAACACGCGCGCCAGCATGTCGTCGGTCACGATGTCGCGCGGCGCGCCGTCGCCGGCGATGCGGCCGCGATCCATCACCACAATCCGCTGCCCGAGCATCACCGCGAGGTTGAGGTCGTGCAGCACGGCGATGACGGCCGTGCCGCGCGCGGCGCAGCGTTGCGCCGCGGCGATGAGCGCAAGCTGATGGCGCAGGTCGAGGCTTGCCGTCGGCTCATCGAGAAGAAGGATGCCCGGCCCATGCATGGCCTCGCCGCAAGTGAGCTGCACCAGGACGCGCGCGAAATGCGCACGCTGCTGCTCACCGCCGGAGAGCGTCGTGATGATGCGCCCGCCATAATCGGCGAGGTCGACGTCAGCGAGCGCGGCAGCGACCATGGCGTCACGTTTGCGTCTAGCGCTTTCGCCTGCGCCCATAGCGACGATCTCGCCGACGGTGAAGGGGAACGCGACCGTGACGCTTTGCGAAAGCACGGCGCGATGCTGCGCCAGCGTTTGCGGCGCATAGGTGGCAATCGGCAGCCCATGCAGCGTCACGTGGCCCGACGCCGGACGCAGCTCGCCGGACAAGACTTTAAGCAGTGTTGACTTGCCCGCGCCGTTCGGCCCCACGAGCGCGAGCGTTTCGCCGCCCGTGATCGCAAGGCTGACGGCGTCGAGGATCGTCTTGCGCCCCGCCTGCACGGTGACCGCATGCGCTTCGAGCACTGCCGTCATAAGCCGATGACGCCGCGCTGGCGCAGGAGAAGCGAGAGGAAGAACGGCGCGCCGATCAGCGCCGTGAGAATGCCGATGGGAAGCTCCGCAGGCGCCGCGATCGTGCGCGCGAAGGTGTCGGCGATGAGGAGGAGCGTCGCGCCGAACAGCATCGTCGACGGCAGGAGCAGGCGATGTCCCGGTCCGATGACGAGACGCAAAAGGTGCGGCACGATGATGCCGACGAAGCCGATCACGCCGGAGATCGAGACCGCCGCGCCGGTCGCCGCGGCGACGGCGACGATGGCGATGCGCTTCAACCGTTCGACCGCGACGCCCATGTGGAACGCCTCGGCCTCGCCGAGTACGAGGAGGTCGAGGCTGCGCGCCATGAATGGCGTCGCGACCACGAGTGCAATCGCCACCGGCGCAAGACTCATCACCTTCGGCCAGGTGGCGCCGGTGAGTGAGCCGAGCGTCCAGAAGGTGATGTCGCGCAGCTGCCGGTCGTCGGCGGTGAAGACGAGAAGGCCGACGCCGGCCATGGCGAGCGCGGCGACCGCAAGGCCGGCAAGGAGGAACGTGGCGATCGAGGTGCGGCCCTCGCGCGTTGCGATCCGGTAGAGAAGCATGGTGGAGATGAGCGAGCCGCCGAACGCGGCGACGGGCAGAAGCTCGAACGGCAGATGCAGGCCGCCGCTGCGCACAAGACGGTCGCCGAGAACGATCGCTGCGGCCGCGGCGAGCGCGCCGCCGGCGGAGACGCCGACAAGGCCGGGGTCGGCCAGCGGATTGCGGAACAGGCCCTGCATCAGCGCGCCGGCCGCGCCGAGCAGCGCGCCGACCATCGCGGCAAGAACGATGCGCGGCAGCCGCACCGACCAAAGGACGAGCTGATCGCGCGCGAGCGTGGCGCCATCCTGTGCCGAGCCGAAAGCAGCGGCCGCGAGCCGCGAGAGGGGGATGCCGGCGGCGCCGACGCTTGCGGAGGCGAGCGCCGCAAGCAGGAGCGCAAGGCAGAGGAGGACGATGACGATCGCGCCGCGCGGCGCGCCGGGCCGCCAGTCGCTCCGTCCCTCCTTATCCCTCCGCCGCTTGCGGGGGCGGGTAGGATGGGGGGCGGTTGCCGCCACCTCGTCCGCCATCAGCGACAATCCTGCGCTGCCGCGCCGGTCGTTTCCGACGGCAACGCCTCGGCATGCAGGGCCGGATAGAATTTGGCGGCGAGGTCGCGCGCGGCGCGCGCGGTGCGCGGCCCGAAGCCGAGGAGGTAGAGCCCGTCCATCGCGATGAAGGCCTTGTGCGCGCCCGCCGATGTCGCGCCGAGCGCCGCATTCGCGAACACGGTCTCGGCGGTGAGCGAGCCCGGCCCACGGTCCATCGCCAGCACGACGTCAGGGTTGGCAGCGATGATCGCCTCGTCGTTCACCGGCTTGTAGCCCTCGTATTCCGTAATGACGTTGGCGCCGCCGGCGAGCTTGATGATGCCGTCGGCGGCGGTGTGGCTGCCGGCGACCATGGCGCGCCCGTTCACGAAGGAGAGGATGAAGAGAACCTTCACCGGCTTCTCGATGCGCTTGCGCAGCGCCGCAACGCTCGCGAGATCGGTGCGTACGCGCGCGGCCAGGCAGGCGCCGCGTTCCTGCGTTCCCGTCGCGGCGGCGATGAGGCGCAACTTCTCGACGATCCCTTCGCCCGAATAAGGGTCGGGCACCATCACGAACGGCACCTTCGCCGCTTGGAGCACGGCGACGGCCTCCTTCGGCCCCGAGCCTTCGGTCGCGAGGACGAGCGACGGGTTGAGGCCGAGCACGCCCTCGGGCGAGAGCGCGCGCATGTAGCCGACGTTCGGCTTCTCCGCGAGCGCGCGCAGCGGATAGAGGCTGGTCACGTCGACGGCGACGACCTGCTTCTCCAATCCCAGCGCATAGAGGATTTCGGTGACCGCGCCGCCGATCGAGACGATGCGGCTCGCGTCTTCGACCGTAACGTCGCGCCCCGCCGCGTCCTTGATGGTCACGGCCTGCGCGCTGGCGCAAACGGCGAGGGCTAGCATCAATGCGCCGATCGAGAGCGGCACAAGTCGCGCCAAACGGTGGTGGAAAACCCGGCGAGCCATGCGGGCGGCCTTACTTCGTGAGGATGAGCTTGTTCTGGGCGGTGAGCCGCAGGCGATACACGTCCTCGCCATGCCCGATGATGATCTCGCGCGTGCCGACGAAAAGGTCCCGGCTTTCGATGCGGTCATTGGTGACGGCGATGTCGCGCGCCTGCTTTGCCGCCTGATCGGAGACGTCGGTGATGGCTGGGCGTGGATCGGCTTTCTTCATTTAAATTAGTCCAAAGTAAGTGTGGTGCGCGCGACAGTAGTCACCAGAATTCGCTTACTCTGGAATGATTTTAAACTGTAGATCATCGTTACTTTATAATACTTTCAACGTGATGATTTGTTCTTGACCTGCGTAATACGGTCAACTTACAAACGCAACACTTGCTTTGCACCGCAAAGCGACAGTTTTGCCAGCTAGCCCGCCACGCGCGGTCGCCCGCCAGCCGACATCGCAATGCCGCATCAGCGGCTGGGGGCTTTATGAATATTTCACGCAATCGCCGGCGCGCGCTTTTGGTCGGCGCCTCCCTCGTCGCCATCGCTGCCGCGGGCCGCGCCGTTGCGCAGCCCGCACAGGAGCTCGATGCCATCACGGTCGTCGCGACGAAAACCGAGGAGAAAGCGATCGACGCGCTCGCGCCCGTCAGCACCGTGCGCCAGGAGCAGATCAATCAGATCGCGCCGTCGCGCCTCTCCGACATTTTCTTCGGCATGCCGAGCGTGACGTTCCAGGAGCGCGCGGACGACCCCGGCACTTCGATCAATATCCGCGGCCTGCAGGATTTCGGCCGCGTGGCGGTCGTCGTCGATGGCGCGCGGCAGAACTTCCAGCAGACCGGCCACAATGCCGACGGCAAGTTTTATCTCGATCCGGAGCTCATCGGCGGCCTCGACGTGGTGCGCGGCCCGGTCGCGAATATCAACGGCTCCGGCGCGATCGGCGGCGTCGTCGCGATCCGCACCAAGGATGTGGAAGACATTCTGCGCCCCGGCGAGAAGTGGGGCATCATGGGCCACGGCGAGATCGGCTCGAACACGATGCGCGGGCTCGGCTCGATCTTCTGGGCCGCGCGCCCGACCGACACGATCGATCTCTTCGCCGGATTCGTCGAGCGCAAGAACGGGGCGTTCCGCGACGGCGACGGCAATCTCGTTCCGAATTCGGGCTATGAGGTCAAAGCCGGCATCGGCAAGGCGACGTTCCGCCCGTGGGAAGGGCACGAGTTCAAGCTCAGCGCCACGGCGCAGGAGTTCAACTTTGTCACCGGCCAGCTCGCAGCCCGCGGCACCGTCGGCGCCGAGTCGCAGTATCAGACCACGCTCAACAACAACACGGTGAGCGCGCGGTGGCGCTACAGCCGGCCGGACGACACCATCTTCGATTTCGAGAACACCGTCTATTGGACGCAGACGCACCAGGATCAGTTGAAGATCGCGAACGGCACGACGACGAGCCCCGGCAACCCGATCACCGGCTTCGTCGGCGATAGCCGCAGCGTCAATATCGAGACGCATGGCTTCGACCTGCACAATACCTCGCGCTTCGAGATGGCTTCGATCCGCAATGCGCTGACCTACGGCGTCGATTATTTCCAGGATCAGGTGACCTCCCGCGACGTGACGGGCACGGGCGATCTGTTCACGCCCTCCGGCAAGCGCGACGTTGCCGGCGGCTTCGTGCAGCTCAAGTCGAACTACTCGACCTGGCTCGAGTGGCAGAACGCGCTACGCTACGACACCTTCAAGCTCGAAGGCGGCGGTGTCACCAACGAGGGCGAGCGTCTCTCGCCGAAGACGACGCTCGGCATCACGCCGCTGCCGTGGCTCACGGTCTATGGCACCTATGCCGAAGGCTATCGCGCGCCGGCCGTCACCGAGACGCTGGTCGCCGGTGCGCATCCGCCGTTTGCCTCGTTCCCCGGCGCGCCGCCCGGCTTCGTCTTCGTCCCCAATCCGGATCTCAAGCCGGAAATCGGACACACCGAGGAAGTCGGCGTGAACATCCGCACCGACAACTGGCTGATGCAGGGCGACAAGCTGCGCATCAAGGCGAACGTGTTCCGCAACGATGTCGACGACTTCATCGAACAGTTCGCCTTCGGCCCCATCAACATGTGGGGCATTCCGAATTTCATTCAGTACCGCAACGTCGCCAATGCGCGCCTGGAGGGCTTCGAGGGCGAGGCGACCTATGACGCCGGCACCTGGTTCGCCGGCCTTTCGGGTCAGCACATTCGCGGGCGCAACGTCGACAACAATCAGCCGCTCTTGAAGGTGCAGCCGGATCAGATCGCCGGCACGCTCGGCGTGCGCATGCTCGACCAGAAGCTGACGATGTCGGTGCGCTGGGCCTATGTCTTCGCCAAGCCCGCCTCGGATATTCCCGATTCAGATGGCAACGGTCTGCCGGATATTCCGGCGACGAAGGCGTTCAACCTGGTTAAGCTTTACATCGGCTACGAGCCGACGCCGGACATCCTCGCGTCCTTCACCGTCGACAATCTGCTCAATGAGCAATACATGCGCTATCTCGATTACCTTCCGAGCCCCGGCATCACCTACAAGGGCTCGCTGCGGGTGAGATTCGGCGCATGATCGAAAGCGGACGCGTGCGTGCATGAACCTCGCCCGGCCCCTCAAGGCAAATAGGGCGGAGCCGGCGCTGCAGGCGTCGGCGCCTGTCGTCGAGCTGCGCGGCGTCGGCCTGCGCACGGTGGCGCGCGACGCCGCCGTGGCGCTGGCGCCCGGGCACGAGCTGGGCAATGTCGTTCCCTTCTCACGCACACGGCGCGATGTCGGGGCGGATCGCGCAGCGCCGGCGGTTGTCGTCACGCCGCAGGACCGCGCGGGCGCATGGGCTGGCCGGCGCGCGAAGCTTTGGACGGCGTTCCTTCTGTGCTCCGTCGCCGTTCATGCGGGCATCACTTTCTTCTTCCACGATAACGCACCGCCGATGGCGAGCATCGGCCTCGAGTCGATCTCCGTCGATATCGTGTTTGGCGCCAACATGGCGGCGGGTCTGACGCCGGACAAAGGCGAAGCCGAGGCTTCTGCGCCAACGCCGGCCATGACGCCGCAGCCGACGCCGGAAGCGCCGCCCGACCCGCAAGCCGCCGACGAGCAAAAGCCTGCGGACGCGCCGAAAGCCGTCGAACCGGAGCAGGCTCACGCTGAAGCGCCGCCGCCCGAAAAGCCGGTGGAGGCTGCAGCCGCCGCGCCCGTGACGCCTGTCACGCCGGTGCCGAACGAGCCGGCGACGCCCGCCCCGGTGCAAGCCGCGCCATCTCCCGCGCCGGCGGAGGCGGAACTCCAGACAGCGATCAATCCGCAGACGGAAGTCGAGACGGTCGAGACGCACGTCTACGAAACGGCGGCAACTCCAGCCAAGCCGGAGCCGAAGGTCGCCAAGCCAGCGGAAGACAAGCGCGAAACCGAGCGGCGCGAGCGCGAGCGGCAGCGTCGCGAACAATTGAAGCGTGAGCACGCCAAGCGCGAACAGGCCAAACGCGAGCAGGCGAAACGCGAGGAGGCCCGCGAGAAGCGCCGCGCCGCGATCGCTGGCGAACGCAACAATTCGCGCTCGACGAGGGCTGCGTCGACGGCCGCCGGCGGCGTCGGGCGTGGACGCTCGGAGCTCAACTCGAATTACCGCGGCATCGTCGCCGCGCATCTCGCGCGCTACAAGCAGTTCCCAGCCGAGGCGCGCGCTGCCGGCCAGACTGGCACCGCGTCCGTCACCTTCTCGCTCAGCGGTAGCGGCCGTGTGACGTCGTCGCGGCTCGCGCGTTCGAGCGGCGTGCCGAGCCTCGACCGCGAGGTGACGGCGATGGTGCGCCGCGCCTCGCCGTTTCCGCCGCCGCCTGACGGACGCCCGGTGAGCTTCACCGTGCCCATCAACTTCCAGGTTCGATGACACGCTATACCATTCACCCGAACGCATGACCGAAGGAGTTCGCCCATGTACATCGCAATGAATCGCTTCCGCGTGGCGAAGGGCTCGGAAGAGGCCTTCGAGCAGGTCTGGCTCAATCGCGACAGCCAGCTCAATACGCTGCCCGGCTTCGTCGAGTTCCACCTGCTGCGCGGCCCGTCCTATGACGATCACACGCTGTTCGCTTCGCACACCGTCTGGCAGAGCTACGCCGCGTTTGAGGCGTGGACGAAGTCGGACGCCTTCCGCAAGGCGCACGCCAATACCGGCAACAAGGGCCCCAATGCGCCGCTCTATCTCGAGCACCCGAAGTTCGAAGGCTTCGAGGTGCGCCAGACGATCGGGCGCAGCGGCAAGGCTGCGTGAGGCGTCAATGAGCGCCTCCGTCGCCGCGGTGAAGCCCACGCTTGCGCAAGCCATGCATGACGATCCGGGCGCGATCGTCGAGCAGGTCGCCAAGGACTACGACGTCTCGCCGCGCGAAATAGTGACGGCGATGCCGGAGGCGATGCGCCGCTTCGCGCCAGGCGACGCCTTCGTTTCCGCGATGAAGGACGTCGCGAGCTGGGGCGAGGTCACCGTCATCGTCCACACCGACGATGGCATCATGGAGTTCACCGGCCCGATGCCGAATGGCGAGATCGCGCGCGACTATTACAATCTTATGGGCCGCACCGGCTTCCATGGCCATCTGCGCTACAAGCGCTGCGATGGCCTTGCCTTCGTCGAGCGCCCGTTTATGGGACGGCCATCCGCGTCGCTCCTGTTCTTCAATACCGAAGGCGGCATCATGCTGAAGGTCTTCGTCGGCCGCGACGAGAAGCGGGACCTCAAGGCTGACCAATTGGCGGCGTTCCGGGCGCTCGCCGACAGCCTGTGCGGGGCAGCCGCCTGAGCCACCGGGTGTCGTCCCCGCGAAGGCGGGGACCCAGTACGCCGTGTGCTCTCGACGACAAAGAAGGCAAGGGGTTACTGGATGCCCGCTGGAGCTGTACTCGGGCTGGCCGAAGGCCAGGCCCGGGTGCGGGCAAGACAAGCAGAGGTTTCGCGCACAGGCGATCCCTCAAAGCCCTATGGGCAACGCCGCGCGTCTGCGCTAGCTTTTAGCGAGAATGCGTCCGGATACCGCCTGATCGCGGCGTCTGGCGTGCGTCTTGCATGCGTGCGCGTTCGTCCATGGGAGGAATTATGTTGAACAGATTTATCGCCGTTGTGTCCGTCGCCGCCCTGTCGGCGGCTTTTGCCGTCGCGCCAGCCGCCGCGCAGACGCTCGAGAAGATCAAGCAGCGCGGCGTCCTCGTCGTCGGCGTGAAGGCGGACTACAAGCCCTTCGGCTTCCGCGATCCCTCCGGCGCGATCGTCGGCTTCGAGCCGGACATGGCTGCGGACGTCGCTAAAAAGCTTGGCGTGAAGCTCGAGCTCGAGCCGGTCGTCTCGTCGAACCGCATGCAGTTCCTGCAGCAGGGCAAGATCGACCTGATGATCGCCACCATGAACGACAAGCCGGACCGCCGGAAGGTCGTCGGCATCATCGACCCGCTTTACTATGCCTCGGGCGTCAACGTGCTCAGCAACAAGAAGGCGGCGCTGAAGAAGTGGGAGCAGCTCAAGGGCCAGAAGATCTGCGGCATCCAGGGCGCCTGGTACAACAAGCCGGTGGCCGAGAAATACGGCGCCGACATCGTCGCTTTCAAAGGCCAGACCGAGGCCGAGACCGCGCTCTTGCAGGGCAACTGCATCGGCTGGGTCTATGACGACACCGCCTTTGCCGAGCGTCTTGCCGATCCGAAGTGGAAGGACTTCGAGATGTCGCTACCGACCATCCTCGAAGAGCCGTGGGGCATGGCCGTCAAGCTTGAGGAACGCGAGGGCGAGTGGGGCAAGTTCATGAGCAAGTTCGTCGAGGACGAGCACAAGAGCGGCCGCTTCATTGAGCTCGAGAAGAAGTGGAAAATTCCAGCCTCGGCGTTCCTCAAGAAGATGCACGACGAGGCGAAGGGCAAGAGCTGATCGGTGCGCTTTTGCAAGTGAACGAGGGCGCAATGCCCTCAGCGTCATGCCCGGGCTTGACCCGGGCATCCAGCTTTCTTCGCAGGGAGATGGATTGCCGGATCAAGTCCGGCAATGACGCTCCTATCTTCGTCGCGCCACCGGCTTCCGATAATTCTTGATGGACCTCTCGCCGCTCTGGGACTGGTTCCGCGTCCTCTACGAGACGACCGGGATCAAACTGACGATCTTCTACGACGCGTTCGACCGCGCGCGCTTCCTCAACGGCTTCCTTACGTCCGTGCGGCTGATGGCGGTGTGCCTTGTCTTCAGCGTCGTCATCGGCGTGATCGGTGCGTGGATCCAAGGCTCGCGGCTGCGCCTATTGCGGCTCGCGACGCAGGGTTACATCCAATTCTTCCGCAATACGCCGCCGCTCGTTCAGCTCTACTTCTTCTATTTCGCGCTCGGCAATTATCTCAAGGTTACCGGCGAGACCGGCTTGAGCATACCGCTCGTCTCGAATTTCACCTGGGCGGCGATCTGCCTCTCGTTCTACGCCGGCGCCTTCAATGTCGAGATTTTCCGCGCCGGCATCGAGGCGGTGCCGAAGGAAACCGTCGAGGCGGCCGAAGGGCTCGGCTACAGCCGGCTCAAGGCTTACATCTATGTGATTCTGCCGCTCGCCTTCCGCATCAGCCTGCCGGCGCTCAACAACAATCTCGTCAATCTGGTGAAGACGACGACCATCGCCTACGCGATCGCCGTGCCGGAAATGCTCTACGTCGCGAACCAGATCTGGTCGGATGAGAGCAACGTGCCGGAGATGATGAACGTGCTGCTCATCATCTATGTCGCGCTGGTCGGCCTGCTCGTCTTCGTCATGGGGCGCTGGGAGCGCGCCATGCGCGTGCCGGGATACATGCCGTCATGAGCGACGTGAGCCTGCAACGTGATCGCGCTTTCGATGCGCTCTCGCGCGGAAGTGGTTCTTCTGCGCATGCGACAAACTCCTCCCTCCCCCCTTGTGGGGGAGGGGTGGGGAGGGGGGTCGCTACGTGGGCACAGTCGGATCGACCCCCCCCCCAGACCCCACCCCCCAAGGGGGGGGGGACCGCAAGAGGCGCGGCGTCAGCCACCGATCTCCCGGTCCTCCGTCCCTTCCGCATCGGCGGGGCGGCGCGCGAGAAATGGCGGCTGCGCGCATCGCACGGCGGCTTCCTCGCCGTGGCCTTCGTCCTCTCGGCGGGCGTCGCGCAGGCGCAGTCGGCGCCGTCAGCGCCATCGATTCTGGCGACGATCTGGAAATGGACGCCGTTGCTTGCCGAAGGCTTCGCCCTCAACATCGCCATGAGCTTCCTCGCCATGGCGATCGGCACCGTCGCCGGCGTGCCGCTCGGCCTCGGGCAGATTTCGTTGCGCCGTCCGGTGCGCGGGACGTCGTGGGCGGTGACGCAGTTCTTCCGCAACTCGCCCTGGCTCGTTCTCCTCTTCTACTGCATGCTGCTGATGCCGTTCGAGCTCTCGATCGGCGGCGCGACCGTGTCTCTGCCGGGCTGGCTGAAATCGACCATCGGCCTCTCGCTCCCGGTGATGGCGAACGTCTCGGAGCTCGTGCGCGGCGCCGTGCGCTCCATTCCCTACGGCCAGTGGGAGGCGGCGGAGGCGATGGCCTTCTCGCGCAGCCAGACCTTGCGCATGGTGATCCTGCCGCAATGCGTGAAGCGCATGACGCCGCCGTGGATGAACCTCTACGCCATCCTCACGGTCGCGACGCCGCTCACGTCGGTCGTCGGCGTCTCCGAGGCGATGACGCTCACCGGCGACATCCTCTCCTCGGAAGCGCGCACGGAGCTGCTCGTGCCGATGTATCTCTACTTGTTGCTCGCCTTCTTCCTCTACTGCTACCCTATCGCACGCGCGACGGTCGCGCTCGAGCGGCGCTTTCAAGTGCGCTGATGGAGCGACGATGACGAACACGAACACGAACACGAACACTTGGACTCCCGATCAACCGCTCGTGCGCGTGCGCGACGTGAAGAAATCGTTCGGCGCGCTCACCGTGCTTAACGGCATCTCGCTCGATATCATGAAGCGCGAGGTCATCTGTGTGATCGGCCCGTCAGGCTCGGGCAAGTCGACGCTGCTGCGCTGCATCAATGCGCTGGTGCCGATCGATTCAGGCTCGATCCTGGTGGAGGGGCAGGAGGTCCACGACCCGAAACTCGACAAGCTCGCGCTACGCCGCAAGGTCGGCATGGTGTTCCAGCAGTACAATCTCTTTCCGCACCGCACGGCGCTGCAGAACGTGATGATGGCGCCGATCCACGTGCTCAAGCGCGACAAGAAGGAGGTCGAGGAGCAGGCGCGTAAGCTCATCCGCAAGGTGCGGCTCGAGGGCAAGGAGGAGTCCTATCCGGGCGAGCTTTCCGGCGGGCAGCAGCAACGCATCGCCATCGCGCGCAGCCTCGCGATGAACCCTGACGTGATGCTGTTCGACGAAGTCACCGCCGCGCTCGACCCCGAGACGGTGAAGGAGGTGCTCGTCACCATCCGCGAGCTGGCGCAGGACGGCATGACCTGCGTGCTCGTCACCCACGAGATGGGCTTCGCCCGCGAGGTCGCGGATCAGGTCTACTTCACCGACCGCGGCATCCTGGTCGAGCACGGCCCGCCGAAGGAATTCTTCACCAACGCGCGCGACCCGCGCACGCGCCAGTTTCTGGATCAGATTTTGTGACTCTTCACCTCGCCCCGCTTGCCGGGAGAGGGAGCGCACGGCCCAACCACGACACGTCATGGCCGGGCTTGATGTTTAGCCCGGACAGATCACTGACGGGTGTTCGGAGAGATAGCTGACACATCGATAGAGGGTGGAAGTTCCGATAGGGAGGGCTTCCATGCCGTGGCGCGAGGTGTCGGTGATGGATCAACGGCGCGAGTTT
>JBFWXB010000053.1:0-28595 GCA_050187875.1 Variibacter sp.
GCTTCCGCAGATCATTGGAAAGAGGTCGAGCCATCAGATGCTGGCCTCCAGCCCAGCCAGCATCTTGAATCACAAACCCAAGTCCTAGGGAATCCCCGCGATTCAATTAAGCCGTGAACCGCTCTAGGGCCGTCACGCAGCAACCTGATGCGGTCACCCTTCGAGCTGCTTCTCGAACCAGTGGTGGGCGTATGGGTTATCGTTGTATCGCGCGATCTCGCGATAGCCGCGCTTGCGGTAGAGCGCATGCGCCTCCGTGAGCGCGCGATTGGTGTCGAGCTTGACCAGGCGGAAGCCGGCGGTTCGCGCCTGCGCCTCCAGCGCGTCCATCAGCTTGCTCGCGATTCCACACCCGCGCATCTGCGGCGCGATCCAGACCCGCTTGATCTCGCCGGTGTCGGCGGTGAGTCGTTTGAGCACGCCGCATCCGACCGGCGCGCCATCGGCGCGCGCCAGGATCAGATAGCCGGCGGGAGGGCGCATGTCCGTGTCGGCAAGATCGTTGCCTTGCGCCGGGTCGAAGCCGCCTTCGAAGCGTTCGGCGAGTTCGGCGAAATATTGGCCAAGGCACCAGCGTGCATCGCTTGTGTCGGGCGCTTCCACGGCGAGTTCGACCACATCGGCGCGCAACAAGCGCTCCACCTCGGCCATCGCGGCGAGAAGGCGTTCCCGGCACGCGCCGCGAAGCGGCGTGAGGATCGAAACCGCAAGCTGATCCGACAGCGCGTCGTAGGCGGCGAATTCGCTTTCACCTTTCTTCGTCAGGCGGACATGGCGGCCGCGCGCGTCATCGGCGCTCTTGCGCAGCTTGATGAGCCCCTGCGCCTCGAGCGAGCGCAGCAGCCGGCTCTGATAACCGGAATCGAGCCCGAGCTTTTGGCGCAGCGTGCGTAGGTCGGCGCCGCCGCGTGCGCCGATCTCGAAGATCATCCGTGCCTCGCCAAGGGGGCGGCCGCGGGAAAGGTAGCCCTCGTCCAGCGCGCCGATGCGCCGGGTCACCGTCCGGTTGAAGCTGCGGACCTGCTCGATCTGTCGCGCGTCCATTATCTGACTTTAGTCAGAGAATGGGGTTGCGGCAAGACCCCGCTTCGGCCCCCGCCGAGGAACGGCAGCCTTACCGCTTATTGCGCTGGACCATCGTCAGCGTCAGATCCCAGGCATTCCGGATATTGATGACCGTCAGCGCCAAGAGCGCGGCGCCCATGAGATCGAGCGAGAACTCGCGCTCGCGATAGAGCGTCGCGGCGGCGATGAGCAGCGCGAGATACCCGAACAGCGGAAACAGGCCATAGGCGCAATGGTCCTGCCAGTATTCGGTCATGCGGGTCTGGAAGAGCTTGATCGTGATGGCGCTCGAAACCGCAAGCCCGATCAGCGCCAGCGAGGCCACGGGTACGGCGAAGGCGATGACGCCATGCAGGGGCGCCAAGGCGATCGCCGAAGCGAGGAAAACGGTGCTGAAATGGATGACGACGGGACTCATGAACGTCCGCGTCGAGGCTTGCCGTTTCTCCGTCAGATAGCCGGCACCGAGCGATACGGCGACGAAGAGGAGGGCGAGAAGCGTCGCGCCGGCGGTGCCCACGAGCAGATAGAACTCGCGCCACTCCTTCAACGCCTCCGCAGGCCACATCGCCAAGCCTCCTCGCTCGTTCGGCCTCCTCGCTATATCGGGCCGGGGTGAGTTGCCTCAGCCGCGGCCGAGGAACGGCATCTTGGTCGCCATTACAGTCATGAACAGCACGTTCGCGTCGAGCGGCAGGCTCGCCATATAGGCGACGGCGCTGCCGACGTGATCGGCGTCCATGCGCGGCTCGGGCCGCATCTGGCCGTCCGGTTGCAGCACGCCATTGACCATGCGATCGGTCATCGGCGTCGCAGCATTGCCGATATCGATCTGCCCGCAGGCGATGTCGTATTCGCGCCCGTCGAGCGCCGTCGTCTTGGTGAGGCCGGTGATCGCGTGCTTGGTCGAAGTGTAGGCCGCCGAGCGCGGGCGCGGCGTATGCGCCGAGATCGAGCCGTTGTTGATGATGCGTCCGCCGCGGGGGTTTTGATCCTTCATGATCTTGAAGGCTTCCTGCGTGCAGACGAACGGCGCGGTGAGGTTCGTGTCAACGACTTCCTTCCACTTCTCGACCGGCAGTTCGTGGAAGGGCACGGGCGGCGCGCCCATGCCGGCATTGTTGAAGAGAACGTCGAGACGGCCGAACTCGGCCTTCACCTTCGCGAACAACGCACGGATGGAGTCGACGTCGCGCACATCGGTCGGCACCGCGAGGTGCTTGCCGCCGCCGGCTTCCTTGATCGTCTCCTCCAGCGGCTCCTTGCGACGGCCGGCGAGCACCACGGCAAAGCCGGCGCGCGCAAGCGCGAGCACCGCTGCTTTTCCGACGCCGGTCCCGGCTCCCGTCACCAGCGCGACCTTCTGCTGCGCAGCCATCCAAATCTCCTGTCAAAATCCGTCGATACGTCCGCGGCCGCAATGGCCGCGCATTTGCGGCGCGGACTGTATGGGATGACGGAAGGGGTGGCTAGTGGAGTGAATTGACACTCGCTACTGAAAACGCACGGCGCGTCGGCACCGCGCTTACCCGTTGGCGGCGAGCAATTGAGGCCGGCGGGTTCCCATCGCGTCGGCCGAAGGATCGAGCCGCGCCGTGATCTCTTCGGCCGATGCCGGCTGGCCGAAATAATAGCCCTGCATCGAGTGCACGCCGGCAGCGCGCAGGAAGAGCTGCTGCTCGGCGTTCTCGACGCCTTCGGCGGTGACTTTCATGCCGAGGCCGCGCCCGAGGCTGACGATCGCATGCACGATGGCGGCGGCATCCGCCGCGGACTCGATGCTGTTTACGAAGCTGCGGTCGATCTTGAGTTTGTCGAAGGGGAAGGCGCGCAGATAAAGCAGGCTCGAATAACCGGTGCCGAAATCGTCGAGCGCGAGCTTGACGCCCAGTTCCTTGAGCTGGCGCATCGCGGATTCTGCGCCGTCGACATTGCCGATCAGCGTGCTTTCGGTGATCTCGAGTTCGAGCCGCGCGGGATCGAAACGCGTCTCCTCGAGGATGCGCTCGACGGCGTCGACGAAATTCGGCCGCCGGAATTGCACGGGCGAGACGTTGACCGCGAGGATGACGTGCGACGGCCAGTCCTTCGCTTGCAGGCAGGCTTGACGCAGTACCCATTCGCCGAGGGGCACGATTAGCTCGCTGCGCTCGGCGACGGGAATGAACTGCGACGGCGGCACGTAGCCGCGCACGGGATGCGGCCAGCGGCACAGCGCCTCGACGCCGACCACGCGCTGGCCGTCGGGGCTCACGAGCGGCTGATAGGCGAGCGCCAGCTCATTGTTCCGGATCGCTTGGCGCAGGTCGTTCTCGAGCCGCTTGCGCTGCGTGAGGTCCGCATCCATCGCCGCGTCGTAGATGCAGGCGCGATTGCGGCCCTCATTCTTCGCCCGATAAAGCGCCATGTCGGCATAGCGCATGACGTCCGGCGCATCGTGCGTCGACTGGTCGAGAACGACGATGCCGATGCTGGCCCCGATGACGAGGGTGTTGTTGCCGATCGCGTAAGGCGCGCTCAGCGTCGTGATGACGCGCTGCGCCATGCCGGCGAGCGCATGCGCGTCGGTGGTCGCGGTGGTGAGCACGGCGAATTCGTCGCCGCCGAGACGCGCAACGAGGTCGTCGCTGCGCAGAGCGCGGCAGAGCCGCTGCGCGACCGCGCCGATCAGCGCATCGCCGACGTGATGGCCGAGCGTGTCGTTGACGTCCTTGAAGTGATCGAGATCGATCGAGAGAACGGCGGCCGAGGCGCCGCCCTGGCGGACCTCACAAATGAGCGCCTCCAGGCGCTCGCCAAACAGCGCCCGGTTGGGCAGGCCGGAGAGGGGGTCTTGCATCGCCAGCTGGCGCAAGCGCTGTTCGCCGGCGGCAATGGCCGCGGTCGCGCGGCGGATGTAGCACAGCACCAGGCTGGCGAGGAGGAAGAAGCCGGCGACGGCAACACCGACAAAGGGAAGCACGCGCTTGACGATCTGCGTGCCGGGCCAGTTCGGCGTCCAGGCGAAGCGCGCGACATCGTTGCCTTCGTCGTCGTGCAGGATAACGCTGCGCTCCGCGTCTTCCTGCGGATGTCCGTCGTTGACGAGGTGCAAGGCCGGCAACTTCAGCTGGTCGCTGAGCGTGCGGAGGAACTGGTTATTGATGAGACTGACGGTGATGAGAATGGGCGTCGGCCCCTCGGGCAGCGCGATCTTGTTGTCGCCCGGCACGAGACCGAGCGCCGCGACGATGGCCGGATGCCCCATGAATTTCTGCACGCGCGCGGTTCGCACCGGCCTCTCAACGCCGGTCTTGCTGTCGGCATCCTGCCCAGCGACCTCGGCATTGGCGCGGTAGCGGCCACGGACATCGTTGACCACCGTCTGCAAGGCGTCGAGGGCGTGTCCGAACTGCTGGGGCGGAACGGCGTCGAGGCCCTCGAGCGCGTAGACAAACTCGTCCTTGGGATTGAGAACGAAAACATAGTCGTGACCAAAGAAGGTCTTGAGCCGCAGCCCGACCCGCGCCTGCACCCACTCCGGGTCGAAATGCGCCCACAGCCGGCGAACGGCTTCGTTGGACGTGACGATGTTCTCCGCCTCGCGCACCACCCGGTCGCGGCGCTGATTCACGGCGCGCAGGAACAATTGCCGCTCTTGCTCGATCGCGACGGTGTCGGCGCGGTGGGCTGAGGAGTAGACGGTCGCGATGACGCAGGCGATCGCGAGCATAACGATCAGCATGATCGGCGCCGCGGCGTTCGGCCGTGCGTAGTCGCGCAGTGGATATAAAAGCTTCTTGAGCCGACTCAACGCGCCCACGCCCCGTTCTGAGAGCGCCCCACCCTGTTCAACGTCCGGATGAAACTAAGTCGAAATGCTTGTTAAAGACTTGCCCCGGTCACGCAGTTCACGACGAAATCGCTTGAGAAGGTTTGCTTTTTCCGCCCCGACGCGCTCGTTTTCGCGCGTTAGTTAACAAGGGATGAAGGCGGCGCCGGCGGCGCGCGGTATGGTGGGCGGGGGATGGCGATGTGCGCGGCCCGCAGCGCCGCCGACCATTGTTCGCGCAAAGCCGTGAAATACGGCTCGCCCGGCTCGATCCGGAACGACAATTCGTCGACGCAGGCGTCGCGGCGCGCGACCATGAAGTCGATCGGCATGCCGACGCCGAGATTCGAGCGCATGGTCGAATCCATGGAGATCAACCCGATCTTCAGCGCGTCGTAGAGATCAGTGTCGAACGTCACGGCGCGATCGAGGATCGGCTTGCCGTATTTGTGCTCGCCGATCTGAAGGTACGGCGTGTCGGTCGTGCACTCGATGAAATTGCCGGCGGGATAGATCATGAAAAGGCGCAACGGGCCGCCCTTGATCTGTCCGCCGAACAGAAACGACACCTCGAACTCCAGGTTCGAGGCCTGAAGGCCTGGGCCCTCCATCTCGTGCACAATCCGGATCGCCCGCCCGATGCGCTGCGCCGCCTGGAACATCGTCGGCGCATTCATCAGCGTTTCGCGCTCGCCGGTGGCGTGGTTTTCCAGGCCCTCGTTGAGGACGCTCGCCACGGATTGGCTCAGCGACAGATTGCCCGACGACGCCAGCGCCAGGATGCGCTCGCCGGGGTTACGCATGACGCGCAGCTTGCGGAAGGTCGAGACGTTGTCGAGGCCTGCATTCGTGCGCGTATCGGCGATCATGACGATCCCCTCGCGCACCAGGATTCCACAGCAATAGGTCATGTTCGGCGATTCTGAAGAAACAGGGCTTCGCTTATAGCGAGGCCGGGGCGGGCGCGCCAACGCGCTCAGGTAGGGGCTCAAGCCTGGGTCTGGCTCCCCGCCTGGTCGACATGCACTTTGACGGCGAGCGTCTCGTTGCGGCCGCCTTGGCGCGAGCCGCGCACAGGGGCGGCGCCGAGATAGTCGAGGCCGACGGCGACGCGCACATGCGCGTCGGTCGCCGAAATACCGTTCGCCGGGTCGAAGGCGACCCAGCCGAGATCGGGAATGAAGGCCTCCGCCCAAGCGTGCCCCGCCTCCTGTCCGACGACGCCGTCGACACGGCGCAGATAGCCGCCGACATAGCGCGCCGGCACGCCGAGCAGCCGCGCCGCGGCGAGGAAGATGTGCGTCAGGTCTTGGCAGACGCCGCGCTTGAGCGCGAACGCCTCCGCGGCCGTCGTCGAGCTTTGCGTCGGACTGGTGTCGAAGACGATGTCATCATGCAGCCGCCGCACCAGGCTGTGCATGAGGTCGAGCGGCGGCGTGCGATCGTTGCCCGCGAGGTCGGCGGTGAAGGCGGCAATGGCCGCATCGGCATAGGTCAGCGGCGTCTCGCGCAGGAACAGGCCAGGCGGAAAGCGCTCGACCGCGGAGCGCACGACACCGTGCGTATCCCGCGTTTCCACAACGCCGTCGACCGTGACCGTCAATTCGCTGAAGGGCCCGTCGGCGGAAAAGGTGTGGCTGATGTTTCCGAACGCGTCCTCGTGCTGCTCGAGGCGCGCGTCGGCGGAGACGTCGATGCGCCATTGCACGACGTGCTGTCCGTCGTGATCGCGCGGCGTTAGGCGCAGGATCTGAATGACGTGCGAAGCGGGCGTCGCGTAGCGATAGGCCGTTTCATGCGCGATATGGATGCGCAAAGGAAAGCTCCGGTCAGGACAGGTATTGTTCCGCGATCGCCGTGCTCAAGCGGTTGTTGTCGGCGATGAAGCCGCCGATGAACTCATGCAGGCCGCTGCGGAAGATCTCTTCCATGCGGCTGTTTTCGAGCTTGGCGCGAATGGCGCGCGCCTGGCGCTGCGCCGGCCCCTGCCGGCCGTACATCTGCGCCAACTGGTCGACGTGCCGCACCAGATTGTCGTAGCAGCTCGCGAGCGAACGCGGCATCTGGTCATTGAGGATCAGAAGGTCGGCGATCAGCCAGGGCTTGAGGCTCTGGCGATAAACCCAGTGATACGATGTGAGCGCCGAGACGGAGCGCAGGATCGCCGACCACTGAAAATAATCGAGCGGGCCGCCGACCCGTTCGATGGCGGGCAGGAGGAGGTGGTACTTCACGTCGAGGATGCGCGCCGTGTTGTCGGCGCGCTCAAGGAACATGCCGAGCCGGAAGAAGCAATATCCGTCGTTGCGCAGCATCGTGCGATGCGCGGAGCCATCGAAATTGAGCGACGCCTCCTTCACCCATTGCAGGAACGGCATCATCTCCTCGCGCGTCAGCGGCGCCGCGCCGCGCTTCTGCAGCTCGAGCCAAGCGCCGTTGATCGCGTCCCACATCTCCGTGGTCAGCGCGGTGCGCACGGCGCGCGCATTCTGCCGCGCCGTCTCGAAGCAGTTGCGGATGGACGATGCGTTTTGCGGCGAAAAGGCGAGGAATTCGGTGACGGTCTGCTCTGTCGCTTCCGGATAGCTCGCGGTGAAAATGTCGGCGCAGCCGGCTGTCGCGACTGCGGATTCCCATTCGTTGCTCGTGCCGACATAAGCAAGAGGCAGCGATGTGAGCCGCTGCGTCGTCTCCAGCACCCGCGCGAGATATTCCGCGCGCTCGGCATAGCGCACGAGCCAGAACAGATTGTCGGCGGTCCGGGACAGCATCCTTAATCTAGCCCTGCGCGAAAACCGTCATGCGTCGAGTACCCAGGTGTCCTTCGTGCCCCCGCCCTGGCTCGAATTGACGACGAGAGAGCCGTCTTTCAGCGCCACGCGCGTCAGGCCGCCGGGCACGATCCGGATGCGATCGGTGCCGGTGAGAATGAAAGGACGGAGATCGACGTGGCGTGGCGCGACGCCGGTTGCGACGCAGGTCGGGCAGGTCGAGAGCGCAAGGGTGGGCTGCGCGATGAAGTTATGGGGCGCCGCCTTGAGCTTCGCGCGGAAGGCTTCGAGCGTGACCTTGTCGGCGGTCGGTCCGATCAGCATGCCGTAACCACCAGACCCGTGGACTTCCTTGATCACGAGTTCCGGCAAATGATCGAGGACGTGCGCGAGATGCTCCGGTTCGCGGCAGCGCCAGGTCGGCACGTTTTTGAGAATCGGCTCCTCGCCGAGATAGAACTTCACGATCTCCGGCATGTAGCTGTAGACGGCCTTGTCGTCGGCGACGCCGGTGCCGACGGCATTGGCGAGGGTGACGTTGCCGGACGTGTAGGCGGACATCAGCCCGGGCACGCCGAGAACCGAATCGGGGCGGAAGGCGAGGGGATCGAGAAACTCGTCGTCGATGCGCCGGTAAATGACGTCGACGCGCTTCAATCCCTCCGTCGTGCGCATGAAGACGACCTCGTCTTTCACCAGGAGGTCGCTTCCCTCGACAAGCTCGATGCCGAGCTTGTCGGCGAGGAAGGAGTGCTCGTAGTAGGCCGAGTTGTGCACACCGGGCGTGAGCAGCACGACGGTCGGGTCGGCGCTCGTCCGCGATGGCGAGATCGAGCGCAGCGTCGCCAGCAACTCGTCCGGATAGTTTTCGACCGGCGCGACGTGGTGGCGCGAAAAGAGCTCCGGAAAGAGCCGCAGCATGATCTCCCTGTTCTCCAGCATGTAGGAGACGCCGGAGGGCGTGCGCGCATTGTCTTCCAGGACATAGAACGTCTCGGCATCCACGCGCACGATATCGATGCCGGCGATGTGCACGTAGAGATCATGCGGCACCACTTGCCCATTCATCTCCGGCCGGAAAGCCGGGTTCTGGAAGACGAGCGAATCCGGAACGATGCCGGCGCGCAGGATTTCGCGGCGGCTATAGATGTCGGAAATGTAGCGGTTGATTGCCTTGACCCGCTGCTCGAGGCCCATCCGCAGCCGCTGCCACTCATCGCCGGCAAGGATGCGGGGGATGACGTCGAAGGGAATGAGGCGCTCCTGCGCCTCGGCGAGGCCGTAGACCGCAAACGTGATGCCGATCCGCCGGAAGAGGAGCTCCGCTTCGCGCCGGCGATGATCGAGAACTTCGGGCGGCACTTCGCCGAGCCATTGTGCGAGCGCCCCATACGGCGACCGCACCGCCCCGTCATGTCCCGTCATCTCGTCGAACGCGGCGGCCATTCCGTGAAGCTCAGCCCCGAGAGAGACCCAACCGGCCGGCGCGCCGCCTGCGAGGGGTCCGCGCGCCGACCCTTGAAGTCTAAGGCTAGCAGAAGCCGACGCGGAAGGCGCAAGGCGCAAGGCGCAAATAAAGTCGGGATTGGTGCGACGTGCCCATTTTCTGGGCGTCCCCGCACTTGGGTCGCTTGAGTGCCGGGCGTGTGCGCGATACACGGTCGAAGCATTCGTTTTGGGGATCGTTCATGTCGCAGGCGCAGGCAGGAAACGAAGAGGTCGTCACCGCGGCGCTCCTGGTGATTGGCGACGAGATCCTCTCCGGCCGGACGAAGGATAAGAACATCGGCTACATCGCCGAGTTTCTCACCAATATCGGCGTCGATCTCAGCGAAGTCCGGGTCGTTCCGGACATCGAGCCTGAGATCGTCGACGCGCTCAACGTGCTGCGCCACCGTTACACCTACGTGTTCACCACGGGCGGCATCGGGCCGACGCATGACGACATCACCGCCGACAGCGTCGCCAAGGCGTTCGGCGTCGGCATCGCGGTTCATCCGCAGGCGGTCGAGTTGCTGCAGGCACGCTTCGGCGGCGGTTATCTCAACGAGGCACGGCTGCGTATGGCCCGCATCCCCGACGGCGCCGAGCTCATCCTCAACAAGGTCTCCGCGGCGCCCGGCTTCCGCATCGGCAATGTGCATGTGATGGCGGGCGTCCCCGCGATCATGCAGGCGATGATGGACGAGATCGCGCCGACGCTGAAGACCGGCGCGAAGATGCTCTCGGAATCCATTCGCGCCGACGCGCGCGAGGGCGACATCGGAACGCCCCTTGCCGCGATCGCCAAGGCGCATCCCAATGTGACGATCGGCAGCTATCCGTTCTTCGACGAAGGCCGTGGGCCGAATACCAATGTGGTGGTGCGCTCGCGCGATCCGGCGCATCTCGCGGCGGCGAAGCAGGCCGTGGAGGCGATGCTCGCCGAGGTGAAGGCGAAGCTTGCCTCATGATGGATATCCTCTCGCCAGCGATGACGCCGCTATGACGAATACGAACCAGCCGGCGCAGATCCTGCCGGAAAAATTCTTTCCCGTGTCCTGGGATCAGTTCCACCGCGACGCCCGCGCGCTCGCCTGGCGGCTCAACGGGCTCGGGCCCTTCGAAGCGATGGTGTGCGTCACGCGCGGCGGTCTTGTCGCGGCGGCGATCGTCGCGCGTGAGCTCAACATCCGCATCATCGAGACGATTTGCGTCGCGAGCTACCAGGATTACACGACGCAAGGCGATATCGCCGTGCTCAAAGGGATTGCCGCGAATGTCATGAAGATTGGCGGCCCCGAAGGGCGCAATATCCTGATCGTCGACGACCTCGTCGACACCGGCAAGACGGCGCGGATCGTGCGCGACCAGATCCCGAAAGCGCATTTCGCGAGCGTCTACGCGAAGCCCAAGGGACGCCCGCTCGTCGACACGTTCGTCACGGAGGTGTCGCAGGACACGTGGATCGGATTTCCCTGGGACACCGGGCTCGCGTTCATCCCGCCGATCCGCGAGGGCGGCGCCTAGAGGAGGCCGCAATCGGACCGGCAGTTGTCCTGACGTTCGCCGCGACCCTCGTTTACGGGACGGCGCTCGTCATGATGCAGCGCGCGTTCCGTTTCGCGCCGCCTTGGCGCGGGGCCGCGATCAGTGTGCCCTCGGCGACGCTGCTCTTCATCGCGCTCACGCCGTTCAATGTCGATTTTGCGCGCGCCAACTGGCGCGCGGCGCTTCTGTTCGCCGCGGTCGGTCTGCTTTTTCCGGCCTCGGTGACGCTGCTGTCGATGGAATCGAACCGCCGGATGGGGCCGAACGTGGCGGGCGCGATCGGAAACACATCGCCTCTCTTTGCGGTTCTTGCCGCCGTTTTGGTGCTCGGCGAGACCGTCGGCATCGTCCAGGCCGCCGGCATCGCTGCGATCGTCGGCGGCATCATGCTTCTCTCGCGCAATCGGGCGCGCGGCGCCGGGACGTGGCCCCTCTGGATGCTGGTGCTGCCGTTCGGAGCTGCGGCGGTGCGGGGCATCGCCCCGCCGATCGTCAAGATCGGGCTCGCCTGGTGGCCCAATCCGCTGGCGGCCACGACGATCAGCTACATCGTGTCCAGCGTGGTCCTCATATCGGCGGCGCGCATCCGCGCCGGCGGACCGTTTCCGCCGATGGAGCGCCGCGGGGCGATATGGTTCGCCGTTCTCGGCATCTTCAATGGCGTCTCGCTGCTGCTCGTCTACGCCGCGTTGATGTATGCGCCCGTGACCTTCGTTTCGCCGCTGTTTGCCGCGTATCCGTTGGTGACGCTGGCGCTCGCGCGCTTTCTGCTGCGCGACGAGCCGTTCGACCTCTCCGTCGCCGCGGGCGTTGCAGCGACGGTCGTCGGCGTCGTCCTGCTCGTGGCCGGGCACGGCTGATGGGGCTGTCGCCAACCGCAGCGGCGATGCGATAGCCTGCCGATCAAATACGATCAGGAGGAAGCCATGGACGCCGCCGCGAAAGCTTCACCCGCTACCACCGACAATCATTCGCACATCGTGCGGCCGGCGGAGATGGGATGGCAGAAGACGCCGTTTCCGGGATGCGAAGCGAAGACCTTGCTGATGGATCGGGCGACCGGGCTTGTGACGTCGCTCATCCGTATGGCGCCGGGCGCGGTCCTTCCCGACCACGAGCACGTCAAGATCGAGCAGACCTACGTGATCGAAGGAAAGCTGGTGGATAAGGAAGGGCCGGCTGCCGGACTCGAAGTCGGGCCCGGCGAATATGTCTGGCGCGAGGCCGGCAGCCGCCATGTCGCCTGGGCGCCGGAGGGCGCGGTGCTGATCGGCATGTTCCAGGTCCCGAACAAATTCTTCGACAAGGACGGCCATGCCAAGGACGCCAGCGGCGAAGACTGGGACAAGGTCTGGGGCCACGCGCTGAAGGACTAAGTACCGAGGCGGAGCCGCGGTTCTGATTCCATCAGAACCGAAAAGGCTTTAGAAGCGGCCGGCGCGGACGTGGCGGAACTGGCATACGCATGAGACTTAAAATCTCACGCCCGTAAGGGCTTACGGGTTCAAATCCCGTCGTCCGCACCAATGCTCTTGCGTGGCCGTCCTGCATCGCTTGTGGATAAGACGTGCCGACCGGTCTCAACCCATTGTTACGACTTGAAATTCGGCCGAGACGTCGGCTTCGCGTGCGAAACGGGCTGTGGCCATTGTGCCACATGCTTTCCAATAGTTAATGAAAGGCAAATTCCACCCTATCGAAGCATCTGCGGCTCGGTATGATGATGATATCCAAGGACCGTCGGATTCCAAAAAGTGGGGGCACTCGTGAAGTACACGGCGTTGGCAACAGTAGGCGTAAGTTTGGCGCTTGCAGGTTCGGCTTTGGCGGCCGATTTGCCGGTCAAGGCGCGCCCTGCGCCCGCGATCGTCCCGGTGGTTTCGGCCTGGGAATTCGAGCTCGGCGCGCGCTATTTCGGCAGCACCGGCCAGACGCAATATGACCTGTACCGCATTCCGCCGACGAGCCTGATTTCGCGTCTCACCTATCGCGACATCGTCGGACATGCGGGCGAGGCGTTCGGCCGCTTCGATCACTCCAGCGGCATTTTCATCAAGGGCTTCGGCGGCGTCGGCGGCATCGGCGACGGGACGCTGCAGGACGAGGACTTCCCGCCCGGCATCCCCGGCGGTGTCTATTCGAGCACGAACAGCATCGTGCGCAACGGCCACTTCGGTTACGGCAGCGTCGACCTCGGCTATTCGTTCTGGAACACGGGCGCGACCAAGGTCGGCGCCTATGTCGGCTACTTCCACTACAGCGAGAGGGTCGACGCTTTTGGTTGCACTCAGACCGCCGGCAACCCGGCGATCTGCGTACCGACCATTCCGACCACGGTCCGCGTGCTGCGCGAAGAGACCAACTGGGACGCGATGAAGGTCGGCTTGAACGCCGTCTGGCGGTTGACCGACCGGGTGAAGCTCACCGTCGATGGCGCGTGGATTCCCTATGCGCGGCTTGACGCGCGTGACACGCACTTCCTGCGCATCGGCCCGAACCCGGGCGACTTCAATGGCCCGACGCGTCAGGACGGCGACGGCTGGGGCGTGATGCTCGAAGGCAAGCTGCAATACGCCCTGACCCAGAACTGGTCGATCGGTGTTGGCGGCCGCTACTGGCGCATCGAGACCGATCCGCGCGGCGCGGTCACGCACTTCGAGCAGTCCGTTGTCGGCGGCGGCGGCGCCCCGCAGGCGACGACCTTCCGCACCGAGCGCGTCGGCGGGTTCATCGAAGCCTCCTACACCTTCGGCGCTCCGCCGGTCGTGGCGAGCTACTGATCCATTCCTTAACGACGATCGAAAGGCCCCGCTCACGCGGGGCCTTTTGCTTTTGGCCCGCGCTGAGGCAGCGGAACGTTGACGGCGCGATGGACGTTTCCTAACCGAAAGGGATCGTGAGGGCTCCTATGCGCACCATGGCTGTCGTTCTCACCGCCGCATTCGCCTTCTCGCTCTGCTCCGCGGCACTGGCGCAAAGCGATCGCGATCCGCACTGGTCCGCGCGTCATGTCGCGAAGAAAAAAGTTTGGCGTCAGCGCCAGGCAAGCCCGCCGCCGGCGCGCCCCTGTCGCTGGATACGGACCTGTTTCTCAAACGGATGCGGCCCGCTCGAGTGTCGCTGAGTCCGGCGTCACGTCCTGATATCGAGGCCGCATTCGTGTGCGCCCGAGCCGCGGGCGGCCAATCAGGAACCTTTGCCAGCGGCTGACGTTTGCTCCGTGAACGTTTCACGGAGCAGAACATGGATTGGAATCGCGTTGAGGGAAACTGGAAGCAGATGAAGGGCAAGGTCAAAGAGCAGTGGGGCAAGCTCACTGACGATGACCTGGACGTCATCAATGGCCGGCGCGATCAGCTCGAGGGCAAGATCCAAGAGCGATACGGCATGGCCAAGGACCAGGTGAAGAAAGACATCGATAGCTGGTACGGCACGCAGCGCTGGTGACTGCATTCCGTCGTCGAACGCCACATACTTTACGTCGTCATGGCCGGGCTTGTCCCGGCCATCCACGTCTTAGGGTCGCGAAGAAGAAAGACGTGGATGCCCGCAGGCAAGTTTACTCAGCCTGCGCAAGCTTGGCTGCAAGCGCGGACATGACGATTGAGTTGCGGAGCAGCGATCGCGGCGCGAAGGAGCATATGATCAGCGCTCCAGATTGACGAACCGCAATCGCAGCGCGTTGCCGATCACGCTCACCGACGAGAGCGCCATCGCCGCCGCGGCGATGACGGGAGAGACCAGAATCCCGAATGCGGGATAGAGGACGCCGGCTGCGATCGGCACGCCGGCGGAGTTGTAGAAGAACGCGAAGAACAGGTTCTGCCGGATGTTGCGCATGGTCGCTCGCGACAGCATGCGCGCCTTCACGATGCCGGTGAGGTCGCCGCCGAGCAGCGTCATTCCGGCGCTTTCCATCGCGACATCCGTTCCCGTCCCCATGGCGATGCCGATATCGGCGGCGGCGAGCGCCGGCGCGTCGTTGACGCCGTCGCCGGCCATGGCGACGACGCGGCCTTCCTGGCGCAGCCGTGCGACGAGATCGCCTTTGTCCTTCGGCGAGACGTCGCCGTGAACCTCGTCGATGCCGAGGCGCCGTGCGATCGCGTTGGCGCTGATGCGGTTGTCGCCGGTCATCATCACGATGCGAAGCCCGGCATGCTTCAGCGCGTCGATCGCGGATTGCGTTGTCGACTTGATCGGATCGGCGATGGCGATGATGCCGGCAAGGCCACCTTCGATCGCGACGAAGATTGCGGTCGCGCCGTCCTGGCGCAGGTCGTCGGCGTCCTTGCGCAACGGATCGACATCGACGCCGTGCGCCTTGAGCAGCGCCGCGTTGCCGACGATGACGGCGCGGCCTTCGACTTTGCCGAGCGCACCGCGCCCGACCGGCGAATCGAAATCGGCGACATCGGCGAGCGCGATGCCGCGCTCCTTCGCCGCCGCGACGATCGCGTCGGCGAGCGGATGCTCGCTCGCACGTTCGACGCTGGCGGCGAGGCGAAGCAGTTCGCTTTCCGCGATGCCGCCGGCAGGCTGGACCGCCACGACCTTTGGCCGGCCTTCAGTCAAAGTGCCGGTCTTGTCGACAACCAGCGTGTCGGCGCGTTCGAGACGCTCCAGCGCCTCCGCGTTCTTGATGAGTACGCCCGACTGCGCGCCGCGCCCGACGCCGACCATGATCGACATCGGCGTGGCGAGGCCGAGCGCGCAGGGGCAGGCGATGATGAGCACGGTGACGGCGGCGATGAGGCCGAAGGTGAAGCGCGGCTCCGGTCCGTAAATTGCCCACGCCGCGAAGGCGAGGAGCGCGGCCGCCATGACGGCCGGCACGAACCAGGACGCGACCTTGTCGGCGAGCCGTTGGATCGGCGCGCGGCTGCGCTGCGCGCTCGCGACCATCTGCACGATCTGCGCGAGCAGCGTGTCGCGCCCGACTTTCTCGGCGCGCATGACGAGGCCGCCGCTACGGTTGAGCGTGCCGGCGATCAGCTTGCCGCCGGCTTCCTTGGTCACTGGCATCGCTTCGCCCGTCACCATCGACTCGTCGAGCGCCGAGCGGCCTTCGACCACCTCGCCGTCGACCGGCACCTTCTCGCCGGGGCGCACGCGCAGCCGGTCGCCGACCTGTACATCGTCGAGCGACACGTCCTCTTCGTGGCCGTCGGCCGTGATGCGCCGCGCGGTCTTCGGCGCGAGATTGAGAAGTCCACGGATCGCGCCTGACGTGCGCTCGCGTGCGCGGAGCTCCAGCACTTGACCGAGCAGCACCAATACGGTGATGACTGCCGCGGCTTCGAAATAGACCGGCACCGCGCCGTCATGCGCGCGGAACGCCGGCGGGAAGACGCCGGGAATGAGCGTTGCGGCGACGCTATAGAGATAGGCGACGCCGGTGCCGATCGCGATCAGCGTGAACATGTTGAGATTGCGCGTGACGAGCGATTGCGCGCCGCGCACGAAGAATGGCCAGCCGGCCCACAGAACCACGGGTGTCGCAAGGGCGAATTGCACCCAGTTCGACGTGGCTTGCGGCAGGAGCCCGTGCCCGCCGACGAGGTGCGAGCCCATCTCCAGCACGAAAACCGGCGCAGTGAGCACAAGGCCTACCCAGAAGCGCCGCGACATGTCGGCGAGTTCCGGGTTCGGCGCGGCTTCGGCGGTGACGAGTTCCGGCTCCAGCGCCATGCCGCAGATCGGGCACGAGCCGGGGCCTTGCTGGCGTACTTCCGGATGCATCGGGCAGGTGTAGATCGTGCCCTCCGGTACGGGCTCCTGCTTCGCCTGCGATGGCTCGAGATAGCGCTTCGGGTCGGCCTCGAACTTTGTCTTGCAGCCGGCCGAGCAGAAATAATACGGACGCCCCTGATATTCGGCGCGGTGCTTCGCCGTGTGCGGATCGACGGTCATGCCGCAAACGGGATCCAGAACCTTGCTGGCCGCCGCTTCGTGCGCCTGCGCCGTGTGTCCGCCGCAGCAGGACTTTTCCATCGTTGCGTGGTGGCTGTGATCGTGCGCCATTGCAGTCCTCGGTCCACTTGAAACATATACCCTATGGGGGTATATAGAGCGCATGCAGAACGATGCCAAGGCCGCCTGTGTGAAACGTCTCAACCGCATCGAGGGGCAGGTGCGCGGTCTCGTGCGCATGGTCGAGGAAGACCGCTACTGCATCGACATCGTGACGCAGCTCGGCGCGGTCAGCGCGGCGCTCCGCAAGGTCGAGGAGGAGATCCTGCGCGATCACGTCGCGCATTGCGTCGAGCACGCGATCGCGAGCGGTGACAAGCGCGAGCAGCGAAAGAAAGTCGCCGAGCTGATGGACGTGATGGGCCGCGTGAGGCGGTAAAGAAGCGTCCCCGAGCACGGACCAGCATCGCGGCGAACGACGCGATAGGTTTGTTGCGCCTCCCTATTCGGCGGGCAGGGCGGACGCGGATGGGCGTGACCGGTCGTCGGGCAGAAGATCGCCATCGCAATCACGACCGATCTCGTCGCGCCAAGGCCTGCTTGTTTCGAGGAGCGTCAGAATCAGAACGAGCACCGCTGCGAGACCGAGCGCGCCAACCCAGTACGGAATCCCGAACAAATCCGTAAAGATCAGCTTGCCACTGCCCTGGCCGAGAAACGACTTGCTGAGCGCCGGCTCTGCATAAGAGTAGGCAACGGCGCCGCATAACCCGCCGATCAGGGTGAATATGGCGTCACGGTAGCCGGCGCCGATCTGGGCAAGCGTTGTTCCTGGGCAGGCGCCCGCAAGCGCGATGCCGGCGCCAAGGATGACACCTCCAATCGCGTCGGCGGCGTAGAGCGCAGGTTTCGGAGACAGCTTGACGAAGCCGAACCCGTTAAGCGCCGCCAACACGACGGCGCCGGTAGCGACTGCGGTAAGGAAGACCTTGAGCATCACGAAGTTGCGAAGCTGCATCTGGCCAACAATGACACCGGGCTCGAACACGCGCGATTTTTCGAGCGCAAAGCCAAAGACGATGCCCATCAACACGCCGATAACGATGGCGAAAGTCAGCGACATGGCGAGGCTCCTTGATCAGATACGCCGCATCATCAACATGGCTGTCACGATGCCGCCGGCAAACATCGCGACGACAGCAACCGTTGAACCGACGGACAGTTGGGCGACGCCAGACAGGCCATGACCGCTCGTGCAACCGTCGGCAATGCGTGCGCCGAACAGCATCAGGAAGCCCGCAACCAGGGCCAAAGCGTAACGTGCGGGCGGCGAGGAAGTGCCAAGCACGCGGCCCCAGATCGGCGATATCGGTTGCCGTCTGGCGCCCGACAATTTCATCGACAGGAATGCGCCGATTGCAACGCCACCAACCAGCGCGACCTGCCACCAGTTCTTCCCAGTCGTCGCGACGTGGCGTGCAATGTAATCGATCTTCAGCGCGTCCACGTCGAACCACGATGCGATAAGGCCGCCGATCGTCACATAAGACGACGACGCGCCGAGCGCAGTTTCAATAAGCAGGAACGCCGGAATTTGTAGAAGCCCGATAACAACGCCAGCAGCGTATGGTGACCACGCCTTGTCAGTGAGAGTCATGGATCGGCCCCTCAACCGCGCCCGCTTGGACGCTCAGAGGCCGCAAAAATGCACCCAAACGGCTGGGCGCTGGTTGATCTGGATCAAACGGCGAGCGAGATCGTCACCGCCGCAGCCGCTTCGCGACTTCCTCCAGCATCACTTCCGTCGCGCCGCCGCCGATCGCCTGCACGCGCGCGTCGCGCGTCATGCGCTCGATCGTGCTCTCGCGCATGTAGCCCATGCCGCCGTGGAACTGCAGGCAGTCGTACATCACTTCGTTGACGAGCTCGCCGCAATAGGCCTTCACCATCGACACTTCGCGCACCGCGTCGATGCCCTGCGTGTCGAGAAAGGCGGCGTGATAGACGAGCTGCCGCCCCGCCTCGACCTTGGCCGCGAGCATCGCGAGCCGCTGACGGATCGCTTGCTTCTCGAACAGCGGCGCGCCGAACGCCTGGCGTGTCGTCACATAATCGAGCGTGAGGTCGAGTGCGGCTTGCGCTTCGCCCATCGCCATCGCGCCGATGACGAGGCGCTCATTCTGGAAATTGCCCATGATGGCGTAGAACCCGCGTCCTTCGGCGCCGAGAAGGTTCGCCGCCGGCACGCGGCAATCGGTGAAGGTGAGCTCCGCCGTGTCCGAGCAGCGCCAGCCGTGCTTGTCAAGCGCGCGGCTCACGGTGAAGCCAGGCGTGCCTTTTTCGACCAGGAACATCGAGACGGACTGCGACGGCCGCGCGTCGGCGCCGGTCTTGGCGGCGACGCAGTAATAGTCCGCATGTATGCCGTTGGTGATGAACATTTTCGCGCCGTTGAGGACGTAAGCGTCGCCGGCGCGCCGCGCGGTCGTGCGGATGCCTTTGACGTCTGAGCCGGCGTCAGGCTCCGTCACCGCGACGGCGACGATCTTCTCGCCGGCGATGATGCCGGGCAGGCGTTCCGCCTTCTGCGCGGGCGATCCGGCATTGGCGATGTGCACGCTCGCCATGTCGGTGTGTACGAGCACGGTGATGGCGAAGCCGCCGAAGGTTGATTTCCCAAGCTCCTCGGCGAGGATCACCGAGCCGAAGGTGTTCATCGCGCTGCCGCCGTATTCCTCCGGATAGCGGATGCCGAGGAAGCCGAGCTCGCCCATGCGGCGCAGCACCGCCCGCGGCACCATGCCGTCCTTCTCCCACGCCTCGGCGTGCGGCTTCACCTCCGTCTCGACGAAGCGGCGCACCTGCGCGCGCAGCATCTCGTGCTCTTCGCCGAAGTACGGTGAGGGGAGGGCGGTGTTGGCGTTCTGTGCGGCAGTCACGATCGGCTTTCCATTGAATCGACTCTGTCATTCCGGGACATGCGCTGAAGGCGCATGGGCCCGGAATCCATACGCCGCAGCACTGGGATTATGGATTCCGGGCTCGCGGCCACCACAAGTCGGCTGCTGCCGACTTGTGCATTTAAATTGCCGATCTCGGGTAAACCCAAGATCGGTGGCCGCGCCCCGGAATGACATCAAACCAACCGTTCCCTTGCGAGCTTCGCTCCTGCGCCGAGCGCGGCGAGCTTCGTCATGGCGATGTCGCGGCGCATCGGCGCCATGCCGCAATTGGTGCAGGGGAAGATGCGCTCCTTCGGCACATGCTTCATCGCCTCGGTGATCGTCGCGACGACGTCCTCCGGCGTCTCCACCATGTCGCTTGCGACGTCGATGACGCCGAGCAGGATATCTTTGCCTTTCAAAAGTCCGATCAGGTCGATCGGCACGTGCGAATTCTTGCACTCGATCGACACCTGCTTGATGCGGCTTGCCGCGAGCGCCGGGAACGTTTCCTCGTATTGACGCCACTCGCCGCCGAGCGTCGCTTTCCAATCCGTGTTCGCCTTGATGCCGTAGCCGTAGCAGATGTGCACGGCGGTGGTGCAGGTCAGGCCTTCGCTGGCGCGATGCAGCGCCTCGATGCCCCAGTCCTTCACCTCGTCCATGTAGACGTTGAACGCCGGCTCGTCGAACTGCACGGTGTCGACGCCGTCGGCTTGCAAGCCGCGCGCCTCCTCGTTGAGGAGTTCGGCGAACGCCATCGCCATCTTCACCTTGTCGCCGTAGTGCCGGTCGGCGATCGTGTCGACAATCGTCATCGGCCCCGGCATCGTGAACTTCAGTTTGCGCTTGGTGTGCGCCCGCGCGAGCCGCGCCTCGGTCGCATGCACGCGGCCCTTCAGCCGCAGCGGACCGGTGACGGTCGGCACCATCGCCTTATAACGATCCTTGCGGATGCCCATCTCGACCTTGTGTTCGAAGTCGATGCCTTCGATGCGCTCGAGGAAGCCGTGGACGAAATGCTGGCGCGACTGCTCGCCGTCGCTGACGATGTCGATGCCGGCGTCTTCCTGCTCTTTCAGCGCTAGCAGCGTCGCATCGGCCTTCGCGGCGTCGAGCTCGGGCCCGCTCGCCTTCCATTGCGGCCACAGCTTATTGGTCTCGGCGAGCCAGGCTGGCTTCGGCAGACTTCCGGCAACGGTGGTCTCGAACATGATCATCCTCCCAGACGCGCGTTATTTTCCGTCGCTTACACGCCAATCATAGAGCCAATCATAGCGCTTCTTCAGCCGCTCGCCGCCGAGCGCCCGCATGGCGAGATTGCGCGCGAGCCCAAGCGGCCCCGGCAGGTGGTAGATGTGGCCCGTGCGCGCTGCCTCGCGCACGACCCGGGCCGTGCGCGGCAGGCGCGCGGCCTCATAAGCGCGCATCCCTTGCGCCAGATCGTCCCGATGCCGGCCGAGCTGGACGGCGAGCTCGGCTGCATCCTCGATCGCCATGGCGCCGCCTTGCGCGAGAAAGGGGAGGGAGGCGTGCGCCGCATCGCCGACGAGGGTCGCGAGGCCCCGGCCCCAAAAGGGGAGGCGCGGGAGGTCATAGAGCGACCAGCATTGCCAGGCCGGCGCGGCGGCGAGGATATCGCGCGCGCCCGATGACCATTTCGCGAAACGCTCGAGCAGGACGGCCGCATTGCCCGGGGTGCTCCAGCCGCCGGTCTCCTTGGTGTCCCGCACGATCGCGACGACATTGATCGCCGCCCCGCCACGAACGGGATAATGGACGAGATGCGCGTTCGCGCCGAGCCAGAGCGTGACCGCGCTTTCGCGCCAGCGCGCATCTATTTTGTCGGCGGGGATGACGGCGCGCCATGCCGTGCGCCGGGCATAAATGGGCTTCACGGCGTGGCCAAGGCTGCCGCGCACCGCCGACCACAGCCCGTCCGCACCGATCAGCGCGATGCCGTTTTCCTCGGTCATGATCTTGGTGGTGCGCCCAAGCACGGTCGCGCCGACCGTTACGCCATAGTCATGCTGCGCGTGATCGGCGACGCTCACGCCGGTGCGCAGGAGAATATCCTGCTCGTCGGCCACGGCATCGAGCAACGCGCGCTGCAGATCGCCGCGATGCACCGACCAGTAAGGCGCGTCCTTTTGCTCGAAGCCGATATGTGTCACCAGGCGGCCGCTGCGCGCCGCGCGCACATTGACGCCGGACGGCGCGACCGCAAACGGCGCCAGGCGTGCGCTGACGCCAAGACGATCGAGAATGCGTGTGGCATTGGGCGAAAGCTGGATACCGGCGCCGACGGCGGAGAGCTCGCGCGCCGCTTCGAGCACGACGATACGGAAGCCCTGTCGCACCAAGGCGAGCGCGGTGGTCAGTCCGCCGATGCCGGCGCCGGCGACGATGATGGTGCGGGAGCGCGCCACGGCGGTCTTGGCCGGGCGGGGGGCGGGCGTCAGGCGACCTCCGGCTCGACGCTGCCCGCGTCCTTCAGCGCGCAGGAGGCGGGGCGCGCCTCGGCCGGGCCGAGCTTGGCGTCGAAGCGATAGAGCGTCGAGCAATAGGGGCAGATGATCTCGTTGTCATCGCCCATGTCGCAATAGATATGCGGATGATCGAAGGGCGGCCGCGCGCCGACGCATTTGAACTCATGGGCGCCGATCTCGATCATCGGCACGCCGGCATCATTGTGGAAATGCGGGATGACATGGTCGGCCATAAGGGGATTCCGGTCGCTGATTCCGCGGCGGCCGCACCATAGGCCACGCGCAGGAGGGTTGCATAGCGCGGGCGGCGGCATTGCGGCAAGTGCGGCGCTCACATGGCCGCTGCCAAGCCGCGGCCGCATTTCGCCGCTACAGCCTCGCCGCGAAAAGAGACAGAAGGCGGGCAGTTTCCCCGATGCACACGATTCTCGGTCGGCTCACGCTGGCGACTGCGGGATTACTGGCGCTCGCCGCAGCCTATGCGTTTCCGGGCGGTCTCCATGCTGCCCGCCTCTGGGCCGCGGGCGACGATCCCGCGGCGATCAGCAACGTCGCGCTCGACTCGGCGTTGACGTCACGGACGGCGGAGCGGGAGATCAAGGCGGCGCTGCAGGATGGCGATGCCGACTTGGCCGCGAGCTTTGTCACCCTCGCGGACGAGCGCGACGTCGCGATCGCTGAGCCGCTGCGTGCCGCGGTGGAAGCCGCGAATGCGTCGGGCGTCGTTTCCGTCGCGCAGCGCTTCGCCTCGGGCTTCGTGACAGGCGAGCCCAACGACAGCGCAAGCCTCGCGGGCACCGTGACGGGCGATCTCTTCGTCTTCGGCGACATCCGCGACGTGGTGCGCCAGAGCCAGCACGTCGCGCGCGGCGAGGAGGCGGATCGCGTCGTGCTCGCGCTCGCCTGTGCGGGGCTGGCGATCACCGGCGCGACCTATGCGACGCTTGGCGGCGCGGCGCCGGCGCGCGCGGGATTGTCTGTCGTGAAGGCGGCGGTGAAGACGGGACGCATCTCGGCGCGCTTGGGCGAAGCGCTAGTGCGTTCGGCGCGCGACGTCGTCGATACCCGTCTGCTTCACGGCGCGTCGTGGACGCAGCCTGCGACGGCGGTCCGCCTCGTGCGTGACGCGGTGAAGACGGAGAAGCTGCGCGACATCGTGCGCGTCGGCGAAAATCTCGGCACGGTCCACGCCAAGGCCGGGACGCGCGCGGCTATGGATGCGCTCAAGCTCGCCGACGCGCCGAAAGATGTGGAGAAGCTCGCGAAGCTCGCCGCCGCGAAAGGCCCTAAGACACGTGCGGTGTTGAAGCTCCTGGGCCGCGGCGCCATCTTCGCCAGCTTGACGCTGTTCCAGATGGCGTCCTGGATGGTCTGGGCCGTCATGCTTTTGATCGGCGCTTGCGCGGCCTTGAAGCGTTCGGCCGAGCGTTTGACCTTGTCATTCATTGCGCACAGAAAGCGCGCGGCGTTGTCCGCATTGCCACGCGCCGCCTGATTGGGAGAATTCATTTGAGTCCGGTTCCTCTCGCAGCCACGCGGCACGCGTCTTTGCACTTCCGTCATGGTCCGGTGGACCTCGCCTATATCGACGAAGGCGAGGGCGAGCCGATCGTGCTCATCCACGGCTTTGCCTCGAACAAGGAAGTGAATTGGGTGCAGCCGAGCTGGCTCGGGACGCTGACGCGTGCGAGGCGGCGCGTCATCGCGCTCGACAATCGCGGGCACGGGGAATCCGGCAAGCTCTATGATGCCGACGCCTACGATGTGCGCACGATGGGCGACGATGTTCTCGCGCTTCTCGACCATCTCGGCATCGAGCGCGCCGACGTCATGGGTTATTCGATGGGCGCGCGCATCGCCGCCTTCCTCGCGCTCGATCATCCCGAGCGTGTGCGTTCCGCGATTCTCGGCGGTCTCGGCGTCAAGCTCGTCAACGGCGTCGGCCTTTCCGACACGATCTCCGACGATCTCGAAGCGCCCTCGCTCAAGGCGATCGAGGATCCCGTGGGGCGGATGTTCCGCGCCTTCGCGGAGCAGACGCGCTCCGATCTGCCGGCGCTCGCTGCCTGCCTGCGCGGCTCACGCCAGACCATGACGGAAGCGGAAGCGGCGTCGATCCGGGTGCCGATGCTGGTCGCGGTCGGGACCCGCGACGCCATCGCGGGATCGGGGCCGGAGCTCGCCGCGATGATCCCGGGTGCGAAGAACCTCGATATTCCCGACCGCGATCACATGCTTGCAGTCGGCGACCGGGTCTATAAGAACGGCGTCGTTTCCTTCCTCAACCAACGACCCTGACAGTTCCCGCATGACCAAGCCGCGTTCGCCGCGGACCATCGACCTCAAGGGAGGCGATGGTCACCGTCTGGTTGCTGATGTGTTCGAGAGCGGCGGTCCGCCCGTTCTTTTCCTGCACGGCGCTGGGCAGACGCGCCACGCCTGGCGGCGCAGCGCCGAACAACTCTCGAGCGCCGGCTGGACCACTTACGCGATCGATCATCGCGGCCACGGCGATTCCGACTGGCACCCCGACGGCGCTTACGAGTTCCGTGATTTCGCCGGCGATGTCGGCGCCGTCGCCGATCAAATCGCCGTGCGTCATGGCGGCTGCCGTCCAGCCGCGATCGGCGCGTCGCTCGGTGGCCTGTCGAGTCTGTTTCTGCTCGGCATGTCGGAGCGCGAGCCGCCGCCGCTGTCGGCGCTGGTGCTTGTCGATATTACGCCACGGGTCGATAACGAGGGCGTGACCAAGGTCCGTGGCTTTATGCGCGCCCATGCGCGCGACGGTTTCGCCTCGGTCGACGAAGCGGCGGCCGCGGTCGCCGCCTATCTGCCGCACCGACCGCGGCCGCGCTCCAACGAAGGGCTCCAGCGCAACCTGCGCCTCGGCGAAGACGGGCGCTGGCGCTGGCATTGGGATCCCCGGTTCCTCGAGCGCCGTGGCATCGGTGATCACGACGCCACGCTCGAAGGCGCCATGACCCGCGCGGCGCGCGGCCTCACGATTCCCGTGCTGCTGGTCCGTGGCAGCGCCTCGGAACTCGTTAACGACGAGCACGTTCGGGAATTCCTTGATCTCGTCCCCCACGCCCAGTTCGTCGATGTGGCGGGAGCCCGGCATATGGTGGCGGGCGACAAAAACGACGCCTTTTCCGACGCCATCCTTGGTTTCTTCGCCGATCACGTCGGATCGCGCGGGGAGGGTGTGGCATCCGGCCACCCCCGCTCCTAAGTGGAAAGATGGCGCTGCCGCTGGATCGGCGGTAGCGGTTTTGTGCTACAAGCGCCGCCCAATTCGCCGCATCCTTCCGAGGTGCCCTATGGCTCAGCATCAGGCTCGTTTGAAGAACGCCCTCGATACGGTCGATCCGATCTGGGCGAAGATCCGCTCCGAAGCCGAGGAGATCGTGCGTCGCGAGCCGGAGCTGGCGACCTTCATCTATTCGACGGTTCTGCACCACGACACGCTTGAAGCCGCGGTGGTGCATCGGCTGGCCGAGCGGCTCGACCACTCCGACGTGTCCGGTGAGCTGATCCGTCAGGCTTATGCCGAGGCGCTGCGCGATGTGCCGGCGCTCTCCGACCTGTTCCGCGCCGACATCGCCGCAACGATCGACCGCGACCCCGCCGCCGATCGCTGCATCGAGCCGCTGCTTTACTTCAAGGGCTTCCACGCCATCCAGACGCACCGGCTCGCGCATTGGCTCTGGGGCAAAGGGCGGCAGGATTTTGCCTTCTATCTGCAGAGCCGTTCGTCGGTCGTTTTCCAGACCGACATCCATCCCGCGGTTCCCATTGGCCGCGGTATCTTCCTCGATCATGCGACCGGGCTCGTCGTTGGCGAGACGGCAGCGATCGATGACGACGTCTCGATGCTGCAGGATGTGACGCTCGGCGGCACCGGCAAGGAAGACGGCGACCGGCATCCGAAAATCCGGCGCGGCGTGCTGATAGGCGCCGGCGCAAAGATCCTCGGCAACATCGAAGTCGGCGCTTGCGCGCGTGTCGCAGCCGGCTCCGTCGTGCTGAAGGCGGTTCCGCCGCGTGTGACGGTGGCCGGCGTTCCGGCGCGTGTCGTCGGCGAGGCCGGTTGCGCAGAGCCCGCGCGTAGCATGGATCAGTTGCTGCACGATCTCGCGGCGAAGGCCGACGAGTTGGATTGACCGTCACTTCATCAGAACGCGCGGGCCGCTCTCATTCGATGGCGGCCCTTTCCAAAACTTGAGGAGATCGCCCGTTGGACGTCAAAGAAATCAGCAAGCTCGACGCTTATCTCAAGCGCCTCTTTGCGAACCCGAAGATCCGCGTCGTGCCGCGTCCGAAGAAGGACGACTCCGCCGAGGTCTATATCGGTGACGAATTCGTCGGCGTCCTGTTCGTCGATGACGAGGACGACGATCGTTCCTACAATTTCCAGATGGCGATCCTGGAAACCGACCTTGAGTAAGCTATCGGGGACGGGTCACATATCGCTCGTCATTGCCGGGCCGCCGCGAAGCGGCGTGACCCGGCGATCCATCCGTTTTCCAGAAAGAATTTTGAATGATGGATGCGCGGGTCAAGCCCGCGCATGACGCGAAGCTTGGTGCTCTGTTCGCATCGATTCAAGAAATCGGCGGTGTCAGGCTCGCGAGCAATTTGTCGAGTCCGCTCGCGACGTCGGGCCAATTGTCGAGCCAGTCGCGCGGGAATCGTGCGGTGACATCGGCGGCGCCCATGCGCCGTTCGTAAAGGCAGATGCCGGGCACATTCGTCGCGTCGCGCGTGCAACGCACGAGGAAGCGTTCGGGGTGCGCGGGGTCGAAGAGGATGTCTTCGCCCTGATAGGGTGTGCCGTCGCGGAAGGCTATTCCGACAAGCCCGGCGGGCCCGCTGAAGGGCTTGCTATTCGTGTATCGCGGATAAATCGTGCGCAGCCGCTCGTCGAGCGAGAGCGTGCCGGCGTTGCCGACGATATTGACGAAGATCTGCTCCGGCGCCCGGCTGTCGGCCGAGGGCTTGGGCTTCTCTGCCGGGTCCGGCGGCGAGAGGTCCGGCCAATGGAAGGCGAGGTCGAGACGCGACTGCGCCCCGGGCTTGCGCTGAAAGGCGACGCGCACGGCGGCGGGCGGCACATTGAACGGCATTCCGGCGACGGTGACGGGAAGCGAGGGCGCGTCTGCCGCCGGCGCTGCCAGCCAGCGCGGCCACAGCAGGAACGCTACATAGCCGATGGCGGCCACGCCCATGATCGCGGCCGCCGTGATGCCAGCGAGCGTCCCAACACTCACATGCCTCGAGCCGAGACGTGTCTTGGCGGCCCTTCGTCCCATTCCTTGCCCCGGACGCGCGTCGAATCGGCTGCCATCAAACACCCATCACAGTTAACGAATTGGCGATGCCGGCGCGGCGTTTACCCTTTCTTAAGGATAAGCTGGCGGCCGGCGAAGCTCCTGCGCAATATGCCGCCGGAATTTCCGCCGAGGCGTCATGTCGATCGTGTTTGTGCAGAATGTGCTGTCGCTGGCCATTGGCTTTGCGTCGGCGGGGGTGATCGCGAGCGCTTATCAATTGCTCACGGCGCGGCCATTGAGTTTTCGCCTTTGCAACAGCGCGGCGCGCGCAACCGCGCTCACGGCCGTGCCGCTGATCATCTTCGGCGCGCCCTTCATCATCGTGCGCAACACCATCCGCAACCGCAGCGTCCCCGAGCGGCGCGCCGAGCTTGTCGCCATCGCGACGATCGTCGCGGGCTTCTGGAGCCTGATGTCCGGCACGGTCGTCGTGATGGGGCTGCAGGCGCTGGGTCTGCTCGCCGCCTGATCTCCTCGCCAATCCGCCGGGCCCGTGGCAAGGTCGCGCGCTTCGCGGCGCCGCCGGCCGCGCATCGAACATCAATACCGGAGTATCCGTGATGCTCCGCCACAGGAGCGCAAAGCAGAATGCCCATCTATGAGCTTGACGGCCAGCAACCGAAACTTCCCGCCGACGACCGCTACTACGTCGCCGACACCGCGGTCATCATCGGTAAGGTGCGTCTTCTCACCGACGCCAGCGTCTGGTTCGGCAGCGTGCTGCGCGGCGACAACGAATGGATCGAAGTCGGGGAGCGTTCGAACGTGCAGGAGAACTGCACATTCCATGTCGATCCCGGGTTTCCACTCACGATCGGCCCGCGCTGCACCATCGGGCACAATGTGGTGCTGCATGGCTGCACGATCGGCGCCGGCAGTCTCGTCGGCATGGGCGCGATCATCCTCAACGGCGCGCGCATCGGCGAAAACTGCTTGGTCGGCGCCGGCGCGCTAGTGACCGAAGGCAAGACCTTTCCCGACAATTCGCTGATCGTCGGCTCGCCCGCGCGCGCGGTGCGCACCCTCGACGAGAAGGGACTCGCGGGCATCCGGCACGGCTCCGACTGGTACGTGAAGCGCGCGGAGCAATACAAGAAAGGCCTCAAGCGCATCAGCTAGAGTCTTTCACATTTTGACGGAAGCATATCCGGCGTTGGCGAAGTAGTTGCTGCATTCGTGGGGTTCGATTGCGGCGACGAGATCACCGATGTGACGCCAAGTGTCGGGGATTGTGCGTTTTT